>NZ_JAAMNS010000001.1:0-683454 GCF_011066175.1 Paenibacillus sp. EKM211P
CTCCATTAAAGACCAACCGAAGTTGGTTATAGAAAGAGCGATTAGCTCATTTTGAAACTGACGAGATAAAATATCTCATTGTTTGATTTTGCGAACAAAATCAATTCACTCACTCGTTGTTCAGTTTTCAAAGATCAAACATTCCTTGTTTGCTTTAGAGTAACTCTCGTTCCCCTCAGCAACTTTTATAGTATATCATGTTATTCAGGTTTGTGTCAACACTTTTTCAAAAGTGTTTTTCGCTTCTTTATTTCAACACTTGAAGCGACAAGAAAGAATATATCATATCTTCACTATATTGCGCAACTATTTTTTTGAAAAGACCCAGTTAAGTAACAATACACTCGATATAAAGCTCTCTTTGAAGCATAAGGTTAATGATCTCCCCCTCTACTTGAATCAACGGACGAGTCGGGTGGTCTCGATCAGCAAATATAATTTCCCCTGTACGGTTATCATTGAGACGCACCTTGGTCCCATTATTAAATTGGGTTAGCTTTTGAATGAAGACTTGCACGACACTTGGGTCCAGCTTTCCAAATGATTCTGATTTGATTTGCTCTAGAACCAGATACGGTGATTGGGCAGGTCGGTATGTTTTCTCCAGAGTCATGGCATGGAATACATCAGCCACCCCTACAATTTTAGCGTATATATGGATTTGCTCTCCCTTAAGGCGCAATGGATATCCAGTACCGTCCACTTTCTCATGATGCTGAAGAGCTGCCAAACGTACACCTTCGTTAATAGCCTTCACATTTTTAAGCAATTGGTATCCTAGTGATGTATGGAGGCGTACTTCTTCTTGCTCTTCTCGTGTTAGTTGGGAGGGCTTGTACAGAATGGACGGGTCCATCTTAGCATTCCCTATATCATGAAGCAATCCGGCAAAAGCCACCTGCATCCAATCCTTTTGAGGCAACCCAATCCATTGTGCAATGGAGTAAGAGGTAAGGGAGGTTAGCACGGCATTGTGAAAAATATAGTCCACTTCGATCATAGCAGGCGGAGTATAGGTCATTACATTATAGCGTTGGATATATGCCAGCAAGGACTCCAGTTGTCCGCGCAACTCATATATAGATAAATTAGAGACAAGTACGGATTGAAACGCATTCTTAACAAGCATCACCATTTTGTCATACTCATCCTGGAATTGTTCGGCTTCATCTCGCCCATCTAACGAAGCTCCCTGCGATTCAGCTGTCCCAGATCGAACAGTGGTAGGCTCGCTACTGGATTTTGCAATATCATCCGTCCCTACCTCTACTTGTTGAATCAGGAACGCCTCTAAAATCTCTAAGTCACGTGGTAGCAAAATACGCCCTTTCGGTAGCAGCAGGCTGCCCATTTCAGTAAAAACGTCGCTTTGCAATTTAAGTCCTGCTTTTAATTCGGATACGGGTACAGTTGTCATGGTCAACCTCTCTGTTCTCACAACAGCTGCTCCAGCTGCCAGTTATGATGTCATTATATTACTTGGAAATGATCCTGTACATTCATTTTATGCCATTTAAAACGTGCTAGTCTGAATTGGTCAACCTGAACAAGAAAAAAAGACTCTCTTGACCAAATAGCCAGAGAGTCTCTTCAATCTAAATTTGTTGCTTCTATATTCAGGGCTTATTCGTCCCCAGAAGATTCTGAACCGTTACCTTCCGTATCTTCTGCATTCGCTCCAAGAGTTGGTTCAGCAGATGACAGAGTTGGCTCCTCACCAGTTCCTCCATCCTCTAATAAATCCTCAAGCAGTTCATCTTGCTCCTCATTCTTGTTCGCCCGACAAACCGTTGCAACCGAATCATCATCGCGAATATTAATCAATCTTACCCCTTGCGTATTCCGACCCATCGTGGAGATTTCCCCCATGCTAGTCCGGATCAAGGTGCCACTAGCTGTAATAATCATCAAGTCCTCTTCCGCTTTTACTACCTTGAGGCCGACCACTGGACCATTTTTATCGGTAACGTTAATCGTCTTGATCCCCTTGCCTCCACGGCTCTGGATACGATAATCCACAGCAGGGGTACGTTTGCCATAACCCTTGGCCGTTACGATCAGAATATCCAGGTCGGTATTGACGATATCCATGCCGATTACAGCATCGCTTTCGTCAAGACTAATCCCTTTAACTCCTGTAGCGCTACGCCCCATAGATCGTACGTCACTTTCAGGGAAACGGATAGACATACCTTGTGCTGTACCGATAATCATTTCCTGCTGTCCATCAGTCAGCTTCACTTCGATCAGGGCGTCATCTTCACGCAAGTTAATGGCAATTAGGCCGCCTTTGCGGATATTCGCATAGTCATCAAGAGGTGTTTTCTTAATAATCCCATGTTGGGTCGCAAAGAATAGATAACTATCCTCCACAAATTCCTCAATTGGAATTACTGCATTGATCGACTCACCCTGCTCAATCTGAATCAGGTTAATAATCGGTGTCCCCCGAGCTGTCCGGCTTAAATCCGGAATCTCATAGGCCTTAATCCGGTATACCTTGCCCTTGTCCGTAAAGAATAACAAATGATGATGTGAATTCGTAATGAACAGATGCTCTACGAAGTCCTCATCTTTGGTATCCATACCTACTACACCACGACCACCGCGTTTTTGACTACGATACGTAGTAACAGGGAGGCGTTTGATATATCCAGTATGGGTTACAGTAATAATAACGTCTTCACGCGGAATGAGATCCTCATCCAGAATACTTTCTTCACCCACTGTAATTTCAGTGCGACGTTCATCGGCGAAGCGTCCTTTCAACTCATTCAGCTCTTCGCTAATGATGTTGAGTACCAGATGCTCATTCGCCAAAATTTCGCGGTATTCCATTATCTTTTGAATTAGCTCGTTATATTCGTTCTCGATCTTCTCACGTTCCAAACCGGTTAAGCGTTGCAGACGCATATCGAGAATAGCCTGAGCCTGCTCAAGAGTCAGTGAGAAACGCTCAATCAGTCCTTCACGGGCTGCTTCTGCAGTTTGGGAAGAACGAATCAAGGAAATAACTTCGTCCAGATGGTCAAGAGCAATACGCAAGCCTTCCAGAATATGTGCTCTAGCTTCGGCTTTTTTCAGATCAAATTCTGTCCGACGACGAATAACCTCAACCTGATGCTTGAGATAATAATACAAGACATCTTTCAGGTTCAAAATCTTCGGCTCATTGTTTACAATCGCAAGCATATTGATACCGAAATTGGACTGCATGGCCGTATGTTTAAACAAATTATTCAGAACGACGTTCGGGTTCACATCTCTACGCAACTCGATCACAATACGCATACCCGTACGGTCGGATTCATCGCGAAGATCCGTAATGCCCTCAATACGCTTGTCACGTACTAGTTCAGCAATTTTCTCGACCAGACGAGCCTTATTCACTTGGTAAGGCAGCTCATGCACGATAATCCGTGCTTTATTGCCAATTTCCTCTATGGTGGTCTTCGCACGCATAGTCACAGATCCGCGGCCAGTCTGGTACGCCTGACGAATGCCTGAGCGACCTAAGATATAACCTGCTGTCGGGAAATCGGGCCCTTGAATGTAATCCATAAGTTCCATCGGCGTAATGTCAGGGTTTTCGATCAGTGCTTGTACACCATCGATAACCTCTCCCAAGTTATGCGGAGGAATGTTGGTTGCCATACCAACTGCAATCCCGCCGACACCGTTAACCAGCAAGTTAGGATAACGTGCAGGCAATACGACAGGCTCGTTCTCTTCACCATCGTAGTTAGGCATAAAATCAACGGTCTCTTTGTTCAAATCACGGAGCATTTCCATGGCAATCTTGGACAGCCGTGCTTCAGTGTAACGCATTGCTGCTGCCATATCTCCATCCACGGAGCCAAAGTTACCGTGTCCATCCACCAACATATAACGCAAGGAAAAATCCTGCGCCATCCGCACCATCGTATCATATACAGCCGTATCACCATGAGGGTGATACTTACCGATAACTTCACCGACGATTCTTGCCGATTTTTTATAAGGCTTATCTGGCGACATGCCTAGCTCGGACATCGCGTACAGAATACGACGGTGTACCGGCTTCAGTCCGTCCCGCACATCAGGCAAGGCACGGCTAACAATAATACTCATGGCATAATCCATAAAGGATTCGCGCATTTCCACTCCGATATCCCTATTGATGATTTGCGAGTTATTTTGATCCGCCATGCTGGTCCTCCTTCTCATCCTTCAATACAGCGCTCTCTATGTGAAAAGCCTAACAAGACACTGCCTATATACTCCGCTCCTTGCGCAGGATTTTGGCTGAAATCCTCATCTGTATAATTATATTACTTTCACAAAAAGAGCACAATTAAACGCATTTGTCCTCTTTACAGCGTAAAACCCTCGTCATTCCCCTTCTGCCTGTAGCAGATTGCTATTTTCTTGTACAACTTACAAGCCCTGATTATAACAAATTCCCCTGAACTGGGGATTAGCCCCCACCCTAAGGGCCTTTTCCACATACAATACGTATACGGTCAGGGTTCTACTTAGCAAAATTCCGAAAAACGCCGTATTTCTCTATTATATCATTGTTTTACGCGCTTGTCCTTTAGTTTCCCTTGTTTTGTTAAAGGGTGTGAATTCCAGGTACATGACTCATAATTCGAAAAGAAAGGGATGAGAATACTTGTCTATTCAGCGAGTATCCAGTAAGTGGGCCAAAACAAATGCCATTCTTCCCCATCCGACATTGGCCGCTTATATACCGGAAACACGTTTGTACACGTTTGAGCATCTGAATGAAATGTTGGCGGTGTATGGAACTGTCTATATTAAGCCGGATAATGGTACCTACGGCAAAGGGGTTATGCGTGCAGAAAGGCAGACAGAGCAGCTTCCGCCGACAGAAGAAGGAATCATCGAGGAGAGAACTTGGTATGTACTTCGCTATGAAGTAGATATCCTCACCTTTGAAAGCCTGGATGAGCTGCATAGGGTGGTTTCTTCTCGTATAAAGAAACGTCCATATCTGATACAGCGCGGAATTCCTCTTCTTCAGCATGAAGCCCGTCCCTTCGATCTGAGGGTATTGACCCAGATGAACTTGAGACATCACTGGGAAACAACGCTTATTGTAGGACGTGTAGCTGCTCCTGACAAAGTCGTCACCAATCATCACAGCGGTGGGACAACGCGTTTTTTCAATGAACTGGTGGCTCCATATATGGATGTAAAGGAAGCCGTACGACTGGAGCAAAAATTATCGAAAATGGGCGAGCGAGTAGCCTGGCAGCTACAAAAAAGATACCCTCGTTTAAGGGAAATCGGGTTAGATGTGGGATTGGACCAGCAAAACTATCCATGGATTTTGGAGGTCAATACAAGACCAGCCATCAAAGTGTTCGCTTCCCTCCCAAATAAAAGCCTCTATCATAAAATATTCAGATATGCAGTAGGCTACGGCCGGTATACAGCATCCACAGGTAAACCTGTACGCTCTAAGAAAAAGGCCTAAAACATTGAAATTAAATATTCAAATCCATCCGGGCTGGTTAATGACAAGAAAAGGGACGCCCATTTGGGCGCCCCTTGTACACTCTTGCTTATACAACCCTAATGAACAGATAACATAGCCATCAGGATGGAATAACACACTTTAGAAATCTAGGTTTTTCACGTACTTCGCATGTTCTTGGATAAAGTCACGGCGAGGCTCTACATTGTCACCCATTAAGGTATTGAACAGCGTATCAGCCAGCATCGCGTCACTGACAGTTACCTGCAGCATTGTACGGCTCTCTGGGTCCATCGTGGTTTCCCAAAGTTGGGTCGCATTCATCTCACCCAAACCTTTATAGCGCTGTACATTGTACTTCGCATTTTCTCCAAATTCCTTGATGATCTCGTCACGTTCCGCTTCAGAGTTCGCATAACGCACAACTTTGTTACGCTCAACTTTGAATAGTGGTGGCTGAGCAATGTATATATAGCCTGCATCAATGATTTTGCGCATGTAGCGATAGAAGAATGTCAGCAACAATGTGCGAATATGAGCACCATCGACATCGGCATCTGTCATGATAATAACCTTGTGGTAACGGGCTTTGCTGATGTCAAAATCATCTCCAATCCCTGTACCCATTGCTGTTACCATTGACCGTATTTCATCACTGGACAAAATACGGTCCAAGCGTGCCTTTTCCACATTCAGGATCTTACCGCGAATTGGCAAAATCGCTTGAAAGTGACGATCACGCCCCTGCTTGGCCGATCCCCCTGCTGAGTCACCTTCGACGATGTACAGTTCACTGATCGAAGCATCCTTAGAGGAGCAATCCGCCAGCTTACCTGGGAGCGAACTGATTTCCAGCGCACTTTTGCGACGTGTAAGTTCACGCGCTTTGCGTGCTGCTTCCCGGGCACGAGCTGCTTGTAACGATTTATCAACTACACGGCGGGAGACGGACGGGTTCTCCTCCAGAAATTCCTGAAGTTTCTCTGCGAACAGGGACTCGACAATTCCTCGAACTTCACTGTTGCCAAGCTTTGTTTTAGTCTGACCCTCAAACTGTGGTTCAGGAATTTTGACGGAGATAATCGCTGTCAAACCTTCGCGTACATCGTCACCAGTCAAATTGGCATTGTTGTCCTTAATCAAGCCATTTTTGCGTGCATAATCGTTAATAATTCGGGTTAATGCACTCTTGAAACCTGATTCATGAGTTCCGCCCTCATGAGTATTGATATTGTTGGCGAAAGAATAAATATTCTCGGTATAGCTGTCGTTATATTGCAATGCAACTTCGACTTGAATCATGTCACGAGAGCCTTCGACATAAATCGGCTGTTCATGCAGGGCTTCTCTTTTTTGATTCAGAAATTGCACATACTCACTGATTCCACCCTCATAGTGGAATGTATCGCTGGCGCCTGTCCGTTCATCGGTCAAGCTAATTGCAATGCCTTTGTTCAGGAAAGCCAGCTCACGAATCCGCGTCTGCAGCGTATCATAGTCATATACGGTCGTTTCGGTAAAGATTTGTTCGTCCGGATAGAAGGTCGTTTGGGTACCTGTCTCTTCAGTGTCACCGATGACTCTGACATCATACTGTGGAGCACCACGATGGTATTCCTGCTCATATACATGTCCATCCCGTTTAACATGAACAATCATTTTGCTGGAGAGCGCGTTCACCACGGATACACCAACCCCGTGCAGACCACCAGACACCTTGTACCCTCCGCCTCCGAATTTACCACCTGCGTGAAGTACGGTCATTACGACTTCCAGCGCTGATTTTTTCATTTTGGCGTGTTCACTTACCGGAATACCGCGGCCGTTATCTGTAACGGTAATGCTATTATCTTTGTGAACGACAACTTGAATGCTGTTACAATAACCCGCCAGCGCTTCGTCAATACTGTTGTCCACAACTTCCCAGACCAGATGATGGAGCCCCTTGGCGCTCGTGGAGCCAATATACATCCCGGGACGTTTCCGAACCGCTTCCAGGCCTTCGAGGACCTGAATCTCGCCCGCATCATAAGACGGTTGATTCATAGACATGCCTTTCACCTACTTCTATAGATTTCTATGGTTAAGCATTGGCAACAAACTGGTTTGCCCGCTTTTTGAGTGTTGTTGAGGAGATGGGGGAATAATACACCGTATTCTGAGTCACTACGATGGACTTGGCTTCCTCTTCGCCAATCATCTCGACATGCTTTTGCTGTTGGGCGTGGTTCACGTATTGTTTGGAGATTTTAGAGGATTTTTCAATCGAGATATCGAAAATAGCCACAAGCTCGGACGAGCGGATGATCTTTTCTCCACCCAGATGAATATACATAGCGGTCACTCACTCCTTAGTGTTCCACATGCCCGTCGTGGACGTGATAAATATGGGCACCCTTAAGTCGTTCTGCGTTCAACGTCTCAATCCCGGTTGCCGTGATAAAGGTCTGTACCTTGCTTTGGAAAGTCTCGATCAGCTGAGTCTGACGATAGGGGTCCAGCTCGGACAATACATCATCCAGCAGCAGGATAGGATACTCCCCAATTTCCTCATGAATTAATTCTATTTCGGCCAGCTTCAAAGACAGGGCCGTCGTCCGCTGCTGCCCCTGAGAGCCATACGTATGCACTTCTCTGCCGTTAATGGCAAAGGCCAAATCATCACGATGGGGTCCCGCCAAAGTCATGCCACGGCGGATTTCCTGTTCCCTCATTTGGGATAACTTTATCATAAATCGCTCCAATAAGACAGCTTCATCTTCTTCCTCTGGCTCACCGAAGGAGGGAACATAGGTTAATTTTAACTCTTCTGTCCCCCCTGCAATCCCTTCATGAATGGCTTGGGCCCACTTTTGTAGCTTTGTTATAAATTGTTTCCGCTTTTTTACAATTTTAACACCATGCTCAACAAGTTGCTCATTCCATACCTCCAGCATCAGCTGCACGGACGCCATATCTTTACCCCAAGCTTGCTTGAGCAGATTATTTCGCTGAACCAGCACTTTCTGATATTGCTGCAAATGATACAAATATCCTGGCGCAACCTGTCCGATTTCCATGTCAAGAAACCGGCGGCGAACCCCCGGTGTTCCTTTGACAATTTCCAGATCCTCGGGCGCAAACATGACCACGTTTAACGAACCGATAAAATCGCTCAGCTTTCGCTGCTCTAGCCCGTTGATCTTTGCTTTTTTGCCTTGTGTGGATAACGAGAGATCCAATCTGATTTTCCCGTATTTTTTATCCACATCGGCAGCTAGATGGGTGGAAGTAGCCCCGAAAGAAATTAATTCCTTATCGCGGGACGTTCGGTGACTTTTAGTCAAAGCCAATACAAAAATCGCCTCAACCAGATTCGTTTTGCCTTGCGCATTTTGTCCGATCAGCAAATTAACGGGCCCGAATTCATTCAGCTCCAACTGTTGATAGTTCCGGTACTGCTGCAAAACAATGTTGTTCACAAACACATAGGGTCCCCCTTGTTATTCCGCACCTAAAAGGAGTCCTTACCGTTCAGGCGATCATGCTCCTGCCGTAACCTCGAAACGTCCAATGTCCTCTACTTCTACGGTATCGCCTGGGTACAATTTTCTCCCCCGACGTTCTTCTGGCTCACCATTAACGCGGACTTGTCCCTCCTGCAGCAGGGCTTTAGCCATGCCTCCTGTGGATACACAATCGGCTAATTTCAAAAATTGATCGAGCTTGATGTATTCGGTCTGTATAGATATTGGTTTCAAGGCCTATTCATCCTTTCGCTTGTTCGGGTGGGTGACGCTAGTTGGTTGTGCGATATGGCAGGATGATGTACAGCGCATTGCTGGAATCTGCCGGTTTTAAAATAATGGGGCTCATAATGCCAGTAAAAGCAATCGTCAACTGCTCGCTGTCAATCACCTTCAGCACGTCGAGCATATATTTGGAGTTGAACGAGATTTTGAGTGGCTCTCCCTCAAATTTAGACACATTTACTTCCTCACGCACTTTACCAAGCTCAGATGAGCTGGAGGAAATCTCTAGATCACCGTTTTCCAACGATTGCATTTTTACAATATTCGTTTTTTCCTCACGGGACAACAAATAAGCACGGTCAATAGACTCGCTCAAACTTTTTGTGTCCACAACCAGTTCTGTTTTGTAGGAAGTCGGAATAATTCTAGAAGTATCAGGATAGGTGCCGTCCAAGATGCGGGAATAAAATAACACGCGATCCACCTTAAATAATACCTGATTGTCCGCTACGACGATATCCACAAGCATATTTTGATCCGGAATAATTCTGCTCAGCTCATTGAGCGTTTTACCTGCAATGACAACATTGCTAAAACGCAAGCCTTCAGAGGTCTCCAAATGAGCGCTGCGGGTGGCAAGGCGGTGGCGGTCCGTGGCGACAAATTTCAATTCACCCTCAGCCAGATTCCACAATACACCCGTCAAAATAGGTGTCGTTTCATGGGTAGAGATGGAGAATACCGTCTGTTTAATCATATTTTTAAGCAAATCACCTGGCACAGAGATGACTTGATTTTCTTCAATGTTGGGCAGCACCGGGAATTCCTCAGGGTCCAAACCAACGATTTGAATTTCAGTAGCACCGGATGAGATAAAGGTTTGGAATTGGTCTTTTACCTCCATGCGGATCTCCTGAGACGGCAACTTTTTAATAATTTCGACAAAGAATTTAGCGGGCAGCACTACACTGCCAGGTTGTTCAATCTGAACGACAGTTTGGTCACCATCCTCCATCGGAATAAAGGATTGAATAGAGATGTCTGTATCGCTAGCGGTCAGTGTGACTCCCTGGTGATTCACATCCAGCTTAATACCACTCAGAATTGGAATCGTGGTCCGACTGGATATCGCTTTGGATACATGTTGTATAGCCTCGTTCAAAACGTTTTTCAGAATGCTAATCTTCATAAGTTCCTCCTACGGGTTTTAATCCTGCAAGCACGCGTTGACGCGGGCCTTATATAGGTGATGTATATCTTTAAAATATATTAGTAATAGTAATAGGCGCACTGAATATGTGGATAACTATCTGTAACCCTAATAAAATCAAGCCTATCCACATGTGTATAAATTGTGTATAGGCTCTGAACTTGTTCAGGTTGGATTTTTGATTTTTTCTATTAGGTTGTTGATAACTTTAAATAGATCCTGATCCACTTGAATGGATTTGGAGATTTTTTCGTGCGCATGAATGACAGTCGTGTGATCACGTCCACCAAAAGCTTCGCCGATTTTCGGCAAGGAATAGTCGGTTAGCTCACGGGAAAGATACATGGCAATCTGCCGTGGAAAAGCTACAGCCTTCGTACGCTTACGCGCTTTAAAATCCTCTAGCCGTAGATTATAAAATTCCCCGACTTGATGCTGTATATCCTGAATCGTGATCATTTTTGGACGGCTGGATGGGATAATATCCTTTAACGCCTCAGCCGCGAGATGGCTTGATACATCCTGATTGGTTAAGGAAGAATAAGCGACAACGCGAATGAGCGCCCCCTCCAGCTCACGGATGTTTGTATCAATTTGATTTGCAATATACATCATGGCCTCATTAGGAATATCCAGGTTTTCTGCCCGCGCCTTTTTCCGAAGAATAGCAATTCTCGTCTCCAAATCCGGCGGTTGAATATCCGTAATAAGTCCCCACTCGAAGCGAGAGCGCAGCCGTTCTTCCAGCGTTGGAATTTCTTTAGGCGGTCGATCGCTTGAGATTATAATCTGCTTGCGTTCCTCATGAAGCGCGTTGAACGTATGAAAAAATTCCTCTTGCGTCGATTCCTTGCCCGCAATGAATTGAATATCATCAATGAGCAAAATATCAATGTTGCGATATTTATTCCGGAAACTTTCCCCGCGGTTGTCCCGGATGGCATTAATGAATTCATTCGTAAACTTCTCCGACGATAAATAAACGACCTTGCTGGTCGGATTGTGCTCCAAAATATAGTGTCCGATAGCATGCATCAGATGCGTTTTCCCCAGACCTACACCACCGTATAGAAACAGCGGATTGTAAGCTTTGGCCGGCGCCTCGGCGACGGCCAGCGATGCCGCATGGGCAAAACGGTTCCCCGATCCAATGACAAATGTATCGAATGTATATTTGGGATTCAGCATATGGGATACAGCTTCTTCTTGAACGACCGGCTGCTGCTGAGGTTGTTGCTGAAGGTCGACCTCGGCGGGCTTGTTCTCTTCAATAACGAACTTGACCTCTAAATGTTTGCCCAAAATCTCATAAACCGTTGCTCCGACTAACTTGGTATAGCGGCTTTCAAGCCATTCCACGGCAAAAGTTGTCGGTGCAGAAATCACAATGGAGTGGTCATTTAGTTTCGCTGCCTTGGTAGCCTTAAACCAAGTGTCGTAACTCGGCTTACTCAGCTTGGTTTGTATGATGGATAGAATTTGCTGCCATAGTTCAGAGGTATGGCTGTCCACAGACGTCACTCCTTTTAAATCCTGACATTTTGCCGAATTAAGCTGCAGAGAGCTGCTCTCGGCGCTTCGGCAAAACGCCTAAAATCACAAAAATATTGTTGAAGGCCATAAAAAGACATACCGCCGCCTAAATCATGCGGCAGTGTAGTGAGAGAACGCAGCACAAAATGCCCTGAAAAATAGTAATGGAAAATTCCACTGCTGATCGGCAGAAGAAAGGCGATATTTCTCAGGAGGGAATGTGCGGCACGATCCGTTCTCTTGATCCCGCAGGCCAAAACGGGACTGCAATATGTCGAAATCAAATGAAAAATGTAGAATATATCCCCAGAATCCCGAATCCGCACAAAAATAAAAAGATGGATAAATTGAACTTGTTCACAACTTTATCCACAGGGTGTTGATAATATGGAGGGTAAAACAACATATTCACATTCAAAAGTAATATCATCATAGCAAAAGAAGCCTTGTATTTCAATGACTCGTGGTTATTTATCCACAAATTCAATCTGTTGTGTACAATTTTTATTCACAACACAAGATATTGTTTATAATTTGTTCAGTTTTCGACAATAACTCTTTTTCGCTCTAAAATGTTATGCACAGGTTATGACCATTTAAATCACAATTCCATTCTTTTTGTGGATCTGTGTATAACATCCGTTGCCTTTTGGTTACACCGGGTTATTTTTGTGTTGAAAATTTCCGGTAACGTTTCCGACAATATTTTTGACGAAACTGATAGTGGGGATTTGGAACGGCCTGGATTTAAGCCGTAAATGAATAGATGGTAAAAAAAGGCGTTTTTAGAATAGGAACGTAAGCTACAGTAAAATGCTGATGAATGTTGATCATGGAGAAGAAACGAAAAAATCGGGAATAAAGGGATAGAAAAGAGTAGAGTGGGTGATGCAAAAAGAGGGAGAGGACTTGTGAATGTGAAAAAGAGGGAGAGAATTCAGAAGTACATTGACTTTGACCGCTATTTGTGGTTAAATGTACAAAGGTGTTTTTTGTGGAGATTGCTATGTTAGGTATATTCCATATAAAACGTATTCCTTGTAAGGAGGTGCAGCACAATGAGACCGACTTTCAGACCGAATGTCAGCAAACGTAAAAAAGTTCACGGCTTCCGTAAAAGAATGAGCACGAAGAATGGCCGTAAAGTTTTGGCAGCTCGTCGCCAAAAAGGTAGAAAAGTATTGAGTGCGTAATGCGTGCATAAAGACCACTACGGTGGTCTTTTTTTTCATAATTGAAGTATTTATGGATCGGATGCTTCTTCTATTGTAGAAATGTAGTGTAAAAAGAGGGACAAGTCCTACATCCTGCTCTATATTAGATGAAGTTTTTGAAAACGGATATAAAATAAGCGAGATTACCATGTTGGAATATTGTCCATACTTCTTACTATATAAGAGGTAAGGATTACTTACCGATATGTGTAAAAGAAATGAGCAAGGAGAAGCGCCGTGCAAAAAAAATTGCGTCTACGAAACCGGGCGGACTTTGGGCGCGTATACCGCCATGGCAAATCTTTTGCCAACCATCAGTTTGTGGTGTACTGGTTCCGCCGCAGAGAGGTAGAGCAGTTCCGCGTCGGAATTTCGGCTAGCAAGAAGATCGGCAATGCAGTTGTACGCAACCGGATGCGCAGGATCGTTAAGGAAATCGTGCGCCATCATGAGCAGGAATTGGTGGAGCAGATTGACCTGATTTTTATCGTTCGTAAGGGTGCGGTTACTAAGTCGTATCAAGAGCTGGAGAAAAGCGTGCTGCACGTTTTGCGCAAAGCCTCGCTGCTCAAGTCTACGCGCCGATAGTCAGTATCTTTGTCCTACAGGATATGGTATGATTTACGTTGGAATGGATTGGTTAAGAAAGGGGTTATGAAGTGTCGCGTTTGAAGACTCAACGAGGAAAATGGTTCCTCCTGATTGCCTTATTGGCACTTGTTGCTGTGCTGTCCGGATGTACCCAGGCGGCTCACAATTCTTACACGACGGCAGACTTGGCCAATGGATCTTGGTGGCAAAGATATGTCGTTTACTGGTTTTCGTATGCGCTGGATACATTTGCCCAATGGTTCTCTGGAGAATATGGCCTGGCCGTACTGATTCTGGTGATCATCGTGCGTACTATTATTTTGCCGCTTACACTCAAGCAAGTACGCAGTTCCAGAGCAATGCAGGCTATTCAGCCGCAATTAAAAGAAATTCAAGCGAAATACAAGGATACACCTGAGCGAGTCCAGCAAGAAACGATGAAATTGTTTCAAGAAAACAAGGTTAACCCAATGGCGGGCTGTCTGCCTTTGTTAGTACAGATGCCCATTTTCATCGCGCTTTATAATGCCATTTATTATAACTCGGCATTGCGGGATCATGACTTTTTGTGGCTCCAGTTAGGTAAACCGGATCACTTCTTTATCCTGCCGATTCTAGCAGCGATTACGACTTTTGTCCAAACTTGGATGATGATGAAAATGAATCCGACACCGCAGCAAGGACCCATGCAATTTTTGCTGTATGTCTATCCGGTGCTGATTCTATTCATGTCGTATAACTTCCCGTCTGCTTTGCCGTTGTACTGGTTTTTCAGTAATATTTACACGATTGTTCAAAACTATTTCCTTTATCGGAATAATGATAAGGACGCAGCATTGGCTAATGTAAAAACAGCGAGTCTCGCGAAAACAGGTTCCTCTAATAATAGTAAGAAAAAAGGCGGCAAAAACACGAAGGGGGCTAAAAAGTCGAGATGACCAAAGTCGTGACATCAGGAAAAACCGTTGAAGATGCTGTAAGACAAGGACTCTCCCAGCTGGGAGTAAGCCGTGAACGGGTAACCGTAAACGTGTTGGAACAGCCGTCAAAAGGATTCCTGGGGTGGCTAGGGGTCAAAAAGGCGAAGGTGGAGCTTACGCTGCTTTCTGAGCCGTCTCCTGAAACCACACACACGGCTGAACCTCATGTATCGGCTCAAGCACCTTCTGACGTGGGACAGGCTGTATCACAAGCTGGGTCTGTTGCGCAGGAAGCACAGATGAACATGGAAGCATCCAGGGGACATATAGATCCTTATGAAGAGGCGGTGCGTTTCATCCGTGAAACAGCTGCAGGAATGGGACTCGACGTCGAAGTCGATGTCCGTCATCGCAAGGATGAAAGTACACTGGATATCTCCGGTCCATCGCTCGGTATGCTGATTGGCCGCAGAGGACAGACATTAGATGCATTGCAGTACCTGACGAATATTGTTGCTAACCGTCATTCTGATAAATTTATCCGAATTGTGCTGGATGCCGAGCAATTTCGTGCACGTCGGCGGAAAACGCTGGAGGATTTGGCGGAACGATTAGCGAACCAGGCTGTTCGTTACGGCAAGGAAGTGGTACTGGAGCCAATGCCGTCCCAGGAGCGGAAGCTGATTCATGCCAAGCTCCAGCAGCATGCGCTGGTTAGAACATACAGCAAGGGGGACGAGCCTAATCGGCGCGTTGTCATTGCCAAGAAATAATCCGACGCAATGGCTCTCTGCAAGCTGCAGAAGCCATTGCTTTTTTTCTTATATTTCACACTGAAACGGGTGCCGTCCTTGATGAAGGGCGGCAATGCCGTTTTTACTTGATAGGAGGTAGAAACGATATGCTGAGCGATACCATAGCTGCCATTGCAACGGCTGTCGGCGAGGGCGGCATTGCAGTTGTGCGGGTCAGCGGTCCAGAAGCGGTCACGGAAGTGGAGGCTTTGTTCCGTAGTAAAACGCCCTTAAGTAAGGCTCCAACGCACACGGTACACTATGGACATATTATAGATCCTCAAAGCCAAGAGAAGGTGGAGGAAGTTTTAGTTACAGTGATGCGGGCACCACGCTCTTTTACAACAGAAGATGTGGTAGAGATCAGCACTCATGGTGGGGTGGTAGCCGTTAAACGGGTGATGGATTTGTTACTACTGCAAAATATACGTCTGGCTGAGCCAGGTGAATTTACGAAACGCGCTTTTTTGAATGGTCGTATTGACCTGAGTCAAGCGGAGGGCGTTATTGACTTAATTCGTTCCAAATCGGATAAAGCCTTTTCGATGGCTCTGAAGCAGGTGGATGGGCAGCTGTCCCAGAATATTCGTCGTTTGCGTCATGTATTGGTGGAGACACTTGCTCATATCGAAGTAAACATTGATTACCCTGAGCATGATGTAGAATCCTTTACGTCTGAGTTAATCAAGGATAAAAGCAGCCAAGTCATGGCAGAAATTGATCGGCTGTTGCACACAGCGGAGCAGGGGAAAATTTTGCGTGAAGGGCTGACTACAGCGATTGTCGGAAGGCCGAATGTAGGCAAATCGTCGCTGCTAAACACGTTGGCTCAGGGCGAACGGGCGATTGTGACCGATATTCCGGGTACGACCCGTGACGTTATCGAGGAGTATGTGACGATTAATAATATTCCGCTCAAGCTGTTGGATACAGCTGGAATTCGCGAAACGATGGACGTCGTGGAACGGATTGGGGTAGAGCGTTCGAGGACGGCAGTTAGTGAAGCGGATCTGTTGCTCATCGTTATGAATGCCAACGAACCACTGCACGAGGATGAAATGGCATTAATGGAACAAATCCGCGGTAGACAAGCGATTGTTATTATGAATAAAATGGACTTACCGGCCCGAATAGACCGGGATTTGTTGCTGCGCTATGTTCCTGAAGAGCTTATTGTGCCGATGTCTGTGAAGGAAAATGAGGGAGCAGATCGGCTGGAGCAGGCTATATCGAATTTATTCTTTAGCGGCAAGCTAGAATCAGCGGATATGACGTATGTCAGCAATGTACGGCATATTGCTTTGCTGAAGAAAGCGCGCCAATCGCTGGTAGATGCCTATGAGGCCGCTGATCAATTTGTTCCAATTGACATGATCCAGATTGATGTAAGGCTGGCATGGGAGCATTTGGGTGAGATTGTAGGCGATACTGCGCATGATGCGTTAATAGATCAAATATTCTCACAATTCTGTCTGGGCAAGTAGAACATTCAAGCATGGCTGTTTTAAGCCTGCTATCGTCATAGATACAGAAGAGCATATTCGGGGTGAAGACTCGAATGTATAAGGAGGTAAGTGAGGTATGGGATATCAAGGAGGCGACTATGATGTGATCATCGTCGGTGCGGGCCATGCGGGCGTAGAATCGGCTTTGGCAGCGGCACGGATGGGCTGTCGTACATTGATGATCACAATTAACTTGGATATGGTCGCATTCATGCCCTGCAACCCGTCTATTGGTGGTCCCGCAAAGGGTCATGTAGTACGGGAAATTGATGCATTGGGTGGCGAAATGGGTCGGAATATTGACAAGACATTTATCCAAATGAGAATGTTAAATACTGGTAAGGGTCCTGCCGTGCATGCCTTGCGCGCACAAGCAGACAAGTTCTCTTATCAGCATGCGATGAAGGAAACGATGGAGAAAGAACCGAATCTGACCTTACGTCAAGGCATGGTTGAAGAGCTGATTATAGAAGACGGCCAATGCGTAGGTGTGATTACGAAGACGGGCACAGAGTATCGTAGTAAAGCAGTTGTCCTGACGACGGGCACCTATCTGCGTGGAAAAATCATTATGGGTGAGCTGATGTATGAGAGTGGTCCGAACAATCAGCAGCCTTCGCTGAGACTTTCTGAACATTTGAGAGAGCTTGGGTTTGATCTCGTTCGCTTTAAAACAGGGACGCCACCACGTGTGCATAAGGATACGATTGATTTTAGCAAAACAGAAATACAGCCAGGCGATGATCAGCCGAAGTTCTTTTCCTATGAAACGAAGTCCTCGGATAATGAGCAGTTGCCTTGCTGGCTGACGTATACTTCAGTGGAAACACATCAGATTATTAATGATAATTTGCATCGTGCACCGATGTTCTCTGGTCTGATCGAAGGAACGGGACCACGTTATTGCCCCTCTATTGAAGATAAAGTGGTGCGTTTCAGTGATAAGCCGAAGCACCAAATCTTTTTGGAGCCTGAGGGTAAAAACACATCTGAATACTATGTTCAAGGCTTGTCAACAAGCTTGCCAGAGGATGTGCAATTAGCAGTACTGCGTACCATTCCAGGGATGGAAAAGGTAGAAATGATGCGTAACGGTTACGCTATTGAATATGATGCGATGGTACCTACTCAGTTGTGGCCTACTTTGGAAACGAAAAAGGTACCTGGCTTGTTCACAGCAGGTCAGATTAACGGGACATCCGGTTATGAAGAAGCTGCGGGTCAAGGAATTATGGCTGGGATTAATGCAGCTCGCAAGGTGCAGGGAAAAGAGCCCGTCGTACTGGATCGTTCTCAAGGCTACATTGGGGTTCTGATTGACGATCTGGTGACGAAGGGGACAAATGAGCCCTATCGCTTGCTGACATCCCGTGCAGAATACCGTCTGTTGTTGCGGCATGATAACGCGGATCTGCGATTGACTCCGATCGGGCATGATATTGGCCTGATTACAGATGAACGATACGAGCGCTTTTTGGATAAAAAACAAAGGGTAGAGCAAGAAATTGAGCGTTTACGCTTAGCTAAAGTTCGCCCGGTTGATGTAAATGAGATGCTGGAGCAAGGCGGATCTGCACCGATACAGGATGGCAGTAATTTGTTAACAGTGCTGCGTCGACCTGAGATCAGCTATGCACAAGTGGCACAAATTTCACCTTCACCTGTAGCCCTTACTGAGGAAGAGCAAGAACAGGTAGAAATCCAAATTAAGTATGCAGGCTACATTGAAAAGCAATTGATGCATGTAGAACGCCTGCAAAAGATGGAGAAGAAGAAGCTCCCTGAGGATATCGCATACAATGAAGTTCAAGGCTTGGCCATTGAAGCCAAGCAGAAACTTGAGAAGATCCGTCCGATGTCCATTGGTCAGGCATCCCGTATCTCCGGTGTAACTCCTGCGGATATTTCCATTTTGCTGGTTTATCTGGAGCACTATAACCGTGTAACGGCAGCGAGGGGATCTTAATGGACGCGATACAACAGCAGTTTAAGCAGCGGCTGGCAGAGCATAGCATTGTGATTAATGACAGTCAGTTAGAGCAGTTTGAAACGTATTACCGTGTGCTGGTTGAATGGAATGAAAAAATGAACCTGACGGGCATTACTGAGCGAGATGCAGTGTACACCAAGCATTTCTACGATTCTCTTTCACTTGCCTTTTATGTTCCGTTAAATGATGTGGGGAGCCTGGCTGACATTGGGTCAGGTGCTGGTTTTCCTGGGATCCCCTTGAAAATATGCTTTCCACATATTCAATTGACCATTGTAGACTCATTGAACAAACGCATACAATTTTTAGCTCATGTTGTAGAGCAGTTGGGACTGGAAAATGTCGAACTGATTCACAGCAGGGCAGAGGAATTGGGGCGCAAAGCAGGATATCGTGATAGCTATGATCTGGTCACAGCTCGAGCCGTTGCCCGTCTCGCGGTACTAAATGAATTTTGTCTTCCTTTTGTCCGTGAGGGGGGCCACTTTGCAGCGATGAAGGGTAGCGACCCAACGGAAGAAATCAGGGAAGCCTCCTACAGTTTGAAAGAGCTAAAGGGAAAAATCAAGCATGTTCAGGCCTTTCAGCTACCTGTTGAGGATGCAGCCAGACATATGATTATTATCGAAAAAAGAGCAGCTACACCACGGAAATACCCGCGTAAGCCAGGTACTCCTTTGAAAACACCTTTAGTGTAAATGTTTGAAAAAAAGTGAATGTTTCACGTGAAACATTCACTTTTTTTATGGTTTATAAACTCCTTGCTTAAGATGGCTCCTTGCCGAATGCCCTCTACATAATTTATTCTTTTATCCTTCTGAAAAGCTGTTAGAGACGATAGGATTATGACTGGAAAAGTGATAGAATAGAGATAATCGTTTTAGTGTAAGTTGGCTGCTTCCCGTACCCATGATTTCAGATATACATATAGGGAAGTGGGACAACAAATGTCAGGGGAGTACGTGGAGTGTACCCGCTTACGGCGCTGTTTCATATAGAAGGGTCTACAATCCCCGTAAGGAACTGTTTTTCACGAAGCGCTGTTTGTATGGTGCTATTATGAAATTAGGTGGTATTATACGGAATGAAAGAACAATTTTCCAAGCTATTTGGTTTGACGGAGCGCTCCAATGGGGACGAAATAAAACAAATTCCAGTTCGGGATATTGTCAGCAGTCCTTATCAGCCCCGCACCATATTTGACGACGAAAAGATTGATGAGCTATGCCAGACTATTAAGACGCATGGTGTAATTCAACCGATTGTCGTTCGTTTCCGTAATGGACAATATGAAATTATAGCAGGGGAACGTCGTTGGAGAGCTGTCACCAAGCTGGGTATGGAGACGATTCCAGCCATTGTTCGTGAGTTTAATGATTCACAAGCTGCATCCATCGCGTTGATTGAGAATCTTCAGCGGGAGGGCCTAACTGCGATTGAAGAGGCTGTAGCTTATCAAAAGCTGATTGACCTGCATCAACTCACCCAGGAAAGCCTCGCTCAGCGACTTGGCAAAAGCCAATCCACTATTGCTAATAAGATACGGCTGCTTCATTTGCCGGAGAGAGTGAAAGAGGCTCTAATGGAGCGGAAGGTGTCCGAGCGTCACGCTCGTGCATTATTGTCGTTAGAGACCGAAGAGCTACAGTACAAGGTTTTAGATGAAGTGATTGCTAAGGAACTCAATGTGAAGCAAACAGAGGCACGAGTTGCCTTCTATAAACAAGTATCCACGATTAAGAAATCTAAGCGGATTTCCTTTACCAAGGATGTCCGGCTTGCGCTGAATACGATTCGTCAATCCATTGATATGGTGTCTGGCTCAGGGTTGGATATCAAAACAAAGGAATCTGATCATGAGGATCACTATGAGATTGTCATTCAAATTCCCAAACGTAAGTAAGGGATGAAGCGTACAGCGGCAGCAATTGCCGCTTTTTCTGTCTAACGCCAACATAAAACCGCAGCATACTCGTATTCTATTTTGAAATTGCCGTTATCCGTAAGTTAAGGACTAAGTAACGTCTTCATAGAGCTTTTGCAATCATGGAACGTAGCAGGATTCCGATTAAATTATGAGGTGAATGAAGTGTCAAAAATAATAGCCGTAGCCAATCAAAAGGGCGGAGTAGGCAAAACGACTACTTCCGTGAATTTGGGCGCCGGACTTGCTTCCCTCGGCAAAAGGGTATTGCTCGTGGATATCGACCCGCAAGGTAATACAACTAGCGGTGTGGGTATCAATAAGGCGGATGTGGCAAATTGTATTTATGATGTACTCATTAACGAAGTTGACCCTAGCGAGGCGATTATCAGTACACAGGTTGAGGGATTGGATATTATCCCGGCAACCATCCAATTAGCAGGTGCTGAAATCGAGCTGGTACCAACTATTTCTCGCGAATTGAGATTAAAAAGATCACTTCAACTCGTCAAGCATAATTACGATTATATATTAATAGATTGCCCTCCATCACTGGGGATTTTGACGCTCAATTCCTTGACGGCTTCCGATTCAGTCATTATTCCAATCCAATGTGAATATTACGCGCTGGAAGGATTAAGCCAATTGTTGAATACCGTGCGATTAGTGCAAAAACATCTAAACACCTCATTGCAAATTGAGGGCGTGTTGCTAACCATGTTTGACGCCCGCACGAACTTGGGTATTCAGGTGATTGAAGAAGTGAAAAAATATTTTCAAAGCAAAGTTTATCAGACGATTATTCCACGCAACGTGAGACTCAGCGAAGCACCATCACATGGCCAGTCCATTATTACGTATGATCCCCGGTCTCGTGGGGCAGAGGTATATATTGAGTTGGCAAAGGAAGTGGTATCTTATGAGTAAACGGTTGGGAAAGGGACTGGACGCACTTATTCCCTCCCTTACAGTCAGTGACGAGGATAAGGTTGTTGACATTCCGCTCAGTCAGTTGCGGGCGAACCCATACCAGCCTCGGAAAACGTTTGATGAGGAGTCCATTAAGGAATTAGCGGAATCCATTCGTCAGCACGGTGTTATCCAACCCATTATTGCGCGTAGTGTCTTGAGAGGTTATGAGATTATAGCCGGGGAAAGACGGTTTCGGGCCTCTCAATTTTGCGGGAATCCAACCATACCTGTGGTTGTTCGCAATTTTACAGATCAGCAGGTAATGGAGATTGCCCTGATTGAGAATTTGCAGCGTGAAAACTTAAATGCAATGGAAGTGGCGGTGGCTTATCAGGGGTTAATGGATCAGTTTTCTTTAACTCAGGAAGAGTTGTCCATGAAAGTGGGAAAATCACGTTCACACATTGCCAATTTTCTCCGTTTGCTCGCATTGCCTGAGGAGGTTAAAGATCATGTTTCACGTGGAACATTGTCTATGGGGCATGCTAGAGCAATTGTCGGGCTCAAAGATCCAGACATGGTAAAGCAGCTGGCCATGCAATGTATTGAGCAACAGTGGAGCGTTCGTGAACTTGAGGAAGCCGTACAACAGTTGGATCATAAGCCTGGAGAAACAAAAGCTAAAGCCAAGGTGCGAAAAAAGGACCCCTATATTGACCATATGGAAGAGTCCCTGCGCGAGCGTTTTAAAACAACTGTAAAGATCAAGCACAATAAAGATAAAGGAAAAATCGAATTGAATTATTACAGCCAGCAGGATTTGGAAAGATTACTGGAGCTATTACAGTAGTCTGTAAAAATATGGACATGTCTCCTTGAGTGAAATGGAAAGTGAGATATGTCTTTGCTTTGTCTGGAATTGCAGGAATTAGAATGGTTTTGATGGATAAACTAATAGCCTTGTGTTATTTGTCTCGCTGTTCTCAAACGTTTAAAATAAAAGGTAAGCAAAGCAGTAACATGATTTTTGAGGTAGAGGGGTAGAAACAAACATATGGCTGAATTGAATGGACTAATCATGGAGCAGCTTGCTGGAATTGTTGCAGGGATCGTGCTTGTTTTGTTTATCCTGTTGATTGTTGTTATTGTACAGGGATCAAAGCTAAAGAAGATGCGGCGAAAGTATGAAACCATGATGGCAGGCAGCGGGGTAGAGAATTTGGAAACGCTGCTGATTGATTTAAAGGTACAGATGGACACGATTGAAGATGAGCAGAAAGCCCACCGTGCAAGTATGAAATCACTACGCAGCAAACTGACTGGCTTGAAGGGACATATAGGCATCAAACGCTATAATGCCTTTGGTGAGAGAGGGAGCGATCTAAGCTTCTCTCTGGCTATTGTAGACGATAATCAGGACGGAATAGTATTGACCGGTATTTATAACCGGGATGGCTCATATGTGTATGCCAAGCCTCTGGAAGCGGGACAATCTTCTTATTCCTTATCACCTGAAGAGAAAGAAGCTATTACTCTTGCGCAGCAAGTAGGACAGACCGGTAATGCCACTCCTTAATTGCGGAGTATAAGCTACTAGCTATGATATCTGATAATTTCATGACCAAATTTAGTCTCGTATTTTGTAACACAAAGTATTCCATGAAGCCGCCGACGTTAACGATACCAGTCAAATGGATATCGCCGACCGGCGGTAATTCTTTATTTACACCTGCTCCAGGCTTGAGAGGACCCTCTGCAACCTGAATGCATCCAACACTGGAGGTTTGTCCAAGACATGCGTCTATACCAATGATATAAGGCTGTTCGTATCGGTCATGTATGCCGTTCAGCGTCGTTTGAAGGTTCATAGCATGTACAGGCTCATCTAATGTTCCATACAAGTTAAACAGGGGGCTTTTATAGCGTGACAAATGGGTGCCAACGAGCGGACCAAGGCAATCTCCAGTAGAACGATCGGTGCCGATGCAAATGATGACGATATTTTGCAGACTCCGTGCCTGATGCAGATGGAACAGCAAACGATGGATGATGGCTGATTGGATCCCGGGATCGGTGTGTGATATTTTTAAGCTTAGGGGTTCTTGCCCCGGAATGAAGTCAGAATGAGTCATGGAATCTTCCTTTCGTCCTGTAATGGAGCGTGCAGGTTGTGCTCGCCTACTTTTAAGATTTCACTTGGCCTGCGGGTAACAATTATTCTCAAGATAGTAGCTAGTATATGGATAAACTTGCGTTTTTATACTCGGGAAAAGTAGATTATTCATAGTCGTATGTTTGAAGTCGGGAGATATGCTTATATAGATAGGAAATAGAATGTGGGAAATAGAAAGAGTGGTTCCCTGGTTTGAGGAGGAGTACAGCATGACCTTTATACATTGGTTGGCCGGTAATTTAGACACGGATGACGTAGTGCAAGGTGCGATTCATTGGAAGGATGCTGTATGGAAATGGCTTACAGATAGTGCGATGTGGTCGACCTTTTTGTTTGTGGTTTTGAAAATCGTAATTATTTTCATCATTACACGTATCTTTATTCGAGTTATTAATAAAATTATAGATAAGTCGATGGAGCAAAAGGGAGATAACGGCAGATTCCGATTGAATACCAGACGGTTAACGACTGTGGGCGAACTGCTAAAAAATGTAACAAATATTGTGTTCAATTTCATCTTGATTATGCTGGTGCTATCGCAAATGGGTATAAATCTAGGCCCTCTGATTGCTGGAGCTGGAGTGCTTGGGTTGGCTGTAGGTTTTGGGGCACAAAGCTTGGTTAAGGATGTAATTACCGGATTCTTTATTATATTTGAGGATCAATTTGCCGTAGGAGACGTCATTCAGACGGGAACTTTCAAGGGGACGGTAGAAATGATTGGGCTGCGTACAACCAGGCTGGTGAGCTGGAAAGGTGAGGTGTATATTTTACCGAACGGCTCCATTACGACGGTAACGAACTTCTCCATGTCCAACGCGTTGGCGGTGGTAGATGTGCCGATGAAGGCGGAGCGTAGTCTGGAGGAAGCCGTCAGCTTGGTAAAACAGGCGATCCAAGGTATCGAAGAGTCCAATGCGCAGATACTTAATATGCCGGATGTGTTAGGCGTTCAGTCCATGACTACATCAGAATATATCGTACGGGTTGTGGCGGAATGTATGCCGAACACAGGGGCCTTGGTAGAGCGTGATATTCAGAATAATATCAAGAGGGCTCTAGAGGACGAGGAACATCGTCAGGCCGCACTGGAGACGGCGATCACCCTTGAAAAAGAAGATGAGTCAGGAAGAAAAGGGGGAGAGAAGGGTGGAGCGTAAGTCGTTTGAACTAGGGGATATTGTGCAGATGAAGAAGCCTCATCCGTGTGGAACGAACGAGATGGAAATTATTCGGATGGGGATGGATATTCGAATCAAATGCGTCGGATGCCAGCATAGTGTACTGATTCCGCGTGCCAAGTTCGAAAAGAATATGAAGAAAGTGTTGCGCTCAAAGTCCAGCGCTGGCGAGCAGAATTCGGAAACCATTTGAGCAGAGAAAGTGGATCATGATGAACAAGAAATCAGCTTGCGTCATGGTAGCAATGATGATATAATTATCCTTGCTGCGGAAAGGTACCCAAGAGGTCCAAGGGGGCTGACTCGAAATCAGTTAGGCGTCGCAAGGCGTGCGTGGGTTCGAATCCCACTCTTTCCGCCACTAACTTCATGAACTTGATCAATCTCTTACGTCTGCTGACGTAGGGGATTTTTTGGTTTATGGAAATAAATCATTATTAGGTTATAAGAATGAATGTAGCGATATCGAAGAATGATTAAGAACCTCTTGGTGAATGAATAAGGTGTTAAAGTAAAAGAAAGCTCCTAACAGCGTTTGAAATAATTGCCGTCAGGAGCATTCTTTTGTTATAGCTGGTTAGGCGGGTAATGATAGCGTTTTGTTCTCTTTGAGCCAGAGATCATCAGCAGGATGGCAGCGATCAAATGGAGTGCCCAGCCAACAAAAGGAATCCAGGCTAGCAAGGAAGTGAGTACTCCCCAGACAGAACCGTAGATCGCTTCCTGATTGCGTAACGACAGGATAAGTGTTACTGCATGCAGGACAAGCATAAACCCCAGTGCTGAGTAGCCAGTCCCCATGACAATAGCTCCTCCCACAATCGGTACAGCCAGCACCAATTCGAATATACCTGATATCCACTTTAATATACGAGAATAGCTCATCTTTAAACCTCCGTAGATAGTAGGTCTTTGTACTTGGATATATTCTAGCAGAAGGAGCTGAATTAATCTGCATTTTACCAGCATATGCAAAAAGTCCGATAATGCAACAAAGGAGGACCACAAAGGTCCTCCATCGTAGGCGATACATTTTTAACAGGATACGATCTGTCCAATCACATCATGAAACTCGGTGTACTGACTAGCAATACCGTGTTGAAAAGACAGTGTCCTTTTACACAAACCTAACGCTTCTAATGCCCGGAATGGATCTCCTAACAGTTTGTAAGGCTACGTCGTCCAACGGAACCACACCTCTCTGTTGTATCGCCTAATCATAATATGGCCAGGATTCCGAAGAAATATACATTAGTGGACACGAGCTTTCGTTTTTTTCTTCCACTTGCGATTATGGTTGGTGGTCTTCGGAAAAGAATCGCCTCTTTCCAACGTTATTTGCTGCGGGTTTTGGATTTCAGTATGAAAGCTTTTTTCTCCAACCTCCATATATACGCCGTCATTTGGGACCTTATCCCCGGGTACGAACTCAGTCTTTTCACCCATACGGTTGTGCCTCCTTAGATAATGAATTTGGACTGCAACGGTTATTGTGCGCTGTCTTAAACAGAAACATGCGAAATCAAGGCACACAGATAGTAGTTAATCAAAAATGATTTCCTTTATATATGCAAAATTTGTGAAGTGATATAAAAATGTATAAAGCTAATAATAGGTTGTGTGTGAACAGCTTTTAGCCTTGTGCTCGAAATTGCAGGTTGCATTCAGGTGCTCGATTTGGTAAACTGTTTTAGTGCGAGTTTAGGCTCGTTCCTTGCTCTCAACTGAGATTGAGGGCCTTATGTCCATAAGGAGGTGTAAAGAATGCGCAAATATGAAGTGATGTACATTATTCGTCCTGACATTGAACAAGAAGCTGTTCAAGCGACAGTCGACAAATTCCAAGGTATCATCTCTAACGGCGGTGGCGAAATTACGAATCACGATGTAACTAAACGCCGTCTTGCGTATGAGATCAAGAAATTCCGTGATGGTTCTTTCGTTCTGGTAAACTTCACAGCAGAACCTGCTGTTGTTACTGAGCTTGAGCGTATCATGAAAATTTCTGACGAAGTAATTCGTTATCTCATTACGAACGACGTAGCTTAATTATTGTACGTGATTATGTAATGAACAACGCTCAAAGGAGGGGATTGGATTGTTGAACCGTGTCATTCTGATCGGTCGTTTGACCAAAGATCCAGAGCTGCGCTATACACCGTCTGGTGTAGCAGTAACCCAGTTCACCCTGGCTGTAGACCGTCCGTTTACAAGTCAAGGCGGCGAACGGGAAGCGGATTTCTTGCCGATCGTAACCTGGCGTCAGCTTGCTGAAACATGCGCTAACTATCTTCGTAAAGGTCGTTTGACGGCTGTTGAAGGCCGTGTACAAGTGCGTAATTATGAGAACAATGAAGGAAAACGTGTATACGTGACTGAAATTGTTGCTGATAATGTACGTTTCTTGGAATCTAACCGCGATAGCGGCAACGGTGGCGGCAATAGCGGTGGAGGTATGCGTGAGGAGTCTCCTTTCGGAGGCGGTAACAGCAATAGTGGGCGCGGGAATAATAACTCGCGAAACAATCAGGATCCTTTTTCCGATGACGGAAAACCGATCGATATTTCGGATGATGATCTACCATTTTAATTGGGAAAGGACTGACAAAGAATGGGCTTCAGACAAAGAGAAGGCGGAGACGATAACAAAAGACCAGCTCGTCGTGGTGGTCGCAACAAACGTCGTAAAGTATGTTTCTTCACTGTGAACAAAATTACTCACATTGACTATAAAGATACAGACCTGCTTAAAAAATTCATCAGCGAACGTGGGAAAATCCTTCCTCGTCGTGTGACTGGAACAAGCGCGAAATATCAACGTATGTTGACAATCGCTGTTAAACGTTCCCGTCAAATCGCATTGCTTCCTTACACTACTGAATAGTAGTGGGTGGAAAGAAAAGATGTTCCCAATTGTGGGGGCATCTTTTTTTATGATTTATTTTATTGACAACAAGTGCCATCTATTGTAACTTACTAATAATACAATCCATGTTTACCCATTAAGTATGATTTGCCTTTTAGTGGCTTAGGAAATTTCAAGCTCCCCAACTCGCCAGAGTACACATTTCGATCATTCGAAATGTTATTTTATATTACATAACACTCGAATTTTTTGTCATTTTCCTTAAGTAAATTTCATAAACTTTACAAAAATAGATGTTTTGCAATTGCATATTACATAAAAAAAGATATTGACGTGATATTATTTTACACTTAAGATAAACCTTAATAAAAATGTAATGGTTGTCGGTGCACAAAATTGACCAAGGGTCTAAAACATGTGTTCTACGCTATCATTAGGAACAGTAAGGAGGATGTGCAAACTTCATTTTCAAACCTCGAGCTTTAACGAATCACCGCAGGAATGAGACAGGCTGTTAAATAAAGACCGACTAAGGGGGATTAACAGGATGGTGCAAACGAAGAAATGGGTTTCTTTGCTTATGGTGCTTACGATCGTTGGTGTTCTGTTTGCAGGATGTAGTGGAGGTGCTAATGAGGCACAGCCGCAGCAAGGTAATGCGGATAAGAAAACAGAGGGAAATGAAGGCAGCGCACCAGTTACAGAGGGTGTAATTAAAGCAACGGATTTGTCACAAAATCCTCCGGGAGCAACAAATCGGAAAGATAACATTGTAGTAGGTATGACATCACCTAAAGGGGTATTTAACCCGCTATTCTGGCAAACAAAGTATGATTTATTTGTAGTCAGAACGGTATTTGATTCCTTCTTACAGGTGAAGGCAGATGGTACATATGAAAATAGTTTGGCTGAAAAGGTTGATGTATCGCCGGATGGTCTAAAATACACCTTCCATCTGAAACCAGGTGTGAAGTATAGTGACGGCACTCCAGTAACCGTAAAGGATTATGCTTTTGTTCTCAAAGTGCTGCATGATCCGAATTATGATGGAGAAAGCGATATATTATCTTTTAAGATTAAAGGCGGTAAGGAATACCACGATGGCAAGGCGAATGATATCTCGGGTATCAAGGTCATCGATGATAATACAGTAGAGGTAACCGTTACAGAAGCAACAGCTTATACGAAGGATTATCTGGGTGAGCAATACTTCATGCCAGAAGCTTATTACGGAAAAGGGTTCAAGAAGGGTAACCTGGACAGCATCAAGGCGCTTAATAATAAACCAATCGGCTCCGGGCAGTATGTGCTGAAGAGCTTTTCCCCGGGTCAGCAAGTCGTACTTGAAGCGAATCCAAACTACTTCAAGGGCGCACCAAAGGTAAAATCGGTTATTTTCAAAACGACAACAGAAGAAACAAACCTGTCTATGCTGCAAACAGGGGAAACGGACATGGACAACATCACAGTTACGGAAGACAATGTAGAGGAATTAAAGGCTCTAGGCTTCTTGGACGTGAATATTATGCCGACCAATGGCTATGGATATATTGCATTTAATCACAAGGAAAAGAAATTCCAGGACCCTAAAGTACGTCAGGCTTTAACTATTGGTTTAAACCGTAAAGAGATTGTACAGGGCGTGTATGGCCCATATGCGAATGTCATTAACATTCCACAATCTACAGAATCTTGGTCTTATACGGATGAAGGCATCAACAAATATGAATTTGATACAGCGAAGGCGAAGGCTTTGCTGGATGAGGCAGGCTGGAAGGTTGGTGCTGACGGGATTCGCGAAAAGGACGGCGAAAAGCTGACCATTAACTTCTCCGCAACTGCTGATAATCCAGTAGTAGAGGCCTTGCTACCAATCATGTCCAATAACTATAAGGAGCTAGGCATCAAGCTGACTTCTGAAACTCTAGATTTTAACGCCATTATGGATAAAAAGGATACAGGCAAGTTTGATATGTTCTTCGCGGCCTGGGGCTTAACTCCAGACCCGGACACAACGACTTTTATTACGAATGGTGCACAAAACGATATCGGCTACTCTAATAAAAAGGTCGATGAATTAACGCTTGCTGGTAAGCATGAACTGGATCAAGAGAAACGCAAACAGATTTACAAACAGCTCTATCAAGAGTTGAACAAAGATCTGCCAACTATCTTTATGTACCAACGCAGAGATATGTGGCCAGTGAATGGACGTGTATCCGGCCTAGAAATTACGCCATACAAAGATTTTGAGTTCACTCTGCATAACGCTCAAATCGCTCAATAAGGGATGCCAACCGTATGCTCAGCTCTCACGAGCTGGGCATATCACTTTATTCGTCTGGAGGAATGAATATGAAGCAGTACATTATTCGAAGACTGCTGCAACTCATCCCCACACTTATTGGCATATCCATTATCGTTTTTGCGATTTCAGCCATGGTGCCGGGTGATTACATTACAGCCAAGCAGAACCCGAATATGACCGCCGAGAAGGCGCAGCAGCTACGACATATCTACGGGCTGGATAAGCCGGAATACCAACGTTATTTTATATGGGCCGGTAATATGTTAAAGGGAAATATGGGGGATTCATTACAGCATAAGCAGCCGGTAACGAAGGTCATTGGCAATTATGTATGGAACTCTTTTATTATCGCTTTTTTTAGTCTTATTTTTAGCTGGCTCATTGCAGTTGTTGCAGGGGTATTTTCAGCTAAGTTTCAATATTCCTTATTCGATAAGTTCGTGACGTTATTCATTTTCTTATGTATGTCGCTGCCTTCATTTTTTATTGGTCTATTGGTCATCAAAATATTTGCCCTTGAATGGGGAATTCTCCCGGTTGGGGGTATGACTACAGCAGGGATGGAAGCAGGTTCGTGGGCGTATATGGTGGATGTCCTCAAGCATATGTTCCTGCCGACACTCGTACTTACGATGCTGAGTACAGGAAGCCTGACTCGTTATTTCCGTACAGGCATGTTGGAGGTCATCCGTCAGGATTATATCCGTACCGCACGCGCCAAGGGCTTGAAGGAACGGACGGTTATTTTCAAACATGCACTGCGCAATGCCCTGATTCCAGCAATCACACTGCTCGGGTTCGAGCTTCCAGCCTTATTTGGTGGGGCAATGATCCTGGAAAAGGTATTTGTATGGCCGGGTGTGGGGCAGGTCTACCTGGAGTCCATTAGTATGCGGGACTATCCGTTTATGTTGGGCTTCACCATTTTCCTAGCTGTTCTCACGCTCATCGGCAATCTACTTTCTGATGTATTGTATGGCATGGCAGATCCAAGAATTCGCTTGAAGTAGGAGGGATACTATTGTCCGCAGAAACAGTCACGATTGAAACCAATCAAAAGGCGGCGATCCGTCCTGAAGCGTCTCCATGGAGAATCGCCGTTCGCCGTTTTAACCAAAACCGCTTGGCTTTGGCAGGTCTCGTTATATTAATTCTGATGGTTATCATTTGTGTATTTGGTCCCATGATTTCACCTTATCACTTAGATGATTACAAGCTCTCTGACAAAAACTTATCCCCTAATGCGAAGTACTGGCTCGGTACGGATAAGTTTGGTAGAGATATTTTACTGCGTACGATGCTGGCTGGCCGTATTTCTTTGACAGTGGGGCTGGTCGCCACGTTTATTTCGGTCATGATCGGGGCAACGTTGGGTGCGCTGGCAGGGTTTTATCGTAAAGGCGTGGATACGGTTATTATGCGGATTGCCGATATTTTTATGGCGCTGCCTACATTGCCGCTGCTTATTATTTTAGGTGCTGTTCTATCGGATTTGAAGGTTGATCCGTCGAACCGTATTTATTTTCTGATGCTTATTATTGGGGTCCTGAGCTGGACGAGCTTGTCCCGTCTGGTCAGAGGGCAGATTCTTACGCTGCGTGAACAGGAGTTCATGCAGGCGACGGAAGCGCTGGGGTTGAGAGACCGCCGCAAAATATTCCGACATCTGCTACCGAACACGATTCCTACTATTATTGTTACGGCTACGCTTGGAGTGGCTGGTGCGATTATTACAGAATCTGCGCTCAGTTACTTGGGGATTGGCGTCGTGCCGCCCACACCTTCGTGGGGGAACATGATATCGGCTGCGAATAATCTGATTGACTTCCGCAAACGGCCCTGGATATGGGTACCACCGGGAATGTGTATTCTAATTACCGTTGTAGCGATTAATCTGATTGGTGACGGCTTGCGTGACGCGCTGGACCCTAAAATGAAGAAGTAGGAGACGAACGTTTATGGAAAATGCTTTGATTGAATTTCGTAACCTGAAAACCCACTTTCATACCTCTAACGGAACTGTCAAAGCGGTCAATGACGTCAGTTTTAAAATTCGTGAGGGTGAAACGCTCTGTGTGGTAGGAGAATCTGGCTGTGGTAAGAGTGTAACTGCGATGACAATGATGCGGTTGATTGATTCTCCCCACACCTCAGACGGACAAATTTGGTTTGAGGGCAAGGATCTCCTAAAACTCAATAAAGGGCAAATGCAGCAAATTCGCGGCAATGACATTTCGATTATTTTTCAGGAACCGATGTCTTCTCTGAATCCGGTGCTTACGATCGGGGAACAGATTACGGAGCCGTTGCTGATGCATACATTAATGAGTAAAAGGGAGGCACGCGCCCGGGCAATTGAACTAATTAATTTGGTGGGCATTTCGCGATCGGAGGAAATATTCAATTCCTATCCTCATGAGTTGAGTGGCGGTATGCGCCAGCGGATTATGATTGCTATTGCTTTAAGCTGTAATCCGAAGCTGTTGATTGCGGATGAACCGACAACGGCACTGGATGTAACGATCCAGGCACAGATTCTCGATTTAATGCGGGATTTGAAGGATAAGCTTAAAACGTCCATTATGCTGATAACACATGACTTGGGTGTCGTGGCAGAAATGGCCGATTATGTGGTCGTTATGTATGCCGGGAACGTTATTGAAGAGGCTCCTGTCATTGAGCTGTTCAAAAATCCGCAGCATCCGTATACTCAAGGACTATTAAAGGCAAAGCCTGTCATTAATCAGAAAATGGATCGGCTATATTCCATCCCAGGGCAGGTGCCAAACCCCATTGAGCTGGGCGAAAATTGCCATTTTCATGATCGATGCGCACATTGTATGCAAATATGCAAGGATCAGGCCCCTCCCTTGAATGAAAAGGAGAATGGCCATAAGGTTGCCTGCTGGCTATATGAGAAAGAAGGAGGGCAACGAATATGAGCGAGCCTTTAATTCAAGTGGAAGGGCTGAAAAAGTATTTCCCAATCACAGGCGGGGTTTTTCAGCGTACGGTCGGACATGTCAAGGCGGTCGATGATGTATCCTTTCATATTCATAAGGGTGAATCGTTTGGTCTGGTAGGAGAATCGGGCTGCGGTAAAAGTACGATTGGACGCACGATTCTCAGATTGATGGATAAGACAGAGGGATCAGTACGGTACAAGGGCGAAGATTTGCACGCATTAAACAAGGAGCAGATTCGTGCGCTTCGTCCAAAGCTGCAAATCGTCTTCCAGGACCCTTTTAGTTCACTGAACCCGAGAATTAAGGTGGGTGAGGCGATCGGAGAGGCTTTGCTGGATCACGGGTTGATTGATCGTAATGAGCTACGGCAGAAGGTCAACGAAACGCTGAACATTTGTGGGCTGTCCTCATATCACTATGATCGTTATCCGCATGAGTTCTCTGGCGGTCAGCGGCAGCGGATCGGGATTGCAAGGGCCTTGATTTTGAATCCTGATTTTATTGTGGCTGACGAGCCGGTATCTGCTCTGGATGTGTCGATTCAGGCCCAGATCATTAACTTGTTAAGCGATTTGCAGCAGGAACGCCAACTGACGTACCTGTTCATCTCGCATGATCTGAGTGTAGTCGAGCATCTGTGTAGCCGGATTGGTGTGATGTATCTGGGCTCGATGGTAGAGTTGGCTTCCAAGGAGGAGCTGTTCAGCAATCCGCTACACCCATACACCAAGGCTCTGCTATCAGCAGTACCGATTCCAGATCCGACGATCAAAAGGCAGCGGATTGTGTTAAAAGGGGACATCCCGTCTCCGGCTAATCCGCCGTCAGGATGCAAGTTTCATACACGCTGTCCTATGGCGGAAGCGCGCTGTAGAACAGAGGCTCCAGTATACCGAGATGCGGGCGACCAGCATTTTGTAGCCTGTCACTTTGCCTGATACGACATACTGAAGAAGCAAAATATCCGTCATCCTGTAACAAGGATTGGCGGATATTTTGTCGTGGAATAAAAAAAGGTAAAAAAATTGTATCTTTTTTTCGAAAAATTGCAGACAAAATGGATTTTTCATCGTCTAATAAGATATGGAGGTTATTACGATGATGAAAAAACATTGGTTACGTTGGGCTATTGTCGTCCCGGTACTTATTATATTGATTTTTATTACTCTTGGACCCCGCTTGTTGATCGGAAAGCCGAATGTGGATGCAGACGCTGCAGTGCTGATGGACATGCACACCGGGGAATTACTGATGGATGTGAATGGCGATAAGCCTATGCCTTCTGCAAATATGTCCAAGCTCATGACCGAGCTGTTGGTACTGGAGGATATTCGGACCGGACGGTTAGGCTGGAATGATGAGGTGCGAATTAGTCGTTATGCCAGTACGGTGGGTGGTGTGAATCTGTCTCTTCGGTATGGGGAAAGAATGACCGTATCTGAACTGTTCCAAAGTATGGTTGTGTATTCAGCGAATGACGCCGCTGTAGCGCTGGCAGAGCGTTCATCAGGGAATGAGTCCGCTTTTGTGAAGCGCATGAATGAAAAGGCTGCTCAAATTGGGCTGTCACCCGATAGTCGCTTTAGTAATGCCTCTGGGGCTGGTCAGAGTGAATTGGGGCCGAACCATCCTAAGGATATTCGCGGAGAAACGAAAATGACGGCAAGCGATACTGCAAAGTTGGCCTCTTACTTGATTACGTCACATCCTGAGATTCTCAGAACGTCCAGCCGCACACAGATGGAATTGAAGGATAAGGGCATTTACATCAGTAATACGAACTGGATGCTGCCTTCCTTGGCTGGACCGTACTCTTATGCGGGGACGGACGGATTGAAAGCAGGGTACACAAGCGATGCTGGATACTGCTTCACTGGTACAGCTGAGCAGCATGGCAAACGATTAGTTGCTGTAGTGCTGGGTGCACCGAGCAAGGAAGAGCGTTTCGCACAGACACGGAAGCTGTTTGATTATGGTTTTTCTCTGTCCACCTCTTTTCCGGTACGATTGCAAAATTTGGTGAAACTGTCTCTGCATTAAGATAAAAGATAACTTTGAAAGCTACATAGAATACTTATATAAACGTAAATGAGGGCTTTGACCGTAAGGGCAAAGCCTTTTTTGTCATGAGTTTGAGGAACTAACCACGCCATGGCACTTTTGACAACAAGGTAGCAGACCTTTTATGCTTTGAGGGGAAGTTTCCGCTTCATGAGGGATCAATCCGGTTTAATGAAGAGATGGGATTTGTGGACGAAAGAAGGAAGGAAGCCATGATGGAGAGAAGACATAAGAGAAGGACCCGTGGAAAGCCCAAAAAGAAAAAGAGGTTTACCGCTCTATATATTTCATGTATTGTCTTGCTTTTAGTTGCAGTAGGGGGCTATCTATTCCGCAAACAGCTGACGCTCGTGGCTTTTGACTGGTTTGTGTCACCGACGCTGGAAAGCAAGCTGGAGAAATCCTACCAGCCTCGTCAATCCAAGGAACAACAGCCCCAAGAGACCATTGCTTACCAGAAGGAGCCTTTTTCGGTGTTATTACTGGGGACAGATCAACGGCCCAATGAAAAGGCACGTGGTCGCTCAGATACGGTGATATATGCTGCTGTACGGCCCGCAGAATCGCGTGTGCTCTTGATTTCTATCCCAAGGGATACGTATGTACAGATTGCCGGACATGATTCCAATCGAGATGGCGAGGATGATTTTGATAAGTTAGGGCATGCTTATGCGTTCGGAGGCGAGGATATGTCCATGGCCACTGTAGAGAAGCTGATGGAGCATAAGGTCGATTATTATGCTACGATTAATTTCCAGGGTATTCAGGATGCCGTGAATGCAGTGGGCGGAGTAGTGTTACCTATCGACCAGCCCATCGAGAATAAAAACCCGCTGCATATCAAGTTCCGTATTGAGGCGGGCAAGCCGCTTTATAATGGTGAAGAAGCCATGTATTATGTTAGGTATCGGGAAGATAGCGACTTCAACCGTACAAAACGTCAGCAAATTTTTTTGAATGCTATGGCCGATAGGCTACTGAATATCGACGGAATCACCAAGATCCCGGAGTTGCTCGATATCATGGGGGCCAATTTCACAACGGATATGGAACCTGCCTTTATTACTGGGCTTGGCAAGCAAGCTATTTCACAAGGGAATCCACAAATCTCAAGTTTTACGATTACGGGGGAAGGGTTCAAGAAGAAGGGCCTGTACTATGACCGGGCTAATGAACAGGAACTTGAATATGCCAGACTTATGATTGCGAACTGGCTAGACTCTGATACAACCCCGCAGACGCTGAGGCTTCCCGACAAACAGGACATTCAGTGAGTAATCAATGGATTTATATTTGATTTTGAGGGGGATTCGTTTCTCATGAATATTGCTTTTTTCTTGCTTCCCAAACAAGAGGTCGCTTGTGTAACGGCGGATGCTACTCTACGGCAAACATTGGAACGAATGGAATATCACCGGTTCACAGCGGTTCCTATTTTGGATAAGGAAGGTAGATATACGGGTACGGTTACAGAGGGTGACCTATTGTGGCATATGAAAGAGTCCGAGGGGAAAATCACCTTTGAAAACGCTTCTAAGTTTATGCTCAAGGACGTTCCGCTGCGGGTTTCGATGAAACCTGTATCCATTGATGCCAATATGGAGGATCTGATTAATTTGGCGAAGGTACAAAACTTTGTGCCCGTTGTGGATGATATGGAACGGTTTATCGGTATCGTGCGCCGCAGCCAAATTATTGAGTATTGTGAGAAATTTGTGTCTAAGGAATCGCTTAATACTTCAAGCTAAAATAAGCAACAAAGCCGCACTGAAGATTACTATTACCCTAGGGGCTAACAGTGTTGACATGGGCTTATAATAAGCAGCAAAGCTGCTCTGAAAATAACGATTTACCCTATGGGGTAACAGTTATTTTCAAAATAGGATATGCTATAATGGAGAATAAAGCTTTTTCAGAGGGGTGTGACTCTTCATCATATGCCTAAAGAAATGGATGTAGTTAAACGAGCCAAGGTTATTGAATGGCTTAAAACAGAGGTGCTTGACCAAGTCTCCCGTCTGTTTAAGGCGATGTGGGAAGGCAGTACAGTCCGTATTGGTGACTGTTTGGCCAGCCTGGTGATGAGCAGTTATATTCTGGGGAGGCGTCTTGGGGTGTCTTACCGTGAATTGGATGATCTACTCATCGACAAGCTAAGAAAGCACAGAAAAGAAGGACACCAGCTGGAGGATTGGTATCAGGACATTTCCGCACTGGAAGAACATATGCGTAAGAGGTGAAAACGTTGAAATTCCGCTTGGCCACTGTAGCATGGAGTGTTATTTATTTGCTTCTGCTGCTGACTCTATTGACACCATTTAAAATTATTACCGTATTTTTTCTGATTGTGCCTGGCGCTGTATTGTTTTCATCGCTGCCTTTCAAAGGATTTCTGGTTCACGTCATACCGGTGCTTTTAATTATAGCGCTACTCGATGTGTATTCGCTGCTTCCTGCGATTTACTTTCTGATTCCTTCTATATTGATGGGACGGATATATAAAAAGGGAGGATCTGCTTTTCAGGCTTTGATGACCGGAACGGGCATTATTTTAGCCGAATTGTTGTTTGTACTGTTTATCGCTACGTATTCCTTCGGGTTTGATCTTTCGCAGTCCCTTCGGGATCAGGCTGAGATATCGGCCAGTATTGTACAGCAGATTTTAAGTGCGAATCCGATGTTTGCGAATATGAGCTGGACAGCTGAAGATACGCAGAAACTCGGTACAATGCTGATTGGTAAAGTTCCATATGTGATGATCGTCAGCTCGTTTATACTGGCAGTGATCACACATGCTTTGGCACGTCCAGCATTGAGCAGTCTCGATGTGCCGGTACGTAAAATGGAGCCTGCCCGCGAGTGGATGCTACCACGCACGCTGATCTGGTACTATCTGCTGGCAATTGTAATTGGATGGATAGCGGATTCCTCCGATAGCAGCTGGATTCAAACGGTTTCCATTAGTATGCTACCGCTGATCCATGCATGTTTTATTATCCAGACAATTGGTTTTGTATACTTCTGGACGCATAGCCGTAAAATGAGCCCAGTGATTGCGTTGCTGCTGTCGCTCGTCGTTCTGGTGTTCCAGCCGCTCCGCATTATAGGTATTATTGATTTGGCCTTTCCGCTGCGTGAAGCTATTACAAGATCAAAGAAATAGGGTGAACAGTCATGCCTAAATTTCTACAAAAACGCTGGCACGGCTATCAGACGGTCTGGGCGTTTTTACTGCTGCTGGTGCTTGTCATATGTATTTCCATGTACAACTGGGAACTGGGTGTGATAGGACTGCTGCTATCATTCTTGCTCGGCGGATTGATGCTGAAGACGGAGCTGGATTTCCGTCGGGAACTGAATCAATATATCAGTGGCCTTTCCTTCCGGATCAAGCGGGTGGAGGGAGAAGCGATCAGTACACTGCCGTTCGGTATCATTTTATACAGTGAAAATCGAACGGTAGAATGGCACAATCGCTTTGCCAGTGAGATGTTCGAGGAGCAATCGTTGATTGGAGAGCCCCTTCAAGATTTGTTTCCTCAACTCGCAAACGCTCTAAGCACTAAAAAGGAAACGAAAGAGTCTGCTCGTGAACTAAAGGTGGAATTACAGCATGATGAGCGTCATTATCAGTTTCTAATCGTGCCTGATGAGCGTCTGATATATTTGTATGAAGTGACGGAGCTCGCGGTACTGCGCAAGCAGTATGAGAATGAGCGGTTAGCGCTTGGTATTGTCATGCTTGATAATATGGACGAGGCTGCTCAGGGAATGGACGATCAGCAGCGTACCGCGCTTATTGCGAAGGTTTCCAGCGAGATTACGTCTTGGGCCAATCAATACAATATTTATTTGCGCCGGTTGTCATCTGAGCGTTATCTTATTATGCTGAATCATAAAGCACTCCAGGAGCTGGAGCAAAGCCGATTCGTCATTTTGGATACCGTGCGGGAAATGACAGCAGATTTGAAAGTACCGATGACATTGAGCATTGGTTTGTCTTTCGGCGCAGAGAGTATCAAGGAGCTGGGCGAGCTAGCTCAATCCAGTCTAGATATGGCGCTTGGACGTGGGGGAGATCAAGCAGCAGTGAAAGCGGGACAGCGCCTGTCCTTTTACGGAGGCAAGTCCAATGCTGTCGAGAAGCGTACCAGGGTGCGTGCCCGAGTCATTGCGCATGCGCTGCGTGATCTGATGCAGGAGAGCGACCGTGTGCTGATTATGGGACACAAAATACCGGACATGGATGCAATAGGAGCAGCTATCGGTGTGTGGAAGGCTGCGGCACTTTACAATGTAGAGGCCCATATCGTACTGGACAAATCCAATCCGTCTATTGACCGAATGATGGAGCAGGTAAACAAGGATGAGAAGCTGTCGCAAGCGCTCATGACACCGGAGCAGTCGCTTCAGGTGATGACCGAGCATAGCCTGCTGGTTGTGGTGGATACGCACAAGGCGTCAATGACGATTGAGCCGCGTCTGGTGCAGACGGCCAGCCGGGTGGTGGTTGTGGATCATCACCGTCGGGGCGAGGAATTTATTAATGATTCTGTTCTGATCTATTTGGAGCCATACGCGTCATCGGCCTGTGAACTGGTGACTGAGCTGCTGCAATATATCCATGAAAAGGTCCAGCTGACACCGCTGGAGGCAACATCACTGCTGGCGGGGATTACGGTGGATACCAAGCATTTCTCCCTGCATACAGGCTCACGCACGTTTGAGGCAGCTGGCTTCTTAAGACGTAGTGGAGCAGATACAGTGATGATCCAGCGCATGTTAAAAGAGGACCTGGATGAATATATTGCTAAGGCGGAAATTATTAAGCATGCTAAAATGATATATGGGCATATCGCAATTGCGGTGACCGAGCCCGGACAAAAAATACCGCAGCTCCTGATTGCTCAGGTGGCGGATTCATTACTCAATATGACGGATGTACTGGCCTCCTTTGTGGTCAGTGAACGTCCTGACGGTCTGGTGGGGATCAGCGCCCGATCACTCGGACGCATGAACGTACAGGTCGTCATGGAACGGCTAGGCGGCGGAGGACATCTGACGAATGCGGCGGTTCAGCTGGATTGCTCGCTGGAGGAAGCTAAGCGCAGAGTGGTCGACGTACTGGCCGAAATTGATGGGGAAGAGGGGTTATTTGAATGAAAGTAATATTCATTAAAGATATGAAGGGCCAAGGTAAGAAGGGGCAGGTTAAGGAAGTATCCGACGGTTATGCAGCGAATTTTCTGTTGCCGCGTGGGATTGCCCGTCCAGCAACGGAAGGAAATATGAAGACGCTGGAAAACCAAAATGCTGCTGAGGAGAAACGCAAGCAAGAGGAAAAGGAAGAGGCACAAGTACTCGGCAAAAAGCTGGAAGAGACTACAATTCAGCTCAAAGCAAAGGCTGGAGAAGGCGGACGTCTGTTCGGCGCGATTACAAGCAAGCAAATCGCAGAGGCTGTTGCTAAAACAGGCATCAAGCTGGACAAACGCAAAATCGAGCTGGAAGAACCGATTCGTACGTTGGGCGTGACTCAAATGACCGTCAAGCTTCATCCTGAGGTCAAAGCTACGCTGAAAGTACAGGTGACTGAAGAATAATTATGGGCGGCGAATTTTTTGATCGGATTCCTCCGCAAAATCTGGAGGCTGAACAGGCGGTTATTGGGTCTATTTTGCTTCAGTCTGAAGCACTGATTACCGCAATGGAGCGGGTGCAGACCGAGGACTTTTACGATAAAGCTCATCAAATGATTTACGAAGCAATGATTGAGCTGGGTGAATCCGGACAGCCGATTGACTTGGTTACGCTGACCTCGAAAATTCAGGACAAAGGTCAGCTAGAGGATATCGGCGGTGTCAGTTATCTGGCGAAGCTGGCTCACGGGGTGCCAACAGCGGCTAACGTGGATTACTATGCCCAGATCATTGAAGAAAAAGCGATGCTTCGTCGCTTGATTCGTGCAGCTACACAGATTGTAAGCGAAGGCTATAGCAGTGGCGAGGATGTCGCCGGTATGCTGAGTGATGCTGAGCGCAAGATTATGGAAATCTCCAACGGGCGCTCAGGCAGTGGTTTTATCGCCATCCGCGATGTCGTGATGGAAGTGTTCGACCGCGTTGAATTGCTGCATCAGAACAAGGGAAACACGACCGGAATTCCGTCCGGATTCGTTGACCTGGACAAGATGACGGCGGGTTTCCAGCGCAATGACCTGATCATTGTGGCTGCCCGTCCATCTGTAGGTAAAACGGCATTCGCCCTGAATATTGCACAAAACGTTGCAGTACGGGCAAAAGAGACGGTTGCCATCTTCAGTCTGGAGATGTCGGCGGCTCAGCTCGTGCAGCGGATGATCTGTGCCGAGGCTAACTTGGACGCGAACGTCATGCGGACAGGTGAATTTAAAGGCGACGACGATTGGGCGAAGCTGACCATGGGCATTGCAGCCTTGTCAGAGGCGGAAATCTATATCGATGATACGCCCGGCATCACTGTGGCTGATATCCGTGCCAAATGCCGCCGTCTCAAGGCGGAAAAGGGACTGGGTATGATCGTTATTGACTACTTGCAGCTCATTCACGGACGCGGCAAAGCGGGCGAGAACCGGCAGCAGGAGGTATCCGAAATTTCACGGACATTGAAACAAATCGCCCGTGAGCTTGAAGTGCCTGTAATTGCCCTTTCCCAGCTGAGCCGGGGTGTGGAGCAGCGTCAAGATAAGCGGCCCATGATGAGTGACTTGCGGGAATCGGGTTCCATTGAGCAGGATGCTGACATCGTTGCGTTTCTGTACCGGGATGATTATTATAATCAGGAAACAGAAAAGAAAAATATTATTGAAATTATCATTGCCAAGCAGCGTAACGGCCCGGTCGGTACGGTAGAGCTGGTATTTCTCAAAAATTATAATAAATTCGCTAATTACGAGCGTGCCCATTCGGATGCGTTCGCCGGTTAATATATTAGTATGATTAGAAAAGGCTCTTTCGACGCGGGTATCGCGATTACGAGAGAGCCTTTTTTATAGAATTCATATATTTTCATAGAACGATTGAAACTCTCAATTACGAACAATACTATTTTCATGTAATATAATGTTCGCTTTTTATTTGACTTTGAAAAATGGTACTGGTACACTTATAGTGCTGCTTCAACGCAGTGGGGAGATCATTACGCCCGGGGCTTTCCGAACTTACGGAATGTCTGCGACGGACGTTTTTTCCTGCTGTCCGAGAACGCTCCATACCTGCCCGCTGAGGCGGTTGAAGCCAGATATGTGTTAGCGCGTCAGCTCAAAATCAGAGTGTCTGTGGGCACTCCACGGAGGAATGAAACATGTCAACTGTAGTCGTTGTGGGGACACAATGGGGAGACGAAGGCAAAGGTAAAATCACGGACTATCTGGCGGAAAGCGCTGAAGTAGTGGCCCGTTACCAAGGCGGAAACAATGCTGGTCATACGATTCTCATTGACGGTAAAAAGTATAAGCTGAGCCTGATTCCATCCGGCGTTTTTTATGAAGATAAAAAGTGTGTTATTGGCAACGGCATGGTAGTGAATCCAGCCGCTCTTATTGAAGAAATTACTTATATTCATGATAATGGATTTTCCACGAAAAATTTGGTCATTAGTGACCGCGCACATGTCATTATGCCTTACCATATGACGTTGGACGTGCTGGAAGAAGACCGCAAAGGTCCTAACAAAATTGGTACTACCCGTAAAGGGATTGGCCCTGCTTATATGGATAAAGCTGCTCGTAACGGTATTCGTATTGCTGATTTGCTGGAAGCAGAAGAATTCGAAAAGAAACTGCGCCATCTAACGAAGGAAAAGAATCAAGTGATTGAGCAAGTATACGGCGGCGAGCCGCTGGATGTTGAAGAAATATTGAAACAGTATCTGGAATATGCTGAGTTTATTCGTCCTTATGTAGCGGATACGTCTGTTGTGCTGAACGATGCAATTGACGCCAATCGTAAGGTGTTGTTTGAAGGTGCACAAGGCGTTATGCTCGATATCGACCAAGGTACGTATCCATACGTTACGTCCTCTAACCCGTCAGCTGGCGGCGTATGTATCGGTTCTGGTGTAGGCCCATCCAAAATTCAACAAGTGATCGGTGTAGCTAAATCGTACACAACTCGTGTAGGGGATGGACCTTTCCCAACGGAACTACACGATGAAGTCGGCGATTACATTCGTGAAACAGGCCATGAGTACGGTACGGTTACAGGTCGTCCTCGCCGCGTAGGCTGGTTTGACAGCGTTGTTGTGCGCCATGCCCGTCGTGTTAGTGGATTAACTGGTCTTTCCCTGAACTCGCTGGACGTATTGACAGGCCTGAAAACAGTTAAGATCTGTACAGGCTACAAATACCGCGGCGAGATCATCACGCATTATCCAGCTAGCTTGAAAATGCTGGCAGAGTGCGAGGCGGTATATGAAGAAATGCCAGGCTGGAACGAAGACATTACTGGCGTGAAGACGCTGGAGGAACTGCCGGAGACTACCCGCCATTACGTACAACGCGTATCCGAGTTGACAGGTATTCCAATCGCTATTTTCTCGGTTGGTCGTAACCGCGATCAAACGAACCAAGTGCTTCCGATTTATTTGTAAAATATCCGTAGGATTCTATGAGGGCGTCATGCCTGTTTAATCATATAACTATTCCTGCTAAATCAAGGGGAGAGGGGCAATTCATGCCTCCCTCTTCTTTTTTATATGGATGTGTTGGTGCTAGTTTTACATATTCCAAGGGTTAAAAATCGTCATATCTCGTCAATACTGGTCTATATGCACTTCATGATGTACACATGGCAAGATGCGTATAAGGAGGTAACGGGATATGAGGTGGCTTGGATGGCTGCTTAAAAAAGGAATGACGGTGGTGCTGGTCAGCGCGCTGACACTGGCAGTGACCGGTGTGGTCGTGAATGCTTATGTTCAATCGTTGCTACGGCAATTTAACATTCAGCTCGATCATCAGCCGATATGGGGATGGGGCTGGCTAAAAGGCAGCGCTGGTACTGATCAAAGTACAGGTACAGGGAAGAGCAAGACGACAGGGAGCGACTCTGGAAGTGTAACACCGCCTGATAATGCTTTGCCTGTCATGGGACAGGGCTTAGAAGAAAGCGGAAATAAGACAGGTGGTGCATCCAACGACAAGGGATCTCAGGAAGGGGCCACGTCGGCGGGAACACCAGACAGCGAGCCGCGTCAGCAGGCAGAAGGTACAGCTACACCTGAAACGAGTATCGAAGGCCATGATTTGGTCATTACGCCCGACCATCTGACGGAGAAAAAGAACAATTTACCGGCGGCTCAGAAGCAGGAGATTTTTACGATTCTTATGAATAAACTTCCGCCGGAAGAGATGCAGAAAATATCAGCTGCGATGGAAGGCGGTCTCACCGAGCAGGAGCTGCAAGATATTCAGCAGGTGCTTGCGAAGTATTTGACCAAAGAGGAATATAACAAATTGATGGGTATGCTTAAATAATGCATAAATAAAACGCATAAATATATGGGCAATGTTAATGCTCAAAACAGGACTGTAGAATCCGCGCCGGGCGCGGATTTTTTTGCGTGCTAGGAAGTAATTGGAGTGCAGTTGAATTCTTTGTAAAAGCTATGTTAAAGTAAACTGTGTTGTGAAAAGGTTAAATTTTTGAAACCTTTTACATAACTATGCAATGCTAGATAGCGACTATTATCATAGATAAGCTTGTAAAACGGCTACTTTTATCATGTAAAAGGACAATAATGAACGCATTTAATAGAGATAGGATATGCTGAAAAGGAGAGAACCATGGAGGTTTCTAAGGGGAAGTTATCACCAGACCACAGGAATGGGAATTCAAGTGTTGAAAGCAATTCTGCCGATAAAGCAGGGAAAATAGCAACATGGTGGAACGGACGGAAAAGATGGTTAAGTTGGACGGCAGGCGGCATTGTGATTGTTGGCGGTCTTATTTTTGCTAGCAATCAGTATGTTGGTGCCAATACGGTTCCTTATTATAAAGTGTATGTTAAAGGCGTTGAGGTCGGCAGTATCCTGAATGAACAACAGCTTAAGCAACTGTACACAACGAAGAGCAAACAGTATAAAGACAAGTATCCTGACGTGCAAATGGTGCTCAATACGAGCGCGGTCACGACGAGCACGGAAAAGGCATATAAGGCAGATATCGATAGCGCAGCCACGTTGAAGAAGCTGGATGGCATGCTGACTGCCTATGCCAAAGGAGTAGAAATGAAGGTCAACGGACAGACGGTTGGCATTGTAAAGGATAAAGCGACGGCACAAGCGGCTTTAAAGCAAGTGCAGAAGAAATACACACCTGCGGGTGAAGGTACGGCGACAGGCATTAAGGGGCTGGTTCGCAAAACATCCGTGGGGAGTAGTCATGCTAGCGCAAGCACGAAGGCGCCTAAAGCATGGCTGGAGTCTGCCAGTATCCGTGAAAAGATTGCGTATGAGCCTGTGAAAGCAGATCCGAACAAGGTGCTGACGGAGGAAGAAGCGGTTAAAGTATTGACCGAGGGACGTGAAGCTCCTACAACCTATACGGTGCAAGAAGGCGATTCTTTGTCGTCGATTGCTACGAAGTTCGATACGACGGCTTGGGAGATTAAGCAGAACAATCCCGGTCTGCGTGAGTTGTATTTGCAAATTGGGGACGAGTTAAAGGTCACGGCTCCCAAGGTACCTGTTACGGTACGAACGGTAGAAAAGGTCGTCGAGCAGATTGCTATCGAGCCTGAAGTAGAGATTCGCCAGAGCGATGAATTGAAGGCAGGAGTTACGAAAGTCGTCAGACCGGGACAAGCAGGTCTTAAAGAGATGGACTACCGTTTGACCAAGGAGAACGGTGAGGTCGTGCAAGAGGAATGGCTCGGTCAAAAGGTGTTACAGCCGTCTGTTACCGAGGTGGTTCTGAGAGGAACGAAAGTCGAGGGGGAAGGCTCGGGCCAATTTGCCTGGCCGACTGCGGGTGCAATCATGACGAGTAGCTTCGGAGGACGTTGGGGACGTATGCATGAAGGTGTTGACTTGGTCGGCGATCATACGATTCAAGCTTCAGATGAAGGTGTCGTCACATTTGCCGGTCAGCAGAATGGCTACGGTAATGTCATTATGATTGATCATCGCAACGGCTATCAAACAGTATACGGGCATTTGAACAGTATTGGTGTCCATGTGGGACAGGTTGTTCAGCAAGGTGAAGCGATTGGTATCATGGGAAGCACCGGACGTTCCACAGGCACACATGTTCACTTTGAGATTCGCAAAAATAATACGCCACAAAATCCAATGACGTATTTAAGATAGATTGGATGTTTAAATCGAGAGTTATGTGATTCGATGAGGATCAAGGAGGAAGACCATGTTTTCTGCATGCTTAATAGCCAGGTGCAGGCATGGTTTTTTCTGCGTAAAGAAAAGGGTCTGGAAAAGTAATGGAATAGCATACGGGTATGATAGAATAGAATAAGCATCTTATGGGTACTGACAAACGAAAGTTAATAATAGATGATGATCCGTGAGAAGAGGTGAGCGCTGTATGCAAGGGACGATTCTAGTAGTGGATGATGAACAACCTATCGCTGATATTTTGAAATTTAATTTGGAAAAAGAAGGATACGAGGTCATTTGCGCCTTTGATGGAATCAGTGCGGTGGATATCGCGGTTAAGCAACAGCCAGACCTGATTTTGCTGGACCTGATGCTGCCGGGCATGGACGGTATGGACGTATGCCGCGAGGTGCGCGGACATCAGCTTCAGACGCCAATTATTATGCTGACTGCGAAGGATGGGGAAATCGACAAAGTGCTAGGGCTGGAGCTGGGTGCGGACGATTATGTGACGAAGCCGTTCAGCACACGCGAATTGCTGGCACGGGTAAAGGCACAGATGCGTAGACAGCAACGCGGCGTAGCAGGCACGCCGGAAAGCCGCCCACAGGAGGATAAGCAGGGGCTGCGCGTAGGCGATCTCTTTTTTGATGCGGATATGTATACAGCCTATAAAAACGGAACTCCACTTGACCTGACGCACCGCGAGTATGAGCTCCTGTACTATATGGCGAAAAATGCAGGCAAGGTCATGACTCGCGAGCATTTGCTTCAAGCGGTATGGGGATTTGAGTACTACGGGGATGTGCGGACGGTAGACGTGACGATCCGGCGACTGCGCGAGAAGATTGAGGAGAACCCGAGCAAGCCGGAGACGATCCTGACACGGCGTGGCCTCGGATATATCGTTAGCGGGGGCAAAGGTGGCCTGCGGGCATGAGATGGCTGTCCTTCTTTCGCACCATTCATGCCAAGCTGATTATTATCTATGTGCTGCTAATCTTGGTGGCCATGCAGTTGATTGGAGTCTATTTTGTCAGCTCGATGAAGAACTCGTTGACGAGTAATTTTACGCAGGATTTGCAAGCACGGGCGGAGATGCTGTCCGTGCTGGCGGAGCAGGATCTGAGTGGCAGTGATGGCAAAATGGAGGAAGATAGCGTCGAAAGTCTGCGTGCACGCGTGAATAACTTGTTTGATTTCAGCGGCGCGGAAATTCAGGTGCTGGATGCCAGTGGCAAAGTACTGATTACTTCTCAAGGCTCTCATGCTGACTATGTCGGACGTAAAAATACGCAGACAGTGGTTAGCCGCGCACTCCAAGGAATTCGTGATAACGAGGAATATATGGTGGACGAAGATAACGTCCGCAAGAAGGTCGTCGCCAAGCCTGTCATCAGCCAAGGCAAAATCGTCGGTGCAGTGTACATCGCTGCTTCGATGGCTGAGCTGTACGATACGATGAAACGCATTAACAATGTGTTTCTCTCAGGTATGCTGATTGCGCTCGCGTTGACGGCTGTGCTGGGCGTGGTGTTGGCCCACACGATTACGCATCCAATCAAAGTGATGACACGTCATGCAACGGAGGTCGCTGAGGGCAAGTTTGACCAGCAGATGCCAGTGTTTGGCGAAGATGAAATCGGCAGGCTGAGCGTGGCCTTTAACTATATGACAGGACGTCTACGTGAGGCTCTGTCGCAGAATGAGGAGGAGAAGGAAAAGCTCTCCTCCATCTTGACCAATATGAGCGACGGTGTGGTCGCTACCGACGATCATGGCCGGGTCATTCTGGTCAACCGCCGGGCCAGCGCCATGCTGGGCGTGAACGAGAATGAAATGACCGGTAGACATATCGCGGTACTTCTGGGGATCGACCCGGAGGAAACCGAGGCCCTGTACAGCGGATCGTCCGCTTCTACGCTCTTGCAGCTGGAGCCGGCCGGTCAGGATGAACCCATCGTCATCCGCGTGACCTTTACACCCATTCATCGGCGGGAATTTGGCATTACGGGCACGATTGCTGTGCTTCAGGACGTGACGGAGCAGGAGGAGATGGAGACGACGCGGCGGGAATTCGTCGCTAATGTATCTCATGAGCTGCGCACACCGCTGACGACGATCCGTAGCTACGCTGAAGCGCTGGATGACGGCGCGATGGCTGAGCCGCAGCTCGCAGAGCGTTTTGTAGGTGTCATCCGTAACGAGACGGAGCGTATGATCCGGCTGGTTACGGATTTGCTGCATCTGTCGCGGCTCGATTCCAATGAGGCGCCTCTGCGGATGCAGCCTGCCGATGTGATGGAGATGCTGGACGAGGTCGCGGATCGGTTTTCTTTTCAAATGAAGCAAAAACACATTCGCTCAGGCATGTTCGTAGAGCAGGGGATTGGCAAGGTCGTGATCGACCGCGATCAGATTGATCAAGTGCTGGACAATTTGATGTCCAATGCATTGAAATATACGCCGGAAGGTGGAAGTATCCGGATCGAGGCTCGTCGCAACCATGAGGGAATGCTGGCTATTTCGGTACAGGATACCGGAATTGGTATTCCCAAAAAAGATTTGGACCGGATTTTTGAACGGTTTTATCGTGTGGACAAAGCGAGATCGCGCAATATGGGTGGCACAGGACTGGGACTGTCGATTGCCCGGGAAATTGTAAAGGCCCATGGAGGTCAGATTTTCCTGGAGTCTGAATATGGTCAGGGAACTTGTACAACCTTTACGCTGCCTATGTCGGGTGAAGGGAGGGAAGCACAGTGAAGGAACGTTTGAAGTCCTGGACGCTTGTTTTGCTGGTGGCTTCCAGTCTGGTTCAGACTTATTTTTTGATCTACCGTCTTCCAGGCAGTGATTCTGTACTCACTTCAGAAACGAACTATGTCAAAACTGAAAGCATGGGGCAGGAGAGAAAGATTGAAAATCTTGTATTCCCTGATAGGATGCTAATTCATCAAGGTGAGAAGAAACATACCGTTTTTTATCCGGGGGTTACTTTTTACGATTTGATTTATACACGGCTGGAAAGCCGAAGCTTTAACAATTTCCAACGTCGGAGTATCCAGTCAGCGGACTGGGCACGGATTCGCAGTGAGAATGAGGGGATCGAATTATCATTTTCCGGCGGGGTTCCGGTTTCATTACTGGAGCGGGTCATGCGTCTGACGCCGGATTCAGTATTTCAGGGGGAGACGATTAACCGCATCTGGATCTACATCGACGAAAAGAATGCCAAGCCGCACGCACTCTTTTTCAGTGCCAGAGGTGATGTGGTGTATGAGGCGAACCAGTTCGATATGACGGTAGAAGACATTCGGCAGCATGTGAATTTTGGAAAAAATGCCCCGTTGTACAAGCTGGTGAATAATCAGTATTACATTCCCGTGGATGACCTGGAGACTGTACAGCCTGTGGTATATGCCGGGTTGTTTACGACAGAACAGATGCAGCGGAATTTATTTTTCGATCCGGGCATTACGCGCAATATTCAGGAAAAAGATGGTTCACAGATTTATACAGATAGCAAGCGTAGCTTACAGATCAAGCAGGATCAACGTTGGATGAGCTATACCGATCCTAGTGCACCGGGAGCGGATGGAAGCAGCCCAATTAGGGACGTGTTGGCCGCAGTTGATTTTGTGAATCAGCATGGCGGCTGGGATGCTGCGTATCAGCTGAAATTGAGAAGCAGCAATGAAAATCGCACGAGCGTGATGTTCCAGCAGTATTATGGCGCTTATCCGGTGCTGGACACGCCATCGTTCCGCTTTGGTACGATCTCCTTGCAAATCCAGCAGGAAACGGCATCTGTCTATGATCGTTCGTTGCTGTATCTCAAGGGCGGGGAGCAATCCTCAAAGAAAGTGATGCTGCCAGGTGGTGAGACCTTGGAGAAGCAACTGCAAACGGTAGGCGACGGCAAGTCGATTAGAGATCTAACTCCTGTATATCAGCCAGAGCTGATCAATGACGGATTGAAGCTCATCCCAGAGTGGCGTGTTACGTTCAACGACGGTTCTGTTGCAGAGATTCATGCTGTTCCTGTAACGACAGCATCCAATACAACATTAAAAAAGTCAGACCAAGAGACAAAGCGATGATAGGAAGGGGGAAAGGGAATGGATTGGAGCCGCGCTAAAAACGTACTGATCTGTACATTTTTGCTGCTCAATGTGGTATTGGGTTATCAACTGTGGCATGATGCGCAGGAAACGGCCGGGCCGAATCTGGATTTTACTTCACTGGATGAAAACACGCAGCGTTTAATGGAAGAGAAAAGCATTCAGGTGTTGGCTCCGATTCCCGGAGATACCCCGCAGCTGCCCAAGCTGTCTTACACCTATGTCCATAGTGGAGAGAAAGATGAACTTGTGCAGTTGCTGAGACCGGTCGACAGCAAGCTGGTATTCACTCATGATGCGCTAGTGGAGGCACTGGAGCCGCAAATCAAGGATATCGATAGCTATCAGTATGATCCGCTGGATGTTCAGGAGGAGCTCGTATCCGGACAGGCAGATGCTTTTGTGCTGCATCCATTGGTACAGGGCAAGTGGCCGCTCTTTAATGTGAAGCTGGCTCTGTTTTACAGCAATCAGAAGATTACAGGGTATCGCAAAATTCAGGTGGAGCTCCAGCCCTCGGATGAGGCAAAGAAAATGCTGCCTGCGTCCAAAGCCTTGGCGAGGTTGATCGACGGCTATTTGCCGCGTGACTCCGTAGTGAAGGATATCCGGCTAGGGTATTACGGACAGACCTTTAACTCCGATAGCCAGGTGGCTGCCCCGGTGTGGCGGTTTATGCTGGACAACGGAAAAGGTGTGTATTATGTACAGATGAACGGAGATGTCATTAGTCCAAAGACAGAACATACAGAAGGGTCTTGAACAGATATGGGGATTTCTTTTACCGTGCTGTCGAGCGGTTCGACCGGCAACGCTACCGTTGTGCGGAACGAAGACACGACATTGCTCATCGATGCAGGTCTCAGCGCAAAGCGTATTGACGAATTGCTGAAAGAACGCGATCTGAGCGGAGAAGAGTTGGATGGTATTTTGGTCACACATGAGCATTCCGATCATGTTAAAGGACTAGGCGCCATGGCGCGTAAATATAATTTACCTATATATGCTAACGAGAAGACATGGTTTGCCATCAGCAACGCTGTTGGGCAAATTGCGGATGATAACCGCAGAATATTGGAGACAGGCGCGACAAGGGAATTTGAGTCATTGCGTGTAGAGTCTTTTGGCATCTCCCATGATGCGGCTGAGCCCGTAGGGTACAGCTTTTATGATGGGGCAGAGAAGCTTAGCGTAGCAACCGATCTCGGCTATGTCAGCGATAAGGTAAAACAAGCGATATCAGACGCAGATGTATTGGTGCTGGAGGCTAATCATGATGTAGAAATGCTGCGTATGGGCCGTTATCCTTGGAACATCAAGCGCCGTATTCTCAGTGATATCGGCCACTTATCCAATGAGATGGCAGGTGCGATTCTTAGCGAGTTGTTGACCGGACGGACAAAGCGAACGTATCTGGCACACTTGAGCCGCGACCACAATATGATGGAACTTGCGAAGATGACTGTACGCGATGCGATGGAAGACCGCGGCTGTTTTTACAAGGATAGTGAGTTTCGATTGTGTGATACGTATTATGATCGTCCTACACCTTGGGATAAGGTAAGTGAGCCATAAAGCTGTCCAACTCGGCGGCTTTGCGCTCGACCTCTTCACGGGTCACTATGCCTTTGTCCACCAGTAGCTCAATCAATGTACTTAGCGCCAGTGTATTACGGTAGTGCTCGTCTTTCAAATCCGCAAGCTTGGCTGCCATGCGAACTTCATCCATAGCGGAACGATGGGAATTCATCCTATATTCCTCCTGTAAAAATATTTTTAAAATGGCGTGCAATAAGCTTGGTTCTGCCTGTGGTTTTGCCAAGTGCTGTGATACAATAAAGCTAACAACAGAAAGCTTTCTGAAGGAAGGCTCTCATCGAAAGTATAGGCTGCTTTAAGCGGACGGGAACAAGCCAGAACGTCTCTATGAGACGATCATTTTGTAATAGAATAGAAGACTTGTTACTATTGTAGTCCATTGGTTTGGAAATCATTCCTCTTTTTTCCTCTATTCGGGGTCAGATTCGGCGTGTATGCTAATTTATGAGATTTGGTTGCTTAGGAAGGTTCCATTTGTGGTGATTAATAAGTAGACCGGAACGATTAGTTGCTGAATTCCGATGGTAGGGGATATTCAATCCATTTGAGATGTTCAACGGAGCAGGTTCTCTGTAGCATAGGTTGGCGCAAGCCCGAATAGCCCTAATTTTTTAGTGAGTGTCGGTGCATGACAACGAAGGGGAGAGGATTAGCATGGGCTTGTTTGATGATGATTTTTATTCAACGAAGGTGTCCACACGTGCGGCTAAAAAAACGGCATTTAAGGCGCGTCGCGGAGGACGAGGACGTTGGCCGCACAGGAATCGTCGGGTAAGTCCGGTGCAGGCTGCTGTCATTAGCGGTGCGGTGAGTGCAGTGGTTTCCGTGCTGCTGTTCAGCTTTGTTACAGGTCTGCCCTCCACTACAGCGGTAACCGGAGCAAGTCACTATCCCTTGCGGCAAGCAGCGGGCGATCCGTATGATCGGATTGTGCAGGCGGCAGCCAAGGTACGCCCAGCCGTCGTCAGCATCGTAAACCTGAAGGGGGAAGACGGTAAAAGTACGGAACAATCCGCGCTTGGATCGGGCGTCATTTTCCGTGTGAGCTCAGGCAAAGCCTTTATTATGACAAACAACCATGTCATTGAAGGATCGGATGATCTGGATATTGTAACCGTAGACGGTGTCAGAAAAGAGGCGAAGCTGGTCGGAAAGGATCGCATTAGTGATATCGCCGTACTGGCCGTTGATGATAAAGGCATTAGCACAGTAGCGGATATCGGGGACTCCAACAAACTTCGTCTGGGCGAGACGGTCATTGCGATTGGCAACCCGCTCGGATTGGGAGACACCCTGACCTCCGGCATTGTGAGCTATACGAATCGCATCATTCCGATCTCCATTAATCAGGATGGTGTATATGACTGGGAACAGCATGTGATTCAGACCGATGCAGCGATTAATGAAGGAAACAGCGGCGGAGCGCTGGTCGATCTGGACGGACGGGTGATTGGCATCAATACGATGAAAATCGCCGATACAGGTGTTGAAGGACTGGGCTTCGCCATTCCTGCTAATGAGGTAATGAAGACGGTGAATGAACTGGTTGAGGACGGCAAGATTACCCGCCCTTATTTGGGGGTGTACACGGTGGACCTCAATAATGAATATGCACCGCTGGATGAAACTCAGCGCAAGGAACTCAAGCTGCCTGACAGCGTCAAGGATGGAGCCGTTGTTCTGGAGGCCCATGGTCCTGCCAAGGAGGGCGGCTTGAAGCTGAACGATGTCATTACAGCGTTTGATAGCGAACCGATTAACTCTACGCTTGATTTGCGTCGCTACCTGTACGATAACAAGAAGATTGGCGATGAGCTTAAAGTTACCTTTTACCGGGCAGGCAAGGAAGAGTCGGTGACGTTAAAATTAACAGATAAGCCGGAAGGCTAAGGTTGAATGATAGACTTAACTATAAAGAAGGCGCTCTCCGGCTTATTTCCGGGAACGCCTTTTTTTGATTTCTGCAGTGCCTTGGATTAAGATGTCGTACCCGTCACGCGGGTTCCGTTCTTGGTGATTTTGTATGTCACTACATCGCCGCTCCAGAAGTGGAACTTCAACGTGACTTCACCATCCTTCACACTGTTGAAAAATTCAGGCAGCAGCTTGATGCCATTCGTATCATAGGAAGGGGCAAAAGTATTGCCAAACTCTTTATAAGGTGTCCAATCCTGTGGACCGGCATTGCCTCCATTCGTATACACGGCTTCCATCGTCGCAAGCAGGCTACCACGGAAGTCTGTTGGAATGGTAAAGGCTTGTGTAGTCCCTTCGACAGCACTTAATTTCGGCGTATCATACACGACGACTTTAAAATTCCAATCTGCCCCCTTATTAAACTTGGCGGTAATGACGGCATTCTCACCATATTTACCGGAAGTAATTAGGCTGGTGAGCAAGCTGGCTTTGAAGGTTAATGTATCTCCACTCAGCGTATAGTCGGTGCCCTGTTTCAGCTGCTTGCTGTTGGCATTGAGCGATTTCAACTGGTTGCCGTTCAGGTTTAGAGTGATCTTGGTATCCTGAACAGAAGAGCCTTTCTTCAAGTGAATGAGATCACTAGCTGCATTGGAGGAACGTCCTTTCAGGCTGGCCTTAATGACATTAAAGAGTTCAGGATCAGACCACTTGTAAGTGCTCCGATTCAAATGCTGGCCGTTATCCCAGAGCATGCCTGTTACTTTCTTCACTTTCATGTAATAAGTCAAAAATTCAAAAAACTTCAGCTTTTCGCCCTGTTCAATAACACCTGTATGTTTATCAAAACCGAGCAGGCCATATTCACCGACAATAACCGGGATTCCCTTGGCTACAAAGGTGTTATAGACATTATCAAAGGTTTGAATAATATCGTCTTGGGCAGCTTTATCAAAAGTTGTATTCCCGGCAATGTTCACACTGAAAGGCCAAAAGCCATAATAGTGAACAGTCGCAATCAGATTAGGATCGTTCAGCCCAGTAATCGTGTTGGCAAGTTGGCTGATCTTGGCTTGGGCAGGTGCAGCATCCAGACCGGATAGGACAAGGGGACGAGTGGCATTCTTACCACCGGAGGCGCGAACGATTTTGTGGAAGGATACATTTAGCTCATGAAGCATCTGATTCATTTTCGCTTCATCCGTGGTTCCCCCTTCAGAAAAGCGGGGCTCGTTAATACTTTCAAACATCAACTTGTTGGGCTGATTTTTAAAGCGGTCGGCAATTTGTGTCCATAATGCGTTATAGCGAGCTAACACTTCATCATGCTTGGGCTCCATACTGCTTACCCACGTCCATGAATCATGATGGACATTAATCATGACATACAGATTGGCATCCAGTGCCCAGCGAACAACCTCTTCCACACGGTTCATGTAAGCAGATTCAACGGTATAATGGGGTGCGGCTCCAATATGCTTATCCCAGGTGACGGGAATCCGAATACTTTTGTACCCTTGGGCAGCAATTTGCTGGATCAAAGCTTGGGTAATGCGCGGATTGCCCCAGGCGGTTTCATCCGCCCCGACAGCATCCAGCGAATTTCCTAAATTCCATCCAGGCTGCATGGCTTCCACGTATGACTGCATATTGCTTGTGGCAGCAGCTGGCTGTGCTTGTCCGTCCGTTTCAGCAGCAGCGGCCACGGATGCGAACGTGGATAACAATAGGGTGATGGCAAGCGTCAACGACAGCAATGAAATGGGTCTTCGTTTTAACATAACAGGCCCCTTTACAAAGTTATTTTTGAAAGCGCTTTCTAATAAACATTACCATATTATCCTAATCTGGAATACCTGCATAATTCAAGTAAAAATCATATATGAATTAGTTATTTTACAATTGTAAGCGTTATTATTGAAAAAATACAGAAATGAGTGTAGAATCTATGACCCTACGCGAAAGATGGATTCGCAAAGGGCTAATGAGTACGGAAGGGAGATGGAGCTAAATATGGGGACATGGAACACCGAAGAGGCCATTCGACGCTGGAATATGCATGCGGAAAATTTTACTGCTAAGTACACTGAAGAAGGGGATCGGTCTCGTGAAGTGCTGCTAAATCCTGCTTTGCAAGAGTGTATGGGACTGATCGCAGGCAAAAAGGTGCTGGATGCCGGCTGTGGCGAAGGTTATCTGAGCCGGAAAATGGCCAGGGCGGGTGCTTTGGTGGAGGCTGTCGATTACTCGACAGAGATGCTGAGGCTAGCCAAAGAGCGAACACCATCAGCGTTGGGAATTACATATCACCATGGCAATCTGGAGAAGCTGGAGATGTTCGGGGACCAGAGCTTTGATCTGATCGTGTCCAATATGGTCATACAGGACTTGGCTCATTATGAGCAGGCGATTGCCGAAATGCAGCGATTATTAGTTCCAGGAGGCCGCTTTATTTTTTCTATTCTGCATCCGTGCTTTCTGACGCCGCAGAGTGGATGGGTGAAGGATGAGACAGGGAAAAAGCTGTATTGGAAAGTGGATCAATATTTCAATGAAGGCCCATTGGAGCAAGCCATTCCTTATGATCAGGAGGAAAAGCTTTTGTATTTTCATCGTACGCTGGGCAGCTATGTACAGACCATTGTTGAGGCTGGCTTGTTGTTGGATGGGATGGTCGAACCGAAGCCGTCTGCTGACATGCTGGAGAAATATCCCCATTTCCGTGAAGACCTGAACGTCAGTAATTTTCTCATTTTTAAGACCAAACGTCAGGGATAGTGGGCAAGCCCTTTCCTTTCCGCGTCAAGTGTGGTAGAACAAAGGAAGACGGTTTAGTCACACCTACAACAGGAAGAGCTTCAAACGGAAAGGGATGCAACTGGAATGTACGTGGTATGTAAAGAGCATGTGGAACTGGCAATTGATATGTTCGTCGATGAATACGAGGATGCACCGGATGTCGTCGATCTCAAAGAAACGAAATTTTCGGATTGGGACCCTCCAGTGAAGTGCAAGGAATGTGAGAAGAAAGCAGAGTTTTTGGTCGTCTAAAAAACAAGCACGGGCGTTTCGGGCAGAAACGTCCTTTTTGTATATATCCCCCACGTACTGAGACAGGAGTGAACGTTGGATGGACCCTTTGCTGCATTCACTGTTTCGTCCGCTTCAGGTCAATGGAAGTGATCCCTATGCATATTATATTGAACAAAAGCCGTCTGCTGCGCTGAGAGCTTACGTAGCCTGCTATTGGGAGTCGGGTCCAGCTACTAGAGAAGTTTCCGAACGGAATGTGGCAGTATCGGATAGAGACGAAGCTTCATTAGGCTGGCTGGAGGAAGAAGAGGCAGTGGACCGGGTATTACCTGATGGTTGTACGGATATTCTATTAGAATACGACCCGGTGAGTAAGCGTCAGGAACTCTCATACTGTGGGACATTTACGAATCCGTTCGTGTCTACCAGACAAGCAGGGTCCGAAACACGTATTTTTGCAGTGCGATTTTTTCCCGGTGGAGCACACTATTTTCACTGCATGCCGACTCATTTGTTTACAGGCGGTAATTACCGCTTGGAAGACATATGGCCCGAGAATATTGAGATCATAGGTGAGCGCATTTTGGAAGCGCGGGATTTCAATGAACGGGTGCGCATCATGGAGGAGTATCTTAACCAGCTTCTAATGCGCCAACGCACGAACGATTGTGACCTGATGAAAAACTTGCTGCATCGCATCTTTGTGAGCGGTGGGAGTGTGGGGGTTAAGGAGCTTGCGGAGCGTGAAGCGATCAGTGAAAGACAGATCAATCGTAAGTTCGGACAATGGATCGGAATCAGCCCCAAAAAGTTCAGTGAAGTCGTCCGCTTCCAGAGCGTTCTACACAGTATTCAGAATGGTGATTCTGTCGATTCGATGGAGTTGGCATTGAAGCATAACTTTTTTGACCAAGCGCATCTAATCCGTGATTTTCGCAGATTTTATGGAGCTTCCCCGCTTACTGCGGCTAAGGACTTTCGGAAGTTGTCCGATTTTTACAATACACGTTCGGAACCCTCGGCTATACTCAAAATAGGAAGAAGAATGGCAAAGGAGAGATGAGAATATGAGTGGAACACTGCAAGTTCGCGATCATCTGCTGAATGAGCTGGAGACCGGGGTACGGACGGGGGAAGCCTTGATTCGTAAAATACGTCCAGAGGATTGGAGCTTTCGCCCACAGGACAATTTCCGTTCGCTGCTGGAGTTAGTGCACCACTTTGTGCTTATTCCAGCTTCGGATCTTGCGATTATGCAGGAGAAGTCCGAGGGTGAAGTGGGAGAGATTGAAACCAGCCTGTCCGGGGTAGAAGATCCCGAGCGCTTGGCTACGACTTTTAGGGAGAATTTTGAGGCATATAAGGCTTACATTCTTTCGCTTAGCGAAGACGATTATCTGAATCGTTCGACGAAGGCCTTTTATATGGAGCATGGGCATCTACAGGTTCAATGGCAGATTGAGACTGTGACCCATGTGTTCCATCACCGCTCGCAGATCTATAATTATCTGAAGCAACTGGGACATGAAGTGAGCTTTTTTATGTTGTACGCTTGAGTATTTTTATAAAAGGTTTAGAGGGCACCTATGCGGTGCTCTTTTTTGGTTTTATTCAAAGATTTTTAGGATGGAATGGCTTACTCGAACGCGCGTGAAACTTCTTTACTGACGCGTCTGAGAATACCGATTTGCTCTTCGTTCAATCTGCTGGTCAACGCAACAAACTCATCTATCGCTTCTTGCCGAATCATTTCGTCTGTAGTCATATGTTCTTCGGAAAACATTAATTCACTGATAGACACGTTTAAGGCGGTTAACACCTTCTCCAAGGTATCAATCGAAAAGTTTCTTTCACCACGCTCTAGTGATCCGATATATGCATCATCTAATCCTGAAAGCTCCGCAAGTTGTTGCTGTGTTAATCCCTTAGCCTTCCGAATTGCTCTAATTCTTTCCCCAACCGAATTTCGTAATTTTGTTATATTAACCACCTCATAACAAGCTTATGGAAGATGAAGTGTAAAAGTCAGGTAGAAGGGAATAGTTCAAATCTTTTTATGCTGTAACTCAACTAAACCAACAATGTTTTTAGTAATAGTAGTAAGAATTTCGAGTTCTGTTGTTTCTCTTGAATTTATGAGTAACATAAGTTCATTTATGATTTGTTTTCGATCCGTAGGTTCATCGAATTGAAAAAGTTCAAAGGCTGGAACTTTTAGCGCTAAAATAATTTTTTCCAACGTCTCCAATGAAATATTTCGATCTCCACGTTCAACTCCGCCAATATAACTGTAATGAAGTCCTGCGGCTTCTGCCAGTTGTTCCTGTGTCCATCCTTTAGCCTTTCTTAGCTCCCGTATCCGGTTTCCGACACTTTCTGGTAAACTCATGTGATCACCTCCACTTAAGGTTAGAAGAGGAGAGAATATCGTTACAGACCATCTTATGCAAAATAAAAACACATAAAATTGTACTCTTAAGTACTTTTTATATTGACCTCCTATTCCAATTTCTATACAATTGGCTGTACATGGGAATATGAGGAGAGGCTACTCTTGGAAACTTCTATCCTGAAATCACTCAAACCGGATATCATTGTTGAAATGTTGGAGATGGCTGTGGCTTTTGAAAATTGGAAAAAGGTGATGGAGACGGCGGATATTTTGTACCAATGTGTCCAGCGTATCTACGAAGAAAGGCAGTATTATAAAGCAATGAAATTACCCATCTCGCATGTCAATTTAGAACGTCCGTTGGTATATTATTTTGGGCTCAGTCACCTGATGTGCGGAATGGCTCACCAGAATCAGGGTGCATATGAGCAGGCAAGGGAGTGCATCTATAAGTATGCTGAGCTAGGGTGGATGGAGGATTTAGAGGAAGAAGACAATCAGGTTGTCGAGGAATTCAGGTTTTTAGCCAAAACTAATTTATATGCAGTAGATATTTTATCTGGAAATATAGAGCTGATCGAGGAATATGTAGCCTTTTTGCAGGATAATCTAGAGGAAATATTACCGGGGCTAAATACCATATTACAGGCAGCGCTTATGTATCATTTGGATGTGGCAGATATCTTACATACGTTTGCAGAGCAGATTGATGAATTTGAGAGTTATGAAGACGCAGAGAACATATCTTACTATTATAGCTACTGCTATCATTTGGCTTTGTACTATCGGAAGTACGGCAGATTACAGGATGCAGGTGGGACTTACTGTGCAGGCGATGCAACTAGCAGATCAGTCAGGTAACGATCGTAATTTCAAGAAATGTACGGCATTGTTCGAATCATTACGGGAATCAGCAACAGCGGAGCAAATCAGCGAATATCAACAGATGCTAATACGGTGTCTTGATGAATACGGAACTGAAAGCATTCCATTGTGATGAGGCCTAAATGAATGATCCGGTATAACCTGAACAGGGGATAGGCTCGTAATGGAGAGGAAATAGATAGGTAAGAGACGTTTCAGATGCTAAAATAACTATGTTACAGGTATGTTTTTAAGTTAAGGATCGTAAATACGATTTTACATTATTATTCGACATAGATAGGGGTATGGAATTTGTTTATTCAGCTTATAGGTGTGGGCAAGTTAAAAGAGAAATATTTGGTCATGGGCATTCAGGAATACGCTAAACGGCTGGGGCCATACATCAAGTTTCAAATGATCGAGGTAGCGGATGAAAAGGCCCCAGACACACTAAGCGAGGCGGAAGTCCGACAGGTTAAGGAGCGAGAAGGCGAGCGTATTTTAGCCCATGTGAAAAGTGAAGCACACGTGATTGTACTTGCCATCGACGGCAAACTCTGGAGCTCGGAAGAACTCGCAGAGGAATTGGACAAGCTCGGCACCTACGGTACAAGCCATGTTGTCTTCGTCATTGGCGGCAGTCATGGTCTCTCTGACGAAGTCCTCCGCCGCGCCCAGCAAAAGCTGAGTTTCGGAAGAATGACTTTGCCACATCAGCTGATGCGATTGGTGCTGGTGGAACAAATTTATCGGGCGGTGAAGATTAATCGAGGGGAACCGTATCATAAGTAGGGCGAAATTTGCTCGCTGCAATACGTTGGATTGTCCCAAAAAAATTAATAGCAAGCGAAAAGTGAGGTAAACAGTAAAGGGAGCCGTCCCCAAATCATCGACTTAGGGACGGCTCCCTTTGATTTTCGCAACCTACCTTCTCCGGAAATTCAGACGTGCTGCTGGTACCCCCCCTTCGGCATCTATAAATGACGCCCCTATTGCTTGTTTCGAAATTTCGCGACTTCGGGTTCAATTTCGGATACAAGTTTTTCGAGTATTCGATTAAATTGTTGTTTTTCATCCATCGTTAGAACATTTAAAAATACAGGCTGAAAATCTCCGGGTTGATTTGAAACTACTTTGCCGGCTTTAGTTAGCGTAATCATCATCGCGCGTTGATCCTCTTCAGATTTATACCGCTCAATGAATCCCTTTTTTTCTAGCTTTTTAATCATTTCAGAAGCAGATTGCGGGCGCATATCCAATTGATTGACTAATTCCTTTTGGGAAATACTTGGCGTCTGATGAAGGATACTCAATATTTTCCCTTGCCCTCGATTTGGAGAGGTAAACACGCTGCTGCCTTTAAGTTTGCTTTCTTTTAAGAACGCCGTAAGTAAATCATTATATTTCATGAAGTTAGTGGTTATATCGACGTTTAATTGTTTTTCATCCACAATAATTTCCCCTTATTTGTTCTCCGTCCCCCTCTATTTTATCAGGTCACCGAAGTAATTCAAATTATATTGTTGACAATTTAGTAAGGGTACCCTATATTATTAGCAAGGTACCCTTACTAAATGCGCAAAGGAGAAAACAGAATGACAGAGCTAGCCATTTCAACTAAAGAGATCGTTAAAGAGTTTCCTAACAAGCGAGCAGTCGATGGTATTTCTTTGGATATTAAGAAAGGAGAGATCTTCGGTATTCTGGGTCCGAATGGTGCAGGAAAGACAACTTTCTTACGAATGCTTGCAACGATTACTAAAGTGTCAAAAGGCAAAGCAATGATTTTTGGCAAAGACGTCACCAAAGACGCTCAAAAGGTTCGAAGTTTGATTGGCTTGACGGGCCAATATGCAACCGTTGATGAGGAATTGACCGCGATGGAAAACCTGAAGCTCTTTGGGCAATTGAATGGTTTATCAGCGAGTCAATCCAAAGCGAGGGCTCTTGAACTTCTCAACCAGTTTTCATTAACCGAGGCAAAGGATCGACCGATTCGTGAATTTTCGGGCGGGATGCGTAGACGGTTGGATTTATCGGTGAGTTTAATCGTGAAGCCCCCACTCATTTTTCTTGATGAACCGACAACGGGCTTAGACCCACGCACACGAGGAGAGATGTGGGAAGTGATCCGCAACTTGGCAAGCGACGGGGCAACGATCTTGCTGACAACTCAGTATTTGGAGGAAGCGGATCAACTAGCAGATCGACTAGCAATAATTAATCATGGAAGAATCATTTCTCAGGGAACGCCGAATGAATTGAAGTCTTTGTTAAGCGATACCCATTTTGAAATTACTCTGGAGTATATGAGGGACGCCGAAAGAGCCAAAGGACTAATCAAGGCGGAGATCGCTCAGGAGGCCATGATCTCACCCGAAGGAACCAAATTGACCGTTAAGCTGGCAGACACGAAAGTGATGACGAGATTACTATTAGATTTAACTCAGCAAGATATAGAAATCAAAGAGTTTTCGGTTAGAAAACCGACGCTTGATGAGGTGTTTTTGGAACTAACTAAATAATTAGGGGGATAAACATGGAATCCGTGATAAGCAAACAAAACAACTTAAAGAGCGCTCTGTATGATATTGTTGTAATGGCAAAAAGAAATATCCTGAAAATCAAACATAATCCCGATAAATTGATAGATGTAACCGTAATACCTATTTTCTTCATGATCGTCTTTTCTTATCTGTTCGGAGGTGCGATTGCTGGAGGTGTACAAGGATACTTGCCAATCATCGTGCCGGGAATTCTAATTCAAACACTGGTCATGTCGTCATCGGCAACGGGCACGCAATTACGAGAAGATTTGGATACTGGCGTTTTTGATCGGTTTAAATCATTACCCATTGTCCGGATTGCTCCACTGGCTGGTTTAGTGGCATCAGATATTTTACGATATGTCGCGGCGGCTTTTTTCTCGATCGGTACGGGCTTTATTCTTGGATGGCGTCCGGAAGCCGGGTTTGGGTGGTTGATCGTCGCTTCGCTTTTGGCCATATTCGGCGCATGCGCAATCAGTTGGGTATTTGCATTGATTGGTCTGCTATCCAAATCCGCATCAACGATCTCTAGTATTTCGACAATGGTTACCATGATGATGTCGTTCCTATCCAACGCCTTCGTGCCTATTGATACGTTGCCCCATTTTTTGCAGAGCGTAGCTGAACATAATCCTATTACTTATTTGGTCACGGCTTTTAAAGATTTAGCCAATCATGGACAGTTCACTTCAAGCGCATCAATGACCATCTTTATCGGCATACTCCTTGTTATGATTGTCGCTCCAATTACAGTTAAAATATATAATAGAAAAATTTAGTTAAAGTAAAGAAGGACAGGGGCGACCGCCCTGTCCTTTCTTCATAGATGAGGGAGGCTAAGGATGGCCCTAAAACTTTCATTACCTATAGCTCGGAGAACCGAAATACAACGGCTTTTTTCTCGCCGTTAGAGTGATAAGGTGAACCGTATCACAAGTAGGGCTAAATCTATAGTTACAACAAGGGACCTCTTCGAAAAAAAATTCGGAGAGGCTCTTTGCTAAAATAGAAAGCCGGTTGGTTATCGGATATATATTCTGCTAAGTGATGTAGATGTCCGTTCCAGTCCAATTGCAACGGCTTATTGCATAGGGTTGCCTTGCGCTGCATTCGAGACAGTCTCCCAGGCTTCCCAGGTGGCTAGACGGTCAGCATAGATGCCGCGTGCTATAGGCAGGACTTCCGAGCCGAGCACAAATCGTAGTGGGGGTTCCGCTGCGTCCACGATCTTGAGAACGGCTTCTGCAGTCGATTGAGGGTTGCCGCGTTTCTCGGTTGATAGATGCGTGAACACCTGCTTCCGTACATCGGCATAGACGTCCATTTCCGGTACACGCTTACCTGAAGCGCCAAACTCAGTCGCATAGGCACCGGGTTCAAGCAGTGTCACCTTAATCCCAAAGTCCTTGACCTCTTGCACCAGGCTTTCGTGGAGTCCTTCGACCGCCCATTTGGAGGAGCAATAGAAGCCGATGAGCGGTCTTGCCTCGATCCCAAGGGAGCTTGAAACGCTGAGCAAATGGCCGTTGCCCTGCTTCCTCAGTAGTGGCAAGGCAGCTTGGATGACTCGAAGATAACCAAAATAGTTCGCATCAAACAGAGCGCGGACATCGGCTTCGCTTGCCTCCTCGATCATTCCGACCAAAGTATAACCGGCATTGTTGAGGACAACGTCCAGCTTGCCGAAATGGGCATGAGCCCGCTGAACGACCTGGCGGACCTGCTCAGCATCCGTTACGTCGAGTGTCATGGGAAGAGCGAGATCTCCGAAACGTTCCTTCAAATCGGCAACGTCCTCCAATTTGCGGGCGGTAGCTGCAACTTTATCGCCACGCGTGAGCGCGGCTTCTGCCCATATGCGGCCTAAACCGCGAGAGGCCCCCGTGATAAACCAGACCTTTTTATCCATGGTATACTCCTCCTTTAAATTCCCTGTTCTGTGTGGGATACTTAAATTAAAGCACCACAATACGATACCTTCAAGTTCCGAAACTAATTAGTACCGAAAAGGAAGGTTAAATGTAATGAATAAAATGAAAAGTAGAGAGTCAATCGGGTCTAAATTAGCTGACGAAGTAGCGGAAAAGCCAGAGAAAACATTAGGCCGGAAACGAGATCACACGCGGGATGCTAAAATCCTGGAAGCGACAATCGACATCCTCGCCGAAGCCGGTTTCGATGGAATGACAATGGACATGGTCGCAGCTAGAGCGAAGGCCGGAAAGGCGACGGTGTATCGCCGCTGGTCCTCCAAGACAGAGCTAGTCCGAGATGCTTTAACCTGGATGAATCGAAATCATCTTGAGCTTCACCTCTTGCCCGATACGGGAACGTTGCGCGATGATCTGCTTGCGCTATTGAAGCCGCAATCGCTCGAAGAAGGTGAACGCAAACTTCGAGTACTCGCAGGCCTGGGCTCCTTTTTTTCGCAGAATCGGGAATCAATTAACGGAGAAATTTTCGAACCGTGGGCTGTAGTGAATCGTGAGCTCATGCAGCGGGCCGTCGGCCGCGGTGAAATCTCCACCCGTGCGGACATTGAAATGGCCTGCCAGGTTATTACTTCAATGGCTTCTTATCGCGGACTCGTACAGCGCAAAACATTCGACAAGCTTTTCTACACTTCGCTAATCGACGGCGTTCTACTCCCTGCCCTCAAAAATCCGTTAACATCTCCAAATGAAACGGAATAAGGAAGGCGGCCTTTTGCCTGCAGAAAGAAGAGCCCCCACGAATGGGACATGATAAAAGGGCCATCCAGCAAAGGATGGCCTTAAAACTTGCCGTTACAGACAGCGCAGAGAACCGCACCCATAAGCATCCAGATTATCGGAAAGCGAAGCAGCCTCTCTATGTTTTTGGACCTTACTTTCCTCATGTCCTTCATCAGCTCCTATAACGTTTGGTAGCTATGAGTTTATGCTGGAAAAGTCATAAAGAGATAGTGTTCTTTGGTCATGACATGGTTTATGGTTACTTGTGATCCAATATGCCCGAATCCCGGGTTATGCGGGCAGCTTCTCGCCTTCCCTTGACCTGAAGCTTCGAGTAAATCGATGAGATGTAATTCTTAACAGTCCCTTCACTAAGAAAAAGCGCCTCAGCAATGTCTTGATTGCGCAGGCCGGAAGCCAGCTTATGCAGCACTTCAAGTTCACGGGCGCTGAGCCCGTACTCATTACTTTTTACGGTGGAGGTATTGTTCATGCTCATGCTTTTAATCATTTTGCCCGCCATCTCTTGCGTTATTAAGGTGCCTCCGGCATGAACCACGCGTATGCCTGCAGCCAGATCCTTGGGATGGATGGCCTTGAGCCATAGCCAACCATATTTTTAAAAGCATATTTTGATTCTAGACACAATCGGGTTTCCCTTTTAAAGCGAACCTAAATCCCTTCTAGAATCTCTTCCGTTGTGCGAATCCGGCCAATCCTCGGAAAAATAACATCCCGTACATGCTCATGTTCGGCCTTGGTGAACCCGGTCATGGCGTCAATTGCAAAAATAAGTTGATAGCCGTGCTGAAATGCCTCTCTTGCGGTTGTATCGACTCCGATACCTGAGGATATACCGCATAAAACGATCGTATCAATATTTCGGCGGCGCAGCTGCAGGTCAAGGTCTGTTCCATGGAAAGCCCCCCATTGTTTTTTGGAGATGATATGGTCTGTCTCGGTCACTCCGAGCTCGGGAACAAATTCATCCCAGCCCTCTATCAGGTTCAATCTAGGTACCGTGATATCGAGCTTGGGAGAAGGTATATCCTTGAAGTCTTTACTGGATACGTGTACAAGATTCACAAAAGCCCCCTTGTTACGAAAAAGATTGGCCAGCTTAGCTGAATTTGCAATGACCATCTCGGCAGAATAAGGAGCATACTGACTGCCAATCCATTTTTGGAGGTCAATGACGACCAGAGAAGTCTTGTTCCAATCCAATAACGGTGCTCGTTCCCCACCCTTCAAATGATTGCCATTTAGTTGGTTCATATAGAATCTCCTCCTAACCTTATCTTGTAATTAAATATGACTACATCAGTATATAATCGATGATATAGAATAACGAGAGAAGGAATTAACCTAGGAGTGTTACTCCCAGAATACAAAGAAATACTGGAGGGATGAGATGAAATGCAGGAGGAACGGGAAAAGACCGGAGAATTAGCTGAATTCCTCCGTACCCGACGGGCCCGTCTGACTCCGGAGCAGGTAGGTTTGCCTTCCGGTGAAAGACGGCGGACACCTGGTCTTAGGAGGGCAGAGGTTGCCATACTCGCTGGTATCAGTGTGGATTGGTATACATGGCTGGAGCAGGGGAGAGATATTCAGGTATCCATCCAGGTGCTTGATAGCTTGTCCCGTGCGCTGCGAATGAACGACATTGAGCGAAAACATCTCTTCTTGCTCGCTGCAGGACACTTACCCCCGAGTAATCAAGCGCCACAGAACAAGGTAAGCCGGCTACTACAGGATTTTTTGGACAGACAGGGGGAAAGCCCTGCCTTTGTGGTAAATTCAAGGTGGGATGTCGTAGCCTGGAACCAGGCCGCGATTCTCGTTTTTGGAGATTACGAAGCAATGTCGGCAAGAGATAGAAATTCGATATGGCGCCTATTCACTACGAATAATGCGAAGCGGATGCTGGGTGACAGTTGGGAAGCGAACGCCAAACATCGGTTAGCCCAGTTTCGGGCCAACTATGCAAATACAGTCGGGGATCCTTGGTGGGGAGAGTTTATTGAGGACCTGCACCAGCAAAGTAAGGAGTTCCGGGAATGGTGGCCGTTGCATCAAGTTATAAATGTGCCGGAAGGCGAAAAGCTGCTTAATCATCCTGTTGTCGGTTCCCTTCGTTTTGGTCATCTTTCCTTTCAGGCTATGGACTCCGTTGACCTCCAGGTTACAGTTAATATTCCTTTGGATACCCCAACAATTGAAAGAATGAGAAAACTTCTTTCTGCGGTTACTCGATAATTCAGCATTTGCCACGTCCGCTGAAGTTATTCCATTTTGTTATGACCAGGTTAACTTCAATCTCCTCGTTCTCCACAGCCATAAATGAAATTCTCCTTAGGCTAGTGATGAACAGGGGGCAAGTTTGTAAGATCGCTATCCATATATTTTGTAATAGATACACGATGCAGATCGTCAACTGTCGCAAGGAAGACTTTGAATTTGCTGTGCCGCTAATTGGGCATTAACCCAAAGTTCGTTTATTCCAGGTTCGTGGAGGATTCGTTTCTCGATTTTCCCCTCCCGAGCAATGGGATAAGATATGGTGGAGGAGCTTGAACGATTGGCCTTTTCGAGAATGCTCAATTTTCCATTTGCCTCAATGACTGCAATTTCTACGCGAGTGACATCAAAAATCTTTTCCTCTCTTAACATTTGCAGGATGTTATCTATGGAATATTTCGTTTTTCTAATGTTTTTAGCTATGAACTTACCTTTAGATATAACGATGATAGGCTCGAACGTTACCAATTTACCGAACCAACGAAATTTAAGTACCCCAACTGAGAAAATCTTTTGAACGATCCCGATACTAACGATAGCGAAGGCTGTTGGGATGTGGCGAATATCAGGGTCGGCTATATCTGCTCCAACAAGAGCTCCCAAAATTAAAATAACTAAAAAATCAAAAACAGGAAGTTCCCAATGGCTTTTCTCCCCATAAATAAAGTGACAAACAACATGAGCGGGATCATGGTAATGATTCTCCCTGCGACCAGCCCCAAACCTCTAATTATTTCCATTTTGGCAGGTGACCTTTCTTTAGCGGGATGGAATAATGAACGAACATCGTCATGTTAGTATGATTCCAATTTGTAAAAAAATGCAAGTGGGTGAGTTGTGGATATGGCTAAAATCGTCAGCGCATGGACCTATCCGAATGTAACGGTCGTCTCATCGTTCGGATTAATGACTCCAGGATTACTCTAAAGTGGTTGTTTAAGTGAGACACTGTAAACAGACCCTTTTTATTTGCCGTTAGATCCGATACGGTGAACCGTAACAGCACACCATTTTTTAACCGTTGACCCTTCTGCGATCCATGCAGAGGGGTCCTTTGCTGTCAAAATGAAGCAAAAGGATTAAGGGTCAGAGTATTTCGATTGTGATTTAAAAATTAAGCATTTCCTCCCTAGGAAGAATGGGGTTTGGAAACGTAATCCCATGTGTGTGACTCTTGGTTTCTAACAATTTCACGATTTCGTCATAACTCTGCTGTATAGAAAGGTGTTTAGCAAACCATGTCGAATATTATTTTATGTTACCTCGAGAGGGACTAGATGGGAGTGAGGCATAATGAGAGGTAGGAAGTTCACGATGACGATCAGGAACAAGGTAATTCTAACGATCGTCGTTACTGTAATCACTAGCCTTGTGATCGGAGGCGTTGGGATTTACAATCTGAAGCGGGTACAATCCTCGCTTGAGGAGAGCCTTAGTATTAGGGCGGAAGTCATTGATCTCATTCGTACAGCAGATATCGACCTATATCAGATGCTGTTGGCAGAGCGATCGCTGTACAGTTATGAACCAGGGTCGGAACAATTTTCGAAACAACTGGAGGATTACGAGAAACAAAAGGAGTCGGCAAAGAAGAAGCTTAATAAGTATAAGTCAATTGGAACAATTTTTGATAATGAGGAAAAGTTGATTCAAGACTACGAAGCAACGGTTGCAGCGTATGATTTGGTCTCCAAGAAAGTGATTGACGGATTATCGTCAAAGGATTCAACTGTCCGTGAAAGGGCGAATCTTCTTTCTTATCAGGAGGGCAGCGAAAAGTTTGATCAGATGGAAGACGCTTTGGATCACATAGGCGATCTGTACTACGATGATAATCAAATCATGTTGGACAGCACACAAAAACAATACAGCTTCCTGCGATTGGTCAGTATCCTCTTAACATTGGCAGGCTTGATCGCTTCATCGTTGCTTGGTTATTTGATCATCCGATCCATCCATCATCCGATCCGTTATTTGCGCGGACGTGTGCGAGAGATTGCGGAGGGCAATCTGGCCGTCGATATACGTACTTTCTCCCAGGATGAGCTTGGGCAATTAACCGCTGATTTTAATATAATGGTATCTCGTATGAAAGAACTCATTTCGACAGTAAGCCAATCGATTGGCCATGTAAATACTTCTGCTCATGAACTTACCTTTATTGCGGAACAAACAACGGCAACCGGCGAGGAAATGACGTCAGGCATTAATGAAATTGCAGTTGGTGCTTCTGAGCAAGCATCCTTGACAGAGGCAACGAGCCGTGAAACGATGGCGCTTTCAGACACGATTGAAAAGGTAAATGTAAGGAATAAAAAAATGACCAGCTTGTCTTCGGAGGCTGAAATCGTCTTAAGAGGCGGCATGGATAAAGTAAAGAGGTTACAGGATCACAATCTCCAAACGACAGAAGCAAACCAATTAGTCGTACAACATATTGAAGGCCTGGCAGAACAGATGCTTACGATTTCCACAATCGTACAAACGATTAATGAAGTATCTGAGCAAACGAAGCTCCTCGCATTAAATGCGAGCATAGAAGCGGCGCGTGCCGGCGAATCCGGAAAAGGATTTGCAGTCGTCGCTACAGAGATTCGCAAGCTGTCGACCATGACTTATGAATCAACAGAGAGAATTAACACAACTATTGCACGCCTCAAGGCAGAAGTTTCTCAAACGTTGCAGGTCATGAATCAGACGGAGGTGATTATCTCCGAACAATCTCTTATTGTTCAGGAGTCGGGAACGGTATTTGAATCGATTATGGATATGCTAAAGGAAATCATCAGTTCGATTCAAGAGATGGATGGGGATATAGGGCAGATGAATGTTAGCAGGGAACAGGTTATCTCATCCATTATCAAGATATCCGATGTAGCTCGAGACGCAGCTTCTGCCACAGAAGAGATAAGTTCGGCTTCTAACGATCAGAGTCAAGCGTATTCCCATCTGCATAGTGCAGCTGAACAATTGAAACAATCAAGCCAACAAGTGAGCGAAATGATTAGCAGATTTCGAATTGTACAAGAATAATTCGTACTGAGAATAAGAAAAGGAGCTATCCCACTAGGGATGGCTCCTTTTCTGCCCTCGTTGATGAAAAGCGTGCGTACCGTCTCACCTCTAGGTGTAACCCCTCAGACGCAAAGCGAATCGGCACTTTAGATAAATGACCATGTCTTAGTTCATAGTGGTTTGAACTATTTTACGATTCACACTGGGTGTGTGCCGTTACTAGGCCAGGTGTCTCTACATAGAAATAAGCTGAAGAGAAAGGCTTATGTCATGAACGGGGATGGTGTAAAGTAGATGGCACAAAAGTTGCAAAAGAAAAGTACACGATTAACCGGAAGGATCGTAATTCCGGGGAATCCGTCATACAATATGGCCAGAATGGAGTTCAATAGGCGTTTTTCCAAATTTCCAAGGGTCATTGTTTTTTGCCAACGAACTCAGGATGTTATCAACGCAGTCAAATGGGCTCGTGAGCGGGGCATACGGCTACGAGTGCGCAGCGGACGGCATAGCTATGAAGGCTTCTCAACTGTAAATGGCGGTATTATTATCGATGTGAGCGAGATGAATAAGGTTACAGTTGATCGAAAAAATAGAGTGGCCATTGTCCAAACAGGAAATCCACTTGCCCGTGTGTACAAGAAGCTGTGGAATAAGCGTGTGGCCATTCCGGCGGGGACTGCACCCGATGTAGGCGTAGCTGGGCTCACCCTGGGAGGAGGCATTGGACTTCTTTCCCGCAAATATGGACTTACGTGCGATAACTTGAAACAAGTGAAGATGGTCGTAGCTTCGGGGCGGTATGGGGCAAAGACGATTGTGGCAAACAGCAAGAAACATCCCGATCTGTTGTGGGCATCGCGAGGCGGAGGGGGAGGGAACTTTGGTGTTGCTACCGAGTTTACATTTCGAGTTAGACCGATTTCGAAGGTTTCTATATACAGTATTACGTGGAAATGGAGCAATCTTGAGAAGGTATTACCGGCTTGGCAACGCTGGGCCCCATCGGTCACAAACCGCTTAACCTCAACCATTGAGGTGGCTGCCAAGCAGGTGGGAACCATTGTATCTACCGGGCAATTGCTTGGCGGTGCAGAGGAGCTGCGTCGATTGATTAGACCGCTCTTGCGAGCAGGCACCCCGGTGAAGGTGATGGTGAAGACAGTACCTTTTATTGAAGCAACCCATTTTTTTGCCGAATCGGACCTGAATTTGGAACCAAAGTTTAAAATAACTGGGGCCTACGGGTTCCAACCTTTACCGCCTGAAGGAGTACGAATTATACGCGACTTTTTAGCTCAAGCACCCAACAGGCATTCTAGCGTGTGGAGTCAGAGCTTAGGTGGTGCAGGAAGCGCGGTAAGTCGAGTATCGCCTACTGCAACGGCCTATCCTCATCGGAAGGCTGAGACAATTTACGAACTGTCAGCCCGCTGGAGAAACAATGGGGAGCAGGAGCGGAATATTCAGTGGGTGGAAAGGTTCCGTAAAGCGTTACGTCCCTTTGTTAAAGGGAATTATGTGAATTTTCCCGATCTGCAGATTAAGAACTGGCCCAAGGCGTATTATGGCGTGAACTTTGGCAGATTGAAGCAAGTGAAACGAAAGTACGACCCTCATAATGTATTTCATTTTGCTCAGAGCATTCCAGTGGGTAAACAGGACAGAAAATGACAATACGTACACCTGTAAATTTTCCCTCACGGGGCCACCCAAATTAAAGAATTAGTATAAAAAGAATCCACTACACTCTCTCTTTATTTATCAGAATTAATTGGGGTTTTCATTATATATCGCCACCATTTTATTTAAATAATTTCGAAATTCTTCAACATATGCTTTGGGCTCTACGACTTCTAGATTTGTACCGAGGCTTGCTAAAAATTGAAATCCATTAGTGTTTTGAGGAACAAGGATGGTGGCTAAGAGATAATCAGAACTATAGTTTTCAATACTCTTTCGGCCGTACCTTTCTATAAATTGATCTTTTATGCTAGGCGAAATTAATGCCTTAATAGAGACTGATTCCGATTGATAACTTGCTTCATGTTCTTGTCCCAATGAATCAACTCTAGGGTTAAATGTGATTTCCTCCATAAGAAGATGATCGATCCTGGATAATTTAAATGTTCTATATCCCTGACGATGTAAACAGAATCCCTTCAAATACCAACTCATTTCGCTAAAATGAAGCTGATATGGCTCGACAATTCTATTCGTCGCGGTGCCATTTTTATCTATATAATCAAATGAGACCAACTTTCTCTTTGATATCGATTCTTGGCATATCTTCAAGGTTTGAAGAATCTCAGACCGACCCTCCCAATCATAAAATGACAGTTGGACTGAACCTTTTGGAGACAATGGGCTAACCATGGCTTCTATTTTTTTAATAGTCACTTCAACTTCTTCACTAATTAGAATTTGTCCTAATCCGCCGAGCGCAGTCAATATATTCTCCAAGTCGGAGTTGCTTAAAAGACGTTTATCAACCTTGTATTCATCCATAATGCCATAGCCGCCATGAATTCCATGAATAGAATAGATCGGGATGTTCGATAAACTCAGAGTTTCCATATCCCGAAGGATCGTTCTTTTGGAAACGTTAAATAATTGTGCGAATTCTTTTGTTGTAACGATGTCTTTTTTCAGCAATATCATGATGATGGATATTAACCTCTCGACCTTTTCCATAGGTTCTCCTTCTTTTTTTGTACTATATCTATAAATGGTGACATACATCTGTCACCTCTTATTCATTATACTGCATGTATAACACGAAGGAGGTTTTACTTTATGTCAGCTATTGTATATTTAAACTTTGATGGAGTTGCAGAACAAGCGATTGATTTTTATTCGAAGGCTTTAAACGCGAAAGAAGTTAAAAAAGTTAAATTTAAGGATTTCCCGCAAGATCCAAACTATCCATTATCGGAGAATGAATTAAATATGATCATGGAGTCCTCAGTCGAGTTTGCAGGCGGAAAAATCATGATGTCGGATGTTTTGCCTTCCATGATGGCGGTAACAGGGGAAATAGTGAAAGGAAATAACGTATTTATTAGTCTAGTTAATGATGATAAACAAACATTGGAAGAATACTTTAAACATTTGTCTGTTGGCGGCCATGTTGTGATGCCGTTAACAAATACGCCTTGGTCTTCGTGCTTTGGAATGCTAGTTGATAAGTTTGGGATCTCCTGGAAATTTAATAGTGACGCAGTTCAGTTTCTCGATAATGTTATTTTAAACAAACAGTAACTCAGACCCATTTCTGACAATACTCGCTTTCGGCATTAATTGAGGAGTTATTTTACTTTCCGATATCTTATGTTTGCTTTCCAGCAAGTTGTGAGCGCAAACCAACTTCTACCCACTCTTTTGTTTCTATGCTTTAATAAAATGAGCAGTATCAATAAGAAGCGTTGAAAGTGGGATTCTATGAAGCGACTAACGATTGGCCTGTTCGCCCATGTGGATGCAGGTAAGACAACTTTTGCGGAACAGCTGCTGTACCATACGAACAGTATCCGGTCGCGGGGGCGGGTGGATCATCAGGATGCGTTTCTGGACAGCCACGACATCGAGCGGGCAAGGGGCATTACGGTGTTCGCAGATCAGGCGGTAATGGAATATAAAGGAGACAGTTATTATTTAATAGACACGCCCGGACACGTCGATTTCTCTCCAGAGATGGAGCGGGCGATTCAGGTCATTGATTATGCCATCCTGATTGTAAGCGCAGTTGAAGGTGTTCAGGGTCATACGGAGACGGTCTGGCAGCTGCTACGCAAACATCGGATTCCGACGTTCTTCTTTATCAACAAAACGGATCGGATTGGCGCGGATGTAGGCAGAACCGAGGCAGACATCCGACAGCAGTTGACGGGGGAAGTATGCTGCATTACACAGAGCTTGGCTGACGGCATAGTCGGCGAGCCGCTGCGGGAGGCCATGGCGGAGCGAGACGAAGCCTTGCTGGAAGCATTCCTGGAGGGGAGAGAGGATTCCGGCTTCTGGCTGAAGGCCTTGCAGAGGATGATAGTGGCGGGTCTTCTCTTCCCCTGTGCTTACGGCTCTGCGCTTCAGGATACAGGCGTCGTTGAATTTCTGGATCAGCTGCATCTGCTGACGACAACCACTTATGACGAGAATGCTTCGTTCCAGGGGCGGGTTTATAAAATTCGGCACGATGCAGGCGGAGTGAGACTCACGTTCATTAAGGCGCTGGGTGGTCGGCTGAAGGTGAGAGAACAGCTTAGTTACGAGAGCGGCGGGGTTCAATATGACGAAAAAATTACGCGGCTCTTCTTGTTTAACGGACTTAAATCGCAGCCGGTGGAACAAGTGGAGGCCGGCGATTTGTTTGCGGTTGCCGGATTGTCCGCCGCCGAGGCCGGACAAGGTCTGGGGTCGATATCGGACAAGTTAGCTTACGATTCGGAGCCGACATTACAATCGAAGGTATTATTCGACAATTCGATACATGTACAGAAGGTGCTCGGTGCTTTTCGCACACTGGAGGCGGAGGAGCCGTCTCTAAACGTCGTTTGGGATGAAAAATTGCAGGAGATTTCTATCCGCGTCATGGGATTGATTCAACTGGAAGTGCTGGTGCAGCTTGTTAGAGAGCGGTTTGGCTTTGCTATCTCTTTTGGACAACCGGAAATCTTGTATAAGGAAACGATTCAATCGGCTGTGAAAGGGTACGGCCACTTCGAACCGCTCAGGCATTATGCGGAAGTGCATCTGCTGATTGAACCGGGAGAAAGGGGCAGCGGCATTATGTTCGATAGCAGATGTCATGCCGATGATCTGAATGTCAGCTATCAGAATCTGATTCGGAATCATCTCTATGAACGGGAGCATCACGGACTGCTGACCGGCATGCCGGTTACCGACGTGAACATTACGCTGCTGAGGGGGCGCGCGCATAAAGAACATACCCATGGTGGCGATTTTCGTGAGGCTGCTTTTCGAGCACTACGGCAGGGGCTGGAGAAGGCGGACAATGTGCTGCTGGAGCCCTATTACGATTTCAAAATCAAGGTTGCTATCGATGAAATGGGCAGGGTGCTGTCCGATATTCAGCGTGCTTCGGGTATTTTTAATCCACCGCAGACAACCGGAACGCAAGCGGTGGTCACGGGCAGGGTGCCCGTGTCGACTTTCATGAACTACAGTACCGAATTTGCATCCTTTACGCATGGACGAGGCAGTATCCGTTGCGTGTTCAGCGGCTACGATCGCTGTCATAATACGGAGGAAGTCATAGAACGGATGGGCTACCGCAAAGGGGCAGACCCACTGTATACATCCTCCTCTATCTTTTGCGCCAAAGGGGCGGGTTACTCGGTGCCATGGGATGAGGCGGAAGCCAAGATGCACCTTCAATTAGAACCTTAATCGCACACATTTCCAGGATTCAGGCGAAAAGTAGGTAGATTTAGGACGAACAATTTTTATAATGGAAATAAGATATATATTTTATAGGGCTAAGGGGCGATTGTCATGGAACCGACGCATGAAATACAGGCGCTGGCGGCAGAAATTGCTGATGTGGCTAGGACGTCCTTTCGCACTCTTTTTGAAAATGGTGAACGTTACTATTACTGCACGCTATTTACTACTGGAGAGGGACATGCGCCAAGCAGCTCCGCCTGGTCATGGGAGGCCTTGGAGAGGGAAGCGACCAGGCAAGGAGAAGAAAGTGACACGCCGGGGTCAACGATTGCGGAACTCATCAAATGGTCTTATGCCGATTCACCCTATTGTTGTTACGAGGATGAGGACTTCGATGATGTTAAACAATTATTTATGGAGCGTCCTTCCATTGCGGAGCTTGAAGCTGATGAATGGAATCGTGAATTTGATTCGAGGCTGAAGGCCATGGAGCCGGCGATGAAAATGCTCGATGATGAAGGCGTGTTTGCCTTGAATCAACCGCGAGAGTCTGTATGTGTCCTTGTCGAGATCATGCCGCCAGCTATGCAAGCATGGCTGGTGGAAGCAGCGGAGTAAGGGGTTTCGCATTTCTTGAGGGAGAGTTGTAAAATGCCTAATGAATATCAAATGAATATTTTAGCTGAGAGAACGGAATGTATTCTTTATTATGCGGGGTCGATCCTATCGAACAAGCATAGTGCGGGCTGGATCGGCGGGAATGCGCCCGAATTTTTTGATAATCAATCGGACCTCATCCACGAAGATAACCAAAAATATGTTTTTTACTTGAGCCTCGTCCATCCCTTTAAACCGGAGAGCATGATTTCGATCTTCGTCCCTGAAGACTATGAGGAGTATTTAGAAAACAACATTTATCCTAATTGCTCGGTCAAGGTGATTGAGCATCCCACTTCAACTGAAAGTGTCAAAGATATGTTTACTAACCCAGGGCTTGTAAAGCATGCAATTTCAGATGGGGAATTAAGCCATGACAAAAAATCGATGGATCAGCCTTTTTTGATCAAACTGGGCGGAAACCCGAGACTTATTCAAAATGAAGACTATTATTTTACGAAGCTGAAAGAGGAGTCCTTTTCCTTTTTATTGCAGGTAGATGAAGATGGTTACCCCGAAACGTTACTTCAAAAGGATTACAATTATCCTTTTGGTTTTGGATCACTATATATTTTCGCCAAAATGGGGGCGACTGAGATACACCATCCAGTAGCAGGATTTTGGCAATTCTCTTGATTTAGCGTGGGGCTAACGAGCACGTTAGGCGATTTTTGGCGTGCGTATGCCCCATTCGCACAAGCAGGAAGCCCGCCCCTGGCGTAAACTGAATTATAATCAGTGAGCGAGGTGAACTTCCATGGCACAATCGAAAGAGATGCGTGCACGGGCTAAGAAGTTTCAAGGCCGTCCGGTCTGTGTCACCCTGCACAGCGGAGAGACTTATGTCGGCTACATCACCGACGTTAATCGCGGCGGGTTGGTACTTTCCAGTGCTGGGGCTCCCCCGCGTGCTCCTTCCAGGAAACAAGACTCCCGACCTCTCAAACGCAGAGCCAGTTCGCATGCCCCGGGCGTCCGTCTCGGCAACCGGAAAAGCGGTGCACGTAAACCGTCTAGCCGTTCGCGCTCTCGCAAGCCGGACGCCAAGGTGTCGGCATTCCTGCCGATGATGGGCTCGCTGTTAGGCGGCCTTGGCGGCTCCACTGCAGGCGCAGGAGGGCTTGGCGGTATGCTCGGCGGCGGCTTGCGACTGTTCGGCATGATCCAGAAATTTGTCCCGGTTGTGAAGATGGGCTACGGCATGATCAAGTCTATTCGCCCGTTTCTCGGCGCTGTTAAAGGCTTGATGCCCTCGGCTAATTCGACTACGCCGAATAACGAATAATCGTACCCCTGTGGACTTTAAGCCCCCTTTGAGTGGTCAGGTCAAAGGGGGCTAGACCACAAGCCATTAGGACTACCACTGTCTAATCCAAATTGGATTTAGCTCGGAATAGCCCATCTCCTTTAATAAATCCCAGGCATTATCCAGAACCTGAGGTTTCCCCTGGGTCCAAAGCTCTTGTCGTTTTGCCATCAAGTAAGAGATAATTTCAGCGATATGCTTGGGTTTACCCAGATGGAGGACAGTTTCCATGTTATTATTTTGTGCTGAAATATCATAAAAGGCCCAATAAGTACGAGGCTCTTCATCGGGAGGATCTGCCTGGAAGATGAGCGTGACTTTGATGTTTTTATTCTCTTTGGGAGATAGGTTTAAGACGAAGCGGGACCCGCCTGAATACCAATAAACGAAGGCATAACCGTCGACCGTAATATTTCTTAATTGGCTTTTCATTATTTTCTCCCTCACTCTATGTTGTTTAAAATGAACTGCGTTTAATGAGTTTAATTAAATAATTATGCGTTAATTTCCGAGAAATGTGGAGTGGCTTACATGAATAACAAGGTGATTATAGTTTAATCCACATATAGATTCCATTCATATGGATTTTTCCTGTGGTACTCTAGATACATATCATTTTAAAGAGGTACGACCCATAGAAAAAACAATAAAATTGCTGGATAAGCAAACAAGGAAACCTGGCTATGGTCAACAGGAGGGTTCAAATATGTGGTTTAGGAAGAAAGGAACGCAATTGGATCGAATAAAAAACAAACTGAGTCAAGCCATGCGCAAAGACGCGGACTTCTCGGTGTTTGGAGCATCCTCACATCAATATAGGGTTAAAGAGAAGCTTACAGCAAAAGAGCTAGAGGACTGGCAAACCCTCAATCAGGTCACACTTCCTGAGCCTTACGCGCTGTTTTTAATGAAAATCGGCAACGGAGGCGCCGGACCCTACTATGGAATTTATTCACTTGGAAAGGCAACTTCCTACACCGAGCGCCAGGTGCTCCTTGCAAAATCCGTTCTGCATCCCGGGATGACCAAAGAGGAATGGAACCATCTGATTGAGCCCCTGACCAGGGACGAGGACATTCCCGATGAGGAATATGACGACACCTGTAATAAGGTGTTGGGCGGCATGTTGTGCATAGGTACCCAAGGCTGCGAATACGACATGTATCTCGTACTTGAAGGGAAATATAGGGGGAGAATTGTGTACACCTCCGATTTTCATCCCGATCGTCCTTTTTTCTTTGTCTATGAAGGCAGCTTTCTGGATTGGTATGAGCGCTGGCTGGATGAAATTATTCTGGATTATGATATCGGGTGGTTTGGCAGTCGAATGCCGGGTGATGAGAATGCACTGATCCAGATTTATCAGAGCGCTCCAAACGAAGAAATCCAAGCCAAAGCGCTTGATGGATTGTTCAAGTTTAAGAAGGTCTCTCAGCTAACCCTTGCTTTTTTGAAAAATATTGCGGAACAAAGCCCCAAAAATCGGACCACAGCCATTAGGCTCATCTGCAAAACTTCCTTTGACACGGGTAGAAAATATCTTCTGGAGCTGTTGCAATCGGATGAACATGAGGATTTTCTTCAAGCTTTACAGATTCTGCACGCTTCCAGTAAAACTGAGGATTTAACGAAGTTTATTTCAGTGATCTTGCAAAGGCTTGACATGATTGACGACCCAGAAGCGTTGCGTTATGCAGGGTATATTTTGGAGAATTACGGTGCGATTACGCTTCAGAACTTTGCGCCTTTCTTGTGTCATGCCGACCTGAAAATGCAAACCACTGCCATCTATGCCGCACGCAGTTGCGAAAACAAGCTGGAAAGCTGGCAGATCATTGAGCAGATGTTGATGGGGGGCGGCCCGCAGGTTCTGAATAACTTGATTTTATACTGGGGCATTATCCCACATGAGAAGTTGCTACCTTACTATAAGGCGGTATGGCCGGAATATAAAAGCAATCCGAATTTCAAAGGAAAATTTATCAGCTGTTTGCGAGAACTGCATTTGCCAAATGATTATTTCGACAAAGACGAATCGTGAGGAAGGCGTGTATAAATTATCCATAAAATGTTGACGGATAAGTTTAGAGTATCAGCCTTCAATTGATTGGCACCTGCAAGCTCACCTTCGTGATGTTTCATTAATATCTCGTACACAACTTTATTGGCCGTTTAAATAACAACTGGAGGTATATCCATGCAAATACTTGAAACCAACCGATTGATCCTGCGGAATTTTGCCGCAACCGACGCTGCCGGATTGTTGGAGTATACAGCTAATCCAAGAGTTAACTGCTTTATGGATCACCAGATTTCGACGTTGGAGGAAGCTACAGAGGAGGTCGAAAAAAGAAGCAGTGACGACTCCCATATCGCGGTATGCCTGAAAGACAGCAACGAACTGATCGGGGAACTATTTGGTATGAAGGAAGAACGAGATTCGGATACGTATGGTATTGGATGGAATTTTAATGCCAGATTTGAAGGGAAAGGGTACGCAAGTGAGAGCGCCAACGCCTTCATAGAATATCTCTTTACGCAACAGGAAGTAAGGAGACTGTACGCCTATGTCGAGGACGATAACTTCCGTTCCCAGAAGCTGTGTGATAAACTGGGCTTTCGCCAGGAAGGCTGCTTCATGGAATTCGTTTCATTTGTTAAATACGAAGACGGCACGCCGAAATACGAGAATACGTATCAATATGCATTACTGAAAAAAGAATGGCTCTCTCAACGTGCTAATCAGAAATAAAGAACAAGAGATTAAACTCATTTTTAAAACTAAGAAACGTTACATAACAAATACGGTGATTTCTCTTTAGTGGATTCCAGAGAAAAGTCCGTTTGCTTTTAAGTTTTGATATAGGGTCTGGTTTAGCTACCCCAAAACGGCTTTGCAGTCTGCTGACCTTGATCGATCTTCGTCCTTATTCAGCTTCACAGGTTGTTTCCACAAGCTTCCAGTCACTCACAAGTTACTATAAAGTTAGAACACAACTTTATTGTCTGTAGACAACGAGGAAGCCAAAAAAATGCTAAAACGCTACTGACATCCCGTTGTCAGTAGCGTTTTTGTATATTAGGAGTATGCGAATATCGCAGTGCCTTGAGAGGGAGCGACCCTTCTCAAAATCTTATTATAGAGGTGGAACTTATTCATGGAAAATATCAAGTGGGAAGTTGATCCGGACCACAGCTCCGTTGAGTTTTCAGTAACGCATTTAATGATTAATAGAATCAAAGGAGTATTCGAGCATTTCCAAGCGATCTTGAGTTTTGACCCCAACAACCTAATAACCATGGGTATTCAGGCTTCCATAGATGCAAATAGTATCACAACTCGCCAATCGCAACGAGATGAGCACCTGAAGAGCGACGACTTCCTTCATGCAGACAAGTATCCAACCATTACGTTTGAAAGCACCAGCTGCGTCCTTGCTGGCGAAAGGCAATATGAACTTACGGGCAATCTAACTCTGCATGGAGTAACAAAACCCATCACTTTTCATACCGTTTTTGAAGGACTTAACAAAGACCCTCGCGGCCGGGAACGTGTAGGATTTCATTCTACAGCCAGTATTGAACGCAATGAATTTGGCTTGATATTTAACTCGTATCTTGAAAAAGGCGGGATTGTTGTCGCGAATGAAGTGAGAATTGAACTTTATATCGAGGCAATTAAAATAGAGTAGCGATCCTATACATGATTTAATCTGTGCCTAGTAATGAATTAATTATGTTCAGGTAGCTTTTTTATAAACCAACCCAGCACTATAATAAGTATTGCAAGAATAAATTCAATCCAAAAAACTGTTTGTAGACCGGAAACCATGCTTTGTGTCTTCTCATGCATTGCAGTGGGATTGAGCGAATGATGAAGATAACGATTGGCTCCAGACGACATGATGCCGACGAACAATGCGATGCCAATTCCACCTGTAATCTGTTGGAGCGTATTGTATATGGCTGTGCCATGAGGAACCAGGTGACGTGGAAGTTGGTTCAATCCTGTTGTCTGAGCCGGCATGACGACGAATGACATGCCTAAGAATAAGAGGATATGATTGAACAGAACGGAACCTTGTGTTGTATCACTGTCGATGCCGGTAAACAGCCACAACGATATGGCGATCAGGAATAGTCCGGGCACAATGACGGGTCTCGGCCCAAATTTATCGAGTAACTTACCCGATACCGGCATCAGCATCCCGTTCAAAATGCTACCTGGCATTAGAAGTAAGCCTGTCGCAAATGCTGTCAACTTCATCACATCCTGCATATAGAACGGCAGCAATGTTGTTGTGGCGAATAGAACCATCATCAGAATTACAATCAATACCGCAACCAGAGAAAAAGTGTAATGCCGGATTACGGAAAGATCGATCAACGGCTCTTTGATCTTAAGCTGGCGCCATACAAGCAAGAGCAAGAAAAGGCTGCCTATTGCAATCGATCCGTAACCTTCAGGCTCAAGTGAGACACTTGTTTGGCTGAAGCCATAGGTGACGCAGCCGAAACCGACGGTTGACATCACAATGGATACAAGATCGACCCTTGGCTTGGTCAGTTCTGTCACATTCTTTAAGTACACGAATGCATAAATCATCGAAAACAGTGCGATAGGAATCACCATGTAGAACAGCCATCGCCATTGAAAGGTATCGATAATCAAGCCAGACAAAGCTGGCCCGATGACAGGGGCGACCATGATGACCAGCCCCATGAGACCCATGGCGGCACCCCGGCGTTCTGGAGGATAGAGGGCGAGAATCGTATTCATCATCAACGGAATCAATAATCCTGTTCCGCAAGCCTGAACAACCCTGCCCATCAGCAAGATTCCGAATCCCGGGGATACTGCACACAAGTAGGTACCGGCCAAAAATAACGCCATCGCAGACATAAACATCTGGCGAGTCGTGAACCATTGCTGTAGTAATGCGGTCACCGGCACCAGTACGCCGATCACGAGCATATAACCGGTCGATAACCATTGTATGGTCGAAGCAGCAACGTTAAATTCTCTCATCAATGCAGGAAACGCATTGGTAAGTAAATTTTCGTTAAGAAATGCGACAAATGTACCGATGAGTAGAGCGGTTAATATTGCCCCTCTCTTCATTTCTCTTGCATCTTGAGCCTGATTGTCCATCTTCTACCTCCCGATTGTTCATGACGTTCCGTCTATTGTTTGTATATCGCTTATCCCGCAACGCCTGAAGATCATTTTACGTGGAGTGGGATGAATTGGAAAAAGCGAAATTACTCATCATACTCGGAAATTCATTCATATTTCGAAAGCAAAAGGGGGGTCCGCCACGGTGTCGCTCATTCGCGCATTATTTCTTGACAAGATGAGGTTAGGGGATTATGATAACGTGCCGGTCAACTCTATAAGGCAAATAAAATCAAAAAGGCTGATTTTTCGTAGTGCCTTGGCACCGGAATCGTCAGCCTATCGTGCAGATTATCCTACACCATCACTTTCTAACAAAGAATAAAAATTATCACGGTCTTGGTCATCAAATTTGCCAAGTGTCCTTACCCTAACAAATTCATGTCCGCCATACATGTCTATTTCCTCACCGTACCTATTGTAGAGCGCGATTATATTGCCATCCTGATTCAACTCCAAGTACCCGTAATATTTTGCTTCAGGCACTTCACCGTAAAAAAGCGTAAATCTGATCTTGATCACTCTGTGCATGCAGATCCTCCTCTTCTGCCTTTCGTATTGGCTTTGAATATATACAGTATTCCCCACAAAATGTCAACAGATAAGGCTTCTACGTGACAACGGCGGAGGAGTGCACCAGCAAGTTGTGGACGTAGAACCGTAACAAAAGGGCATATAAAATCCCCTTTGCGGGGGAAGCCTGAGACCAATCGCGGTTGGCAGACTTTCGGTACGCCTCCTTAGGTGCCTGCTAGTACCGTGCCCTTATCGGTTGGCTTTTGCTTGCCCATAACGTCCTCAAATGGGCGAGATGAACCAAAAAGCGCGAGTCATGGGGAAATCCCCCCTGCACTCGCGCTTTTTTTCGTTAATCCTGAAGTAAGCACTGTCCCTTACGGTAGAAAATCTACTTAATCCTTTTGAATTAGTGACTGATTGGCAACGTATAGTAATTAAATGCTTGATCCAACAAGGCACTGGCTTCTTGACGCTTCAAAAGCTGTTTGGAGCGGAAGTCTATGGAGCCGTCTACATTGATCTTGGTATTCGGGTCCATGATACCTTGGGAAACCAAAGCTGTGACTGCTTTAACTGCCCAAGCATCCGTTTCGCCACTCAATTTAACCTTAATTCTAGGCTCAACCTGTTTCAGGTTCTGGATCATTACCGCCGCCATTTGTCTAGTGATAGGAGAATTAGGCTGATAATTACGTAGTCCGGCTATCATCTGCTTCTTATTCGGTTCAATCATGAAAGGTTGTTTATACCACCCGTGGGCGCGCAGCAGCACTTCTGAGAATTCTCCCTGAGTCATCGTTCCTTTCGGATCGAAGAGGTTGGCTGACTTTCCGCTCATGACTTCCAAAGCATTAAGGTTGTTTATATATGAAATATATTTACTATCCGCAGGTACATCAGAAAATGGTGAATCAATGTTTATTTTTTGCGCATAAGCAACGAGGTCTGGGAGCTGCATGTAATACAAATATGCAATATGGCCTGCTTCATTTTTATTAAACGTCAATTTATTACCTGATTCATCTTCAAATAATAAAGGGTGGATCATTTTTAGTGTATGTTTGCCTGATGTTCCTGTCTCCATTATTAATTTCCCGTCCGAATACGAAACCTTCGTCCTTAAGGCAGCGATACGCGTGTTTTGGTATAATCCCACGTAGTCTTGGGCCTGCTGCTCACTTATTGTCGCGTAGGTTGACTTTGGAACCTCTGATTTTCTCGGATAATAATGATTCATAAATTCTTCATACACGTCAAGACTCATCATGGAGTCGTTATTGTAGGACATGTACATCGCTGTATTCTTCTCAGGCAGAATAACAATCAAGGAAGAATGCCCTGTAACATTTCCTCCTTTTAGAATCACATGCTGATTATTCATCTTCTCTTTAAAGTAGCCTTCGAAGCCAATTGTTGTAACCGGGAATCCCTTGTCAGGGAATAATTGGTATGTGTGCATTTGCTCTATGCTCTTTGGACTCACCATTTCTTTACCTTTGTACTTGCCTTTGTTCAGGTGCATAATGAGGTACTTCGCCATGTCATCTGCAGTTGAAACGATACCGCCTTCAGGCTTTTCCGTTGGTTTAAACCCGTCCAAGGGTATCAGTTCGCCTGTTGGTCCATAGTGAGCAGCCATTCTGCTTAACAATTGGGGGGTAAACCGCACGCTCGTCGATTTCATGCCTAACGGTTTGAAAATATTCTTTTCCATATATTTGGAATATGACATACCCGTTACGTTTGCTACTGCATATCCCGCTAGCATGAAACCAAAATTGTCATAAGTGTACGCTTCTCCTGGAGGCCTGACAACAGTTGGCATATTTGATGCAATGTACTTCTTCATTGGAAAATATTTGTCCGCGAATTCTGGATGCATTTCCATGAGAATATCTGGTTCATCAAATCCACTTGAATATGTAAGTAGATCAAACATCGTCAGTTTTTTTCCTGTTTTATTCGGAACCTTTATTCCTCCTAAATATTCTTGGATATCGTGTGTTAAATCCATTTTCCCCTTATCGACCAACTGCATTGCTGCCAATGCAGTGAATGACTTTGTAACAGAGCCGATTTGAAAAACGGTATTTTTATTAACAGGAATTTTTTTGCTCTTGTCGGCATAACCGTAACCTTTGCTTAGCATCACTTTCCCACCTGCAACGACCACAAAATTAGAACCAACGGTATTAAACTTCTTCATCTTGTCCGCAAAAACACCATCTGCAAAGGCTTCTAGTTCCTTGGCATCTCGCGGCCCCTCCAAGCTAGCCTTTTCAGATGCAACTGGTACGTTAACGGGTGCGGCAACTGACGCGCCGTTGGGTGCCATACATGCGGTAGTTATCGTAGTAGATAATAATAGAACCGCGAGAATGGTGTAAATCATTTTTTCCATGAATGGTTTCTCCTTGAAATGTATTTTTGCCTTATGCGTCCGGCAAAACCAAGTATGACAAAGGATTTGTCATACCAACAAGGTACATTTCGTCACCCACCATACCAAATCACTCCAAAGTGTCATATGACAATTAGGCACTAGGTTTAAAGGGGCTATGAACCCCTTCACTTCAATTTCTTCTTTACCGTCTCTCCTTCAATTAACACGGGCTGATAATAGGTTTGGTTGCTTAGATCCTTCTTCCCTTGTAGTTTCTTAATAACCCAGTCGGCGGCATCACGGCCCATTTGTTCCTGTGGGTGTGTCAATGTTGTTAGTTTGATGTTTGCATTTTTGGAAATATAGGAATTGTCTTGGCCAATAATGGACAAATCTTCGGGAACGGATATACCAAGTTGTCTGCATACATGTACAACTTCTAGTCCGACCTCGTCGTTATAGCAGACAATTGCGGTTAAATCGTCTCTTTGTTCGGTCAGGAATTTCTTCAAATTGGTGGACAGATCCTGCTTCGTTTCTGTATAGAATGAGAGCACTTGCTCGGGGTGAAAGCGTAATTTGGCTTCTCCAAGCGCTTTGATATAACCCTTCATTCGATACTTCCCTTGTAAATCGTCCATTTTGGCAATGATGCCAATCTGTGTGTGTCCGTTAACGATCAATTCTTTGGTTGCCAGATAGCTGGATTGTACGTCATCGAGACAGAAGTAGGGAACCTCCAACTCTTCATAATAGGCATTAATCATGATGAATGGAACATCCTGTTCCTTGAACGTCAGATAGTAAGCGATATTGGGATTATATAGATTGCTCTTCGTAGGCTCAATGATCAAACCATCGACACCAAAGGACAGCATCATCTCCAAAGCTTTCTTTTCCTGTGCGACATCATTATTGGTACTGGCTAATAGTAATGAATAATTATCTTCGTTCAATCTGGCTTCAATCCCGCGAATAATAGAGGGAAAGATGTAATCAGAGATGTAGGTTGTGATGACTCCGATGGTTTTATTGCTGGAATTGCCACCGGTTTTTGACCGAAATTGGTTGCTGACATAGGTGCCAGATCCTTTTTCACTTCTTAAAAAACCTTCGTTAGATAGTTCCAAAATGGCCTTTCGAACCGTCTGGCGACTAACTTTATACTTATTCTGCAAAGCGAATTCCGTTGGAATTTGTTCTCCTACGCTGTATGCCCCTGAAAGAATGTTGCTTTTTATATCCTCAAGGATGACCTGATACTTTGGTTTCACTTTATTCCTTCTTTCCAAGTTGTTCTAATACTAATTAATGTATCTATAATATTTGTATGTACATATTTTAGCATAATTATGAGTTTATTATAATCTATTGTCCTATCTGTATAAATACTAAATTTAAAATAGAAAAACACTCGGTTTTTCAAAGTATTTGTAAGTATAACTATGGTTTTGTGTTGACAAATGTACGCACAAAAAATATACTAAGGCTGCAAACAAAAGAAAGCGCCTTCTTTCAATTATTGCGATTATAACAGTTGTTCAGAGAGAGGAGTAACGTGAGCATGGATCAAGACATTAAACAAGCGATTACTAAGGGAAAAACCTCACTTGGTATCGAATTTGGATCCACACGTATCAAGGCAGTGCTGATTGATCATCGTTTTGAAACAATCGCATCTGGAAGCTATGAGTGGGAAAACCTCTTGGTAGATGGATATTGGACGTACAACTTAGAGAGCATTATTACAGGTCTACAAGAGGCTTATCGTGAAATGAAACAAGAGGTTGAACAAAAATACGGAATCACCCTTCATACGGTTGGTTCTATAGGATTCTCTGCAATGATGCACGGCTATATGGCTTTTGACAGCAAAGGTGAATTACTTGTTCCGTTCCGGACTTGGCGGAATGCGACGACCGGTGCTGCAGCAAAAGCTTTAACTGATAAATTCCAATTCAACATTCCTGAGCGATGGAGTATTGCTCACTTGTATCAAGCGATATTGAACGAAGAACAACATGTTCCTCATATTGATTTTATTACGACGTTGGCTGGATATATTCACTGGCTGCTGACTGGCAACAAAGCCATTGGCATCGGAGACGCTTCGGGGATCTTCCCAATTGATGAGACTACACATGATTATAACGAGTCGATGGTTAAGCAATTTGATGAACTCATTGCAGCCAAAGGCTACGATTGGAAATTACAAGACATTATTCCTAAAGTTCATATCTCAGGCGAGCAGGCAGGTGTACTAACCGCAGCGGGAGCCAAAATCTTAGATAAATCCGGAGATTTGCAATCAGGTATTCCGCTTTGTCCTCCAGAAGGTGATGCGGGAACAGGAATGGTCGCTACGAATAGTGTGAGAAAACGTACTGGCAACGTGTCTGTGGGAACCTCAGTTTTTGCCATGATCGTATTAGAGAAGGATCTTTCGGCGGTATATCCGGAAATTGATCTGGTGACCACACCGAATGGTAATCCGGTCGGAATGGTTCATGCCAACAACTGCTCAAGTGATCTCAATGCTTGGCTGGGCTTGTTCCGTGAATTCTATGAGGCCATGGGGCAAAAGGCGGACCCGAATCAATTATTCAGCGTGTTGCTGAATAAGGCCCTGGAAGCAGATCCAGATGGCGGCGGCTTACTTAGCTACGGCTATTTGTCAGGAGAGAATATCACCGGAATAGAGAAAGGTCGGCCATTGTTTGTCCGCTCCCCTGAGAGCCGTTTCAATTTGGCCAATTTCATGCGCACTCATCTGTTCACTGCATTTGCTGCTTTGAAAATCGGGATGGATATTTTGACGAAGAGAGAAAATGTCGCAATTGACAGCATTCTGGCTCACGGTGGTTTATTCAAAACCCCTATCGTTGGACAAAAAATTGTCGCGGCAGCTATGGATGTTCCGGTGTCCGTGATGGCAACAGCTGGAGAAGGCGGAGCGTGGGGTATGGCTATTCTGGCTTCTTACATGATGAACAAGGATCAGCAAGAAAGTCTGGAAGACTTCCTCGACCAAAAAGTATTCAGAGATGTTGAGGGACAAGAAATTCATCCCGACGGTTCCGATGTTAAGGGATTCGAAACATTCTTGGAACGCTACACACAAGGCCTGGCGATTGAGCAGGCTGCTGTAGATAATCTAGTGGAAAACTGGAGGAATTGACGTGTTAGAGCAGCTGAAAGAAGAAGTATTTCAAGCCAATCTGGATTTGCCTAAACATGGACTCGTGAAATACACCTGGGGTAACGTAAGTGCTGTTGATCGTGAGCGCAGCTTATTCGTTATCAAACCGAGTGGTGTTAGCTATGACACGATGAAACCTAGCGATATGGTAGTTGTTGATTTTGACGGCAATGTGGTTGAAGGAGAGATGAGACCTTCATCGGATACACCGACTCATGCCGTACTTTACAAGCACTACGCAGAAATCGGCGGTATTGTGCACACGCATTCGACCTGGGCGACCGTTTGGGCTCAAGCCGGCCTGGACGTACCTGTAATGGGGACTACTCATGCAGACACCTTCTATGGTTCTGTTCCTTGCGCTCGTTTCTTGACACAAGACGAGATTGATCGTGGTTACGAAGCCGAAACAGGCCGTGTCATCATCGAAACTTTTGAGCAGCGTGGGCTGGATATTTTAGCAGTGCCAGGTGTCCTGCTTAAGGGTCATGCTCCCTTCACTTGGGGAAAAGATGCGAAATCCGCAGTTATGAATAGCGTCGTATTGGAAGAAGTTTCGAAAATGAACCTATTCGCACGGGAATTGAATCATTTTGCTGAAGAATTGCCGCAGCGTATTCTAGATAAACACTATTTGCGCAAACATGGGAAAGACGCTTACTACGGGCAAAAATAAGACCAACTAAACTAACAAACGAAGAAAAGAGGATGAATGTTATGTCAACAGTAGGTACAAAACAGTTCTGGTTTGTCGTAGGTTCACAACATCTGTATGGGGAAGAAGCATTAGCAGAAGTGAAAGCACATGCACAAGAAATGACCGATGCCTTAAATAAAAGCGGTGTGTTGCCTTATCCGCTCGTATTGCAGGATCTGGCAGTTAGTGCAGACAAAATCACCAGCCTCATGAAAGAAGTCAACTATCGTGATGAGGTTGCTGGTGTCATCACTTGGATGCATACTTTCTCACCTGCAAAAATGTGGATTCGCGGTACTAAATTGTTGCAAAAACCGCTGCTTCATTTGGCTACTCAGTATAATGAAAGCATTCCTTGGGCTACAATTGACATGGACTTTATGAACCTCAACCAGGCAGCTCATGGTGACCGTGAATATGGATTTATCAATGCCCGTTTGAAAAAACAGAATAAAGTGGTTGTAGGGTATTGGGAACGCGCGGAAGTGCAAAAGCAAATCGCTGAGTGGATGGATGTAGCGGTTGCTTATAACGAAAGCTTCAATATCAAAGTTGCCCGTTTTGGCGACAACATGCGTAACGTTGGTGTTACGGAAGGGGATAAAGTCGAGGCCCAAATCCAATTTGGATGGACCGTTGACTACTTCGGAATTGGCGACCTTGTTCAGTACGTCAATGCTGTGAAGGAAGAAGAAATTGATGCTTTATTCGCGGAATATTCCAAACTCTATGAATTTGATTATGGTACTTACAGCAAGGAAGCTTGGGAATCCAGCGTAAGAGTGCAAGCAAGCTATGAAATTGCTATTAAACGATTCCTGGATGATGGTGGTTATACTGCCTTTACTACAAACTTTGAAGATCTCTACGGTATGAAACAGCTTCCTGGTCTTGCCGTTCAACGTTTGATGGCACAAGGATACGGCTTCGCTGGTGAAGGAGACTGGAAGACTGCAGCGCTCGATCGTCTGCTTAAAGTCATGAGCCATAACCAATCCACTGGCTTTATGGAAGACTACACCTATGAATTAGCAGCTGGTCAGGAATCGATCCTTCAATCGCATATGCTTGAAGTTGATCCAACGTTGGCAAGCAACAAGCCTAAAATTATCGTTTCTCCGTTAGGTATCGGCGATCGTGAAGACCCAGCCCGTCTGGTGTTTGACGGTAAGGCAGGAGACGGTGTGGTTGTTTCCATGGCTGACTTTGGCACACATTATAAACTGCTGATCAATGAGGTTACTGCATTTGAACCAACAGTTCCTGCTCCCAAACTTCCAGTGGCCCGTGTACTGTGGAACGTGAAGCCGAACTTCCAAGATGGAGTTAAAGCATGGATTGAGAACGGCGGCGGTCACCATACTGTAGTTTCCTTGAATCTAACTACAGACCAAATTGTTGCTTATGCAAAACTGGTTAACCTGGAATACGTAATTATTAAATAATTATAGATCATCTATAACAGCATTGGGTCAGTCCTCAGGACCCAATGCTTTTTATTGTTTCTCAGAGGATTTTTAATTCTTAAGGATGTGATACTATGGCGAATTTACCATCTGCGGCAACAAAATTGGTTATGGTTGAAGGTATACCTGGCTCTGGAAAATCTACATTATCCCAATATATACAGGACACCTTAAACAAGCATCGAATAGAATCAGAGCTATTTTTAGAAGGGAACTTACGACATCCCGCTGATTATGAATCGGTTGCATGTGTGCCGAATGAGGAACTTGATAGGCTCCGGTCTAGCTATGCCGATGTATTTCATGATATTGATCCATTTGTATCGCTAAGCGGTAACGACTCATTAATCGCATACGCGCTTGCGCAGCAATCAGCTCAAAATGAAATTCCTTCTAGTTTGTATGAGGAAATCCGGCGCTATGAAATCTACGATGGAATACCTGTAGAAAAATATTGCGAGTTGATGGTTCAACGTTGGAGTTCTTTTGCTAAGAATCAGCGAGAAAAGGATAAGCTGGTCATACTCGAATGCTGTTTTTTACAGAACCCAGGGTGTGCATTACTCGCTCGACATGATGCTGGAAATGATCGATTTGTTCAGCACGTATTACAGATTGCGGAGCAAATTCAGGACCTTAATCCAATTTTGTTTTATTTGAAGCAACCTAGTGTCCGTGGGACGATTGAGCGAGTGAAAACGATGAGGCCTCAAGAGTGGCTAGATTTTGTGATTTGGTACCATACGGAGCAGGATTATGGAAAGAATAAGGGGTTGCACGGGTACGATGGATATATACAGTTCCTTGAACATCGACGAGAGCTAGAATTGCACATTATTGAGCAGCTTCCTTTTCAAACTTTTATAATGGATAACTCCGATTATGATTGGGAAAATCAACAGCGGACTATTTCGAACATCATGATGAAGTATTTATAATCTCGGGAAACGATAGTTTAATTAGACAAAGTAACCATTTGCAGCCTTACCGGCACTTATATATAGAATTTACATACAGAGGAGGTGCAAGAGGTGCAGCGATGGATTGAGGAAGCTCGGCTAGGCGACCAAATCGCATGGGAGCAGATCGTGCAGCATTTTAGTGGGATGGCCTTTTCAGTAGCATTTACCAAGCTGGGTGACTGGAGCATAGTTGAGGATGCAGTTCAGGAAGCGTTCACTGAGGCTTTTGCCAATCTCCATAAGTTACAGGAAGCAGAGGCGTTCCCTGGATGGTTCAAGATCATTGTCGAACGCCAATGTCATCGCCTTCTGCGCCGGAAGAAGCACACGATGATGCCGTTGGACGAAACTATAGTCATGGATGTAGAGAAATATGATGTGGAGCTTATCGCAGAGAGAAGGGAATGGCATCAGAAGCTTCATCAATCCGTCGAGGGTTTATCTGACAAGTTAAAACTGGCAGTTCAGCTGTACTATTTTCAAGGGTATTCAATCGGTGAAATATCAAGCTATCTATGTGTATCTCCATCCGTGCTGAAAAAACGATTGTTCGATGCCCGCAATAATCTGAGAGCTTCGCTGCTTGTCAGCGACTTTGTATCCATGTTTAACGATATTTACGAAGGAGGAGAATCGGTGCTACATATAGTCAACGGAGACCATGTTGGTGACAAGCTGAGGAAAGGGAACATTCGCGGAGATATCCTGGTCTGGAGAGAAGTGTATCCGGTAGGTCCGGTGTTCCTTGAAATGGGCGAGCCCTCATCTAGAGCAGCTAGAGTGGAATATTTGGAGAGAACTCTCGGGATTCCGGCAGAAGACTATGTATCCAATTGCAAGGCTCAGGAGCAGACTCTGCATAACTTTCATAAGTACGACGAAGTCGTGCTATGGTTTGAGCACGATTTGTTCGACCAGCTGATGCTAAGTTACTTGTTGTACTGGTTTTCAATGCAAACTCTAGGCCAAACCAAACTGAGCTTGCTGTGTATCGGCAACTACCCAGGTATTGAACCGTTTAGGGGCTTGGGACAGCTTACAACGAAGCAGTTAGAAAAATTGTCAGGCACGTGGCAGCAGATCGGTCAGCAGGAGCTTGAGACGGGCAAAGGAATCTGGGAAACATATGCTTCCCCGGATATAACGCGGCATGTTGACATTTTACGTGAAGATACATCTGCCCTGCCTTTTGCTCATGCGGCACTTGAACTGCACCTATCTCGTCTACCTTCCACCATGAATGGGCTGGGCATCGTAGAGCAGACAACCCTGGAACTCGTCCAGCAAGGAGTGAACTCTCCACAAGAGCTGTTTAAGCAGATCGGGAACCGAATGAGTGGTCTAGGAATGGGTGATTTGGAGTTTTGGTATCGTTTAAGGAATATGTCGGAACAACCACATGCACTATTAGAGATTCAAGGGCCCCACTCATTTCCTGATCATCAAAAGAAATTAACGTCTTCCTTTGACCAATGTGTTATTGCCTTAACGAAGGTAGGGAGGAATGCAGCGGCGGGAGCACATGACTGGGTGAAGATGAAGGGAATAGACGAGTGGTATGGCGGCTTGTGGCTGCAAGGTGATTTGGCATGGCGCTGGGATTCAGAGAGAAACCAGTTGGTGTATACGGAACCGTATCATAAATGACAACAAGTTCTGGATGTAGGGCGGGCTTAGTTCATATCAAAAGCCCGGTCACATCCTGATACCCCATACTAACCAACAATTCATTACCATTTAGCTCATGCACTTTCTTCACTGTCACATCTAACTTCATACCAAGTATATACTGCAACACTTCAGCAACATACTTAGGTTGGTTAAGATTAATAGAATATTGTTTACCCTCTTTCATCACCCGTAATCCCTCATTCAAAGGGCTACCAGTGACAATTGTATCTTTAGTAGTAAACAGAATTATAAATTTTATATCTTTATTTTCAGAAATAATAGTCAACTTGGATCTACAGTAAATATCTCTGACCGTTGTATAATTCCACAAATACGTATTTCCACTAACTACTATTCTCCTCATAGCACTCTAGTCTCCATTCCTACAAGGATGGCAGAATCATTGCGGATTCCGCTTCTTTAGCATTTCAGTCCGAAAGCCGTTCTTACCTGACAAAAAGAAAATGTTTCAAAAATAGTCCAGGTCATGGGGTATCTTCGCCACCTGTCCCTTATTTTACTTGATTTCTACGCATTGTACAGTTGGCGTACAGGCTCTAGATGAATCACGTGTTAATTCTTGAAATCCTACATAACAATTCCTGGTTATTCATATACATAAACTGTTGATTTAATTATTGGGAAGTTGTAATCCACGGGATTAACAAAATCAGCTATGTTTCTTATAAAAAACTGAGTTCAATTCTTATTTTCGCGAAGAAAATTCTCACTTTTTAGCAGAAATGATTTATAATTATCAGATAAAAGTAGATATAATTTTTAAATGATTATATTTAAGTTATAATGGAGATAGAAAAGGTATGTTCCTGAGTGGAGCCTTGCTTCTTGAGTCAGTTAAGCAGGAGGGCCTGCTCTTTTTTGCAAATATAAGAGATAAGGAAGGTTTTTATGAATAGTATTCAGAAAAATACAGACGTTATCTTAATTGGTGCCGGGGTCATGAGCGCGACTCTGGGATCATTGCTGAAAGAGTTAGCACCGGAATGGGAAATTAAAGTGTTTGAGAAACTGGCAAGTGCAGGAGAAGAAAGCTCTAACGAATGGAATAATGCAGGTACGGGTCATGCTGCACTGTGCGAGCTGAACTACACATCTGAAAAATCAGACGGATCTGTAGATATTCGTAAAGCGGTTAATATCAACGAACAGTTTCAGCTCTCAAGACAGTTTTGGTCTTTTCTTGTCAACAGTAATTTGATTCGTAATCCACAGGACTTTATCAGGCCAATACCCCATATGAGTTTGGTAATGGGTGAAAAAAACGTATCTTTTTTAAAAAAGCGCTTTAAAGCGCTTTCAAGTGTTTCACTGTTTCAAGGCATGGAATTTTCCGATGACCCTGAAAAGCTGAAGGAATGGATTCCGCTAATTATGGAAGGCCGTGCATTGAATGAACCGATTGCGGCAACCAAAATCGACTCTGGAACAGATGTCAACTTTGGTGCTTTAACACGCATGTTGTTTGACCATTTAAAAAGCAAAAATGTCGAGATTAAATACAAGCATAGTGTAAAGGATATTAAACGTGCGAGCGACGGCTCGTGGAGAGTCAAAGTGCATAATCTGGATAACGGAAAAATCGAATATCATACTGCCAAATTCGTTTTTATCGGTGGTGGGGGCGGAAGTCTACCTTTACTCCAAAGAACTGGCATTCCTGAGTCCAAATATATCGGGGGATTCCCGGTAAGTGGACTATTTATGGTATGTAACAATTCTAAAGTGGTCGCCCAGCATCATGCAAAAGTATACGGTAAAGCGAAGGTCGGTGCTCCTCCTATGTCTGTCCCGCATCTGGATACTAGATACATCGGTAACCAAAAAGCGCTGCTGTTTGGACCGTTTGCCGGCTTCTCACCAAAGTTCCTGAAAACGGGTTCAAATCTGGACCTGATTGGTTCCGTAAAACCCAATAACCTCATCACGATGTTGGCGGCAGGGGCAAAAGAGATGGCATTGACCAAATACCTGATTCAGCAAGTGATGTTATCGAATGAAAAGCGCCTGGAGGAATTACGCGAGTTTATTCCCAACGCCAAAATTGAGGACTGGGATATCGTGGTAGCAGGTCAGCGTGTGCAGGTGATCAAAGATACAGAGGGCGGTAAAGGAACCCTTCAATTTGGTACGGAAGTGGTTAGTTCCGCTGACGGCTCGGTGGCTGCATTGCTCGGTGCTTCTCCGGGGGCTTCTACTGCTGTTCACGTTATGCTGGAGGTATTAGAGAAATGCTTCCCACAACATATGGAAAAATGGGAACCAAAAATAAAAGAGATGATTCCTTCTTATGGATTGTCGTTAGCGGAAAACTCAGAGCTTTACCAACAGATCCACAATACCACTACAGAGGTGCTGGGTCTGGGCGAAAAAGAACCGCTGCATCGTTAATTTTACATGGCTAGTAACTCGATCATCCAAATATTTTAATAAAATACAAAGTAATCTTACAATACGTATTCAGTCGCATAAGCAACAACGTGAAGCGGTGGGGAGCTCCCACCGCTAAAATGCTTGCTTACGAGTGCGAAACTTTGTAATCCTTCTGTGTTTATTGGTGTTTGCTAAAGCGATTACAGTAATCATGGAGCGGGCTATAAAGGAGGAAAAGTAATTCTTTACCGATCGTTCCCGATATGTTAGGATAAAGCCAGACAGAGAAGAAAGACATATCAGCGACCAATGTAGAACGATCGTTTCCAAAAGGTCATGCAAATTAATCCAAACCTATTCTAAGTGGTCAGGGGGTAGCTACGATGGCCAGGAGCAAAGAATTTGAGGAAAACGTTGTTCTGGAAAAAGCTATGAAGCTGTTCTGGGAGCAGGGGTATGAGAAAACCTCGATGAATGATCTTGTCGAGCACATGGGGATCCATCGAAGAAGTATCTATGATACTTTTACCGACAAGCACACCCTGTTTCTTAAAGTGATGGACCGATTCGGAGAGCGAGTTAGTGGTAGATGGTCGGCAGGGATCAAGCAATCCCAGACGGCTAAGCAGGCACTTCAGTTCATTTTCGACTTTATCATTAATGGTGAAGAGGACGTACCGCCCGGTTGCATGTTCGTGAATTCGGCTGTCGAATTAGCAGCTCGGGATGAGGAGATTGATGCGATAGCGACGAAGGCCTTTGCAAAATCGGAGGAGCTGCTTGCAGAAATCGTAACGTGGGGACAGCAAAACGGCGAATTCACACAGCAGTACGAAGCGAAGGAATTGGCTGAGTATCTGCAAAATGCCTTAGCGGGACTGAGGGTGATGGTGCGGACTTCCGTTCCGAAAGAAAAGCTGCAACGGATAGCCGAGTTAAATCTACGTATTTTAGAGACATAGACGATACACGAAAACAAATTTTTTTCATGTTATTAGAACGATCATTCTCAATTTTATAAAAATGAGGAGGAAATAAATCATGACAAACAAAATCGCGTTAATTACCGGAGCAAGCAAAGGAATCGGACTGGAGATTGCCAGACAATTGGGGCGGCAAGGCATAACGGTATTGGTTGCTGCGCGCACGAAAACAGCAGCAGATGAAGCAGCGGCCGGGCTATTGCAAGATGGCATTCAGGCAGTCGGCGTGAAGCTGGAGGTTACGAATTCTGCACATATCGCGGAATTGGCGCAATTCATTGAGAAGACTTACGGTCGGCTGGACATTTTGGTCAACAATGCAGGCATTTTGGCAGAAAAAGCGGGTTATGACGGGGATGCTTTCAGAGATACTTTTGAGGTGAACACGTTCGCACCCTATTTGATTACAGAAGCACTGTTGCCATTACTGTTAAAGAGCGAAGCAGGCAGAATCGTCAACCAAAGCAGCGCTATAGGCTCGATTCAGTTCCAACTTTCCAATAAACGGGTGCAGCGGCTTGCTACCCCGGCTTATGCAGCTTCCAAAGCAGCTTTGAATATGCTGACGGCCTACTGGGCACAAAAAAACAGTGGGACGCATCTGAAGGTTAACTCCGTACACCCCGGCTTGGTCAAAACGCAGATGGGTGGGGAAAAGGCGGAACTGTCGGTGGAGGATGGAGCAAAAACGGCGGTCCGACTGGCGACCCTGCCAGAGGATGGTCCAACAGGCGGATTCTATTACATGGATGATCAGCTTCCGTGGTAAAGCGTTATGCATGAAAGAAAAAGATAATATATGACATTGTAACAGCAATTATCAGTTCGTGTATGGTGAGTGCAGACTGGATTGGTCATACCGAAGGATTTGCTCTAAAATTATAACCAATGGGCGGTTTCAGGAATCACGAGAGCAAAACGATATCCTTTAAGGAGGCTATTTTGGAAACTTTCATTTACATGGTGAGACATGGCGAATCACCGAAGACGGAAGGAAATGAAAGAACTAGAGGGTTGACGGATAAAGGGAAGTCAGATGCCTATCGAATAACGGAATTACTGAAAGGAGAGGGGATCGGGGTCTTCGTTTCAAGTCCATATCAACGAGCAATCCTAACCATCCAAGAATTAGCCCGATGTTCAGGACAAGAAGTTTTGGTATTCGAGGATCTTAAAGAAAGGATCTTTTTGAATGAAGACCACCGAATGCCCGATGAGGAATTATTCCCTTTATTAGATAAGTCATTTTCTGATCCAAACTTTGCTTTACAGGGAGGAGAGTCTAATACGATTTGTCAGAACCGAAGTATAGCAGTTCTAAAAGAATTGTTAAAAACCTATCGAGGACAGAAAGTTGCATTAGGCACTCATGGGGCAGTTATGACTTTAATGATGGGGTATTATGACAAGCAGTACGACTTGGATTTTCTACTACACACATCCAAACCAGATGTATACAGAATGAAGTTCAACGATCAGGAGTTAGTCGAGGTAAAAAGATTATGGTGTATGCGGTAGTGGTTTGTGAGGAAAGGTATAGGGACTATTCTTTAAAAAGAGACTACCCTTGGCGAAGGGCAGTCTCTTTTTAAATCTTACCGTTGCAGCTATTGTGGTGAACCATTAAGCAAATCTTCGGCTATTTTAACCAAATCTTCTTTGGTCAGCGGGCTGTCTTGGTTATCGGATATGTTGTAGTGTAAATGTCTTTTTTCATCGAGCCATCCCAGTCGGTTTTTTCCTGCTTCCAAGGGCTTGCTTGCTTCACTTGCCCTGATGTAATAGACCTTGGTTCCTTTGATTGTCACTTGCTCAGCCGAATCCTGTTCATTTTGCATGATGGTCGTCTTCGTGACTTCAGGAGTGTATTTGGTGACGGTAATGTTTACATAGTCGTTTCCTTTCGCATACCGGGCAAAGGAGGAGTCTGACTTGTCCCAGCTTAGCTTTTGAATAAACAGATTTTCACCCTCCGGTGCAGCTTTGGCCTGTTGCATCAGTTGATCGGTTAAAGCGCGATATTCCTTTTTATCCATCATTCCAGGATATGCAGCGACTGGATAGACGTATCCAAATTCAAACTTGTAGCCATCCGGTAGATGAGTGGGATTGCTGAGTAATGGAGCCTCAGTCCGCTTGATTTCATCTTGTAAGCTGTTGAAACTTGAGAGTTCAGCCGGTTTGTACGCAAACAGGGCCGGATTAGATAGGTTTTTTTGATTCATAGAATCGTCCTTGACGTAATAGGCAGCATACTCTCCTGGCTGCAAACGGCCTTTCACCTCTTTGTCCCACTGTGCGTAGGTCGAGGTATATGCTTTGGAGGCGTCCGTTTCGGTAGGGGGTTTGGCGGTATTTAATACAACGGCGCCCTTACTGTTGCGGAACTCAAGATATTGTGAAGCTGCGTATCCGGTCACAGAGGCCCCTACTACAAAAAGCAAAATCATGATGGGGACAGTCAAGCGAGGCTGAAAATGGATTTTTCCGATATTTCCTTTTTTGGGCATCGCCTTTTGGTAGACCTGTTCCATCACTTTGTCAGAGACGTCAAAAGCCTGAATTTTCAAAGCGTTCTCTGGCTCGGTTAGCTTGTCCATGTTTTTTAATCCCCTGTCTTGCAGATCGGTGTATTTCAGGCTTTGTTTTTGAATTCTGTCTTGTAACTCACGCATTTTTGGTCCTCCTTTAGGGGCTCCATTATTTTTTTGAGCTTTGTTTTTGTCCTGCCGTATTTTTTCTTGATAGCATCCTCGCTTTTGTTCATGATTTCCCCGATTTCTCCAAACGTTTTTTCTTCAAAAATGCGCAGCACCAGCAGGTTACGCTCCTCCGCGTTCAGTTGGTCCAACGCTCGGCTCAGCGGTTCACTGAAAAGCTGACGTTCCATAACCTGCGCTGCACTGTCTGAAGTCATGTTAGTTGAGGTGAACAGGCTAAGTTTAAATTTGCGCTGTAGATTCTTCCTGCGAATCAGGTTCAGGCAGTGATGATAGGCCATTTTATACAGCCAGGAGGAGAAGCCCACTGTCGGCTTGTATCTGCTAATTTTCTCAAAAGCATTGACGAAAATATCCTGCACAGCCTCTTCTGCCTCCTGCTCACTTCCTAATAGCCTCCAGCAGTACACAAAAATCTGACGCTGATACTCCTTTACAATGTAGGCACCCCCTCTGATCAAAAAGAAAATTATATCTGTATAACAAACGAAGATGACCGAAAGGGACACTTTGTCTAAAATTTTTTTAAGTGTTCTATCAACTCTCTAAGAGAATACGATAAAGCAGAACAATTATCACCCACGTGGTTAGTTTTATAGAGTTAAAGGTATATTGTGGAAGTGAGGGGATGGTAAAATGAAATTAAGATATTCCAGTAATAGTAGGCCCATCTCGTAAATAAATAGGAGAGGACACAGTTTCTAATGAATGAAAATGCTAAGAAATATAATTTTGATAATGTGATGCTTTACCTTCATGATCAAATGAAGCTGCTACCTAACTTAGAATCAAAATATATTGGATTAACCATGCCATTTCCTCGACAAGCTGCGCTACGAAGTAGGATTATTGAAAGTATTGAGACATTGAAAGCATACGATGAGGACGTTTGTATTGCTGTTCATTTTAATCAATCTGATGCTGGGACTATTGAATATAAGAAAATAGTTTTTATAGGAACGGATTACTTGCATCTAAAGAAAATCGCTGATTTTATGAAAAGACAAGACATTAAACTGGATATCAAAGACACCTGTATACTCTATAGAGAATGTACTACTGACTTGAATATAAATTTAAAAGGCAATCATTCCAGAATAACAAGTTTAAATGACTTATTTGCAGGAGTTGAAATTCATATTGATCATTTAGAGGCTGGAATGGGATATCAATATGAAAATAAACAAGTGAAAGAAGATATTATTCATTATTGCTGTCATAAAGACGATGAGGAAGGTAAGGAGCTTGGATACCAATTATTTGTAAAATCGTTGGATTACTTCTCCAAGAAATTATTAGCTGAAGGTTTTGTATTAGGGTATCCTGCTGTAGATTCAAAAATTAAAATAATGAAGGCCTCTTGTTCAATGTGTTTTTATCGAGATTATTATTACATTAATGGAGCACATGTATCGCTCGAAACCGCTATGCTTGAGGCAGATTGGCAAATATGCGAACCATTGATGCAGGTCCATATGACCTGTAACAAGCTATATTTTAAAGGAAATTCCTTTTTTAGTGGGGTAGAAAATCTATGTATACTCGACGAGGACGAAGATAATTGTAAATTATCATTTAAATCTATACTTTCCACAATCATTGATATTTTAAAAGAGATGTATAACCAAAAAAAAGATGTTTCGGACTTCCATATGGAATTGGACAGCTATGTGCCAGTTGAAGATGTTACTCAGTTAAAAGAGAAATTCAAAGTGATTTATAATATCGATAAATGGAAAGATGAATTAGAGGAGCAAGAGATGAACTCGGCCATCCCGCCTGTATAGCTTACGAAAGCCATCGGCCGTACTGAACGGGATTGCCTCACTCTTTTTTATACAGCGTACCTTCTACTTATGACCTTTGCGTACCTTTAAAAGCTTGCCCTTTACGGTAGTATTCTTCATAATCTCAAGCACCAGTGGGCCCTTGCCATTCAGAATCTCAACATCTGTCACATTATCCAGAATCGTAATGATCCCGATATCATCTGCCGTTACCCCGTCAAGCTTAGCGATGGTGCCCACAAAGTCGACAGCTCTAAGTTTTTTCTTCTTACCGCCATTAAAATTGAGCTTCATAATTTGTTGGTTTAATTGCTCGCGTTTGTCGTTTTTGAGTGCAGTTTTTACATGTAGTTTCCGCTCAAAATCTTCTCTGTGAAGATCAACGGCCTCTTCTGAGGGGGCCTTTACTTGCGGAATTGCAAATCCAATGTATGCTTCGATATCAGCTAATCGTTTGCTATCTTTAGGAGTGATTAGAGTAATGGCTTTCCCTGTTTTGCCAGCACGTCCTGTACGTCCTGTACGATGAACATAGCTTTCTTTTTCAAGGGGAATATCGTAGTTGATGACATGGGTGATATTCGTGATATCAATCCCTCTGGCGGCTACATCAGTTGCGATCAAGTAACGGAATTGTCCCCTTCTGAATGCGTTCATTACCTCAAATCGCTCATCTTGCTCCATGCCGCCATGGATGCGATCACATGGATATTCGAGGTCAGCCAATGCTCTGAATAGTGTATCTACATGCTCCTGCGTACGACAGAAAATGATGCAGCTGTCAGGGTTCTCAACAATGAGCAGATCCTGTAGCAGAGCCAGCTTGTCCGCCTCCCGCACCTGAATAAGAGAGTGATCAATCGTGGCTGTGGTTACACCTGTCGCCTTGATCTCAATTTCCACAGGATCGTTCATATATTTACGTGACAGTTTGGCTACATCTTCGGGAAAAGTAGCGGAAAATAACATCGTAACTCGGTCATTAGGCAGTGCCTGAATAATCGACTGAACCTGCTCGATAAAGCCCATATTCAGCATCTCGTCAGCTTCATCAATCACGAGATAGGCAATTCGATTTAAGGATAGTGTGCCTCGTTCAATATGATCTAGTACACGTCCGGGCGTACCTACAGCCACATGTGTTCTTTGTTTTAGCTCGGCCTTTTGTATATGAAAAGGATGTTTCCCATAAAGAGCCGTTGCTTTTATCCGCTTAAAGCGTCCGATATTCGTGATGTCTTCAGTAACCTGTAATGCGAGTTCACGAGTTGGTGTCAGGATTAAAGCTTGGGGCTTATTCTCATTCCAATCTACTAGCTCACAAAGTGGAATACCATATGCTGCTGTTTTGCCGCTGCCTGTTTGCGATTTGGCCACAAGATCCTTCTTCGCAAGCGCAACGGGAATAACCTCCGTTTGAATCTCTGTTGGCGTCTCATAGCCCAAGCTATTCAGAGCCCTCACAATTTCTTCACTTAATGGATAATCTGCAAAATGCTTCTGACTCATTCTCAACCTCTTCTGCGCTGTATTTAAGTACCATTACATATATCATGTCATCGTGTACCGAACTTATACTCATCTAGTATACTCTATATCCAGGTTCACTCTAATACATATCAGCGATTAACTTGCTGTTTTCCAGTAAGGCAACTATACTTTTTCTGAGACGAAAAAACACAGTCTGGTTGGTAGTCCAGACGCATGGACGACTCTATATTAGCAAGAGTGCCATGTCAGTGACCTTCCCCCCTCGGGATGTCCATCGTTTCGATTTAAAATGAGGGGGATTCAAATGAAGCTTACGATTTATCATGATGGACAGTATTGGGTTGGAGTCGTGGAGGAGCAGGACCAAGGGAAATTGAAGGCAGCCAGGTACATTTTTGGTACAGAGCCTAAAGACGAAGAAATTCTCCATTTTATCCGAGAGGAAATGTGTGAACTTGTTAGTCGGCTGTCACAAGAGGTGGCTGTAAAGGGGTCTGAAACGAAGAGGGTCAATCCAAAGCGGCTAGCAAGGCAGGCAGCGTATGAATTAAGGCGAAAGGGAGTCTCCTCCAACGCACAAGAGGCCTTAAAGTTAGAGTATGAGAAGCGTAAGTTGGAGAAACGTACTTACTCCAAACAACAAAAGGAATCTATGAAGGCACGGATAAGGGAATTAAAGGAGAAAAAAGCGAAAGAAAAACATCGCGGACATTAATAAAACCTCCATACTTATCCGCAATTGTAACGCATGTTTTATCTCGGCATATGTGAAAACATGTGTTACACACAAAGGGCACCCGACTGGGTGCCCTTTAAACTGTTGTATAGAGATTTATCCGCTAAAATGAATCCATTCCAAATTACTTAAGCAATGTCAGTGTTACTTCTATTGTATTATCAATAAATGATCGTTCTGGACGAGACTTTATCATGACGGTCAGACCAATTAACGATACAACTAATGCCTGTGATACAGCCTTCGCATCTAGTCCGATCTCAAGCTCACCTAATTGTATCCCTCGTTCAATGGTTTCTTGAAAAATGACTGCTAGGTACATTTGATGCTCCCTTGTAAGAATTTCAAACTTCTCATCATGGGGCGCAAGTTCAACCATTGTATTAATGCAAAAGCATCCTTTTCTAGGATTTTCCGCATACTCCTCTTCAACCACACCCTCAAAAAAAGTACGAAATGCTTCTTTTACAGATGGAATGCTTTGAAGTTTGGTTCGGATCAGAGAAGCACGGGACATCGTGTATTTGCGTAGCGCGGCTTCGAACAATTCTTTTTTGCCCCCAAAAGTGGAATATATACTGGGGCGTTGAATTTCCATTCTGGAAGTTAAATCACTTAATGAGGTGGCTTCATATCCCTTTTCCCAAAATATTTGCATAGCTGCATCTAAAACTTTCTCTTCGTCAAATTCGCGGGTTCGTCCCATAACAATACCTCTCGTTACTCATGATTTTATTCTTAATGGCTCCATGTATCTGATTATAATGTTCAGTGACATTCATTTGATTACCAATTGGTACGTTATTATCTTATAATTAGTCCTTAAAATTGTCAAATGAAGGTTGGTCTTTCCCGAAAAGAGGAGGTGAATATGAAAGAATAATCAAAGTGGATTTACTATGATTGTTGACAGTATTCTTTTTTGTGAGTTATATTTACTGGGGAAAATAACATACCAGTTGGTATGATATTTTATTGTTATTCAATTGGCACACAAAGAAAGCTATTAGAACGGGAGAGATAGACCATGGAGATAGGTATTACCTCGTTTGTAGAGACAAAGCCTGATGCTCAGACAGGCGAAGTGATAAGTCACGCACAGCGGTTGCGTGAAGTTGTCGAGGAAATTATCCTTGCTGATCAAGTGGGACTTGATGTGTTTGGTGTAGGTGAGCATCATCGAAAGGATTATTCGGCATCTTCACCAGCAATGGTGCTGTCCGCGGCTGCAGCGCAGACACAACGGATTCGGCTAACCAGTGCAGTGACGGTGCTTTCTTCAGCTGATCCGGTGCGCGTTTTTCAAGACTTTGCTACGCTGGATGGTATTTCAAATGGACGTGCCGAGATTATGGCGGGTCGGGGTTCTTTTATTGAATCTTTTCCTCTGTTCGGCTATGACTTGGATGACTATGATGAGCTGTTTGAACAACATTTGGAACTTCTCCTTAAAATACGGGAGTCCGAAAAGGTAATCTGGAAGGGCGGTCATCGGCCAGCCATTAACAATTTGGGCGTGTATCCACGGCCAGTTCAGAACCCTTTACCAATATGGGTAGGCAGCGGGGGAAGGCAGGATTCTGCTATTCGTGCAGGTCTGTTAGGACTGCCCTTGATGCTGGCGATCATTGGAGGAAACCCGATAAATTTTGCACCGCTTGTCCAGCTTTATAAGAAAGCAGCAGCGCACGCTGGTCATGATGAATCGCAGCTTAGGGTTGGGTCGCACTCGATAGGATTTGTCGGAGAGAATAATGAGCAAGCGGCAGATACATATTTCCCTTCTACGATGGCAGGTATGAATAGATTGGGTAGGGAGCGAGGCTGGGCGCATTATGATCGTTCCAGCTACGATGCCGCGCGCAGCTTTGAAGGTGCGCTGTATGTTGGCGATCCCGAGACGGTTGCCCAGAAGATCATTCATCTTCGCAAGCATGTAGGTGTTACACGCTTTATGCTGTATGTTCCGTTAAGCACGATGCCGCATGCCGAGGTGATGAGAGCCATTGAGCTACTTGGAACAGAGGTAGCACCCCGAGTGCGGAAGGAAATAGCCAAGTGGGAAGCGGAGACGGAAAAAAGACTATAAAATAACCTAACATAGGAGTGATTCGCATGGATTTTGAAAATCGTTTATTACCAGAACTAAGGTCAGTAATTGCACAATTTCCCGGTTTTCAACTGGAGGAGAATTTAGAACTGAGCAGAAGTTATTTGTCGAGTCCGCCTATTGAGCAGTCGGAACACGTACGCACGACAAGCCGGATGATTCCGAGCGTTGCAGGCGAGATATTAGTCAAAATCTACGAACCTGCCCAGCGAACTGATGTTAAGCTTCCGGCCATGCTGTGGATTCACGGGGGAGGCTATGTAATGGGGCATCCTGATATGGACGATGCTTTGTGCGAACGCTTCGTGCAGGCGGCTAATTGCGTCGTCGTATCGGTCGATTATCGACTTGCTCCCGAGCACCCCTACCCAGCTGCCATCGATGACTGTTATGCCGCTTTGACGTGGATGACCGATGAAGCTGAGCTGCTGGGCATCGACTTGGACCGGGTCGCAATTGCTGGTGCAAGCGGGGGTGGCGGTCTAACCGCAGCACTTGCTTTAATGGCTCGTGACAAAGGCGGACCAGCCCTTATCTTCCAAATGCCGCTATATCCGATGATCGACGACCGCAATGTTACGGCATCAAGTCATGAAATTACGGCCGATAATGCACCATGGAGCCGGAAGAACAACTTGACGGCCTGGAACATGTACTTGGGTAATCGTACCGAAGATAGCGAGGTTTCCCCATATGCGGTGCCGTCGAGAGCAGAAAGCTTGGCTGGTCTGCCGCCGACCTACACGTGCGTAGGGCAGCTCGATCTATTCCGAGATGAGACGATCGAATATGTGGCACGCCTTGCCCAAGCGGGCGTTGACGTCGAATTTCATCTGTATCCCGGCACATTCCACAATTTTGAAGGGATGGTTCCTCAAGCAGAAGTAAGTCAACGCGCCAGCCAAAGTTATGTAGACGCGATTGCAAGAGCGCTTAATCCTTAAATAATTAAGGAGCGGTCTTCAGGTGATATGCTCCCAAGAAGATAGACAGGTTGAATAATAAAACCTACTACTGTGAAGGGAGTATATCACTTTTCGCAGCAGCCTTTTGTTATCGTTTCAGAGTTGTTTGGGATTCGTGTTGTGGCTGTTCTGCAATGATGTAAGATTTTTCGGGTTAATTCTATACTTTCACATGTAGCAGAAAACGACTATTCATTCTTATAATTGGAAATGTAAGCGCTTAAATATTAAGGGATGAGTATTATCAAACTATATGTGTGAGGAGGAGATTTTATGTTAAGAACTAAAGTGGGCAAGCTGGTGAGCAGTTTGGCGTTGGCGGGTGTGTTGTTATCATCTGTTCTGGTCAACCAGGCTGATGCTGGCCTGGCAAATGGAAGCAACTTTCTGGGGAATATCATTGCGGGCAGTGTCCCTCCTAGTTACGGGACATACTGGAATCAAGTGACGCCGGAGAACTCGACTAAGTGGGAATCGGTTGAAGGCAGTCGTAACAACATGAACTGGTCGCAGGCGGATACCGCCTACAATTATGCCCGTAGCAATGGTTTCCCGTTCAAGTTCCATACGTTGGTATGGGGTGCCCAGGAGCCAGGATGGGTTAAAGGACTGTCGGCTGCTGATCAGAAAGCGGAAGTGACTCAGTGGATTAAAGCAGCAGGTCAGCGCTATCCGAATGCGGCGTTTGTAGATGTGGTGAATGAGCCGTTGCATCAGAAGCCGTCCTACCGCAATGCCATTGGTGGTGACGGGTCGACCGGATGGGATTGGGTCATATGGTCGTTTCAACAGGCTAGACAAGCTTTCCCGAATGCCAAACTGCATATAAATGATTATGGTATTATCAACGACCCTTCTTTAGCCGACCAATATGTCAATATTATTAATCAGCTCAAGAGTAGAGGCCTGATTGACGGTATTGGCATTCAATGCCACCATTTCAGTATGGACAACGTCTCAGTCAACACGATGAATACTGTACTAAATAAGCTGTCGGCGACCGGGTTACCGATCTATGTGTCGGAACTGGATATAACTGGGGATGATAACACCCAACTTGCCAGATACAAAGAGAAGTTTCCAGTCCTTTGGCAAAACCCCTCAGTGAAGGGAGTTACGCTTTGGGGGTATATCCAAGGACAAACTTGGAAAGATGGTACACATCTGCTGAACTCGAACGGCACGGAACGCCCTGCGCTCCAATGGCTGAGACAGTATCTGAAGAGATAAGCTATAGGTGGCACTTAAAACCCAACAGATGCGGACTTTTGCTAAATACCCGGGCTGGGTAGTTGTTTGTTTGAAGAAGTCTTGGCTGAAATGTTACACGCCCAAGGCTTCTTTTTATTTAGCTTAAACGTATCTTTTACTTGAAATAAAACCGTCCGGACGGTATAGTTAAATGGGCGGTGATCAGAATGAACACAACTAAAAAAACATTAAAAATAGAATTAATACTTAAAGCGGCTTCTATGATTGTGCAAGAAGAAGGAGTAGAAAAATTAACGTTAGAAGCGGTGGCTAAGAAAGCGGGAGTAAGTAAGGGAGGATTGCTTTACCATTTTCCGAATAAAGATGAATTGATTCTGGGAATGGTTGAACAGCTATCGACTAGCTTTATCGCCGAATTTAATGAAAGGGCAGAAAACGATACACATTCCCAAGGTAGATGGACTCGCGCTTATATGAATACGTCATTTTCCGGGGATCAGGATGCAAGTGACCTGTATACCGCTCTCTCGGCAGCACAATTTACGAACCCTCACATGCTCAAGCTGCTTCAGGATGAGTATGCGAATATCCAAAATAAAATCGAAAACGACGAATTGGACCCAGTCCGTTCTACGATCGTCCGATTAGCTATAGACGGTTTGTGGTTTGCCGAAATGTTCGGACTCGCTCTTCCCAATGAAGAATTGAAGCAAAAAATTATAGAAGAATTAAAGACATATATAAAGGAGAATGAATGATGGCTTATTTTTTCTTGGCAATCTCTATTGCTAGTGAGCTTATTGGTACTTCAATGCTAAAAGCTTCAGAAGGTTTTACGAGACTGTATCCGACTCTATTCACGATTGTCGCGTTTGTAATCTCTTTCTTCTTTATTTCACTAACCCTCAAGACACTTCCTCTTAATATGACCTATGCCATCTGGTCAGGGGTGGGGGCTGTTGCTACAACGGTGATTTCAGTATTGATCTGGAAGGAGAAAATCAACACAGGAAGTATCGTAGGGATTGCTTTAATTGTTATTGGCGTGGTGGTATTGAACCTATTTGGTGCAGGACATGGTGAGGCAAAAGGAACAACAGAAGCAACCAGTTCAATCGTTCAAAAGTGAAATAAGGTGATATCACTCCAGTTCGTAAATAGGCGGTAGTTCCTCACTTATCGACTTAGAAGATTCTAAGAATGATAAGTGGGAAATCTACCGCCCGGAAATCATGGTTTATACGAATAAACTTAGTATTAAGATGAATCCTAATCCGGCTACAGAAATGATGGTTTCAAGCAATGTCCATGTGGCAAAGGTTTCTTTCATGCTTAAACCAAAATACTCTTTAAACATCCAGAACCCGGCATCGTTAACATGGGAAGCTATTAAGCTACCCGCTCCCGTGGCAAGCACGACTAAAGCAAGATTAACGTCGGATTGTCCTAACATCGGAATCACTAAACCAGCGGTTGTTAAAGCTGCAACAGTTGCAGAACCCAGGGAAATACGTAAGATTGCAGCGATGATCCAGGCTAGCAGAATTGGTGATAATGTAGTTCCATTGAATAAATCGGCTACATAGTCACCTACGCCGCCATTAATCAGTACTTGTTTGAAGGCACCGCCTCCCCCAATGATCAAGAGCATCATTCCAATATGAGTAATAGCCGTTGTACAAGATGCCATTACATCTTTGATTGGAATTTTTCTTGCGATTCCCATGGTGTAGACGGCAACCAGTAAGGAAATCAACATGGAAGTGGATGCATCACCAATAAATCGGATCGCGGCCAGTAAACTATTATCTTCAAACCCCATTGTTTTTTGAAGCAAAGTAATAATCGTAGCAATCGACATTAAGATGACAGGAAGCATTGCCGTAAATACACTGATTCCGAATCCAGGAGTTTCCTCAGACTTAAATACTTTTTGTTCTCCTAAAGAGGCAATATTACCGGTTTTCGTAAATGAGGCAGGTACGAGTTTTTTGGCAAGCTTCGTAAATACAGGGCCAGCCAAAATAACAGTTGGAACAGCAATAATGAAGCCATAAAGTAAAACCTCACCCAGATTCGCGCCATATTCACCAGCAATAACAGTCGGTCCCGGATGTGGAGGTAAGAAACCGTGTGTTACGGATAAAGCAGCGACCATCGGAATACCGAGATATAAGATAGAAACCTTTAATTCTTTTGAAATGGCAAATACAATTGGGATTAATAATACTAACCCTACTTCAAAAAATAACGCAATTCCGATAATGAATGAAGCAGCTACGACCGCCCATTGAATATTTTTTTCACCAAATTTGTCAACGAGGGTCATGGCAATTCTTTGGGCACCACCAGAATCCGCGATCAACTTCCCTAACATCGCTCCGAGTCCAAAGATTAACGCTAAGTGACCCAATGTTCCGCCCAATCCAGCTTCAATGGTTTTAACAATTTCCTCTAATGGCATTCCAAGGGCTAAGGCTACACCGAACGATACAATGATTAAGGAAATGAAGGTGTTTAATTTGAAGCCCATGATTAAAACGAGTAATGCTAAAATTCCAATCGCTACAACGACTAATGGCATTGTAATTACCCCCTGTATTTATCCTTTTAGTGTTTAATTAAGCCTCTTTGGTAATGAGCAATCCGTGTATAATCTTCTTCCAATACTCTGGATAGGTTAATGAAAATCGGTAGCAACTTCCTATATTCCTTGGTTGCTTCTTCTTTGGGTGCATGTTTGTTGGTACTGCCAATCATTTCAGAAACCACTTCAAATGATTGGATTTTTCCAGTGGCATACAAGCCTAAAATACAAGCTCCTAGACAAGAACTTTCGTAGCTTTCTGGAACGACGACTTCAGATGCGAATATATCAGACATCATTTGCCGCCAAACATCTGACCTTGCGAAGCCTCCTGTAGCTTGGATTCGGGTCACGGGACCATCCATGCATTCGGTTAGGGCCAAAAATACGGTGTATAAATTGTAAATGACTCCTTCTAAGGCTGCGCGAATCATATGTTCTTTCTTATGCGACATCGTTAAACCGAAGAATGAGCCACGTACGTCTGGATTCCATAAGGGAGCACGTTCACCAGCTAGGTAGGGATGGAATAACAATCCATCAGACCCGGGCCTTACGCGTTCAGCAATTTTGGTTAACACATCATATGGATCAATTCCTAGTCGTTTCGCTGTTTCTACTTCTGATGAGGCAAGCTCGTCACGAATCCAGCGAAGAACCATCCCGCCATTGTTTACCGGTCCGCCAATGACCCAGTGCTTTTCCGTTAAGGCATAACAAAATATTCTTCCCTTTTCATCTGTTTGCGGCTTGTCTATGATGGTTCGAATGGCACCGCTTGTCCCAATAGTGACGGCAATTTCGCCTTTTCGTATCGCATTGACACCTAGATTAGAGAGAACTCCATCGCTGGCCCCAATGACAAATGGTGTTTGTGGATCGATCCCCATCTTTTTTGCTAAATCTGAATTACAGTCGGTAAATATTTTGGTTGTGGGCACGAGCTCAGATAGTTGAGAAGGGGTTATACCCGCAATTTTTAATGCTTCTTCATCCCAATCCAGCTTTTCGAGATTCATCATGCCCATGGCTGAAGCCAGGGAATAATCAACAACATATAAATCAAAGAATTTTTTGAAAATGTATTCTTTAATTCCGATATATTTTTTAACTTTGATAGCGATTTCAGGAAGGTCATTCACAATCCAAGCTATTTTAGTTAAGGGTGACATGGGGTGGATGGGTGTTCCTGTTCGTCTGTAGACCTCTTGGCCGTTCAACTCCTCTTTTATTTGATGTGCCCACGCTTCACTGCGATTATCTGCCCAAGTGATACAAGGCGTAAGTGGTTGATCATGTTCACCCATGGCAATGACACTATGCATGGCACTGCTAAATGAAACAAACGATAGTTTTTTTTGTGAGTGATGTTTCATGATATTCGAAGTCGCTTGTAGGACTGCTTGAAAAATCTCCTCAGGATTTTGTTCAGCTGTCGCTATATCTGGTGTATAAAGCGGGTACCCGATATTTTCTTGTTGGATGACTTCACCTTTTTCACTAAATAAAACGGCTTTCGTACTGGTGGTTCCGATATCTATACCTAACATGTAGTTAGTCATTTTGTGGCACGACTCCTTTGGACAGCAGTTGTTGGGACATCCATAAGTCTTCTACTTTACCTTGAACATCATCAAAGTTTTCATGTAAAGACTTAATCATAAGGTCTCTATCTTTTGCCTGGATTGCTTCAATATAAAGTTCATGATTTGATACAATCCGTGTAAAGTCTTCATACTTTTCATTGAAACGCATACGCATCGACAACAGAATGAGGCTTTCCATCACGGGCTTTAGGTTATTCCAGATCATCAGAATGTATGAATGATTAACTGCACGAATAATCGTTTCATGGAACAAGACATCTTGATATGAAAACTCATCGGCATCACTATATTTGACTGCGACTTTCATCATTTCGAGTATTTTACTAAGTTCCTTTGCTAAATCATGAGTGTCCATCTTTATAAGACGTTCAAATACGAAGGATTCTATAAGTAGACGAACATCATAAATTTCTTCTATTTCTTTCTCTGATAGACCAATAACGACCGCACCCATTCTTTCGAGTCGGATGATATTTTCAGAAGCCAATATTTTTAACGCTTCACGAATGGGTGAGCGACTTACAGCAAAATCAGCAGCTAATTTATTTTCAGATAGTATGGTACCGCTTTCAATTGAGCCGGAAATAATACGCATTCTAAGCTCGGATGTTACACGGTCTCCAGCAGAGGCTTTGAGAAGCCATTTGGAGGGATATAGGAATTCACTGGACAGAACCATAAATTCACCTTCTCATTAATCAAGTATACTTGTATACAAGTATTATAATCTAAAATTTTAAATTTGCAAGCGTATTCATTAAATTGATTTTGTAAGCCTGTTCGGGCCTTTTTGTGCAAATGCACAATCAATTTCGTCTGTTCTTCAATATAATTCACACGTTGCAATCGATATAATGAAAGCGTAATCAAAAATTGCCCGGGGGGTTAGACAGATGGAAGGGTTAACGATCAGTTGGATAGGAGCTCTAGCAGGGCTGGCTATTGCAATTATTTTGATATTAAGAAAGCTGAATCCGGTTTACGCTTTATTTTTGGGAGCTATTGTAGGCGCTTTATTGGGCGGAGCCAATCTGGAGCAGACGATCAGCGTGCTAATTAGTGGTACGCAGAGCGTGATGGGGACGGTCATTCGTGTGCTCGCGGCAGGTGTATTGGCAGGCGTGATGATGGAGTCTGGGGCAGCGGAGACAATTGCACAGGCTATTGTAAAGAAGTTTGGCGGCAGTAAAGCGATCCTTGCACTAGCGTTAGCGACGATGATTATTACAGCTGTAGGCGTATTTATTCCCGTGGCCGTGCTCATTGTGGCACCTATTGCCTTGTCGGTTGGGAACAAAATGGGGATTTCCAAGCTGGCTCTTCTGCTGGCCTTGTCTGGTGGCGGAAAGGCGGGGAACATTATCTCTCCGAATCCCAATACGATTGCGGCGGCGCGCGGGTTTAATCTGGATTTAAGCCACGTTATGTTGGCGGGTGTGGTGCCCGCGATATGCGGATTAATCATGACGGTTCTGGTGGCGTCTATGTTGAAAAACAAGGGCGTGAAGGTATCCGAACAGGACATTATGGATAGTGATGTCGATACGTCGAAGTACCCGGCATTGGGACGGGCGATTGTAGCCCCGGTGGTAGCCGTTATTTTGCTGATGATTAACCCGATTGGTTCCATCTCTGGCATTGAAGCACTGTCGAACTTCAAGGTCGACGCGATGTACATTTTGCCGATCGCCGGGATTGTAGGTATGCTGGCCATGGGACAAGGGCGCAATATCCTGAAATATTCGGCTTCCGGTTTGAATAAAATGACGGCAACCGTGCTCATCTTGATCGGTGCAGGTGGGATTGCGGGTCTGATTTCTGCGTCTAATTTATCTGCTCAGGTAGTTGGCTTGATTGAAGCTTCGGGAGTTTCTGGCACATTTTTGGCACCGCTTGCAGGGATTCTGATGGCGGCCGCCACAGCATCGACTTCAACTGGCGTTATTTTGGCGACTGGCTCGTTTGGGGAAGCCATTCTGAACATGGGAACAGCCCCGTTAGCTGCCGCTGTGATGGTGCATACAGGAGCTACCGTCATTGATTCCTTGCCACAGGGCAACTATTTCCACGTTACGGCAGACAGCATGAAAATGAGCATTAAGCAACGGATGGGATTAATCCCTTATGAAGCTATTGTGGGCGGGACTATGGCGATTGTAGCAACCATATTGTATGGATTCATACTTTAATATTCACGATGGGGTGACAAAATGAGAGAGAAAACATTTGTACTGGCACCGGATTCTTTTAAAGAAAGCATGACGGCAAAGGAAGTGTGCATCGCAATGGAGAAAGGATTGCGCAAGGTCTATCCGACAGCCCATTATGTCCACGTTCCGATGGCAGACGGTGGTGAAGGAACAGTGCAGTCACTGGTGGATGCGACAGGCGGGCAGCTTCGTTACATGGAGGTGACAGGACCGCTTGGAGAACCTGTAAAAGCGGCATATGGCTTGCTGGGAGACGGCACCACTGCGGCAATCGAAATGGCATCTGCCAGCGGAATCCATCTGGTTAATAAGGACAATAAAAACCCGTTAAAGACAACAACCTATGGTACGGGTGAGTTAATACGTGAGTGTCTGAACCAGGGAATTCGAAAAATTATCATCGGCATTGGCGGAAGCGCGACGAATGATGGCGGTACAGGTATGGCGGAAGCGCTGGGGGCTAGATTTCTGGATGCGGCAGGCAATACTCTTCCACGCGGCGGCGGCAGTTTGGGCGAGCTGGACAGCATTGATATTTCATCACTGGATGACCGCTTGCAGCAGGTGCAATTGATTGTAGCCTGTGATGTGACAAATCCGTTATGTGGGGAGCATGGGGCATCTCGTGTATTCGGCCCACAAAAAGGAGCAACCCCGGAAATGGTGCAGCAACTGGATGCTAATCTTGCCCATTATGCGGATGTGGTGAAGCAGCAGCTGGGAAAGGATGTGCGCGATCTTCCAGGCGCGGGTGCAGCAGGCGGATTGGGTGCTGGTTTATTGATTTTTACTCAGGCGGCGCTGCAAAAGGGCATTGAAATCGTGATTGAATACACCGATTTAAAACAGAAGCTCGCCACGGCTGATATCGTATTGACGGGAGAAGGCGGCATTGATTTTCAGACCAAATTCGGTAAAACTCCGTATGGAGTAGCTCAGGCAGCCAAACAATCGGGCAAAAAGGTCATTGCGGTTGCAGGTTATATCGGGGAAGGAATCGACACGCTATACAAGGAAGGAATAGATGCGGTGTTTGGCATCGTGCCGGGAGCCTCGGAGCTGAGTAAGCTGCTGGCCGAAGGGCCACAAAACGTAGAGCGTACGTGCGAGAATATCGCGAGAGTACTTCAAATCAGTGAGAAATGATCGGATTGATAGGCGAGGAACATAAAACGGCATAATATAATTACAATGGAATACGAGCGCTCGCCTGTAACCCCGGTTTTCTTTAGCCAACGGAGATTGGTGGAGAAATTCGGGAGTGACGGCGAGCGAAAACTATTACAGTGTGCTTTGGCGTGACACAGCAGTTTATTGATACAGCGCCAGTAGGCCGTGTGTAAGCTCAAAAAGCTGAAGGAGATTCCGAGGATCTTTGCCAGTTAAGGTATGGATGCGCTTCAAGCGGTATTGCAGTGTATTTCGGTGAATGTTTAATTCATCTGCGGTAAAGGAGACACTGCCATTATGATTAATAAAGCTCCGCAGCGTATCCAGCAAATCCACGGTATCTTCCAGCTTGCTGACCAGGTGGATTGTGTTAGTCAGGTTGGTTTGGCTTAATTTGACCAAGAATTCGACTTCTGCAAAAGAGACAATCTGCACAGGTGGACGCAGAGCTAGTACAACATTCATAGCGGACTTGGCTTGCATATAAACATCCGCAATGCTGTGCTCTTGTCTGCTGATGGCAATCAGCACATCAGGATGGCTGCGTACAAGTGGTTCCAGTAGCTTGGTCGTTGGTTCCTGATTTTGCATCAGGATGAGATAACTGTCTTCCTCCATACGAAAGGATGGATGCTGCATGAATATATTGGATAATTCGGCGAAATGAGCAGGATCGGAAGGAAGATGCTTTACATATACGGCCGAAGTTTTGAGAAGCAAATCAATGTGATATTGAGCAGCTTCTTTTTTTATTTTTTGGGTATAGGCTCCCTGATGATTTAACAGCATTTCCAGTACAGATTTTTTGCGGTTGGCCTCATGGGCCAAGTGCTCCAAGGAAATACGCTGTTCAATCAGGAGAGACACCGTAGTTTTAACAATATTGCAAAAAGGACGCACTTCGTCAGGATTGCCTGAAATACCAATGACACCAACTAGCTCATGATGAATGACAATCGGTTCATTGGTTCCTTTTTTCTCGTAATGTCCGTCCTGCCACACTTCAATCATTTTCCCGGTTTCGAGCGCCTGAACAGCCCCTTGGTGAATGGTTCCGATTCGTTCACTCTCGCCGCTGCCAATGATGATGCCTCGTTCATTCATAATATTGATATTGTATGGAATATCCTTCATCATTTTGTCTACGATGTCTTGGGCTTGTCTTTCGGAGAGCGGAAACAGATCAGGATTCCTCCTTTATCTAGTGATGTAAGGTGTTTTACTGCATCACATTAATTGAAAGGGCTTTCAAATTGTTGTGCATCTGAACAATATAATAAAACAGGGCGCCGAACATGTCAGCCTATTTTATCATAGATATCAAGAGTAGTTGTATGCGAAAAAACAAGGCTCCAAGGAGCACCTGTCTTTTGCGTCTTATTCTTTCATTATTCGTCCTGGTCCGTCACGCTGTCTAAGGTCGAACCTCACGAAAGCTATAGGTAATATCATGAATTTCTTTCTTTAAACGGCTATATTTTGATGCAGGCGTATACCCGATGATCTGATAGAAATTATTTTCAGTCTCAATAATAGCTACATGGGTGACATAATGGTTTATATCCTTCTGTCCTTTAATCGTGAACTGAGTGGCAGGATATCCTTGAATCGTAGTGTTGGATGAAGGTCCTACTGTAGAGAGGTTAAACTCTTTGGTCATGTTGTTTTGAATTTTCTTTGTGTAGTACTGGCGCGTTACATTACCCAATTTCTCCTTCGAATTGGATCGTACGATAACAGACTTTTCAATGTAGGGATTGAATATCGCAATATCTGCTTTTCCTTCCCGGTCCGGGTCTGTCGACCAGTCTAATGGGGCAGAAATCTGAAAATGTCCATCTCTACTTACAAAGCTCTGCTCCTGCTTGCTTACCGGAGCTTCACTGGACTTGTAACTGTTTGCCAGTACAAAAATAGCATTTACAAACGAGGCTCCCAAGATCACCATTGCGGTAATAAATATGAAGAGCGACCGTCTCATTGTCTTTTTGCTAATCGGCTCCAAGTCCCGCACCTTTACCACATATGTACCTGCAGCTAAATCACCAATTCGTTGTCTAGAGGCAGTTACTAACACGCTGATACCAGCAGGTAGTGAACCCATTAGCAATGGATTGGTGTCTATTAACCTGAGCAGCGTACGAATGAGTGATTTAAGAAAACCAGGAGGTCTTCCTTCTCCGGTAACCACCTTAATACGAAAAACGAATTTGCCAAGCGTATAGCCTGTGTAACCTTCCAAGAGCAAATAATAGCAGAAGAAAGCTATAATCAGAATGCAACGGGAAGCAATCGCTAAGGGCAACAACCATCTGTCTGTTATCTGAATGACTGAGATAAAGAAACAAATATACCCGATTATAAAAAATATAAAATCAAAAAGGGTTGCTCCCCAACGTCTAAACAAAATAGACGAACCGTAGGTTTTTGATATTTCGGCCATTCTGTTTGTTTCCCCATAGTTTTGCCCATGCCGAATGTACTTCTCTCTTACTGCTACTTGTGAATTCTGTGGTATGTGCTGGTCTTCCAAATCGTACACCTCATTTTAATAATCCATAATTTAAAAACACACTCCTTATATAACGGTCTTTTTATCATCCATGATTAGGAAAACATTCTATAAACAAAGAACTAATTATAAATATCCCTTTAGAGGTATTCTTTCATTTACTTTATAATTGGAAGAAGCAAGTAATGATCATCGAATATTGAACTTAGCGGCATAGGTATGCAAGGAAAAGCTTGCGAAAGTGAACAACGGAGAAGGCGGTGAGAATATGAAAGGTGAGTTTCCGGTTATAACAACCGAACGTCTTGTATTACGAAAAATGGTAGCGACGGACAGCAAGGACATGTTGGAATACTTTTCAGATGAGCAGGTGATGAAGTTTTACGGGCTGAGCCCATTTGAGTCTGAACAGGAGGCACTGGATGAGATCCGTTGGTATGATCGGATTTTGGAGACAGACCAGGGAATCCGCTGGGCTCTTCAAACGAAGGAAGGTAAAATCATCGGTTCTTGCGGATTTCATAACTGGGATCAACGTCATCACCGGGCAGAAATGGGCTATGAATTGTCCAGAGCCTATTGGGGTCAAGGGTTAATGTCCGAGGCACTTGCGGCTGTGATCAACTATGGGTTTCATATCCTACCGTTGAACCGCATTCAGGCACTAGTAGAGCCGGAGAATACACAATCCTTGCGTTTGCTTGAAAAAGCAGACTTTCGGCAGGAAGGAATCCTGTCCCAGTATGAATTTACGTCCGGAAAATATGATGATCTTTGCATGTGCGCACTCGTTAAATCAGAATATATCAATCGTTCTCAGAAATGAGAGAAGTAGTTGGATCAAGGGGTATACACATTTCATATTGCTCAATAGGGTCCTTCGAGAAGCCTGTTTTTTGGATAAAGCCTTCAAGAGAGTTATTGTCGGACAGGCAGATATATACCTTCTCGGCCTTTTGGGTTTCTGCCGCTTTATGAAGTAGGGTACGTCCAAGGCCTTGGTTTCGATGTTTGGGATCGACCCGAAGAAAGTTGATTTTACCTTGAGCACTCATAGCAATCATACCGACTCGGGTTTGATTCACCGCATAGATGCCGAGAAAAACTTCCTGTGTGCTGTTAGCGTAATAAGGTGTGTCACTTTGCCAATGGATGTGACAGTCGGTAAGAGTTGTACGAAAATCTGCGACATCATCAAATGTTAGTTTCTTAAACATGTACGGTGATGAGGGAGCGGGAGAGATTGATGGGACAGTACCGTTGTAGTATTTTAGCGTATAGCGTACCTCATAGCCGTGCTTTTTATAAAACTGGACAGCCCGATCATTATCCGTGATGACTTCGAGCCATAGCTGCTGACAGTTCTCGGAGATGGCCGTTTGTTTATGCAATTCGAGCAACCTGTTGCTAATACCCTGGCCACGGTAAGCTGGACCGATGCATAGCGTGCCGCAACGCATGGTCTTATACCCGTCAAACTGCCGGATACCGCCTAGAATCAAGCCAATTGGCTGATCTTCATCCATGGCAAGGAAAGAGTGGCTCCGTGAATTACCCTCTGGACCGAAAAAACGTGCCGCGAAATCGTCTTGTTCCATGGTCAGGCGAATGGAATAGTCTGAGAATCCGAGCGAAAATGCCTGGAAAATGTGCTCCATGCTGACTTCATTGCATCTCAAATAGGTGATCACTGTTCTTCCTCCTGAAAATCCAGTATATTGGGATTGTCTTATTATACACTCCGTATGTTGCTGTAGGGTTACAATGAGTATATCGATAAGCTAATATAAGGCTAACAAAATATAACCCGGTATGCCTGGACATTCTTTATTTTGGAAGATAGGAGATTGGAATGAACAAAAGGCAAGTAGAAATTTTTCGCAAGTTGTTAACTGAATCGAACCGACTGTGGTTAGTGCAGGATCTGGCCGATCAAACGGATTGCTCAGAAAAGACGATTCGAAACGATCTAAAAGTAATTGAAGAATATCTAGTCAAGCACTCCAATGCCAATCTGGTGAGAAGACCGGGACGTGGCATTTATTTGGAGATCAGTGAAGCTGAGCAGGCTGATTTATTTCACCGGCTGTATGCAGGCGATAGTACAGCCCAGCATGAATCGGATGAGGAGAGGGTGCTGCATCTCGCCTATCGGCTCTTGATGGATGCCAAGCCTGTAACGATACAAGATCTGGCCTCTCAGTATTATGTGAACAAGACGGTGATCCGTAGAGATATGGAAAAGATTGATGACTGGCTGCACAGCTTTGAGCTTGCCTTGATTACCAAGCAGCGCGTAGGCTTGACCATTCAAGGCACTGAGAAAAACAAGCGGATCGCTTTGGCACGGATGAATCAGCTGATTGATAGTCCTGAGTTGACGGGACAGATGATGCGCAAGCAGTTTGAGCCACACGAGATTGCCACCATCCATCATGAATTAAAAGTATTTCAAAAGCATCATGAACTCAGCTTTACGGATGAAGCCTTTGAGGGTCTCATGCTCCATATTCTCTTAATGGTCAAACGAACCAAGCTGGGACAGCCCATTTCTCTCTCCGAACAAGACATTGCCTTTTTGCAGGAGAAGGTTGAGTTTACATGGGCTACTGCGTTTTTACGGCAGCTGCAAAAGCTGTTCTCCGTACCTTTTTCCAAGGAAGAAACGGCCTATCTAACCCTGCATTTGTTGGGTGGAAAGTTTCGTTATCAGCAGGAGGATAGCAAGGGGAAACACAGCGATCTGGCAGACAGCCATCCGCTTTTGCCTAAACTGATTGAGCAGTTAGTCCGGCGGATGTCGGAGCTGAATATGATTGACTTTTCCAAGGATAAGATGTTGCTGAAAGGGTTGAAAGTCCATTTATATACGACCCTGAATCGGCTTCAATATGGGTTGACGGTGTCTAATCCTATGCTGACTGAGATCAAGAAGATGTACCCTTACATGTTCGACCGGGTTATTATTACGCTGGAAGAGGTAGGGAATTTGGTTCGGTTATCGTTCCCCGAGGAGGAAGCGGCGTATTTAACGCTACATTTTCAGGCTTCTGTGGAGCGACTTCACCAGAAAGAAAGTCATCCTCAGAGGGCCATTATTGTGTGTCACATGGGCATCGGTATGTCCCAGCTATTGCGCACAAAGGTGGAACGTAAGTTTCCGGCTGTACATGTGGAGACAACTCTTTCGAAGGCAGAAGTCCAGGACTATCTGGCAACCCGGGAGTTGGATCTGATCATTACAACCGTGGATCTTCCAGAGCTTAGTGTTCCGCATATTCTCGTCTCTCCATTGCTAGATGCCAAGGATGAGCGTCAACTGGAGCAAGTGATCAGACGAATGGATGAGCCGGAACCTAGAGTCGCAGATGAATCTGTATTTTTTAAGTACACAACACCTTTTTTAGTCTTTCCCCAGCAAGAAGTGCAGCGTCCGGAACAATTGATTTCCAAGCTGGCGCAAATACTGGAGGACAAAGGATATGTGGAAACAGGTTATGTGGACAGCGTATTGGCGCGAGAGAAAATGTCGGCTACGACGATCGGGGGAGGCATAGCCATCCCGCATGGCGGCTCAGAGTGGATAAGGCAGTCCGCCATTGTAGTCGCTACTTTAAAGAAGCCACTTACTTGGGGAACCGAGAAAGTGGAGCTTGTGTTCTTGCTTGCGGTAAAACAGGATGGGCGGGAAGAAATGCGGCAGTTATTTAAGGAGTTGTCCCTAATCAGTGAGCAGCCAGCTCTAGTTCATGCTTTATCCAAGGAGACCGATGCGATGAGACTATTAGGGAAGCTAAAGGGATAAACTAAATTAAAAGCCATGCTTTGGAACAGGACTTATAGATAAGTCCTGTTTTTTTGTCCGTATTATTCTATTTTTCCGAAAGTTCCGGTAAAAAGTTCGCCCGATAACAGCAAAAAAGGCGGTTATACTATCAATGTAAGCGGAAACACCAGAGAGAAGGGGAATGACTATGAAAATATTAGCGATTACCTCATGTCCTAACGGAATTGCACATACGTATATGGCAGCTGAGAATCTGCAAAAGGCAGCAGCCAAGCTGGGTATCGAGATGAAGGTCGAGACACAAGGCTCCATTGGGGTAGAAAATCAACTAACTGAGCAGGAGATCCGTGAAGCGGATGGCATTATTATTGCAGCGGATAAGACGGTGGTCAAAGACCGCTTCGTCGGCAAGAAACTGCTGGTCGTTGGAGTACAGGATGGGATTCGCCGTCCGGAAGAATTGATCCAGCGGGTGATGAAGGGTAATGTGCCTGTGTACCAGGCAGAGTCACGTACCTCCGAAGCTAGCTCACAGGAGAATAAACCGAAGCAAAATCCTATCTACCGCCACTTGATGAATGGTGTATCTTATATGGTACCCTTTATCGTAATTGGAGGATTGCTCATTGCCATTGCGTTGACGATTGGCGGTGAGAAGACACCGGGCGGTCTGGTTATACCGGACGGTTCATTTTGGAAGACGGTTCAGGATATCGGTTCGGCTTCATTTACCTTTATGATACCCATCCTCGCTGGGTTCATCGCGATGAGTATTGCGGATAGACCGGGGCTTGCACCGGGTATGGTTGGCGGATTCATTGCTGCGAACGGCAGTTTTTATGGAAGTGAGGCGGGAGCCGGATTTATCGGCGGAATTATCGCTGGTTTCCTGGCGGGTTATGTTGCACTGGGTATTCGGAAAATGAAGGTTGGGCGAGCGTTACAGCCGATCATGCCTATTATTATTATCCCTGTGTTGTCATCTTTAGTTGTAGGATTAATCTTTGTCTTTATAATCGGTTCTCCAGTCGCACAATTGTTTGAAGCTTTGACGGGTTGGCTTGCAGGTATGCAAGGTACAAGTTCAATTCTATTGGCACTGATTTTAGGTGCGATGATCTCCTTCGATATGGGTGGTCCAGTCAATAAAGTAGCATTTTTATTCGGCTCGGCCATGATTGGTGAAGGAAATTACGAAATTATGGGACCGATCGCCGTTGCGATTTGTATTCCACCGATTGGAATGGGACTTGCAGCAATGATCAACAAGCGTAAATTTGCACCAGCAGAACGCGAAGCTGGGAAAGCGACATTCACGATGGGATTATTCGGTATTACTGAAGGAGCGATTCCCTTCGCTGCACAAGATCCATTGCGTGTTATTCCTAGTATCATGGCAGGATCTATGGTCGGTTCAGCCATTGCGATGTTGGGAAATGTAGGGGATAAGGTAGCTCATGGTGGACCGATTGTAGCCATTCTTGGTGCAGTGGACAATGTGTTCATGTTCTTCATTGCTGTTATTGTCGGAGCAGCCGTCTCAGTTATCCTGGTGAGTCTGCTGAAAAGGGATATTGCAACTGCAAATCCGGCTGTTGCTGGAGAAGAGACATCTGGAAATTCTGCCGCAGTAACGGAACAATCTACGATGACTACGACTGCCGCCGAGTCATCAGCTTCAGCGATTGCATATAACGAGCCCGAGGTATCTTCGCAAGCCATTCACATTGAGAAGTTGACAGATATTGTAACGATGGATCTGATTAATCTGGATCTGGAAGGAACGACACAGGATGCCGTGATTGATGAAATGATCGGAGCACTTGAGAGAAATGGAGCCGTAAGTTCTGCCAGTGGTTTTAAACAGGCTATATTGGACCGAGAGAAGGAAAGCTCCACAGGCATTGGAATGAATATTGCCATTCCTCACGGTAAATCGGAAGCTGTTCTGAAGCCAAGCGTGGTCTTTGGGGTGAAGCGGAGCGGAGTGGACTGGAAAAGTCTGGACGGAAGTGAAGCGAAACTGATCTTCATGATTGCTGTTCCGCGTAATAGTAAGGACAATGCCCATCTGAAGGTGCTACAAATGCTATCTCGTAAGCTGATGGACGACCATTTTAGAGAAGCGCTTCTGGCGGTTACGACCAAGGAAGATGCATATCAATTACTGACTCAGGTGCATTAATTCCATGCGCTAAGCAGAACATATTGTAATCATTAACGGAACGCGCTGCAACGATAGTAAACGTAAAAGCAGTCTATCCTCATCTAAGGATAGACTGCTCTTTTATAGTAAAATATTGTTTTTCATAAATTAAATATTCTACGAGGATTGAGCCACGCGTACGAGCATATGAGCAAGCGCGTGCTGCTGTTCTTTGTCCCCTACCTTCCACAATTCCTGAAGAAGCTTCTCCTCACTATTTCTTGGTTCTTCTTTGGCTGCCAGATAGCCTGCGATCTTCTCAGCTGCTTTTGCCATCACTTCTTCATTCAAGCCGATTTTTTGAGCCATTTCAATTTTGTCGCTCAAATAACTTTTGAATGAATCAAAGCTGCCCAAGATGTCATCTTTTTTGCTGTCGTCTATCCGATTTAATGCGTCATCTACCTTGTTTAGGGCCACTTCGCCTTCCTTATTCACAACATGATTATGTTCTGCCATTTCTAACGCCTCCTCAAGATTGTTTTCTAGGATAAGGACTGCTTGCGGTACAGTAGTACTTACCCGGGCTAACCAAAATGAAAACGGTGAGAAGCAAGCAGAGTATCGTGAAGCGATGAAGAAAAACATATTGTTACATAAAGTCGAAAAAATAACGAATCACGTGAAAAAAGACGGGCGAGGTGTAGGTCAAGCTATCCACCCGGCTTAAGTAGCTTTTTTTCAAAGCATCGAACTTATTATCATCGCCGATTAATAAATCTCGCTTCAGCACGGAAACCGTTAAGCTCCCGAAGAAACCGCTCAAGCTAATCAACATACCGAAAATAACCCCAAATTTCAGATCAAACGGCGTCAGGTACGGATAGATTAGATAGGAAGCCGCTATGGTTACGGGAAAAGCAAATGCAAAGCCTTCCCAAGTTATATTGGGATTGGATGTCGGGACGATTTTCCGTTTGCCGAAATAGAGTGATGCCAGATAATGTGCGACATCATTGAGCTGTGTCAGTACCACTAGAAAAAGTACAAGTTTTGCTCCGTATTGCGGCGCAGCAAACTGAAAATAAGCCAGGTGACTCAGTCCAAAAACCATCAGCATGAGTCCCCATTGAGTCGAGCTGACACTACGTAGGAAACCAACGGTTCCTTTATTGATCAATCGCGGGAGCGGTAGCAGTAAGAATACATAGATAGGGATAAAGACGATAAACATCCCATACCACCCGATATAAATCCAATAAAACTGTACAGGAATCGCCAAGTATGCCCATAAAAACAACCTGCGGTCAGCTTTTCTGGATCTAATCATGGAGAAGTATTCTTTTAGCGCAAAGAAAGTAAGCACCATCAAGGAAAGCAGTGAAACGATCGGATTGAAAAGTGTTGCCAGGCAAAAGATAAAGAACATGCCCCACCAGGTCTTAATGCGAAGTCCAATAGCTGCATAATCTTTGTTTGGCTGTGTTTTGACTACCACTATATAAATTAGATGGATGATTAATAAGGCTATACAAATAAGGGTTAACGTTAATAACGAACTGTCCATTGCGACTCACCAACTTATAGCGAAATAGGATTCCCTGAAGGGGGTCCTATGTTATTATGAAGGAATAATTCAAACTTGATAAGGGGAAGTTTCGTAAATGGTAGCTGATCAATCGGTTTTTATCTTGCTTACGAATACGGGAACGTTTCTGACGAGAGTCATTAAAAGCTATACAAGAGCACCATACAATCACGCCTCCATTTCCTTCAACCGAGAACTTTCGGAGTTATACAGCTTCGGGAGAAAGACCCCCAGTAACCCTCTGGATGGTGGTTTCGTGAAAGAGGATATTAAGACAGGTACATACAGCAGATTTCCGAATACAACATGTGTCATCTACGAGCTTCAAGTAACCGACCGTGAAGTCGAGAAAATGAAGAGAGTTTTACATGTATTTATCCGAAGTCGGCAAAAATATATGTATAACTTACTGGGATTAATTGGCGTTGCACTCAAAGAACCAGTTGAGTTCAGTAATTCTTATTTTTGTTCGCAATTCGTCGCGGAAATTTTACAGCGATCCGGCATCAAAATATGGAACAAGTTGCCCGCCCTTATTACACCAGACGATTTTCGGCAAAGTGACCGATTCCATCTGATCTACGAGGGGAAATTGAGCGATTATGAGCCTCAAGCCTGAGGATAAGCACTTTATTACTTAGACTCCTCAGGCACAATCACCTCGATGTGACGCGCTAGAATACCAAGCTCGATAGGCAAAGAGGGTCCTTCCTCACCATCTACATTCGTACTGACCGGTTCTGCAGAGCTGACACTTACATGCTTTGCAGTAAAGTAAACGATATCACTATGATCTTTCAGGTTGCCTAAAAATAAGCTTATGCTGGCCGTCACCGTGTTCAATATATTAAGGTTTTTGAAAATAAAGCAGTGAAGCAGACCATCATCAACAGCCGCCCCGGGTGCCAGTTTCTCAAATCCGCCAACTGAGTTGGTTAAAGCAGCAAGAAAGAGTGGGGATTCGCCTTCCCAAGTCTTGTCATCATAGCGGACGATAAGCGGATGGGCAGGATGGTTGATAAGTTCTTTCAAACCTTCTTTAAAGTAGGCAAATGTACCAAACATGGATTTATCGTCTGACGACACAGCGGATAGCGATTCGGCAAGGGAGCCAGTGGCAACAACATTGGCAAACATTCGACCGTTTAAGAGACCCATATCTACGGCTTTCACGCGAGCAGAAGTGAGTGTACGGATCGCCAGTTCAGGACTTAGCGGAATTTGTAAGGCACGGGCAAAATCATTGACGGTCCCAAGCGGGATGACCCCTAGTTTTGGACTATGGGCTTGATCCATGAAACCATTAATGGTTTCGTGAAGCGTGCCATCTCCACCGAGGGAAACGACTAGATCATAAGTCTCCTGACATGCAGTGACGCAAAAACGGGTGGCATCAAGTTCTTGTGCCGTCTCTTCGACTGTAACGGCGTATCCTTGCTCACGTAGAATTTCTTCTACGTTTCTGACATGTTGGAGGGATTCCTCTTTGCCAGAAGAGGGATTTACAATGACCATAGCTTTCTTCATATACATATTCCTCTCTTTGGGGAAAGTCTGGGTTACCAACCCTTACCCGTAAAGCATACCTTTAGACTCTAAATTAGACATGTATCATATTTTTAGTTACTATATAAAAGTAAATAAAAATATGAATGGAGGATTTCGTATGAAAATCGCATTAACAGGAGCAACGGGGCAACTGGGTTCCATTGTGGTAGATATATTGCTTGCATCCGTCCCGGCAAAAGACCTTATTGTTAGCGTAAGAAATCCGGAAAAAGCAGAGGGGTTACGTAATCGTGGCGTTGACGTTCGTCATGGCGATTTTGACAAGCCAGAAACGCTGGATCAGGCATTTGCTGGTGTAGATCGATTGTTGATTATATCCGCAGACGGGGATAATGACACTAGAATTCGTCAGCATAAAGCGGCTGTTGATGCTGCTGTGCGTGCGGGAGTAGGCTTCATCGCGTATACCAGTGCGGCCAATGCCGCTGACAGCACTCTATTCCTTGCACCTGTACATCGTATTACGGAGGAGTTCATTCGTGAGTCAGGTATTCCTTACTCCTTCTTGCGTAATAATTGGTATCTTGAGAATGAAGCAGGCACGATCCAATCCGTACTCGCGGGAGCTCCATGGTTAACCTCAGCAGGGTCCGGTAGAGTAGGTTGGGCTGCCCGCGCTGATTACGCGCAAGCGGCTGCAGCCGTGTTGTCTGGCGAAGGGCATGAGAATACCATATACGAGCTCTCCGGTAAGCCGATTACCCAAAAAGAGTTGGCAGCCATACTTGCCGAGGTCCTAGGTAAAGACGTTCCTGTACAGCAAGTGGACGATGCTGCGTATGCCGAGATTATGCTCGGTGCGGGAGTACCGGAAGGTGCCATCCCTATTGTGGTAGGCATTCAACAGGCGATTCGCGAAGGAGCCTTGGATGTCGCAAGCAACGATTTAGAGAAGCTGTTGAAGCGTCCCCTTACACCGCTTAACCAAGGGATTAGTGAACTAGTCAAGCAAATTCAAGCATAATAACCGTACTGTCAAAAACGGATGCTACCTAGGAAGGTTAGCATCTGTTTAGTTACATTCATAAGTGGAACCGCGACTGATTATCCAATATACTTGTAGGGAACTCCAAGGTAGGCTTGGAATAGAAATAATATATGAATGGAGTACATAATACCATGTCTAATTTGCCAAACTGTCCTGAGTGTAATTCAGAGTACACCTATGAGGACCGCAGTCTGTTCATTTGCCCGGAATGCGCTCATGAGTGGTCTGCCGAGTCAGAATCCGTAAGCAGTGAAGATGTAAAAGTCGTCAAAGATGCGAATGGTAACATTCTGAAGGATGGTGACTCTGTAACGGTCATTAAAGACCTTAAAGTGAAGGGAAGCTCTTCCGTCTTGAAAATCGGCACCAAAGTAAAAAATATCCGTTTGGTGGACGGCGATCACGATATTGATTGCAAAATCGATGGTTTTGGAGCAATGAAGCTAAAATCGGAGTTTGTCAAAAAGAATTAAAGTGTACAGCAGAGGAACTATTCAGTTCCATGAGGATTAAAAAAAGGAGAAGCCGAGGCTTCTCCTTTTTTACTAGCATTTGGCATCATTGGGCTTCCAATGCTCATGCCCACATAGATGTCATAGTGGTGCTAGCCATACAGTTCCGGTTCCCCTGTATACATTAACCAGACCTTCGCCGGAAGCGGCCGAGCCCATTTTGGTTTTTCCCGATTTTTCGACGGTGAACTGTAGGGTGTTGGACCACATAAGGGCAAAGTTGCCATCCACCTTGAGTACATCATTTTGCAATTCTATAACGACCGCTTCATCAGAAGGGATCGGCGCTTGAAGTGCCAGCACTCCTTTTCCACGGGCGCTTAAATTAAATAACCCTTCTCCACCCAGTGCAGCAGAAGAAAGATTACTGCGTGCAACGACGGATATGTCCAGCGTGGTGTCGCAAGCTAAAAACAATCCGTCTTCGATGGCAATGTCATCATTATCCACATCAATGAGCCAAATATATTGGTAGGTAGGCTCCAGCATAATGGTCCCCGTGCCTTTATAATGCGGTTTAATAGCACCTGTCCCCGTTACAGCACCGGATACCAAGTTTCGCATTAAGCCTCCGACGCCTTTTACACCAGTAGTCATTTCCATGCTGCCTACAGTATATTGCATGGCACCTGCCCTCATCATAATCTCACTATTATTGATTTCGATCATGAGCTGCTTGCGGCGCATGTTACTTTTGCTCATATAGTAATTGTCTTTTGCAGCTGCAACCGAGGTGCAACTCAAATCTGTTATGTATTCCAGTACCGTAAATCCACCTAATTGGTCAGTGATGGCAACATTGCTGTTATCCTTTAAATTATTAATGACAAAAGCCATAATGTATGTGCCTCCTTGTTGTTTTCATGGTGTGGGGATGGAAATCTTATTTATTCCATACCATAAATTCGACAAAGAGACTGCTTTTCCTGCGTGGATCTCGGCACTTCTCTCGCCTGATTTTCAGACTTAGAAAAGGAGAGCTTGAAAAAGATGTGAAAAAGGTTCAATATAAAGATATCGGTTTTTAAAATGATTTACTTTGGAAGCAGCCGAATAAAAATGAAACATATAATAGGGGGTAGCATAAGTGGAGATAGGTATAAGCACATTTGTAGAAACAACACCGGATCCCCAAACCGGTGAGGTCATCAGTCACGCACAACGGATACGTGAAGTGGTCGAGGAAATTGTACTTGCTGATCAGGTAGGACTGGATGTGTACGGCGTGGGAGAGCATCATCGTAAAGATTATGCGGCATCTGCTCCGGCTGTTATACTGGCTGCTGCTGCGGCACAAACCCAACGAATTCGCCTAACCAGTGCGGTTACGGTGCTTTCATCGGATGATCCGGTGCGCGTGTTTCAGGACTTTGCTACGCTGGACAGTATTTCGAATGGACGAGCTGAGATTATGGCAGGCCGAGGTTCTTTTATCGAATCGTTCCCATTGTTTGGATATGACCTGGATAACTACGATGAGTTGTTTGATGAAAAGCTGGAGCTGTTATTGAAAATACGTGAATCCGAAAAAGTGACCTGGAAAGGTGGACATCGGCCCGCAATCAACAATTTGGGTGTGTACCCGCGTCCGGTGCAAAATCCTTTGCCTGTATGGATTGGGAGTGGAGGCAATCAGGAATCAGTGGTTCGTGCGGGCTTGCTTGGATTACCGTTGGTGCTTGCCATTATTGGAGGCAGCCCTATGCAGTTTGCACCCTTGGTGGAGTTGTACAAAAAGGCAGCTAAACATGCAGGTCATGATGCATCGCTGCTTCCAGTTGCATCCCACTCGCATGGTTTTATCGCGGAGACTACCGAGCTTGCAGCGGATAAGTTTTTCCCTTCCACTCAGCAGAGCATGAATGTGCTTGGGCGTGAACGTGGTTGGGGTCCTTATACTCGTTCCAGCTTCGATGCCGCGCGCAGCTTTGAAGGAGCATTATATGTGGGCGATCCTGATACGGTAGCCAAGAAAATCATTCACCTCCGTAAACAGGTAGGCATTACACGGTTTCTATTGCATGTGCCCGTCGGCACGATGCCGCATGATGATGTCATGAGAGCTATTGAATTATTGGGAACAGAGGGTAGCGCCACGGGTGCGTGAAGAGATATCCAAGTGGGAATTCGAGAACAAATAGGCGGATTGACCTCAGTATCGAGAAAGATAAAGGAGCAGACCATGTGAGGAGGTCGCTCCTTTTTTGGTTCTAAATAATCTGTACAGGTGGGGCCGATCAGATCATTGTTTATTTGGTCCGTTTTTTATGCGTGATGCGTCTTTGCAGGAGAGGCTTTCCTTGTTTTAGTCTCTTAGGTTTTGCAGGAACTCTGCGCAAGATAGGTTTCTCTTGAGTTGCTTTGGAAGGCAGCGTCATGCGGAGTGTGGTTGATGCAGGTTTTCTTTGACTGCTGCTTGTTATAAAGTCGATAGTATAGTTCAAGACGAACGGGCTAACCGCAATTCTCCGCAGTCCCACGTTTCTACAAGTGGTACAGCCTGTATCCCAGCACCAATCGAAGGCATTTTCAGGAACTTGAGTGAAGTATGAACCTCGCCATGTACGTCCAAAGTCATCCTCGGCATAATAGAAAAACGTATTACCTCCGGCGAAACCGCTCCATACTTGAATCGTTTGACCGGGGTTCACACGAAACCAGCCTGCTTTAGAGTAGTTTGAAAGAAGGAAACGGACAAGAGTCTTTTAATTGCTAAAGTTGAACCATTTGCTGATGTCTATTTTGTGATGTTCATTCATAGATCGCCATTCGTTTGATTCCGGTTGATAGGTATAATCTTTTTGCCAGGTTATGATGTTTTCCACGATAGCCCGTATGGAAGAGACAATATAGGAGACTTCCTGATTGGTCATCATGGGATGAAGCGACAGACGCACCCAGCCCGGCTTTCGAGATAAGTCTCCCTCATGAATCAGGTCTGTCATTTGCTTAGATGCTTGCTGGTCGATGCCCAGCAAATAATGTCCATAGGGGCCTGCACATGAACAGCCGCCTCGGACCTGAATGCCAAATCGATCATTTAGTAGTTTTACAATCAGGTTATAGTGAATATGACCGACAACGAAAGAAACGATTCCCAGCCGATCTTGGCTGTTTCCTCCCAAAATATGCAGACCTGGTATGGTGCCCAAGCCTTTTAGCAATAATGAGGTCAGCTCCTTTTTACGCTCCAACATGCGGCTGTATCCCATTTGTTCCTTCAGCTGAATACAGAGCGCGGTTCGAACAGCCTGTAGAAAAGGAGGGGTCCCTCCATCCTCGCGTGCTTCAATACTATCTTTATACTCGTATCCACCCCAAGGATTGGTCCAACTCACCGTACCGCCCCCGGGTTGATCGGGAGCACAATGGAGGCACAGCCGCGAATCCATAATGAGAACGCCGCTTGTACCGGGGCCACCAAGGAATTTGTGAGGGGAAAATACAATTCCGTCCAGTTTCTCAAGGGGATCTGTAGGGTGCATGTCGATCTCCGCATAAGGTGCGCTTGCCGAAAAATCAACGAAACATACGCCGCCATGTTCATGCATTTTGCGGGATAACTGGTGAATCGGCACTTCAAACCCTGTAACATTGGAGCAGGCGGTAAAAGCGCCAATCTTGATCGGGCGATGCCGAAATTGAAGCAGCAGTCGTTCGAGATGAGCTGGATCGACCATTCCTCCAGGACCTGGAGGAAGACACACAACGTCTCCAATGGTTTCTGCCCAGGAAATATGATTGGAATGATGCTCCATGTGTGTAACAAAAATAACGGGACGGTCTTTTTCAGCGATGGGGTAGAGGGGCTTTAATTTTTCATGTATTTTCAATCCTAATAGTCGCTGAAGCTTATTCACCGCACCTGTCATCCCGGACCCGGCGAATAGAATGATATCATGTTCATTGGCATGAACGTGGTTCTTAATGATTTGTTTTGCTTTTTCATAGGCTTGGGTCATTAGAGTACCTGTCAAATTAGACTCCGTATGCGTGTTCGCCACAAATGGACCTAATTCATGAACTATTTTCGACTCGATGGGGCCATACAGACGACCGCTGGCTGCCCAATCCGCATAAATCAGCTTTTTAAGCCCATATGGAGATTCAAAGGTCTGGTGATAACCGATTGTATTTTCGCGATACTTTTGGAAATAAGCCTCGTTAGAAGGCTGATACCTACAGTTACTACTTCCGATTCGAGCCATGAGCATACGGCGCCTCCCAAGTCGTTCTATCTTCTTAGGGTACGTAGGGAGGCTGGAATAGGTTAAAAAAAATAGGCGAATGTCATCATTTAGTCAAAATAAAAAGCCTCATCCAATAGCAGGATAAGGCATGAGGATATATTAGATAAAAAGCTGCATATCCGACTCAAGCGCATCTTTTAGATACGTTTTTGCCTCGATAATTTCCAGTTCAGGGATGAATTCTTCCGGTTTAAAACCCATAATATCCACCGATAGCTTGCAGGCATAAAATTTGACGTTTTTCTTCCGGGCTCCTTTCAGGAAATGGATCAGCTTCGGTGCCTCATTGTCTTCCAGCATTTCCGTCAGCATCAGCTTGCCCAGACCGCTAAAATTCATATGGGATAGCGGTAAAGCTTCAGGCCCCTTGGGAGTCACCAGATCCATAAGTTTCTCGTAAATGGTCTTGTCCTCAAGCGTCATTTTATCGGGATCACGAACCAATGATAATCCCCAGAATGCAAAAAACATCGTAACCTCGACATCCAGCTCCCGAGCTGTATTGGCCAAAATCAGTCCGGCCATTGCTTTATCATAATCGCCGCTGAACATAAGCAGATTCATCCTTTTGTCCACGATCTTCCGCCTCCATTACCAACAGATATATTCAGTATGGATTTGGAAATGAGAACTATGCCCAGTTCACATATTGATCACAATTATGGAGGGGAGTGTGTGCTAGAAGTAATACCTAATCAAAAGTTAAATTATCTTTTGATTTATCTGTATTTAGTTCTACTAGCCACAGGCCATCTGTATTTTTGGATACAAAAACCATATCGTATTCTTCACCTTTTTGTATTACATGAGTAAGGACTTTATAGGTGTCATTAGACATTTTTTTACTGTCAACAATGGTGAAAGAAGATACTGAACTTGCTTTAACAGATTGACGGAATTCTTCTAGAGGAATTGACGATTTGTTAGAGAGTAGACTAAGGGCTTTGTCGCTATCTTTCTTTTTTATGGCTTCCAAATAATCTTTAACAGGTTGGGAAACCTCCACATTTTTGGGGTCCTCATTTTTTATTTGCTTGGCAGTAGCAGGTACTTGATTATCAACAGACTGGGGGTGACCACATGCAGAGAGTAATCCTACAGGTAGTATAGCAGCAACAAGATAGAATATAACTTTTTTTACCATATTGCACCTTCCTTTTTGGTATATTCTATGATATTGTAACATATGTGATCAAAAAAACAATTTAAAGGAGGATATTATGTTAGTGAATAAAGCTTTGAAAAAGGTACTGGTAGCAACTCTTTTAGGGAGTGTGCTCATTCCGTCAGCAGCCTTTGCTGAGTCCGGACTATGAAAAGCAACTAGATCAGCAATACGGGCCTGAAAATGGCTATTCCACTTTTTATAATGCTCCACTCCATGATGAAAAAACTTTACAGTCTGTGCAACCTTCAAGTACAGGGTTCAAATGGTCCGCAAATTATGAAGTAACTACTCATTATCAAATTCCACGTAATATTCCAGTGAGCAATGGCGAGAGTATTCAGGTTATTTCAACAAGCTCTAGGAATACTGGTAGTAATTCAACTTATGATTTAGGAATGGAGTATTATGACTCTTGGGCTGGAGGATGGTATGGAAGCAATAGTATGACTAAAACAGCAGATGTGGGTAGTACGTCTTATCTACATTGGGAGCATATGGACGGTAAAGATTATCGAGTGCGGGTAAAAGGGAATGTAAAAGGATCAATGACTGTGAATGTTTATTAATTAGTTTAAGAAGCCTAGGATCAAAGACACAATATTAACCTACATAAATTATATGATCTTGAACTTCGAAAATTCATATCAAGTTATCTGGAATTATAAAATATTCCGTTTATCTAATAAAGGTCGTCCTTTGCACATAAATGTGAAGGATGACCTTTATTATGATGGTTTAGATAGTCATTTTCCGATCTTATACTCCTCGCCGTTACCAATGTCATATCTACAAACCACTCCCATTCTGTATAATCTCAAGGGAATTCAAGACACAAGCCTGAGATCGGGAGGACAATAAGAAAGTGAGTATAGAGAACAAATATAAAGCACTTGAGCTGGAGAAGCCGGGCATCTACGAGCTGGAGGGACTGGAAGTCGGGGTCACCTCTAATTGCAACTTCAAGTGTGATTACTGCTGCGCATATCAGCGGAACGACGGACAATGCATTGGCAGTAAAGAGGTCAAAAGTATCATTGATGATATTCCAACGTTAAAACGTGTGCGACTGTCCGGGGGAGAAGTGACCTTGAAGTATGAGGACTGTCTGGATATTGTGGCTCACTGTTCGAGCAAAGGAATCGCTACCCAGCTCAATACCAATGCCAGCTTGCTCAGCCCTGAACGAATTGAGAAGCTGCGTGACGCGGGGCTTTCCAATATTCATATCTCCTTTAACTTCACGGATGCCGATAAATATGCAGCCTATTATCATGTTCACCCTCGTATGTATGAGAAAATCGTTCAAAATATCCGTTTGTGTACCGAAGCCAAGCTGGAAACGGTGCTGGAGACATTGTTATTTGAAGAGACGCAGAACAACATGCCAGCGATCAGTGAAAAGGTTTACGAACTCGGTGTACGCATCCATGAAATCCAAAACAGCATCGTGATGGATCATACGAATTGGAACGCGATCTCCACCAAGGAAGCACTTGTTCGTTCCGTTCATGACCTGATTGCGCATAAAAAAGACGATACTGTGTTGTATTTTACCTGTATGGACCGTTTTGCTGAGGCGCTGGGCTTCAAGGAAGAGCCAGGTGTATATTTTTCCAACTGTGTTGACGGTAAGAAACAGCTTCATCTTCACGGGAACGGGGATATTCTGATCTGTGAACTTTGTCATCCTGTGGTCATCGGTAATATTTATAACGGAACGTCCCTAAAGGATATTTACAAAAATAAGCCGAAGCAACTTCAGGAGTTTCTCGACAAACTGCCTTGTCCTGCATATGATGCGCTTTTTCCTGTAGGAAGCAAGTAGACATGATTTGAGATTATGAGACTACAGCATCTACCACCCTAGCAGTCGGGGTGGTAGATGTCCTTCATGTAACTCCATGAGTCCTTTATTATTTGTTTTAATGAAAGGGTTTACATGCTAAAATATATAAAAATGCGAACTTCTTAGGAAAGAAGGAGTAGATATGAGATATAGAAATGTAGGCAATAGCGGTCTTAAAATTAGTGAAATCGGACTGGGGAGCTGGTTAACGTACGGTACAGCCGCCGAACAGGAAGCAGCTCATACCTGTATTGCCAAAGCCTTTGAACTTGGAATCAATTTCTTTGATACCGCGAACGCGTATAACCGTGGAGAAGGCGAGAAGGCTATGGGAGCCGCTTTGAAGCCTTATCGAAGAGAGAGCTATGTACTTTCTACCAAGGTTTTCTTTCCTATGGATTCTGGTCCCAATGACAGAGGGCTGTCACGCAAGCACATTATGGAACAATGTGAGGCGAGTTTGAAGCGCCTCGGCACAGATTATATCGACATGTACTTCTGCCATCGTTATGATCCAGACACTCCGTTGGAAGAGACACTGCGGGCGCTAGATGACCTTCAGGCTCAAGGCAAGATCCTGTATGCTGCGGTTAGTGAATGGAGTGCTGCCCAGCTCACGGATGCCTATGGTATTGGAAAACGGCTGAATCTGCGCCCGCTGATTGCCAATCAGCCGATCTATAATATGTTCGAGCGTTATATCGAGCATGAGGTACTTCCCGTATCCGGTCAGGTAGGCATCGGCCAAATTGTATTTTCACCTCTGGCCCAAGGCGTCCTCACAGGTAAATACAAGCCGGGACAGCCTATACCGACGGGTAGCCGCGGGGCTGATGCCTCTGTCAATAATGTCATCAGCAGTTATATGAACGATACCGTTCTCAACTGCGTTCAGGAGCTGGATCAGCTGGCGAAGGACTTGGGTATCACCCTGTCACAACTCGCGCTTGCCTGGATTCTGAGAGAACCGGGGATCAGTGCTGCACTGATTGGGGCTACTAAACCGGCACAGATCGAGGAAAATGTGAAGGCAGTCGAGGTGACTTTGCAACCGGAGACCTGCGCGGAAATTGAGCAGATTCTGAAGCAAGCAGAGGGTTTTGAGCCTTTGCGCTAAGCATTCACACGAGCCTCTATTGAGGGAAGCCATCAAATAACAAAGTCTCGCTCTTCCTGTCCGTAACAGAGAAGGGCGAGACTTTTTAACTGGCATCAAGCATGGCATAGATGCCTGAAACCACACTAAATGCAATTCCGCTCACTAAAACAAGGATTTGCTTCTTGCTGAGATCCAGGGGATCAAAAAAGATGGGCAACAGCCATTTTAGGGTGATAACAGCCCATAAGCCCTCCAGTAACCCTAGTATCAATACCTTTTGCCCCCAGTGAAGCTTCATTTGTAGTGTTAGCGGACCTTTAAGAAACAGGTCACCTGAAGTATGAATATTCCAAGAAACAATAACTACGAATATAAGAAGAGTTAATAGTGTTGACATAATATAGGCGATATCTTTTTTGGCCTTTTTCGTAAGTTTTGGCGATTTTTTAAACTCAGGCAAGCCAATCAGGAAAAAAACGATTCCCATAAAAATAGCCACGCCTATAAAGGAACCCAGTATAATATTCGCTATGATGCCGATGCCATTGATGATTAATAATAAAATAAGCTCCCCCCCTTGGGGTTACGATGATAGTTATTTTATTGTACACGCAGGAACAAAAATGCTCAAATATTTGGAAAAGCCCCCGGCACTTGTGCTGAGGGCATTTTTTGAATTTTTGCCAGTTATAATGCTGATTTAATGACCTTTTTATAATACAGAATGGATAGCACTCCAAAGATGGAATATAAGGCGGTGTATAGTACCATCACGATGATCATAGGCATCCAAACTTCGGTCCCAAACAAGAACCAGCCGGATTGGACGGCGAAATAGCTGTGTGATAGGCCGATCACTAACGGAATGCCGAAGTTAAAGAGTTGTTTTATTTTAATGCCTCCCAGCAGGTCACTTTGGGTGAAGCCTAACTTTCTCAATACAGTATAATTGGCCTTTTCGTCTTCGCTCTCATCCATTTGCTTAAAATAAAGGATGCAGCCTGATGTAATGAGAAAGGTTAGTCCCAAAAAGCCAACGACAAACATGATCACTCCCATATTTCTCTTCTGATTACTGCTCATTTCAAGCTGTGATGTTTGTTGATCATTAAAATTCGCAGCTGCAAAGAGACAATCGGCTTCTTCAATCTGCGCTGAATTTAGTATATCAATTCCAATATATAAGGATGACTTCTTTTGGATCTCTGGATTTACATCTTTCTTTAACCGCTCAAAAATGGTTTCGTCTACAATGACAGTGGGTACTCCCCCAGCTGCAAAATAGTAGGGAATCACATAATCCTTTTTTAGACCCACATATTGTTGAGGTATGACTTCTGTTTTCCCCTTCAAATCCAAGGGTCCAAAGTCTTTTAAGGACATGAATTTCTGTAACATATCATTATAGCCCGTTAAAACCGATTGGCCTGGAGATACATCCGTATCCTCCACAGATCGGTCGCTTACAACAGGCAGTGTCGTGAAATCCGCACTCTTATTTAATTGTTCCATAGGAGTCTCCATAATTTGCGCTGTCTTCACACTGACTTGAATCACTTCAATTTTCTTTTCTCGATACTGTATATCATGCTCATGAAGTAACGCTTTGAATTTCTCCGCATCCGGCACATTCGTCATGGCAAAATGGGAAGGTACATTATCCTCAGCTGCTTGATCCGCAGAATAATAGGCGATATAGCTTAAGGATAGTAAACCGATAGCAAGTGCCGATACTGTCGTAATAATGGTTAACAACAAAGCATTGGATTTCATGCGGAACATAATGGATGAGAGGGACAGCACCTCATGAATGTTTAAGTAGCCGCCTTTACTTTTTCTGATGATATTGGAAATAAAGCGGATGGACCCTTTATAAAAGAGAAATGTTCCGATGATGACAGAGCCCAAAATAAACACCATTGCCATAAATAGTTCATTTAGGGATGTAAAGTCTCCACCAAATAATCTGGAGGAAACATAGTAACCTAACGCGATGAGTGAGACGCCAATGATCCCGATAATCATCTCAAAGATCGTTATTTTCTTGATTTTCCCTTCGGTGGTTGAGGTCACTCGGAACAAAGACAAAATACTTTGTCTTTTGATAAAAGAGTAATTCATGACCATAATCAGCAAGTAGATGACAACAAAAACGATGAGTGTTTGAGTCAGTGCTTGGTTCGAGAAATATAGAGTGGCAATAGCCTCGACGCCCGTCGTCTTAAATAAGATCATGATCACTAATTTGGAAAAAGAAAATCCAACCCCAATTCCAACGAAAAGAGAACCGAAGTATAAAATTAAGTTTTCAGCACTTAGAATGCGAAAAATTTTACTTTTTGTCATTCCGATCAGTTGAAATAGGCCAATTTCTTTACTGCGTCTTTTTATAAAAATATTATTAGCATACAAAAGGAAAATACATACAATAGCGACCAGTAAGACGGATGCTGCCCGTATAGAAGCTGCGCCTTTAACAGAGCCCTTCACTTCGTCCATGGAGGGATCGTATTGTAATGTGACAAAGGCGAAATAGAGCGCAACACTGAAAATGAGAGCAAAAACATAGAGGTAATAATTTTTCAGGTTTTTTTTCAAATTCATTAGAATGAGCAGATTAATGTTCATATTGGACCCCGCCTAAGACTGCTTGGGTTTTCATGATATCCTGGAAGAAGCTTTGCCTTTCCTGCACGCCTTTATGAAGCTGCGTATACATTTGCCCATCCTTCATAAAAATGACTCGGCTGCAATGGCTGGCTGCAACAGGATCATGCGTGACCATAATAATAGTTGCTTTGCGCTTTTGGTTCAGCTGACCCAGCTTGTTTAATAGATCAGAAGCCGACTTCGAATCAAGCGCACCCGTAGGTTCATCGGCAAAAATAATCGTAGGCTCATGAATAAACGCTCTAGCCGCAGATGTACGCTGTTTCTGTCCGCCCGAAATTTCATTGGGATACTTGTCCTTGAGCTCATAAATCCCCAGCTCTGTAGCCACCGCCTGAAATCTTCGGTTGGCCTCTTTTTTAGGCGTTTTGGTGATAGATAGGGGCAAAAGGATATTCTCCTTCACGGTGAGCGTATCCAGCAGATTATACTCTTGAAAAATAAAGCCTAAATGCTGTTTGCGGAATTCAGCCAGTTGCTTTTCTTTCATTTTCGTCATTTCGATATCATTGATCTTAATGGAACCGTGGCTTACTTTATCAATGGAGGAAAGGACATTTAGCAGAGTGGTTTTACCTGAACCGGAGGCTCCCATAATACTGACAAATTCACCTTCCTCAATAACGATATCTATTCCCTTCAAAACCTCCTGCATATTTAGCTTATTACCATAGCTTTTGTGAATCTTATGGGCTTCTAAAATATTCACTTCGATGCACTCCTTATTGTTCTTGTAGCCTTATTATAAAAATCGTGCCGATGCTTTTCCCTTGATTGGGCGAACAATACATAAAAGCATGTGACATCTCTGTCACATGCTCATCATACTTACGAAATCATTTCGTTTGGGGAAAATTAAAGTGAAGGTAGTACCTGTGTTCGGTTTGGAGTGCACATCTATATGTATGAGCAAGGACTGCGCTGCCTTTTTCGTTAAATATAACCCCATGCCTGTTGAAGTATGATCGGAATGTTGGGTCGTGGATGTAAAACCTTTCTCGAAAATACGAGGTATATCCTTCGGATCAATCCCACGCCCAAAGTCTTGAACCTCCAGCTGTATTCGATCCTTATGTTCATAGCTGTGAATGATAATATCACTGGCATCGCTATATTTGATGGCATTGGTTAAGAGCTGTCTGATGATAAAGGCTAGCCATTTGGCATCACTTAGCACTTCCATGTGCTCAAGTCGGATGTCAAAACCGATCCCTTTTTGGATGCACCATGACTGTAATGCTTTAATCTCTTTAAAAACCAGAGATTTTAAATCTACTTGCTCGACGTACAAATCGTTTTCAATAAAAGATATGCGTTTCTGATGCAACTGTTGGTCCAGCAGTAAATGGATTCGCAGCCATTCATAAGTTAGCTGAGCCTTAAGAGATTTGTCATCCAGTCGCTCAATCATCAAATGCATGGCGGTTAAAGGTGTTTTCACCTCATGAATCCATGATAACAGCTCATCCTTTTCGTGTTCCAGAGTCAATTGATTTTGCGAGATCATCTGTTGTAGTCGTTCGGTCTGATGGACAATTTTGTGTTCAATGATTCGCTCAAATGGACTTTCAGGTTCGCCCATTCCGGTTAATTGGAGAGGCCCCTCCCATTCTTCCAAGGCTCTATAGAACTTGGTTTCCTTGGGATAGCGAACGATTAAAAAAACCAGGAAAATCAACATAGATAAGAAAACCACATACAGGATCGGTATCAACGGGATTGCCGTATCCACATAAGCAATGAGAAGGATCAGCATTTGTTGGCATACAAAAAGTAGAATCCAGCTCCGCCTCTCTGTAAGGTATTTTTTAATCATAGGCAGGTGCCTCTTCTGTAGCCATGTAGCCTTGCCCCACTTTTGTTTCAATGAAACAGCCCAAATCCAGCTCGTCCAATTTTTTACGCAGGCGGTTCAAGTTGACGGTCAGGGTATTGTCGCTGACAAAACGTTCATCATCCCAGAGGCTTTTAATTAATTCCTCTCGTGCGACAATTTTATTTTTTTGTTCAATCAGCAGCTTCAAAATAAAAATCTCGTTCTTGGTTAATTCGATGGAGCCAGCCTCATTGGCTACTACATTTTTTTCATAATCGACCGTCGCTCCACGCCATGTTTTCAGGGAAACAGGTTCTGTATTGTAATTATATACACGGCGAAGTGTCGCTTGTAATTTTGCAATCAGTACATCAAAATGGAAGGGTTTTTGGATAAAATCATCCGCTCCAAGCTGCATTGACATCACTATATCCGTAGGGTGATCCCGCGATGATAAGAAGATAATCGGGACGTTAGAGTGGGATCGAATCATTCGACACCAATGAAAACCATCAAATTTCGGCAATTGAATATCAATCACGACCAGATCGGGCTTTATCGTTGTGAATTCTTGAATGACTTTACTAAAATCCCGGATGCCGTACACATCATAGGCCCATTGAGTTAACCTGTCCTTTATTTCATGGAACAAAGTTTCATCATCTTCAATCAGCAAGATTTTAAACAACAATTTCACCACTTTTACTTTTTTATATAAAGTGTATAGCAAAATTTGTTTATGTGCTATATGTGAAAGAATCAACTTGATATTGCGATAATCTGCTGTTAATAGTTGAGGTTTATAGTTGGTTTATATCTACTATTTCATACCGTTAAAGGATGGATGTATTGATGGGAATTCACACCTATTTTCGATCGCTAAATGAGTTGGAAAGAATTATTCGTTGTCCAGGCAAGTTTAAATTCGAGGAACATAGTGTATCGGCTCATTCCTGGAAAGTCGTGCAATATGCCAAAACCCTGGCTGATATCGAAGAGAGAAACGGCCTCAATATTGATTGGAAAAAGCTATACGAGATTACCAGCAGTCACGATTACGGCGAGATTTTTATTGGAGACATTAAAACGCCTGTTAAGCATTCCTCCAAGGAACTACGGTTATTAATCCAGCAAGTTGAAGAGGGTATGATAGAGTATTTTATAGAAGAGAATATTCCCGAGGATTTTAAAGCAATTTTCCGCAAGCAGCTAAGAGAAGGTAAAGATGATTCTGTTGAAGGCTTAATTTTAGAAGTAGCGGATAAAATGGATCAGGTGTATGAAGCGTTTGCCGAGCTTCAGCGGGGGAATACCGAAAAGGAATTTATCGTGATGTATCGCAATGCGCTTGTAAAAATCAAAAATATTAATTTGAAATGTGTTGAATATTTTTTGGAAAATATCCTGCCGGATATGGTTAAGGAAGAAACGCCTTCATCCATTGATATTAAAAAGATCACGGAAGAGGCTTTAGCTCTGTAAATGAATTTTCTCGCCGTCTTTCAGAAGCCGCGAAGCGCTTCTGTTCATACATAACAATAGTTTTTATAATAAAGCAGGTCGTTTTTTACATAATTTAAAAAATAGAGTAAATTATTATAAAAGTATTTTAACTTTCTTCATTTGTATTCGTCAAAGAACGAGAAAGGATGTGTACATTTAACATGAATAAACCTGCTCGAATTATTTCTATTCTTATACTTGTTGCAAGTGTAGGTGTGTTTGCTGGTTGTGGAAAACAGGAAGCAACAAGTCCATCCACCAATGAAACGATACTGCCAGCAACCTCAGAATCGGCAGTAAAAGAAGAACCCGGTCAATCAGCTGTCCAGCATAGCTTGGACGAGATCAAATGGAATGAAGTTAAAGATCCTCTGATTGAGGATGGCATGATAACCAAACTCAAAGCGGCTATAGCCGCCTTTGTATCAAACGATTTGAATCAATTTCATGCTGCGCTTGCTCCAGACATTGGAACAGGTCACGATTATCTCTTAGAGCATCCAGTGAAGTTTACAGGGATTGCCGAAGCTATAAAAGAAAAGGATCGGGTATTGGTACCCGTAGTAGGCAAACGGCTTACTAAAGAAGAAGGTTCTTCACCTGATGTACAGTATACCTTTTATTTTGAAAAAGATAAGGGTGGATCATGGCAAATTGTTTCGATAGACTGATTCATATCTCATTCCAACCCAAGAGAAGACGTTAGAAGACGTTCTGATAAAATCAGAACGTCTTCTTTTCTTTCTCTACATATTATTTGAGCAATACTGACCAGTTAGGATCTTTGTATCGTTTATCCACCACTTCCCTTACCAGGATAAGATCATCTGGAATCTGATCTAGCTTTGTAATCCGGAATCATAAGTCTGCTTTGCCCTACGATCGCTCTATAGCAAGTACGTTATACTGCTTACCTACTGCATCATATGCTCTCCACTCCTCATGCATTATTTCATTATCCATCTTCCCGTAGAATGAGATGACAGTTTCATATGCCCCTTTGTCGGCTTGCGATTCCTTAAGTGAAGCCTTAACCAACTCCAGGCTATCATCCATCATTTTAAAAGATTTGGGCTCAGTCAGCTCAGATGGTCTAAAAGGAAATCTTGCTTCCGTCCATTTCTGTATACTTTCATCTTTAGCGAGTATATTAACCCTTAGCAGCCCCTGCCACGAACTATTTGATCCGATTTGAACAGTCTGTTCAATTTGCCAAAGAAATACCTGAAAATGTTGATCCTACGGAAAAACCTATCCAATCGGTCTATATATCTATTTCAATCTCTTTCAGCTCCTTGAGCCATACTTCTTCCTTATTCTTCAGTGACAGACTACCGCCGCTAATAATGGAATTGTACTTAATTGCCGTTCCCATTTGTTTTTTGAGATCCGTTACACTTAAAGTACGGGTAATGGCAATTTACAGCTGCCCCTTACAACCTATCATCAAATTTTATTGAAAAAAATGAAATACTGCGTACGAAACAATGCTTGACTTCAAGTTAACTTTAAGTAGTAACATACGGAATGTAACGTATGGATTAGGACAGGCGATGGCTATTCTGACAAATTGGGAGTGATAAAATTGAAAAAGAAACAACTGGGTAACAGAGACCTTCAAGTATCTGCTCTGGGTCTGGGCTGCATGGGAATGTCCGAGTATTATGGTGAGTTGGATGATCAGGAATCGATCAAAACGCTTCATCGTGCGTTGGAGTTGGGGATCAACTTCTGGGATACAGCCGATGTGTACGGTGTGGGGAAAAATGAAAAACTGATCAGTCAAGTCCTGCGCAGCCACCGGGATGAGGTAGTGTTGGCTACCAAATTCTCCATTATGCGCGGAGAGGATGGGGGATTCCTGGGTGTCAGCGGCCGTCCTGAATATGTAAAACAGGCATGTGATCGTAGCCTGCAAAGATTGGGTGTAGATGTGATTGATTTGTACTATCAGCACCGTGTTGACCCGAATGTGCCTATTGAAGAAACAGTAGGGGCGATGAGTGATCTGGTTCAAGCGGGAAAAGTCCGCTATCTGGGGCTATCCGAAGCGTCTCCTGCACTGATCAGACGTGCTCACAAGGTACACCCGATTACAGCGTTGCAAACAGAATACTCCTTATGGAGCCGGGAAGCGGAAGATGAGGTTATACCCACATGTAAGGAGCTGGGCATCGAATTTGTGGCCTACAGTCCACTGGGCCGCGGCTTTTTGAGTGGGCAAATTCAGAAGTTTGATGATTTTGCAGAAGATGATTTCCGTCGCACGGTGCCGCGTTTTCAGCCTGAGAATTTCCAGAAGAACCTGGACCTCGTGCAGCATGTTAAGGATCTTGCGGCTCAAAAAGGGGTCAAGCCTTCTCAGCTTGCTTTGGCCTGGCTGCTTGCGCAAGAGGGAATTGTACCGATTCCCGGTACTAAACGGGTCACGTATTTAGAGGAAAATGCAGGAGCAGTTGATGTGGGCTTGTCCGCAGAAGAAATGGAGACGATTAACGCCATCATCCCTAAAGGAATGGCAGCCGGCCTTCGTTACCCGGCAGAGCGGATGCCAAATTGGCAAGCCGAATAATAAGGATCACCAGATAACCCCTTAAGCCGTCTTTAACACGAATCGGCGTGAAAGACGGCTTTGGGGGCTTTATATATACGCAAGAACGTGCTTCGTATAATGCCGAAGGCATCCTTTTACAAAACAGGAGCTTGCAATGCAGTATTGATATTTTGCAGATCCATCGACAGCTGCTCGTTTACGTTCCATGGGTGATACCAGCCGCGTTCGATCATGTACGTTGAAATTTGCTCATGCATATCAATAGCTTCATCCAGTTGTTTTGTAAGCATAGCCTTAATTTCTGGAGTTCCTGCTTCCGTTACAGCCATAGCGTAATTTCTCACACCACTTTTGGCGGTGTTTAAGAAATCGGCAGCAATCACTTGGTCGGTTAAAATATTTAGTCCGGTCAAATGCTCCAAGAGTATGTTCATTGTTTTACCTCCTGTGATGACGAGGCTTGATTTAAAATGTTACCCAACTCTTGCAATTGCCGTGTTGTTAGGTCAACATCCTTTTGCAATATAGCTTTGAGGACCGGATCTGAGATCAATGCTTGCATTGTTTTAGACTTGGTAAGGCACACTGTTTTGAATGCTGACAATTCATGGACTTCAAGTGTTTCGTGCAGGCCATACACCATACGACATTTGCCTCCAGTCCAATAGATAGTTAAGGTTTAAGTACAACTTTGATGCAATTGTCTTGTCTGGTATCGAAAATTTCATACCCCCGTTTGGCATCGCTTAGCGGAATAACGTGTGTGACAACGTCCCCAGGGTCAACCTTCCCCGTATCGATCAGCTCATACATATAAGGCATATAGTGAATCACAGGAGCCTGTCCAGTACGCAAATTAACATTTCGCTGAAAAATGTCACCCAGAGGAAAACCGTTATATCGACCGCCGTATACCCCGGTAACTTGAATGGTGCCGCCTTTGCGGACAGCCTGTGTAGCTATGACCAGCCCTCCTAAAGCTCCACCGTGAAGCTTAAGCCCGGAAGCCAAGGACTCCAGCGGAGACATTTTGCCGCTCATGCCGGAGCAGTCAATAACTACGTCCGCGCCTCCTTTGGTTATTTCCTTGAGGTAGTTGCCGACGTTTTCTTGCGATTCCACATTCACGATCTCCACGTGATTAGTGCGCTTCGCATGTTGCAGACGATAATCGAGATAGTCTGCCGCAATGACTCGTTTAGCCCCTTTGAACCAGGCGAACTTTTGCGCTAACAGACCTACCGGTCCACAGCCGATAATAACGACGGTATCCCCATCCTTCACTCCGGCATTATCGACGCTCCAGAATGCAGTAGTCATGGCATCAGCAATCAGGCAAAGCTTCTCGTCAGGATGTTCACAACTCTCCGGAATTTTGAAGTGAGTGAAGTTGGCAAAAGGCACACGCAAATATTCAGCTTGTCCACCTGGATATCCACCAGTTGTCCCGGAGTAGCCGAAGAAACCGCCCATTTCTCCATGCTCATTAGAATGATCACATTGACTTTCCAATTGGTTTTTACAATAAAAGCATTCACCGCACGCGATGTTGAACGGAATGATCACGCGATCTCCCTTTTTCAAGTTAGTCACGCCGCTGCCGACTTCTTCTACAACACCCATCGGCTCATGTCCAATGACATAATTCTCTTGCAGATTCGGAATCATTCCATGAATGAGATGCAGATCTGAACCACAAATAGCGGTTGTTGTCAGTCTGACAATCGCATCATCGGCTTTTTGAATACTCGGGTCCGGAACATCTTTAACCACAACATTTTTGATACCTTGGTAGGTCACTGCTTTCATGCCTGGTTTCCTCCCATATGTTCGTCCGGCGTGCGATCAAACATACCCTTGCGGGTGGTATCGTCTGGGAACAGTTTCATTTTACTGATGTCCACCGTCTTATTGGCTGACAGTTGATCCAATTGATATTGCTTTTGCAGATCATAGGGATGAAACCATTTTTTTCGTACCATAAGATCGGTAATTTCCTGATGAAGCGCGATACCTTGATGCAGTTGATGGCGCAATAGGGTTCTGGCATCGGTAGAGACGGTTTCTGTTAAAGCTACTGCTGTATTCCGAACCCCTTCCTTGACGCGAACCAGAAAATCCATTGCAAGTGTCGTGTCTGCCATTTCGGGCATATTTAATGAGTTTTTTGGGTCCACATAATCCATTTTGGCGGACTGGGTCTGGCTAGGTGTCACATCATTCACCTCAATTTAAAATTGGTGTTGGACGGGAGTCAGGAACAGGTGCTTGAAACGGTGCTTTAGCGTAGATTGCTTGCAAATCAGCAATAGCCTGAATAGATTGCTGAACATCTTTTTCCATTAAATCCTTTAGCTCTTGATCGAATACTAAGCCCTGCATTAATTTGGACTTGGCTAAACATAACGTTTTGAAGTTAAGGACTTCGTGGATTTCCAGGGACTCATGTGCCGCTAATGTAGACTGTTGGCTTATCATAGGCTCACCTTTCTTTTATGACTCTCGAAGGTATTTTGTCCAGCGTAACTATGTTTATTCAGAGCTATGGAAAGGTTGGGTTACCGGGGTGTAGCTCTTCATGTAGGGCTCTTGCCGACTTCAACCTTGCCAAGCGCTTTTTTAGCGGGTCCTTCAATGACTTCGCCTTGATATGAAAAGCGTGAGCCATGACATGGGCAATCCCATGTTCTTTCGGCCTCGTTCCAGTCAACTTCGCAGCCCATATGGGTGCACGTTGTGTCCACTAGGTGCAGTGTCCCCTGTAAATCTCGGTAAGCGCCTGCCCTTTTGCCATTCAGCCGAATGACTGCCCCTTCGTCTTGCTGGAGTTCTTCGGCTTTTATGTGGCTGATTCCCAGCTTCCCGGCAATTAAGTGTTTTGCCACATTCGCATTTTGTGTCACAAATGTTTTAATGTCGGGGTCCGCATGAAATCTTGAAGGGGAGAAAAGATCCTGATACGGGCTTTCCTTTCTGGTAATCAGATTCGTATTTAATAAAGCCGCTGCGACACTTGTCGTCATCCCCCATTTTCTATACCCTGTAGCAACGAGGATGTTAGGAACATCGGATAATTCCTGCCCGATATAAGGGAGTTTGTCTAACGAATACAGGTCCTGGGCCGACCAGCGATAGACGATTTCCTTTAATCCAAATGTTTGCTCTGCGAACTTTTCTAAGGCTTCATAGTATTGAAATGTGCAGATTCCTTGACCCGTTTTGTGGCCTTCGCCACCGACGATGACCATCGGTTCACCGTTTATTAGTACAGATCGAACCGAACGTTTGGGGGTTTCTGCACTTAGGTACATACCACCCGGATAGGTTTTGTCCGTCTTGACCGCTAGTACATAAGAACGTTCGGCATGCAATCGCGCAAAATAAAGACTGTTTGGATCATTAAACGGAAAATGAGAGGAGGATACGACATGGTTGCAGGTAATTTTATGCCCGTCGCTTGTTTTAATGATGGCAGGGTTTCCTTTATCCACACCCACAACGGTAGTCTGTTCATAGATTTTCCCGCCTTGCCGAATGACTTGATTTGCCAAATACCTTAAGAAAGGAACCGGATTAAACTGAGCCTGGTTTTCCATCATAATAGCTGCTTTAGTTGAGAAAGGCAGAGGTGTTTGTTCGACATAACTTCCCGGGATGCCAAGTTCCTTGTAAGCTTTATATTCATCGGATATTTTTTCCACATGTGTATCTGAACTTGTATAAACATAGGCATCTTCTTCTGTAAATTGACAATCAATATGATACTCTTCTACCGTTTGTCTGATGAATTCAAGAGCATCACGGTTGGCTTCGTAATAGAGCCGGGTTTTCTCCTTGCCAAAATGTGAAAGAAACTCGCTGTAGATCAAATCATGCTGTGCGGTAATTTTGGCGGTCGTATGGCCTGTTGTTCCATGAAGTATCCGCCCTGCGTCGACGACTGCGACATTTAGCCCTTTTTTGGAAAGTAAATAAGCAGTGGTAATACCTGTGATCCCCGCACCTACAATAGCAACATCCACCTGAATATCCTCATTAAGCTTAGGAAAGTTGGGGACGTCGGTTGAAGCTAACCAATACGATTCTGGAAATTGCGGTAAGGTCGTACGATGCTCGGCTCGTGTCATTTTTACAAATACCCCTTTGATTACAATTTATGTATATTGTTATCATTATGAGCTTTTATATTCACTAATCCCAGCATGATAAACGAACAAAGCCGTCCTTAACGCGGATCGGCGCGAAAGGCGGCTTTGGAGATATACATATGAAACTACGGACGTGGTTTGAAAATACCGAAAGGCTGTCCTACGGGCAGGAATGTACGGCCAAAATGAGCATTCAGCACGGCAGCTCCTGTGCCGTACAGCGAGAGTAAACCAATGCCCATTTCAGCATAAGCAGCGATGGTATGGAACACCTCTGGGGCGATGCCGAATGCATCGAAGCTAAGGCCGAGGAACAGAAAATCAATCAACACAAAAATAAAAAATAGAACCTTGTGTGTCTCCATGGCTCCAATGGTCATGAAGAGCGTAAAGATGAGATAGCCGGCAAAGGCAACGCCGAGCTGTCTGCCATCCACCGCTGATGCCAGCTCTGAGCCGAATACGCCCATTTTAATCATCCAACTACTAGCTACAGCTAACCAGAAGAAGGCGTAAGCGCCAAATGCCGTCATGCCAAAGGTGTTGTTATGCTTTGCATCCTGAATGCAGGCAAACAGCTGTGCAAAGGCACCAAGGAAAATAGCCCAAGGAATAATAAAGCTTAAGCCTTCAGTGAGACCAAGTTTTTGGGATGAAGCTACAAGCGTTACAATAGCCAAGCCAAACAGGCCGATCGCGCTCGGATCGGCCGTTATGATTTTTACGTTAGAATGAGATTCATTTTGCATGAAAAAATAGAAGCCTCCAATAATGTTCAAGTACGCGTCAATCTGCCGATGCCAGAATCACACTGACATATTGTAACGGAAACCAACCCACTCGCATAGTAGATAATGTGTTTTTATATTCATGAAAAGGAATACTTTCAGCTAGCGTTAATTTTGTTTTCAGCTTGACCGGGTACAATCAAGGCAATTTTCCCGGGGAGGATGCATAATTAATGAAAACAAAGACGAAAAAGACGGTTTGGATTCCGGCAATCATTGCAGTTACGGTAGCAGCTCTACTCCTAATCTACTATTACTACATGTCCTCGGTTTCCGGCGGCAAGCCTGGCATGCGACCTCAGGGAGGCAATGTACCAGGGCACATGGGCGGACGTCCCAGCGGAAAAGGTAGTGGGGGTAACGGGGAAATATTTAATACCTTGGGTACGATCTCCGTTTTTCTTGGAGCGGCCACTTTCTGTTGGTTCTGGTTTAAGAAGAAATTGAGATCACCGTCCATGTTGGTTCGAAAGGCCGGAAAGTTGTTTCACTCTTTGCATAAACTGCTGGGTTGGGCGACCTTGATTCTTATTGCCATTCACGGTGTCTATTTCCTGATTACCAAATTTCAAGATCACAAAACCTTTTCCGGACTGGCAGCCTTTGCTATTATACTGGCGATCTCCGGGTACGGCTTCTATATTAATAAAGAACGTAACAAGTGGGTGCGAACCATCCATCGTATACTTGGACTGCTGTGGGTTCCCGTGCTGCTGCTGCATGCCGGCGGATCAGCAATTATGGCGGTCATCGCCACCCTTGCCATAGGGGGACTTGTCTGGACACTCGAAAGAACGGCGGGGAGATCGACGAAGCCTGTCCCGGGAGACGCTCCATAATTTTATGGAATGGTGTTACCTTCATATTTGTGATAGTATTTACACCTATATAGAATGAGGAAGTGACATAGTGATTAATATAACGATTCCAACTCCAGATATCACGATTACCAAACAGGTTAACCCTGAGCTCAGCCATATTTACGGATTTACAGATTTCCACCTGATTCCTAGAGATAAGGCTGGTATCTTTATGTTTTACAACGCACAGGAGGAATTGCTGTTCGTTGGTAAAGCAAGAAAGCTAAGACCAAGAATCAAAAAGCATTTTGAAGATAACGTATCGCCGATCAAGGCCAATCGGAACGAAGTGGCGATTATTGAGGTCTGTATTGTGGAAGATGCGGTAGATCGTGAAATTTATGAAACCTACATCATCAATTCGCAAAAGGCTAAATATAACGTTGAAAAAGTGTTTTTTAAATAAAGAAGCAACTGCTTTATGACAAAAGAGCAATAAGCCGCAGTCGTGCACTGCTCTTATTGCTCTTTTAAATTCGTGCATTTAGATCCTTTCAAGGACGGGGCGATGTAGTATGAACAAAACCGACCGGTTGCTGGCCATTTTGCTAGAGTTACAACGTAACGATATTTTACGGGCCGAGGATTTAGCGGCGATTTTCGAAACGAGTGTGAGAACGATCTATCGGGATATTCAGGCTTTAAGCGAATCGGGCGTACCGATTGTAGGGGCACCGGGCATTGGATACTCCTTGATGGAGGGATACTTCCTGCCCCCTGTAAGCTTTACTGTAGAGGAAGCTGTGGCGCTACTAATCGGGGCAGATTTTATCGAACAAAAATTTGATACAGACTATGGCATGAAGGCACAAGCTTCACGTAGAAAAATTGAAGCCATTTTGCCAGAGAGCGTTCGCAGGGAAGTTTCTCAGGTGCGAACGACCATCAGACTGCTGGCGGTGGGTAAAGGGGCAGACCAGAGAGAGAAAACGTATTTGGAAACGCTACGCATCGCTGTATTGAACAAACGGAAGGTTCGGTTTAGCTACTCCAAAAAATTGCCAGAGGCTGACGGGAATCGCCAAAGTGTGCGTGTGGTCGCCCCTTATGGTCTTGTACTGCTGCATGGTTCGTGGGTTTTGATTGGACAATGCGAATTGCGGCAGCAGCTGCGCCATTTCCGTTTGTCGCGTATGGACGAGCTGATCATGCTGGAGGATAGCTATCAGTTGCCTAGTGATTTTAATTTGCAGGATTATAAACAACCCGATGACCGCCATGTAAATGTCCGCATACAAGCCAATTCGAATATTGTAGATAAAGTGAAGGAAGCGAACCATTTTTACATGGAGTCCATGGAGGAGCATGCAGATGGACTGCGTGTACTCTATCGCGTCAGACAGCCAGAGGAGTTACTATCATGGATACTTGGATGGGGTGCAGACGTGGTGGTGCTGGAGCCTGAATCGCTTCGCGAGCGTGTCCGTACGGAAGTGGAAAAAATGTTGAAATGCTACTGACATAATGCTGTCAGTAGCACTCTTGTATAGTAAAGCTACTTTGATAGAGAGGGGCATTTACTATATGAATACAAGCGAAACATTACAGCGTTTTGAAGAAACGGTACAACACTATCTTCTTGAATTGGACAGCTTCAGCTTGGAGCAATTGCAGTACACACCGCAGGAGGGACAATGGTCGCTTGGGCAAATGTATCTTCATTTGGTGAACTCTGCTCTTTATATGCATCTTAGGAACATAGATCTTTGTCTACATTCTAATGGGGAGAAGGGGGATAAAACGGAGGCGGGCACAGCCGCATTTAACTTGGGAAGCTTTCCACCCATACGTATCCAAGTTCCACCATCTCCGCAGTATACTCCCCCCCAACCGACTAGCAAAGAAGAGATTGTAGAAGGATTAAACGTGGTGATCCGTAAAATGAGAGAGATTGAGCCGACCGTTGAGAAATCAACAGGGTCGTCTACCGTCTCTCATCCCGGATTTGGCGCGTTGAATGTGGGAGAGTGGTTTAGACTCATCGAGATGCATTATCGTCATCATCTTTTGCAGATGGAGCGCTTGAAGCACGCAATAGCCGGTTAATCGTCTCCCGGCGCAGCCCGATGAACTGCCCAATTTCCTCCTGCGTCAGCACGTCTGTTAACGTAGCGGGTGCAATGTAGGAGTGGAACCAGCGTTGAAGCTTCCGAAGCTTCTCGGCAGGCGATACCTCCGTGAGCTGGTCAATTCGTTGCTGCATCATACGCAGCTTATCCTGTAGCTGCAAAGCAATGGCTCGACATTGAGCCGGGTCTTGCTCTAGCTTCAGGTACCATTCTTTTTGCGACAGAACCTCAACCTCAGAGGTGACCAGCGCCATCGCGGTACCATAATAAGGATTGGGACTGATGAGAGAGTGATGCGGGATGGTTTCATCGGGCACAATTACATTAACTAAAATTTGCGAGCCGTCTTCATGGACTCGGACAATTTTTAACAAGCCGCTCTTTAAGTGATATAAAGGGCCTGATTCCCCTTGTCGAAATAAGGTCTCGCCTTTGTGTAATATCATGAACGTGTATAGCCTCCATTTCATGTATTCCAGCTTTTAGATGAATCCGCCATTCACGCGGATGGTCTGTCCGGTAACCCACTGCGATTTAGCGCTGACCAGAAACTCAATCACATCAGCGATATCTTCCGGTTCACCGAGACGACCCATAGCATTCATTTTCTTCATGCCTTCGATCTGTTGCTCTGTTTTTCCTGCCTGAAAAAGCTCTGTGTTGACAGGGCCGGGAGCCACGGCATTGATCGTAATTTGCCTGCTTCCGAACTCCTTGGCCAGCTGACGGGTAAATTGCTCCACTGCGCCTTTCGTACCCGCGTATACGCTATAAGCCGGAAACATTTGTCCGATCACGGACGTGGACAGATTCACAATTCTTCCGTACTTCTCCATGTATTTCATCGCTTGCTGACAGGCAAAGAAAGTACCTTTTACATTCAGTGCGAATTGTTGGTCAAAATCAGCTTCGGTCACCTCAGCCAGAGGTTTGGTAATCATCAGCCCGGCGTTGTTAACCAGAATATCCACTTTGCCGAATTCAGCAATCGTATTTGTAAATAAGGCTTCAATATCGCCCATCTTGCTCAGATCAGCGTGGAGAGCTATGGCCTTTCCGCCTTTTTGAAGAATGACTGCTACCACTTCTTTAGCTCTGTCCGGACTGCTGGCATAATTGACGACTACACTAGCACCTAGATTAGCCAGCTGCTCGGCAATGGCACGTCCAATTCCCCTGGAGGAGCCAGTGATAATCGCTATTTTCCCTTCCAAATGCTTCATATGTGTTTGGCCTTCTTTCTATATATTTTAAGATATCCCTTTTTCTAAAAGCATCCACACTTCTGCAAACTCCTGATCAATCGTCGGATTTTTCCATTCGTAAGCATGTGCGGGATGATGAAAACGGGCTGTGGCATAGAAAAGCGTACGCGCCAGTTGGGGCGGCTGATCCGCTGTGATACCCCCGCGCACAATAATATCAGCGAGCTGATCCACAATGTGGGCGATATGTTGGTCGATTAAATCCGCGGCTTGCTCGGTGACCCGGGTATACATCTCGAACATTTCCTCGTCATCGCGGGCATAATACTGCTTAAGTTCGACCAAGGTCTGTATATATCGTTTTAAGTGCGATATTCCTAGCACAGATGAATCCTGGCATATCTCCGTTAACGGATCGATAATCTTTTCATTTAGCCATTTTTCGGTCACGCCTTCAAGAAGCTCGGCTTTACTTTTAAAGTGTCGGTAAATAGTGCCGTGACTTACTCCTAACACTTTGGCAACATCCGTCACGGAGCTTTTGGTTACACCAAAACGTCTAAGGGTGTCTTCTGTTGCGATAAGAATCTGTTCCTTGGTCAGTATATCTGAGGATTTTTCCATAGAGACACGGTTGACTTACCGTGTGAGTCACCTCCTTGAAGTCAGGATAACACAAAGAGTATCAAATGACAAATATACGTTTTTGTCATTTGATACTCTCTTTTTAAAGAATCTAAAGAAGTGACCAGGAAAACTACAAGAGCGATTCGATGACAGGGTCAATAGCACAGGTTGCCGTTGTTACTTCAAATCTGGCCTTTACATAGCCGCCGCGATCAATCAGGAATTTGGAAAAATTCCACTTGATACCATCGCCAACGTATATTTCTGGATATTTATCCTGCAAGAAATCGTCCATCCATTGACCGTCTTTGGCCTGGGTATCGAAGCCTTGAAACGGTGCCTGTTGGGTCAGATATTGAAATAAAGGATGAAGGGAAGAGCCTCTTACCTCCGTCTTCTCAAATAATGGGAAGGTTACTCCATGCTTAATTTGACAAATTCCCTGAACCTCCGAATTGCTACCCGGCTCTTTTCCATTGAATTGGTTACATGGAAAAGCAAGGATTTCAAAACCTTGTTCTCTCCGTCTTTCATAGAGCTTTTGCAGATCAGCGAATTGGCTGGAGAAGCTACACATGCTGGCAGTGTTTACAATAAGGAGAACCTTACCTCTATAGTCTGACAATTCAATCGGTTTCCCGTTAATTGAGGTTGCTTGAAAATCATAAACAGACATGTTATCGTTCCTCCTCGCGTTATTTTTTAATACATCATATATCTAGAGTTGTTATTGGTCCAATATATTATTGGGATTAACTTTATAGGTATTTACAATAATTGCGTCATGTAAAGACCCATAGTACCCCTCTCTCTCTCTTTGAAATCAAAGAAGACTTGGCTTAGAGAGAGTAGGAGATTTGCCTCTTACATAGCAAACTGTGGCATTCGCCGTTACCAAGATAGAATATAGATGCATATTCATGTAGTGTGTGCAAAAACCCAACAGAATCGAGGGATATTCGTGCCCATTGGAAAGATGATTCAATACAAGGAAATGCAACAACATCCCATTTTACGCTCGCACTTGCCCGAAACCCGCTGGATTACGAATGCAAGGACTTTACGGATGCTGGATACCTACCGCACTGTCTTTATCAAGCCTAATTATGGCAGTGGAGGAACCGGCATCATACGCGCGAAAAAGGTAGGGAGGAGATATGAGGTTCGTTGCGGCTCCAGTCGCAGAGTCGTTAGATCCCACGCTGTAAGAAGAGCAATTAGAAGCTATCGGAGACCTCATCGTCGTTATTTGGTACAGCAAGGACTTAAGTTAGCCAAGTACAAAGGTTCGATTTTTGATGCCAGAGTGTATATGCAGAAGCCGGAATCGGAATGGGTCATTTCAGGGATAACCGGCCGTGTCGCTGCACCTCGAAAGGTCGTTACCAACTATCGGAAGGGAGGACATGCGGCGCCGTTGTCCAAAGTGCTTTTAAGGGTTTTTAAAAATGACAGAGCGAAAATGAAAGAGATTTTGGACCAGGTCATTGAGCTTTCTAGAATTATTGCCGACACGATTGACCAAAATCATCCGGTTCGCGAGCTGGGCATCGATCTTGCTATTGAAAAGAGCGGTCAAATCTGGATTATTGAGGCCAATCCGCATCCAGGACATATGTTATTCAGGCAGCTCCCTAATCATAAGATGATTCGCAACATTTTGAGAAATAAACGTCGTATTCATCATCATTAGAATAAAGTGTTTTAAATCATTTATGAATAAGATAAGGAGGAGAACGCCCCGGCAAACTTGCGGGAGCATTCTCCTTTTTAGGTTCTAGCTTAACAGCCACCTTCTGTCTAAGAAGGCGGCTTGTTTTTTACCTAGAAGCCCAGTAACTTTATAGCGTTTGTCCGCTGTCTATCGTAATGATCTGGCCTGTCATGGCTTCCTGTTCCAAAGCAGAGCAGACCATGCTAGCAATATCCTCAGGTGTGGAAATGCGCTGTAGCAGCAAGTGGGGAGCCAATTGTTTCATTTGTTCTTCCCTACCTGCCCACCATCTTGTGGCCACCGCGCCTGGTACGATACAATTGACTCGAATATCAGGTGCCAGCGATCGTGCTAACGACTTAGTCAGCCCGTGAACGGCTGCTTTGGATACTGCATAGGGTAGCGAGGAACCTAGCCCTGTTTGTCCAGCTATACTTCCCAGATTGACGATAGCTCCTTGTTGGCGATGCTTCATATAAGGAGCCACGGCTCTGGCACAGTGAAACATGCCTTTCACATTGACATCCAAGAGATCATTCCACACCGCTTCCGTAACGGCCTCTAGATCATCCATCGGAATATGATGTGTAATGCTGGCGTTATTCACCAGTACATCAACCGTGCCGTATTGCAGAACAATCTGCTCGACCATCGCTCGAACTTCCCGATCTTGGGAAACATCTGCCTGTAATGCAATTGCACTTCCTCCCTGTTCAAGTATCCTACCTACGGTTTCCTCTGCATCGTCTTTAGAACGGGAATAGTTTACGACTACCGTAGCCTTACGATCCGCCAGCTCCATACATATGGCTCTCCCAATTCCTGTACCGCCTCCTGTAACCAGTGCTACTTTTTGATGTAAATCCATGTATGTCCGCCCCTTATCCAACTCGTTAGTTTTGTGTGAAAAATAATATGATCTAATATGGATCATTGTAGAGGATGTATTATATTATGTATAATTGAATTAACTGAACTTGAAATTCAATAAAACTGAATTAAATGAGCGACTTAGGAGTAGGAGAATGGATATTAAAGCACTTAAAACATTTCAGATGATTGTGAATTGCGGAAGTTTTATGCGTGCAGCGGAAGCGTTGAATTATGCACAATCCACCGTGACGATGCAAATACAGAGACTGGAATCCGATCTAGGAGTTCAGCTGATTGAACGGGGCAAGAAAATAAAGTTAACTGAAGCGGGCAGGATGTTTTACGAGCAAAGTCTGCATATTGTAAAAGATATGGAGCAATTGCAGGAAAATATGGAGAACCTGCAAAAGGGAACCGCAGGCGACATTCGCATAGGGGTGACTGAACCGACCGCCAGTTACCGACTACCTGAAATTTTAAAGCGATTCTTAAAACATTATCCTTACATTCGGATTTCTGTTGAGTTTGGGAATACCCCTACATTAAGCGAGCGTATTCTCAAAGGGGATGTGGACATCGCATTATGCTCTGCTCCGGATTTGGGTACAGAACTATATTTTGAACCTTTATTTAAGGAGAATTTTGTAGTTTTGATGCCTGAACATCACCCTCTTGCACAAAAGGAGTGCATTGGACCCGCAGATTTGCAAGGGCATCGCCTACTTATTACGTCGTCCATCTGTCCCTATCGGCGTAAACTTGAAATGGTCATGAAGGAACATGGAATAACCACGTTAGACACGATGGAAATTGGTAGCATGACGGCTCTGAAATCTTATGTGGAATGTGAATTGGGGATTGCCCTTGTGCCCCAAATTCTAGTCCATCCTGTCCCGGTAGGAACAGCGGTGAGGCAATTAAGCGGCAGCCTGATCGATATGACCTTTGGTCTTCTTTGTAAAGCAACCGAGGCACCGCTGAAGCTAGCAAGCGCAAGGCTATATTCTGTGTTAAAGAAAGAACTGGGGCAATTGTCCTGAGCATACGATAACAAACCGACTGCAATAGGCAGCCGGTTCGTTTGTTTATTTTTTCGTAATCGGAATCCATACTTCACTTCGGTAGTCCTCAGCATGAGCATCCCCCATGGTATACACTTCCAGCTCGGGACCGCCCGAATGCTCATAATTGCTGGCAGGGAACCATTCTTGGTAAATTCTTTGCCATACCTTCTGGATCGAGTGAGGCATAGGGCCGGTGGATGTAAACACGGCCCAGGTGGCAGCCGGGATGGTTCTGGCTTCTAATCCGTTCGAGGCTGCTACGTCTTCGTTACCCTCTGCGGCGATAAGGTAGCTAAACGTCTCCTCACCATGCTTCATGTCCAGACATATACCGAGTATATCGTCGCCTGTCCCCAAGGCATGAATGCGATCTGATGTGCCATCTCCGTTAAGCCGATCCCAGAATTTTGGGATTTCCCGAAGATTTTCACCGTTCTTAGTAGTAACTTGAATGGACTTCCCAATGACCGTAAACGCCGCCTTCTCTACAATTTTATAATCCATTTCCTGATCTCCCTTCAGCGATAGGTGGAAGGTGATGCGCGGAAAGGCTTTCAGGTTCACTCCCGGGTTTCTGGCCTCAGAGGGAGAAATACCGTGTACCTTTCGGAACGCTTTAGAAAAAGATTCGGGGGAATCATATCCGTATTTGAACGCAACATCCAGTACTTTGGTGGTAGAAAGACTCAACTCCTGAGCAGCCAGGGTCAATCGACGTTTGCGCACATATTCTGCTACCGTAACGCCAGTCAGCATATAAAACATCCGTTGAAAATGAAAGGGAGACGAGTAGGCCGCCTTTGCAATTTCATCGATATTGAGGGGTTGCTGCATTCTATCTTCCATTAGATCGAGTGCGTTCTTGATCCGAACCAACCATTCCAACCACATCACCTTCCTTGGTTGTAATCATATCATTCACGGTGTCCGTCATCCTGTCTTTGCGTGCTGTTGTTGAACAGGGTTTCATCAGCCTGCCCCCTTGTGTTCATAATTAAAATTTGGGACAATAAAAGAAGTGTTTGAATAGCGCAGAGCGCTCAAACATGCTATGATGCAATGATAGTTGAGACGAGTCGTGATGGCTAGGGTTTATATATAGAAATACGAATTTTAACGTTTGTGAAAAGAGGATCGAACATGAAAAAGGAATCCATTTATGGATTAACGTTAGACCAATTGACAGCATGGCTCATGGAGCATGGACATAAAAAATCTCGGGCATTACAGGTATGGGACGCATTGTACCGGAAACGAATTACTGATTTTGCGGCGATGACAGAGGTTCACGAGAGTTGTACTCGCTTGTTGGCAGAGCACTTCTCTATTGAAATCCTGGAAGAACACGTGAAGCAACAATCAGCAGACGGGACGGTCAAGTTTTTGTTCCGCTTGCAGGATGGGAATTTGATTGAGACGGTATTAATGCGGCATAAGTTTGGACTATCCGTATGTGTGACGACCCAGGTGGGATGTAACATTGGATGCAGCTTCTGTGCGAGCGGATTGTTGAAGAAGAGCCGTGACCTTTCCAGTGGTGAAATTGTAGGACAAATCATGAAGGTGCAGCTGTATCTGGACCAGGAACGTCCGGGCGACCGGGTCAGTCACGTTGTGGTAATGGGGATTGGCGAACCGTTTGATAACTTTGTGAACCTGTCCGATTTCATTCGGGTCATTAAGGATCACAAAGGGCTGGCGATTGGGCCGCGGCATATTACTGTGTCCACAAGTGGCCTTGCCGATAAAATTATTGAATTTGCAGATTCCGATCTGCACGTCAACCTTGCGATCTCCCTCCACGCTCCGAATAATGAGATTCGTACCCGCATTATGAAGATCAATCGGGCGATCCCGATTGAGAAGCTCATGCAGGCGATTGATTATTATTTGGACAAAACCAATCGTCGTATTACGCTAGAGTACATCCTCCTGAAGGATGTTAATGACGGTAAGGAGCATGCGCTCGAACTGGCTGAGCTGGTGGGCCATCGTCGCAATCTGGCGAATGTGAACCTGATTCCTTACAATCCGGTGGATGAGCATAGTCAATACCAGCGGAGTGAGTCGGAGTCGATTACTGGCTTCTATGATGTGCTGAAAAAGCAAGGCATTAGCTGTAGTGTTCGGCTGGAGCACGGAGTCGACATTGATGCGGCCTGTGGACAGCTACGCAGCAAGCAAATTCGCAAGGATGCGAGCGGCAGCCGCAATGCGGAGCGCGAAGCGATTAGTTAAAATGCACGAGCGTACTCTCTAACAGGAGTACGCTTTTTTTATACCTGAGCCATGGAACAAAACGCCAACTGTAAATGTGAAAATAGTCACGTAATAGTTGCTGCTTTTACGTTATAGTGAGTGGTTAGTGGAGGGGTTATATGGCTAACGTAATTTCAAATATGGCGCTCGTTCCGGGCATTTATGTAATGAAGATAGAGGGCAAATATAAAGGGAAAATGGGTCAGTTCTACATGCTGCGCAGCGGAAATGGTTACCCACTGCTGCCAAGACCCATCAGCATTTATGATATCGGGGAAGAGAGTATTTCCTTTTTATACCGGGTTGTTGGAGAGGGGACCAATCTATTTTCCCAATTACAGCCTGGTCAGGAGATTCAGTTGGAAGGACCTTTCGGAAACGGGTTTCCGCAGGTCGAGGGCAGTCTAGCTTTAATCGGCGGTGGCATGGGTACAGCACCTTTGTTGTTGGCTGCAAAATATTACCCACATGCAGACGTTTATCTGGGTTTTGCACAGCAAGCCTTTGGGGTTGAAGCGTTCGAGGCAGCGGCAGCATCTGTACAGGTCAAAGTGGGGGGGAGCATCGTCGAACAGGTCGATCCTGCTCGCTATGCGAATATGTTTTCCTGTGGGCCTACTCCGATGTTGCAAGCACTCGCGCTGAAAACGGCGGGTACAGCGTCCCGTTTATATATTTCAACAGAAAGACACATGGCCTGTGGTATTGGCGCATGTTTGGGCTGCACCATGCGTACCCGTGAAGGCAATCGGAGGGTATGTAAGGAAGGGCCGGTATTCCCGGTGGAGGAGGTGGAGTTCGATGATCTCCATGGCATGTAATATAGCAGGTGTACCGTTCAAAAATCCAATTATCATGGCATCCGGTACGTTTGGGTTCGGGCGTGAGTATGCAGAATTCTATTCTCCTGAGCTACTCGGCGGCATCGTCGGCAAGGGACTAACCCTTCATCCGAAGGCGGGGAATACGGGGCAACGAATACATGAGACAGCATCCGGTATGCTGAATAGTGTAGGATTGGAAAATCCAGGCGTGGCGGCTTTTTTGAAGGATGAACTGGATGACATGACTCGCTGGAATACAGCTGTTATTGCCAATGTGGGCGGCTCCAATCTGGAGGAATACGTTCAGGCCGTAGCCATGATTACGGAAAACGCGCAAAAACGCCGTACAATGAACCGCAGAGGCGTTGACATGCTGGAATTGAACATTTCATGTCCCAATGTGAAGCAGGGTGGAATGCAATTTGGTATCCAGACGGAGGTAGCACGGGAGGTTGTGCGTCAGGTGCGCAATGTGACGGCACTTCCGCTGATCGTCAAGCTATCTCCTAATGCAGAGAACATCACGCAGATGGCAGTGATGTGCGAGGAAGAAGGCGCGGACGGGGTTTCGCTGATCAATACATTTTCTGCAATGAAAATAGATATACGTCGGCGTCGCAGTGTCTTTGCCAACACGTATGCAGGCCTTTCCGGCCCGGCAATCAAGCCGATTGCCTTGCGCATGGTTCACCAGGTGGCGCAGGCGGTATCGATTCCCGTGATCGGGATGGGCGGGATCAGCTCGGTGGAGGACATTATTGAATTCACCATGGCAGGGGCAGCCGCCATTCAGGTGGGAACGTATAACTTTGTCCATTTACATGCAGGGGCTGAGCTGGTATATGGACTAGAACAATGGATGCAGCAGGAAAAGGTGCAGTCGTTGGATGAGATACGAGGAATTTTGTGAAGTTTGGACTCGTTTGTGCATAAACTTAAGCATACAAAACCGGCTTGTCTTTTTAGGCAAGCCGGTTTTGTATTTTATTCTACCGAACCAGCCAGACTCGACTAATGGTTAATATCGCATTTGTTCAAGATGAACGAAATTTGATTTTCCAGCCGATGAATGGCTTCCTTGGATGCCTGGTCGTTGGCATCTTGTGCCTGAAGCGTAGCGAGCTCCTGCTTGAGCTGGTGAAGGTCTTGTCCTGCATGGGAGCAGTCGTAATTGCTTTCGAGATTGTCAATCATCCGTTATCCTCCCTTTCGTTAGGTATACGTCCTTATTATGGAGGATTGATCTTTCCTTATTCAGCATATTGTTCTATTTCAGATACAGACTACGTTAATTCCCGATGAGACGCGTAAAGCTTGCAGAATAAGAAGGGAATTTGTCAAACAATGTCGAATAAAAAGGGATTATAGGGGCAAGATAGGCTCTTCTTCTCATGGAGAGCTTGATAAAGAAGCTGGGTGATAGGGTTGCGGTTAAAAGGCAAGTTGAAACCGAGAAGACAATTCAAAGTTTCGCTACAATTCATGATTATTATTTTGGTTGTTTTAGTTATTATTATTTCCTTGATTATATCCTTGCTTCTCATTCGTAATTTCGTGATTAACAAGCATTTTGATAATACGAAGGAAAAACTTTCGGGTATTGCCAAGGTGGTTGCCAGTGACAACGATGTGATTCGTAATGTTGAGCGGGGAGTTCCTGTGAGACAGATCCAGGATTACTCGCTTGGAGTCATGCATAACGTTAATGTAGATTTTGTAGTCATACTGAACCACGATTTAATTCGGCTATCACATCCGAATGAAACCATGATTGGCAAGCCGTTCTCTGATCTGAATGATGCTAGAAAGGCGCTATCCGGTCAGGGACATTTCTCTGAGAATATCGGTGTTTTGGGTCAAGGCTACCGTTATTTTACGCCGATATTCAATCAACAGAATGAGGTCATTGGCATTGTATGTGTAGGACTGACCATGAGAACGCTAAATCATGATTTGATGCAGGCGCAGTATACCATTTTTGGAGGACTGATGCTGGGGCTCTTTAGTGGAGTTCTGGGGGCGATCATTCTGGCGCAAAAAATCAAAACGATTTTATTTGGGCTGGAGCCACAAGAGATAGCAACACGATTACGTGAAAAAGTAATTATTGAAAATGAAGTCTCTGAAGGCATTATAGCCATTTCCGCTGATAAGAAAATTATGCTTATGAACAAGGAAGCTCAGGCCAAGTACCAACTGGCGAATCAAGACAAGAAAGCTCCGATTGGCGAGCAGATCGATACCAGCTTTTATAACGCGCTCTTCAAGAAAGTGTTTGATGATAAGAAGAAGATCAAGGACCGCTCATTTTATGTGAATGGTATAGAAGTCATTGCGACAGTAACCCCTATACATGTAGAAAATGAGTTTTTTGGGGCAGTGGCTACGCTGCGTGACCAATCCGAGATGATTCATCTTAGCAATCAGTTAAGTGGCACCAAATATTATATTAACTCTCTTCGCGGGCAGACGCATGAGTTTATGAACAAAATGCACGTGATCTCCGGACTGATTGAGATGAGGAAATATGAAGAGGTCAGTCAGTATATTCAGCAGCTAAATCACCGGTATCAAAATGAAGTAGGCTTTCTAACAGAGAGAATTAAGGTTCCGGCGTTAGCAGGTTTTATTATGGGGAAAATCAACGAAGCACGCGAGCAGAATATTTCGGTGTTACTGGAAGAAAGCTCGAATGTCTCCAATCTAGAGATGCAGGACATTGTTCATGATGTCATACACATATTGGGCAATTTTTTTGACAACGCGATAGACTCCATTTTACAAAAAAGGCAACCCGGCAAAATTGAATTAAAATTAAATTATGAGTGCGAGGGAAATGTGTTCATTTTGAAAGTGAAGGATAATGGTATGGGGATTGATTCCGAAATGCAACAAAGAATATTCGAGCATGGCTTCTCAACCAAAGGAGAGGACAGGGGTTACGGCTTGAATCTGGTTAAAACCATGGTGGATAATCACCAGGGCATCATTGAAATGGACAGCCAACCTGGCCTGGGAACAAGTATCTATGTAGAGTTGCCCTGTACATTGGAGGTGACGAGTGAATGAAGGTACTCATTGTGGAGGATGATCCCATGGTTGCTGAGCTCAACCAACAGTTTATTGAGCGTATGGACAACTTGGATGTGGTAGGTAAAGCAGATACCGTCCAGAAAGCGCAGGATTATCTTCAGAAACACACACCGGATTTGGTATTACTGGACGTGTATTTACCCGGAAAAAGCGGATTAACCTTGCTATCCCATATGCAGGAGCATCAGTACCATGCTTCGGTTATTTTAATTACGGCTGCAAAGGATATCCAAACGGTGAAGGAAGCTGTTTTTTATGGAGTGGCGGACTATCTAATCAAGCCTTTTACATTCGAACGTTTTAAGCTGGCTGTGGAGAAAATCCAGCGTCTGGCCACGGTAATGGAGGAAGGGAACGGAATTAATCAGGCTGTCATTGATCAATATTTTAATAAAGAAGAGCCTATGGGTGTGGAAACGAAAAAAACTACTGAACATCTATCCCCAAATCTATCAAAAAATCTGTCTAAAAACTTGTCCAAACTGACCATGACTACCATACTGAAGAGTATCCAAGAGCTGGACGGACCCTTTTCGGTTGAAACCTTAGCCAGAGAAGTGGACTTGTCTCGTATTACAGTCAAAAAATATATTCAGTTCCTGGTAGACGATGGCCTCCTGATCGAATCGATAGAATACCACAAGGTAGGAAGACCACTAATGCTCTATCAGATCAATCCTGATATAAAAGAACCGCCATTTCCAGTATGATCTGGAGATAGCGGTTCTTTATTGTCCAATGAATGTGCCAGACTTCCTACATTATTTCATAGCGAGAACAGGAAGTGGAACCAGATTGTCCGAAGAATGAGTTGTAATGATATCATGGAAGTTTTCGTAGCTGGTTTCAATCATGTTGGATAACGCAGTAACCGTATTCGAGCCCGCATGAGGGGTTACCAAAACTCTTGGATACAGCTCCACAAGCTTCTGGATTGTTGGGTCCGGGAGCATTTGCCATGGGTCAAATGCTTTGAAAAATAGTTCTTCCTCTTTAGGAAAGACATCTGTCCCGAACCCTTCCAAATGATTGCTGAGCAAAGCATCCAGAATGGCTTGGTTATCTTGTAATTCCCCGCGTGAGGTGTTGATGAGAATAGCTCCCTTTTTCATTTTTGCTAAAAAGCTGGCATTAATCATTTGGTCGTTCTGTCCCGGCAGGTAAGGAACATGCACACTGACGATGTCACTCTCTGCCAGTAACTCATCCAAGGTTGTGAATGGAACGACGGCCTTGGCCGCGTCCGATTGGTACACATCATAGCCGATAACAGAAGCACCTAATCCTTTAAACAATCTGGCTTCCGTCAGACCAATGCGACCGACCCCGATAATCCCGACTTTACAATTGTGAATCTCTTTGCTGAACGTATGCTCGTCCACAATAAAATTTTTGAAAGAGCTTTTGGTAGTCATATAAGCGGTGTGACGGAGCAGCATCATAGCCAGCGTTAGGGATAACTCTGCAATAGCATTCGGAGAGTAGGATGGGACGCGTGCGACCTTCATTCCAAATTCGCTGCAAGCATCCAAATCAATGTGGTTGATTCCGACCGTTCTGGTGAAAACATATTGAATGCCGTACTTATTGAATTTTGTAAGATTTTCTCGATTGGCAGCACAGTTTCCTCTTAACAAAACAGCATCGTGATGCTGCGCCAGTTCTGCATTGCTGGAGGTCAGTAGCTCTTCTACCAGCGTCAGTTGAAAGTTATATTTATTAAGCTCATGGAAATAGGGCTTCTCATATGAACGGGCACCATAGCAGATGATTTTTAACATGTTGTTTTCCCCCTGGTTTAGAAAATTCCAATTTTATCGATGACATTGAGCGTAATGATCCACACTGGAATCATGACGACGGAAGTAATAGTTGATAGAAGCGAAGCGTTGGAAGTCAGTACAGCTTCCTTATCAAAACTGATAGCATAGGCTGCGGCTACGGTAGCTGTAGGAGTAGCCATCATAATGACAATAGTAGATAAAGCGACAGTATCGACCGACAGAATATGAGATACAGTCAACAAAGCCAGCAAAACGATGTTCACAATAGGTACTAGCCAAACTTTAACAAGGCTGTAATACCATGATGTCTTGTCTGTAGCTGCCGATTTGAAGCTGATCTCACCCAAAGTCGAGCCAATGGATAGCCAGGCCAGTGGAGAAGCTAGTCCGGCAAGGTAAGTCATGGGCTTGAACAGCCAGACAGCGGTTTGGTCAATTCTTAGAAAAGCAAACTGCTGAATGGTTCCATCCTCTGTAGCCACACTCATTTGTGGTAAATAACCCTGGAACAACCAAACAAACAAGCCTATAAAAGTCGCGATAACGATCGGATTCAAAAACATAGTTTTAAGATTTTTAAGCTCCATTTTTAAGCCGCTCATTTTGATATAGCCATAAGAATATAAGAAAATGCGGTAGCCTATATTAAAAATGGAACTGTACATGACTCCGGTAGGACCGTAAATGGCACCGACAATGGGAATTCCAAAAAAAGTAGTAGAACCGAAAATAGTGAGTACCCGCAGCACATCCTGCTTATCCTTGTTGTAGCTCAGGAAGAACGGCTTGGAAATAAAGATGAGAATGATATAAATGAGAATCCCCCATATTAAGACATTCATGCCTTGTTTTAATATGGTAGGATTGATATCCTGCATGAAAGAATTAAAGGCTAGTGCCGGTAGAGCCACGGTGAGAACAACCTTAGATAGCATCTTTCCTACGGCTGCGGTAAAAATCCCCTTCTTGCGGCAAAAGAAGCCGAGCAGGATAATAAAAACGGTAGAAGCGATAGAACTGACAATGCTGTTATCTGTTAAGGTCGCTGTAATCATTTCTAGTAAAGACATAGATAAAACCCTCTCTTGTACCTTTTTTCACATAAATGATGATGCAAAATGTGACAATGCAATTCCCTGATCTTTTGGCCAAAGTGTTTGGTTTGCACCTTTATAGTAAAAAAACTTTGTGAAAAAAAGAACAATATCTAATTAATTTAACTTATGAAACTAATTTAAAAAATTTATACGTTACATCAGGATGTAAATGTGAGGTGCTTATCAACATACATGCTATAATATAAAAAATTAATTCCAACCTGGTTAGTGGGTTAAATGGATAAGACAAGCAGGAGGGTCCGCATGAATCCGATACAACGTATACTGAACAAATTTCAGCTGATCGTGCTGGACGGCGCAATGGCGACTGAACTAGAACGTCACGGGCATGATCTAAACGATAGCTTATGGTCAGCCAAAATCCTCTATGAACATCCAGATTCGATCAAGCGTGTACATCGAGATTATTTTGAGGCTGGGGCAGACTGTGCGATTACGGCGAGCTATCAGGCCACTGTGGAGGGCTATGTTCAACGCGGGCTGAGCGAAAATGAGGCATTGAAGCTTATTCAGTCATCGGTGCAGATTGCTGTACAGGCACGAGATGAGTTTTGGGCCGATGTGACGGCTACTGCGAGTCAGCAGACTCGTCCCAAGCCGCTGGTTGCGGCCTCTGTCGGACCCTATGGGGCGTTTCTCGCTGATGGATCAGAGTATCGCGGTGATTACAAGCTGAGCGAGGAGCAGCTTATGGAGTTTCACAGGCCGCGCATGAAAGCTTTGATCGAGGCGGGAGCAGACATTTTAGCTTGTGAAACGATACCCTGCATGGTTGAAGCCAGGGCCATCGCCCGGCTGCTGAAGGAATTCCCCGGCACGTATGCCTGGATCAGCTTTAGTGCAAAGGATGAGCAGCATATCAGTAACGGTGAGTCTATCGCCGCATGTGCAAAGTGGCTGAATGAGCACGAGCAGGTGGCTGCAGTAGGGATCAATTGCACGTTGCCCAAACTCATCCCATCCCTTATTCACGAAATACACAGCCATACGGATAAGCCGGTGGTGGTATATCCCAATCTGGGGGAGGAATATGACCCGGTCACCAAAACATGGCAAGGCCATACTTGTACAGAAACGTTCGGACAGAGTGCCCGTCAGTGGTATGAAGCAGGAGCGCGTATGATTGGTGGCTGTTGTCGGACTCAGCCACAGGATATTAGAGAAATCGTGGCATGGTCGAGAGAGGCATAAACGAGGATAAACTTCCAGGGAAGGTATCATGGAGTTTTCCTCCATTGTCGCAAAAGAACAAGCAGGCTGAACCGAGTTATACTCCAGTAATGGAGCAACCTGGTTTAGCCTGCTTTTTGTAAAGAATGAATTTCTAAAGCCTCGCTTCGTTCGCTATTTCTCTACCTCTCTATCTCTTTGCCAATCCAGATCAGCCTTCCACCAAACGTTCCAGCAACGCATCTCCATTGCGGCTGACCCGAATATAGGCGTAACGAGCGTTCTGTTCAACAGTACGCCCGGTTCCTTCCGGGATGAAATAATTCTCAATACCGTACAGAATACGAGAACCATTCCATTGTCCGTTAAGAATGATTTCATGATTGGCAAGCACTTCACCATCTTGATATAGACGATCAGAGATGTATACTCCTTGGCTGTCTGGTGTGAGAACGACTTTAACTTTGCCTCGGTTCCAATCCTTCTCCTGAAGAGGGTCCTTGGAAGGAGGGGTAGAAATATCGTAATTCAGTGCCACATAATCGCCCTGCAACAGGGAACGCGGGTCTATAGGAGCCAGCTTGAGCTTAACGGAGGCACCTGTGGCGAGCAGGGTTTCACTTCTCGCCGTCTGATAGCCGATAATCCCCAGCTGTAGTACGATGACGATGGCAATGAGTAACGGGCTTAAGCGCATAAAGCTAAAGCTGCGGTGGTCGGCGTCGAATGCTGCTTTGCCGCTATGAGCCATTCGTCGATCGAACCACCAGGTAATTCCGAGTGTAATGATCCCCAACAGCGCCAGTGTAAAAGATTTATACAGCAGCGTCCACAATAAATCATAGTATTTGAAGCCGATAAAAATAAACCAGAATACGACGCTCGTAATGGCCTGCGATTTGTGTTTGTGACGAATAAAGGCAAAGACCATCCATGTAACGATAACAAAATAAAAAATATTGATGAACATATAAGAGTGTGGAATGACATCCTCAAAAAACGTCGCCCAAAACAGGAACAATAAGCTGAAGAATAATGAACTATCCCGAAGATGTTCTTTTAACTCTGTCTTGAGCACAAAGTAGCTTACCCCATATAACACGGCATTGAGCACAAATAGGGCGAAGATGATGAATTCATAGGTCCAGTTCCAACCATACCATTCTTGATACTGCTTTAATAAAACAGTCGCCATATTCAGGTTTACAAAAGTATAGGCAAAAAATTGCTGCCTTTTCCCCTTGGAGCGAAACCATCCGGCGATGGAAACGATCAGAAATAATACTGAAAGTAACGTCTGGTCTGACCATAGAATGGCCGCCAGACCGGTAATATAGCTGATGGTCAGCAGTGTATAACGGACAACAGAATCCAGCTTGGACTCCGGTATGACAATCATCGTAATCATCAGCAGCAAAGACACACTCAGCAGTACATATTCGGTGTGATTTACGTTTGTGCTAATCACAATCAGTCCAATGAGGGATATACTGCCAATCAATACTCCAACCACTTTGATTACACGGGATACGGTTTTGCTGATCCATTCACTACTGCGGTCTTCGGAAACAGTTGTCTGCGCATCGGATTTTGCGATATCTTCTTTGTTCTCATTGGGTATTTCTCCAGCCTCCGGAGACGGTTTTCCCAAACGATTTAAATAACGGAAAAACCATACGTTACCCGTCAGTAGCAATGCCACAAAAATCAAACCGAAAACAAAGAATAGAGATGAAGAGTACGCCTCTGCCAGCTCTATAAATTTAAAGACAGCAAAAGCCGAGAGCGCCAATGCATTTAAGGTCAATAACGTTTTATTCAGCCGAACCTTGATAAATATATAAAATCCTAAAGCAATCACAGCGATATGCGGTATATTCATGATCAGGCCATACCCATCGAATGCAAAGGAGTTGGTCATCGCCAACATAGCTATATGGAGAACAGTAAAGCTGATGTATTGTAGTGGAGCAGAATGTATACGATGAAGGAACGTCAATAGAAATAGAACCATATTGAATATTGCGAACACTCCAGCAATGGATAACGATTCCAGTTGGCTATAAGCCGCGCTTTGCATCGTTGGATAAAAATAAAGCCATACCCCCAAATGAATCAATACATAAGACAGCATATAAAAAGGATTATAGCGGGTGATCCAGCTAAGCAGTAAAGCCGGCACTGACCAAATGAGAAACAATCCATAGCTGTCTGCATGGGAGTTGTAAATTTGACCGAGTAACGCCACGGAAACGCCGAAGGCTACACAGCCAGCCAGCAGAAATATATTGGACAGAAAAGCTTGTTGCCCGGGAACAGCACGAACACGTGCAAATACAAAAGACAAGCCATAGAACAAAACAATAAGCGCAATAGCTAGCACAATTTTGGCTGTCCGATCCAGTCCGCCCCAATTGGAGGCGAAAAAATAAATAATCGCAGCCAGTATCAGTGAGATGCCCAGCAGATAACCTGTACGTATAGCATTAAATCGCAGCATGGAATTCACGTACCTTTCCTGTTGGTTTGATGCCTATTATAGCGTTGATAGCGCTCAGAACCAAGTACAAATTAGGATCAGGTCATAAAAAAGGGAGAGCCGCCGTATGATGGTGGTTCTCCTGTATCGTTGCTGGATTCCGACTAAGCGTTGGCAGTGCGGATCTCTTGCCGGGACTGATGCCGGAAGCGATATTCTCGGGGTGGGATTCCTGCTGTTTTCTTAAATGCCTTTGAAAAGGTGGACATGTCGGTATAACCGATAGATTGGGCGATGATCGACAAATTGTAAGTGGTCTGTTCCAGCAATCTTTTCGCTTCGTTAATCTTGAGGGTTTGCAAATATTTGGCGGGGGAGATAAGGAAGGTAGAATGGAATTTACGTGAAAAATGCGCACGATCCACACCTACATGCTCAGCAATTTGCTCAATTGTAACACGGTCACAATAATGCATTTCGATGTAATCCTTCCCCTGCTGGAGCCAATAATCAGAGCATACAGAGTTGCGCAGAGCACCAGATGTGTTGCGGGACAACTCCTCGAAGATCTGATGTAGTGTAATTAAGCGGGCCAGATCGCTGCCCTGTCTGTTGTGGTCGTTGACGATGGAAAATAGGTTGGAGATCAGTTCGAGGATTTCCTCGCTCACTGCGTTAGCTATAAATGGCTTAGAGGGGTTGATCCCGATCCGCTCCAGCAACGCCAGAGATTTCGGTCCCTCAAAGGCAATCCATACCTTTTGTAACGGGTGCTCTTGGTCGGTGTAAAATTCATGGGCAAGATGCGGAAAAAAACAGAATACATCAGACTTTTGCACACGATACTTCTTTTCCTTATAAATGAACTCAGCTTGACCTTCAAGTACAAAAATAAAATAAAAATAAGGGACAGCCTTGGGGCCGACATGACAGCTTGCCTTCGAAATATCCATACCCAGTCTGACTGGCCAAATGGCACTGGATTTTTCCAGTTCGGTTGTTGTGAAATAATGGTCTTCCACGATGTCGAAGTGATCTTCATTCTTTGTTCTTCTCATCATTGTCACCTCTCCTTTGGTGGAGATAAGGGAATTTTGATTTTATTGTATATAAAGGAAAGTACAATTACAAGTTAATTCATTGGAATTTAGGGTTATAAAATTAAAACGGTAAAGGCTCCATGGCTGGTTTGAGACGAGCCGTGGAGCCTTATAGAGTCCTGCGCTATACGATTAGCCTGTGTTTATACGTTCAGGATTCCTTCTTTTGGAGTAACATTAAAGGCTTTAGCCAGATCTGATAGCTCCTGATCTGTAATCCGTTGCTGGATATCATGCTTAGCAATCAGCATATAAATTTGCGCTGCCTTTTCAATCGTTTCAATCAGGCCAAACGCTTCATCAATGGAGCTACCTGTTCCGAAAATGCCGTGATGAGGCCATAATACAGCGTGATGATCCTTCATTTTTTTCGCTGTTTCACGGCCGATTTCGCTGGAGCCTGGCACCATCCAAGGGATTACACCGATACCGTCTGGAAAGACTACGATACATTCGGTACACATTTCCCACAGCGTTTTGGTAAATTGGTTTTCGTCCAGACTATGAATGAAGGTCATGGCAATGACATGGGTGGCATGATTATGGATTACAACCCGATGGTTGGGACCGACCTTCAAGCGCTCAATATGGCTCATAAAATGAGACGGCAATTCGCTGGTAGGAACCGCGTCATGCTTGAGGCCCCACAAAATTTCTAGCTGCTCACCATCTTGGGATACACGCAGGACTCCTAAATTGGCTTCCGGATCGGCAATAACGTTTTTGAAGTACTTGCCTGATCCAGTGACGATAAAATATTTGCCTGCCAGTTCATTCACGGGGAAAGCAGGTTTAATCGTTCGAATGACTTTATGAATATCAATATATTTGGCAACCTCGGCTTCATCCAGAATATAGCTTACATTTCCTCCGTTGCGTTCATCCCAGCCGAATTTCCACATGTTTTGCGTAATTTCCGCCATCTCGCGAACAAATGGGATATCCAGTCCTGATTTTCGTTCTTTTTGATTCTCCAGCACAGTAGTCATGGATGATCTCTCCCTTTGGATGATATGAATATAAAATGATCAGTGCAGTAGTTACCGTTTCAGCAGGACTCGTTGTTCATAGTTTTTAGCCTCGGTTAGCCATTCCTCACGAACAGGAACGCCGTTTTGAGCGCAATAGTAATCCCATACAGCCCCAAACGGATAGGATTTAAACTCTTCGACCAGGGCAAGTCGCGTAGTGAAGTCTCTTTCCTCTTCGGCTTTTTTCAGTTCCTCAATCGGCTCCAGCATGGCGCGAAGCAACGCTTTGATGGTGTTGCGTGTTCCGATGACCCATGCAGCCACATGGTTGATACTGCCATCAAAGAAATCAAGGCCGATATGAGTGCGGGAAAGCAGCTCACCGCGAACGAGCTCACGGGCAATGTCCAGCAATTCGTCGTCCATCGTCACGACATGATCGCTATCCCAACGAACAGGTCTGCTGACGTGTAGCAATAATTGATCGGTGAACATCAGCACAGAGGACAGTTTGTTCGAAATGACTTCTGTCGGGTGGAAGTGACCAGAATCGAGACAGATAGATTTCCCCCGTGTCAGGGCGTAACCCATATAGAACTCATGAGAGCCGACGACATAGCTTTCCGAACCGATGCCGAACAGTTTACTTTCAACTGCATCGATGTTGTAATCTTCACTAATTTCCTCGCTGAAAATCTCGTCCAGAGCATCCCGCAGACGTTCTCTTGGAGCCAAGCGATCCACCGGGGTATCCTTGTAACCATCCGGCATCCAGTGATTTGTGACACAAGGCTGACCGAGTTCCCTTCCAAAATATTCCGCAATTCTGCGTGATTTCTTACAGTGTGTGATCCAGAAATCGCGAATTTCCGGGTCCTTGTGGCTTAGGGTGAAGCCGTCTTCCGCTTTAGGATGGGAGAATAGGGTCGGATTAAAATCAAGTCCAAGCCCTTGCTGTTTGGCCCAGTCTACCCAGTTCTGAAAATGGCGTGGCTCCAGTTGATCCAAATCTACTTGTTCTGTAGTATCTGCATAGATCGCATGCAGATTAACCTTGTGTTTACCGGGGATGAGCGATAGGGCTTTTTCCAAGTCCTGACGTAGTTCATCTGGCGTACCTGCTCTGCCCGGGTAGCTACCTGTTACGGCAATTCCCCCGCTAAGCTGTTTATCTTTGAACAGGAATCCTTGCACATCGTCTCCCTGCCAGCAGTGCAGTGATATTTTGATTTGTGAGAGCTTCCGTAAAACGTCATCCACCTGAATACCGTGGCGGGCATACAGCTTTTTCGCTTCGTTATAACTCGCTTCAATGGCTTCGTTCATGGCTTTACTCCTTTATTGAGATATGTGAATAGGGGGTGTTGCTTGTATCTTGAGGCGTTCCCAGCGATCCAGAAGCTCTCCCATGCCTTCCACCGGTTGCGGCTCATATAGCCGAGTCGGGAAGGAATTGGCTATGGTTCGGCCAGCAGCTTTCAGATCTCCAAGAGCACCAGAGCTGATTAATTGCACGACAATATTGCCGATGGCCGTCGATTCGGAAGGTCCTGCCTGAACCTCAATTTCTAAAAGGTCGGCTGTTAGCTGACATAGTAATTCGTTGTTAGCGCCTCCGCCGACAATGTGCAATCTGGTAATCGTTTCGTCTGTTAAATGTTGTAGCTCATGTAAAGCATCCCGGTAGCTTAAGGCCAGACTGTCAAAAATACAGCGGGCGAGCGAGCCAGGTGTGCGTGGGACAGGCTGCCCGGTTTTTTCACAGAACCTCTGAATCTCAAGGGTCATACTATCCGGATTTAAGAAAGAGGACTGGTTACAGAGGACGAGACTGACAAATGGTGTCTCTGCTGAAGCCAATTGGGCCAATTCGGCAAAGCTATGTGCAGAACCACCTTCTCTTCTAACCTCCTGAATCATCCATAAGCCCATGATATTTTTCAAAAAACGGTACGTGCCGTAAGCGCCCCATTCATTGGTGTAGTTCGCCTGCATAGCTGTCTCGGTATTCAAGGGTTGGGATCGTTCCATACCCAATAGCGACCATGTTCCGCTGCTGATATAAGCCCAAGACTCCTCTCGCGATGATGGAACACCTGCAACCGCTGAGGCGGTATCGTGTGTAGGCACAAGGATGAGCTGACAGTCGGGAAGATCGTATTTCCGAACAAGCTCCGGCAAGATGGAGCCCAGAACACGTCCAGGCTCAGCCAGCTCCGAAAATTGATTGCGCCGAAGCTGGAGCAGGGAGAGCAGGTCCTCATCAAACTCTCGGGTGTTCACGTTGAGAAGCTGCATCGTGGATGCATTGGTCATTTCATTGACCATAATGCCTGTCAGGCGATAGTACAGATAATCGGGTACCATCAATATTTTATCTGCTTGGGCGAGTTGTTCCCGATCATGGACGAACAGTTGATATAGGGTATTAAAGTTTAGTTCCTGGATGCCCGTTTTCTCATATACCTCTTCTCGGCTGATGAGCTGGTGCAGCTTATCGGGGACATGTAGAGTGCGTGCATCGCGGTATGCGTACACCTCATGGATGCGATGACCTTCCTTATTAAGTAACACGTAATCTACAGCCCATGTGTCAATGCCGAGCGTACAGGAATCGATTCCATTTTGTTTGGCTTTTTGCAGTCCCTGGATGATCTCATCAAATAAATTGTCTATATTCCAGTAATCGTGCCCGTTCCTCTCAGTAAAGGAGTTGTTGAAACGATGAAGTTCTTGCAAGTGAATTTGTTCACCTTGTAGAGTTGCACTCACGAGTCTTCCGCTTGAAGCTCCAATATCAACAGCAAGATAGTTGTTCATATCTAATCTCCTTGCATGGATGAAATCCCGGCAGCCTGAAAGACTGCCTTTTGTTTCTTAACTAATTCCATACTACTTCCGTTTGTCTGTGCAGTCAACATAAACGGAAACATTATTATTGGTTTTATTTTTGAATTTAAAAATGAAATTAATTTTAAATGTTGTTTTGTATTGTTTTCCGTTTTTTAATATCTGGTTTCTACTATATATATACTTCAAAAATGGATCGGTGTATGGCTGCGATATTCAAATTGTGGAAGGTTCTCCAAATGCCGCTGTTTGTATGAAAAATAGTCTTGAAACCGCCCGCCAGAGGGTGTAGTATACAAGATATCAATTTCATATGACTCGTATAATATTGGGGATATGGCCCAAAAGTTTCTACCGGATGACCACTGTAATCGTCCGACTATGAGTGATAGCGCATCAGCTTCGGATGAATGCGGGCATTTTATTTGTGCGCCAATCCGTCAGGGATTACGACCCCAAGGACAGGCTTCACTTGAGAAACGACTCAAGGGAGCTTGTCCTTTTTTGGTTTTGGCAGGTTTTATTCTATTTTAAGTACAGAGGAGCGATATTCGCATAATGAAAGCTTTGGAAGAACGTATTCGTCAAGAGGGACAAATTTTATCCGATACGGTGTTAAAGGTAGATTCATTTTTGAACCATCAGGTGGATACAGCATTAGCATTGGAGATTGGTAAGGAGTTCGCACGTCTGTTCGGCAGTGCTCCAATTACCAAGGTGCTTACTATTGAAGCTAGTGGTATTCAATTTGCTATGGCCACTGCTATTGCTTTGGGAGTACCGTTCATTTATGCGAAGAAAAAGAAGGCGATCACGCTGAATGAACAGGTATACTTCGCAGAGGTTCATTCGTTCACTCGGCAGGAAACCTATCAGGTGAGCATTTCCCAAAAATATCTCGATGCCAGCGACCATGTGCTGATCGTGGATGATTTTTTGGCAACTGGTGCAGCTTTGGTCGGACTTACCGATATTGTGAAGGAAGCAGGAGCAGAGCTGGCCGGAGTTGGCTGCGTAATTGAAAAGAGCTTTCAGGAAGGCCGTGGACTGTTGGAGCAAAGAGGTATTGCCGTACGTTCTCTAGCGCGTATCGCTTCCATGGCACCGGGCGAAGTCCATTTTATAGAGGAAGCTGGCACGGTAATTCCTCCCGTTAAGGAGAATGTGGGATGTTAAGTAAACAAAAATTATTTGCGCTGGGCTTCCAGCATGTCATGGCGATGTACGCCGGAGCCATTGCCGTCCCTCTGATTGTAGGGGGAGCGCTGCACCTGACGCCAGCCCAGATGGCTTATCTAGTGGCTGCTGATCTATTCACTTGCGGGATTGCTACATTATTACAGATTATGGGCACACGTTTTTTCGGAAGTAGACTGCCTGTCATTTTGGGCTGTACGTTTACGGCAGTAGGACCCATTATCGCAATTGCTTCGACATCAAATCTGGCGACAGCGTACGGTGCCATCATTTTGTCCGGTATATTTGTGGTGCTTGCGGCACCGTTGTATGGCAAACTGTTACGCTTTTTCCCAACAGTGGTTACCGGCTCGGTCGTTACGATTATCGGTCTATCCCTTATTCCGGTGGCGATGAACAATGTAGCGGGTGGTCAGGGCAGCGCGGATTTTGGACAGCCGCGTAATTTGCTGCTGGCGCTGGTTACACTACTGGTTATTCTGCTTGTCAATCGAGTAGCCAAGGGCTTTTTACGCTCGATTTCCGTTCTTATTGGTCTGTTCGCAGGTACTGTAGTCGCCTATGCGATGGGAATGGTGCATTTTGCTCCCGTAGCGGATGCTTCGTGGGTGAGTATTGCGCAGCCGTTTTATTTTGGTAAGCCGGAGTTTAGCATTATGGCAGTATGTACGATGATTATCGTCAATATTGTGAGCATGGTCGAGTCTACAGGGGTTTATCTAGCAGTAGGTAAAGCGATTGATCAGAAAGTGGAGCAAAAGCAAATCGTCAATGGACTTCGTTCGGAAGGACTTGCAATTATGTTGGGCGGTATTTTTAATGCGTTCCCTTACACGGCCTTCTCCCAAAATGTGGGTTTAATCTCGCTGACTCGCGTCAAATCCCGTAACGTTATTTTTGCTGCTGGCGGCATCATGGTCGTCCTCGGTTTGCTGCCTAAGCTGGCTGCCTTGACGACAGTAATTCCTAACGCTGTGCTGGGCGGGGCGATGATCGTCATGTTTGGCTCGGTTGCTGCATCAGGCATGTCTATTTTGTCAGAAGTGGATCTGCGGAAAGAAAGCAATCTGCTGATTGCAGCATGCAGTATTGCCGTGGGCCTAGGCTCAGCTGTTCTGCCGCAAATGTTCGACCAACTGCCGAGCTTTGCCAAAATGCTGCTGCAAAATGGCATCGTATCTGGCTCGATTACGGCAATTGTCTTGAACATTGTTTTGGCAAGAAAACAGGGTGAATCGGTCAAAGGCGTTAATGTCTCAGAAGTTCCACAGAAGGTTTGATGAATAGGAAATAAACAAAAACAGCCGGAGAAAGGGCGTTGCCTCTTTTCCGGCTGTTTGGCATGGGGTTATCCAGTACTAGTTATTTATTAAGCAGCATGAAATTATTGATAAAACCCTCTTTCTGTATGAAGATCGGGGTTTGGATTTTCGAAGTGAAGTCATAATAGTACACGCCGCGTCCTTCCTCCTGATTTTTCGGGAGGCGCTGCCTAAATAATAGACCCCTTTGCTGTCTGGGGACATATAGATAAAGCTGCGGGACGAAATGGGGAGCTTAGTTTGGTGCGTTTTCCAGTTGCACTTTTAGGTTGGTTTATCTACTAGAGGAATTTGCTAGAGTGGTAGGAAGAGGCATGGTATAATCTACCTTAAGGACTTTGGATAGTGGTGGATGTTTTCGGATCACGGCGCAGCTTCCCGAAAGGGGGTGAAGCCGATGGTCAACCTTGTGTCGTGCTATGATGTGCTGCGTTGGATGGTTACGTTACTAAGCCTGGTGTTTAGTATTCGTAAGCTTTATCGCTGGCTGCGTCGGAAATTTCGGAACAAGCGAAAACCCACCGCGTAATTAGGTTGGCCCCTAACAGTGGGTTTCGTTCGCATTAACATTCAGTTATGCAGCGCGCCGTGGTGGTGATCCACAGCCTTTCAAGTCCTAAGAGTCTTTGCCGTTGGAGCGGCGAAGGCTCTTTTTAGTATACGGATACGGTGGTTATCTCTATACCTAATTTTAACACGTGAATTGTGTGCACGCAACGTTAAGACATACCTTCAATTGCGCGCAAGCAATGAATAGCCTTGGTCTTGATTCACACTATATCATTCAAATTTAAATTATTACGCAACATTTGTTGACAAGCCAGTAGCAACAAAATAAGATAATCCTAAATCGTAATAAAAAGGAATAAAGGAAGAAAACAGGTGTGAGCCGGACAACTCTATATACGAAGTTTCGTAGAGACGATGTAGATAGTTGTTGAGCGTGTTCACTTAAAAGGGAAGTTCGGTAGATTCCGACACGGACCCGCCACTGTATACAGGCATCAGCAGGGTACTGCTGGAGCTTTCAGAACAAGCCACTGGAACTGTGAGGAACCGGGAAGGCCTGAAAGATACGCTTGGAGTCAGGAGACCTGCCTGTTTTGACATCACTGTCAGACCCACGGGATGCTGGGGAGGTGGTTAGGCGTGCTGCATACGGAATGTCTGAAACCGATCTGATCCCTTCTATGTTTTTGGAGCTGGCTTTGAGGTGAGTTTTGACATTTTATAATGAAAGCATTTCTGACTGCTGATCAAGTGGTTGGGAATGCTTTTTCGCGTTTTGCGTTAGGTTTATACGATTTTACAAGATAGAGGGGAAAATGTGGGATGATAGGCAATCGTAATAGGCGTTCATGGTTCATATGTACAGGATTGCTGCTGCTGATGGCAGTTATGACTCTTTCCGGATGTGGCGTAGCCACGAAGACGGAGGATAGCTCGGGCAAGGGTGAGAACACGTCTGCACAACAGACTCAAGCAGATAAAAAGCTGGTGATGGCGTATACGTGGAAACCGTCAGGCGTCGATCCGCATGGAGACAATAGCTGGGATGTGATGCGTTCCGGTGCCGGTGAGACACTCATTCGTTTGAATGAAAAGCTGGAGCCTGTGGCTTGGCTAGCCAAGGAGTGGAAACATGACAGCCCTAACGTGTGGTCGTTCAGCTTGCAGGATAAGGTCACGTTTCATAATGGAAAGAGCATGGATGCAGCAAGTGTAAAAGCATCTTTGCTGCGCTCAATCGAGAAAAGCCATCTGGCGAAGGATTTACTGGATGTGAAGTCCATTGATGTAACTGGTCCGCTGACGCTGAAAATTACGACAAACCAGCCGAATGCAGCGCTGGTATCCAATTTGGCTGATCCGTCAACGATTGTACTGGATGTGGCATCCATGAAAGATGAGCAAAGCTACCCTGCAATGACAGGTGCTTTTAAAATCAAAGCCTTCAACAAGGATCAATCCTTGGTCGTCGAGCGTTATGACGGATACTGGGGCGAAAAGGCGCGATTGGCCGAAGCGACGATGAAATTCATTACGGACGGTAATTCGCGCCTGATGGCGTTACAATCTGGTGAGGTGGATGTAGCGACGGATATTCCGGTAGATAACGCAGAGGTATTAAAAAAGAACGACAAGCTACAAGTGCTGTCGGCTCCATCCTTGCGCACCCATATGATTGTGTACAACATGGAATCACCTGTGTTCAAGGATGCAACCAACCGTAAGGTGGTGGACAGTCTGATTCCGCGCGCATCCATTGTGAGCGCCGTCATGAGAGGCTTCGGTACGGAAGCAAGCAGCCCGTTTCCGAGCATTCTTCCCTTCGGTAAGATTGAGCGCAAAGCATTGGACGGAACGGCGGAGCAGTTGTTGACGAAGGATGGCTGGCAGAAGGATGCCCAAGGTACGTGGACCAAGCAGGGCAAGCCATTCGAGGTTACGCTGCTGACCTTCCCACAGCGTCCGGAGCTATCCGTCATGGCTGAGGTGATTCAGAGCCAATTGCTGAATGAGGGAATTCAGGTCAAGATTCGCAAGGTGGAAAATATCGACGAGGCATTGACCAAAAATGATTGGGATTTTGCTATGTACAGCATGCTCACGGCCCATACAGGGGAGCCGCAGTATTTTATGGACATGTTCTACTCCTCTACAAGTGAAGCGAATGTAAGCCGTTATGCTTCCAAACCGCTGGAGAATATTCTTCACAGCCTGAAGTTGGCGAAGGATACCGCACAGCGTAATGCGGTAACACTGCAAGCGCTGGATATCATCAATACAGATTTGCCGCAGTCGTTCATTGTGCACCCTGACAATGTGTTTGGTGTGAAAAAAGGAGTAAAGGGCTTTACACCGCATCCGATCGAGTATTACTACATTACAGCGCAATCCGATATTGCGGAATAACGAGCAACGTATCCTATGATTCGTTTTATATTGGAACGTGTGGCGCAGCTGCCCATCATTGTATTCGTTGTATCTACGCTGACTTTTGTACTGATGAGGCTGGCCCCTGGTGACCCTGCTCTCATTTTGCTCACCGCGCATAATGTTCCTGCTTCTGGGGAGGCGCTAACCGCGCTGCGAAACGAACTGGGCTTGAATGAGCCGCTTCATATTCAATATGTGAACTGGCTGAGGGATGTGTTCACAGGACATTGGGGAACCTCGTATGTGTCCAAGGAGTCAGTGCTAAACGAACTATGGAGCAGACTGCCCGCCACGGTGGAGCTAGCTTTGGCGGGCTTTGCCGTCATGACGGTGCTTACGCTTGGGATGGGACTGGCTGCCTCGCTAAAAGTCAGCGGTCCACTAGATCGTCTGGGCAGGCTGTTCGCTTTGCTGGGATCGTCAATCCCTTCTTTTTGGCTTGGGTTTCTGCTGATCTATCTATTTTCCGTTCGCTTGGGCTGGCTCCCATCCATGGGAAGGGAGGACTGGACACATTTAGTACTCCCAGCGCTGACGCTTGGTGCAGGATTGGGAACGGTGCAAGCCCGTGTATTGCGTGCTCAGATGCTGGAGCTGAGTGACCGGAATTTTGTGAAGGCAGCGAGGGCTCGCGGTTTTTCACGTATGCATATTCTCTTTTTTGAGATATTTAAACATGCCGTTCTGCCTATGATTACGCTGCTAGGTACGAATCTATCATTTATGCTGGCAGGTAACGTCATCGTAGAAACCATTTTTTCATGGCCAGGGTTAGGAAAGTATTTTATAGATGCAATTACGCAGCGGGATTACCCGGTGATTCAGGGGTATGTTATGTTTGCCGCGTTTTTAATTGTAGGTGTTCAGTGTTTGGTGGATGTGGTCCAGACGGTGATAGATCCAAGGCTGCGTTTGCGTTAAGGGGGAAGCTGAAAATGAAAAAGATACGGCTTTCCTTTAGAGGAAGCTTGCTGGCAGGGGGCGCACTGTTTGGCCTGATCGTGCTGCTTGGGTTGCTGGCTCCCTGGGCCGCTCCGCATGATCCTCTGCATGTGGACCTTCTGAACCGTTTGGCACCACCCAGCCGTAAATATCCTTTCGGTACGGATCATCTGGGTCGGGATGTGCTGTCACGGCTCATTTATGGAATTCGGACAAGCGTGTTAATCGCTTGTGCGATTACGGTAGCTACGCTATGTATTAGTCTGCCCACAGGCTTGCTCATTGGTTATGTGCGAGGACGTGTGGATCAGCTGATTATGCGGGGAATCGATGGCGTACTGGCTTTTCCCGATATTATTTTAACGGTGGCGATTGTGGGTATTTTGGGGCCGGGTTTCGTCAACATGACCTTAGCGATTATTGCGGTACGGTGGGCGGGCTATGTCCGCTATATCCGTAGTTTGGTTCAAAAAGCCTGCCAGGAGGACTATGTACGGTATGCCCGTTTGTCCGGCAATTCACACGTGCGCATACTAAGACGTTATGTATTGCCACAAGTATGGCCGCAATTATTGGTATATGCGGTATGGGATATTGGACACGTGGTGTTGATGATCGCTGGACTCTCCTTTCTTGGATTGGGTGTACAGCCGCCCAAGCCAGAGTGGGGCGTGATGCTGCATGATGCAACCTCGTATTTTCAGGTGGCTCCGCATGTTATGATCTTTCCGGGTTTGGCGATTATGCTGTTTGTGCTTGCCTGCCAGCTTCTGGGTGATCATTTTTCAGAAAAGGGGGCGGCGAAATAGTGGGAAAACGACCAGTCATAGGGTGGAAGGATACGATAGAGCGAGCTTACGTACAAAAACCGTTGTTACACGTGGAACATTTGGAGATTAGTCGTACAGGTGCAGGAGCAAGCGGAAGCGAGAGCAATCCGCTACTGCGAGATGTGAACTTTTCCGTCTACCCAGGGGAAATTGTGGCTCTGACTGGACCAAGTGGATGTGGCAAGAGCCTGACCGCACACGCAATCGCGGGTATGCTGGACCCAAGTGTTGGTGTTACGCAAGGGTGCATCTACTATAACGGGGAAGACATTATCCCATTCCATGAACAGCGCTGGCAAAGACTGCGCCGTGAGGATATTGCCCTGCTCATTCAACAATCGCTGAGCGGGCTGAATCCGATCCGTACCGTCCGCGCCCAGCTGACGGATACGCTTAGACTGCACAGGCGGCGCCAAATGCACGCCCAGAAGGAGCAGGGACAGGCTGATCTTGCCCCGTCCCACACTGCATCACAGCAGACCCATCGACGACAGGGCGTAATGTCACGGATGCGACAGATGCTGAACCGTGTCACGGAGCTGGCTGGAGGCCGCACTACTCCAGGGCAGGAAGCTTATTTGTGTTCTCTGCTCCGCAAGGTCGGTTTTGCCGATCCTGAGTATATTCTGTCATCATATCCTTTTGAACTAAGCGGAGGTATGTGCCAAAGGGTGCTGCTGGCTGCAATGTTAAGCTCCGGCCCGCGCCTCTTTATTGCCGACGAGCCCACTACAGCGCTGGATGTGATCAACCGCGACAAGGTTCTGTCATTGCTTTTACAGTTGAGAGAGGATTTCGAGCTCACTATTTTGTTAATTTCACATGATCGTCAGGGTATGAGTCGCGTAGCAGATCGAGTATTGGAGATGACCCCGGAAGGGAGGATGCAACCGTGATATTGGAATTGAAGAACGTCACCAAAGCTTATCCTGTCCGCAGACGGAGAAAAGGCTGGTTCAATACGAAACACAGTGAGCAGGCTATAAAGAAAGTGAGCTTGGAATTACGACAGGGAGAATGCCTTGGACTGGTTGGAGAAAGCGGAAGTGGCAAAAGTACGCTGGCACAGTGTATCCTGGGGCTAGAGTCGTTGACCTCGGGGGAAATCTGGCTGAATCAGCAGCCCATACATACCGGAAGGATGAAAGATATTCATCTGTACAAACGAATCCAGTTAGTCGCGCAGGACTCGGCCTCCTCACTGCATCCCCGTATGACCATTCGAGATATTCTGATGGAGCCGATCTGCAACTATTTTCCTGAGCGAAAAGTAAGGGCACTGGATATCTGCCTTTCCTTACTGGAATCGGTAGGGTTAGAGGCTGACAGTCTGAAAAAATACCCTGCGCAGCTAAGCGGTGGACAAAAACAGCGGGTGTGCATTGCTCGGGCGTTGGCCGTTGAACCAGAAATCATCCTGTTCGATGAATCCGTCGCCAATCTGGATACGACAACCCAGTCCTCCGTGCTGAACATGCTCAAAAGAATGCAGCTCGAACGTCAGTTGTCCTATCTTTTCATCACCCATGATCTTCAATCCACCCGTACGTTCTGTGATCGTGTTGCCGTCATGGTTCAGGGAGAGATCGTGGAAATATTTGAGGATTGGGATGAAGAGCTAGTGAAGCATGAATACACGCGTACTCTATTTCAAACGTTGGCGGATTAATCCATAAATTTAATATTATACAAATTCAAAATAAATAAGAGCTTTGCTTGTCGAATATTGTTGACAAAATATAATGTGGTACCTATTCTAAATATGATTATGATAATCATTATCACATATATAGAAAAGGGGAAATACATTGATGTCCGTTCGACACCGCAAGACTGCCACCTTTATGTTGGTGACGCTCCTCTTATTATCCGTTATTCTGGGCTGCGCGAAGCAGGAGAACACACCTGCATCCACCTCTACTAACGGAGCTGCCAATGAAAAGTCGATCACGCTATCGTGGCCACGGGACATTGGTACAATGAATCCTCACGTATACAACCCTTCCCAGCTATTTGCACAATCCATGATTTATGAGCCGTTAGTCAGCTACAAGCAAGGAGGCAAGCTAGAGCCTGCTTTGGCTGAATCCTGGACCATATCCAAGGACGGCAAGACATATACGTTTAAGCTGCGTAAAGGTGTGAAATTTTCCGATGGAACGCTATTTAATGCGGCGATTGTGAAAAAGAACTTTGACGCTATTATGAAAAATGAGAAAACGCATAGCTGGCTTGGTATAGTAGGCGTTCTCGATAAAACTGAAGCTGTAGATGACAGTACGTTCCGAATGACGCTCAAAGAGCCATACTACCCAGTTATTCAGGATCTGTCTGTCGTTCGCCCGTTCCGTTTTTTGGGTGAAGCCGGGTTCCCGGATGATGGAGATACGTCCAAAGGAATTAAGAAACCTGTAGGTACAGGACCTTGGATGCTGGATGAATACAAGCAGGATGAGTATGCAACCTTTAAGCGTAACCCGAATTATTGGGGTACTGCACCGAAGGTGGACAAAATTACGGTCAAAATTATTCCCGATGGTGAAACACGTGTAATGGCCTTTGAAAAAGGCGACCTGGATCTGATTTATGGAGAAGGTGTTATTAGCCTGGATGCTTTCAAACAGCTTCGCGACGCGAATCAGTATGTTACCACGCTGTCCGAGCCTGTCGGCACAAGAAGCCTGTTGCTCAATTCGTCCAATCCCAAGCTGGCAGATCTTCGGGTACGTCTGGCACTCCAGCATGGATTTAACAAGCAGGCGATGGTGGAAGGCGTAACCTCGGGGCTCGAGGAAACAGCGGATACGGTTTTATCCAAAAACTACCCGTATACGAATGTCGACTTACAGCCAATAGGCTATGATGTGGAAAAATCCAAAGCATTGTTGGATGAGGCTGGCTGGAAGCTGCCCGCAGGCGGCACAGTACGGGAGAAAGACGGACAACAGCTGGATTTTGAGCTGATTTTCGATAAGACCGATCCGATCCAAAAGGCGATGGCTGAAACCATTCAGGCTGAATGGGGAGAGCTGGGTGTCAAAGTGAATCTGACCGGACTGGAGCTGACGGTTCAAATCAAGCGGCTTAGATCCAACCAGTTTGATCTGTATTTCTGGTACAACTATGGTGCGCCTTATGATCCGCATTCCTTTATTAATGTTATTGCCAAGAAGAGCTTCGGAATTTCTGAGGTGCTGAGCGCCCTTCCGATGAAGAAGGATCTGGATCAGCAAGTACACGAAGCACTTTCATCGACAGACGAAACAAAGCGTCAGGAGCTGTACGCCTCAATCCTGAAGACACTTCAGGAGCAATCTGCAATTGTACCTATTTCGTATATTAAGAAGACGGCAGTGTATCAGAAAAAGATTACTAATTTTGTATTCCCAGCTAATCGGGATGAAAATCCATTTGAGGGAATTGAAATTGGAAAGTAACTGAAACGGGAAGGTAACGTTAATTTACAGGATAGGAGGACAACTATGATTAGCTATATCGGGAAGCGAATGGTAGCGGTCATTCCTATTGTTCTCTTTGCCACCCTTGTTACCTTTGCACTCATTCACATTTCACCGGTTGATCCGGCTGAAGCTTATTTGACGGCTGCTCATATTTATCCTACCCCGGAAATTCTGGAGCAGAAAAGGCATGAGTTCGGGCTGGATCAGCCATTGCTGACACAGTATATGCATACACTTCAAAGAATCAGTCGGTTGGACTTTGGTAGTTCGTATCTGACCAACAAGCCAGTGTGGGATGAGGTGAAGGCTCGATTGCCTGCCACTGTTGAGCTGGCCTTAAGCAGCATGGCATTATCCATCGTGGTGAGCATTCCGCTGGGTGTGTTGGCGGCGATGCGTAAAAATGGCTGGATCGACATACTGAGTCGAGGGATTTCGTATTTCGGGGCATCTATTCCCCAGTTCTGGCTGGGATATTTGTTAATCTTCTTTTTCTCTGTACGATTGGACTGGCTACCTGTAGAGGGTCGGGGAACGTGGCAGCATCTGGTGTTGCCGACGTTGACTCTGTCGCTGGTTCTGATTGCTTTATATACGCGCCTGTTGCGCTCCAGTGTGCTGGAACAGCTTCAGGAAACGTATGTCCAGTATGCCAGAACCAGAGGAATACGCGAGCGTGTGATTATGCTCAGGCACATACTCAAAATGGCCATTACTCCGCTAATAACAAGTATGGGCATGAACCTGGGCAAGTTGCTGACTGGAACGATTATTGTGGAGCAGGTGTTTTCATGGCCTGGGTTTGGCCGTTATTTCGTGGAAGCCATTTTTAACCGGGATATTCCCGTCATACAATGCTATGTGTTTTTGGCGGCATGCCTGTTCATCGTATGCAATTTGCTCGTTGATCTGGTGCACTTGTATATGGACCCCCGAATTTCTTCGAAGGGACGAGCAGAGCAGTGATGATAAGGTTGCGTAAAATGTTCAAAGGTCAAAAGGTAATCGTGGTTTGCTCTGTCGTGCTGGTAGCCCTTTTTATCATAATGGCGCTGGCTCCGTGGCTAGCTCCTCATGATCCGGTTAGAGTCAATTTACTGCATAGGCTGGAAGGCCCCTCAAAAGAGTATTGGCTGGGAACGGACCATCTGGGTCGGTGTAATCTATCCCGGCTGCTGTATGGAGCGCGAATTTCGCTCGGCTTTGCGACATTAATTTTCTTGTCCTCGCTTAGTATCGGTGTTGTGATCGGATCAGTTGCAGGTTATTTGGGCGGTTGGGTCGATAGTGTACTGATGCGGTTTTGCGAAGGCATTATGGCGTTTCCCAACTTGGTGCTTGTGCTCGGCATTGTTGGTATTTTTGGGCCAGGTCTCATGCAGGTGCTGTTTGCCTTGATGCTGGTGCAGTGGGTGTACTATGCCCGAATGTGCCGCAATATGGTCGTCAGTCTGAAAGAGCAGAATTTTATAGCGGCCGCAAGGATTAGCGGCTCCTCCTCAGGGGCCATTATCCGGCGGCACATCATTCCGAATGTGCTGCGGCCGATTGTGGTCATTGGTACGCTGGAGATGGGCTGGGCGATCATGGATATCTCCGCGTTGTCATTCCTGGGTCTAGGCATCCAGCCGCCGACTCCTGAATGGGGAGCCATGATTCATGAGGGAACGGGATACATCCGCAGTCATCCGGAATTAATGATTTATCCGGGTATCATGATTCTGCTGGTGGTAATGGCCTTCAATATATTGGGAGAGGCGTTGTCCGACCGATATGGAATTGCCAAACGTCAGTAAAACAGGAGTGGGGACAACGATGGAGGACACAGCCAAGACGCAGGTGCTGGAGGTCAGTGGCTTGCAGGTAAAGCTCAAAACTGATGCAGGGGCGGTATCTCTGCTGGAACCTATCCATTTTGAACTGAAAAAGGGGCGGGTTCTGGGTCTTGTCGGCGAGAGTGGTAGCGGTAAAACAGTAACCTGTAACGCGCTGCTCCAGCTACTGGATCGCCAGACGATGGATGTGGAAGGCAGTGTTCGTCTGAACGGACGTGAGTTGAATGGAATGCCAGCCGAGGAGATGCGCCGCATTCGGGGCAAGGCAATTGCTTTTATTATGCAAAATCCGATGAGGGCTTTTACGCCAGTATATACGATTGGGGATCAGTTTATGGAAACGATCCGCACGCATACCGGATTAAGTAAACGACAGGCCCGTGATCTTGCTATAGCGGCTCTGGAAAATATGAATCTGCCCAATCCAGCCAAGCTAATGAAGTGTTATTCGTTTCAGTTGAGTGGCGGGATGCTGCAACGGGTCATGATCGCCATTTCCATGTGCCTGCGGCCAGCAGTGGTTATTGCGGATGAACCGACGACGGCACTCGATGTGGTTAATCAGCTACAGGTGCTGAGAGAGTTGGATCGCTTACGTACGGAATATGACACGTCTATTTTGCTGATCTCGCATGATCTGGGTGTCATCTCCCAAATGGCGGATGAAGTGGCAGTGATGCAGCGGGGGCGTATTGTTGAGCAGGCAGAGGTGTTTCAGTTGTTCGACCAGCCACAGCATGAATATACGAAAATGCTGTTGCAGGCCAGACCTAAGTTGTCCCTTCAGGGCAGAAATCAGTAGGGCGATGAGTTGCCTGTTGTATACTTTCAAAGGGGGAGCGAATGCATGTGCTGCAAGTGAAGGAAGTAACTCATAGCTATAGAAAGCGCAAATGGCTGGGCCGCTCCGAATCACGTCTCCCTGTGCTCACTGATGTGTCGCTTACCATAGAGAGCGGATTTTGCCTAGGACTGCTTGGAACCAGTGGAGCGGGGAAGAGCACGCTGGGCAAGGTTATTCTGGGGCTGGAGAAGCCGCAGGAGGGTCAGGTGCTGTTTCAGGGGCAGGACATCTATAATGGAAGTCCTCAAGTACGCAGGGGATTGCGACGGGATATGCAGGTTGTATTCCAGGACTGCTATTCTGCTGTAAACCCTCGCATGACCGCCGGACAGATTATCGGAGAGCCCTTGGACAATTACGAGCGGTTATCAGTGCAGGAACAAAAAAGAACGGTAGAAAATCTGCTGGAGCGGGTGGGTCTTAAGCCGGAGGATCGGAATAAATATCCGCATCAATTCAGCGGCGGACAATTACAGCGGATTAACATTGCACGGGCGATTGCGCTCAGACCCAAGCTGATCGTGCTGGATGAGTCCGTCAGCAGTCTGGATATGGTTCATCAGATGCGCATTTTATCCCTGTTGGAAGAGCTGAAAACTTCATTTGGATTGTCATATCTGTTTATCACACATGATATTCGAGCGGCTTACGCCGTCTGTGATGGCATTGCTGTGATGGAACAAGGGAAATTAGTCGAGCACTGTGCTGAGAAAGATCAGATTTTTGAATCTGCTCACCCGGCCGTGCAACGTTTAATTTCGTCCATTTTGCCGGAGCATCCAGCAGACCGTCTCCCACTTCATGAATAACAACTGACCCGCAGGGGTCTTTTTTTGTGCAGCATCTGGTTAGATAATCAAAATGAAATTTGCTAGTTGTATTATTTGAATAACTCGTTATAATATAAAATCATAGTAAATTACTTGGATTTTAAAAGGGGATGTCATTTATGAAGAAATCTGCTTGGGTAGCAGCGATTGGGCTATCTCTTGTGTTAATAACGGGTGCCTTGAGTGGTTGTTCCTTGAAGGAAGCGGCATCAGGGGATAAGGTACTCTATGTGGGGACACAAAATGACTACCCGCCGTTTGCCTTTACGAATGATAAAAATGAGCTGACCGGATACGATGTGGAAGTAGTCAAGGAGATCGATAAGAAGCTGGACGGCTATAAGATTGAATTTGTACCTTCGGGCTGGGATGCGATATTCCTTGCGCTGGATGCGAATAAAGTGCAGATCATCGCAGATGAAGTTGCCAAAAATCCTGAGCGTGAGAAGAAGTATTTGTTTTCGGATGAGTCCTATTTCTCGGCTCAGTCGGTTATTATTGTGAAAAAGGGTAGAACGGATATCCATTCTCTCAAGGATTTGGAGGGCAAGAAGGTAGCCGCCTCGGTAGGCGATTCCTATACGCAGTTGCTGGAGCAGTATAATGCGAAGAACGGGAACAAAATTATTTTAAAATATAATGATACAGGCACTTCGTCCGACAACCTTCAAGATGTGCAAAATGGCCGAGTGGACGCTTATGTGAATGATCCAGTGATGGCGGCAGCAACGATCAAGAAGGAAGGCTTACAGGTGGAAGCTGTGGGCGAGCCTGTGCAAAGCGATAACATCAATCTAGTGTTCAAGAAGGATAAGCAGGGTGAAGAACTGAAAGCTAAAATCGACCCGATTATTAAAGAGCTTAAAGCGGACGGAACACTGAAAAAATTGTCTGAACAGTGGACAGGTGGAGAATTTATTCCTCAGTAATCACAATGTAAAGAATAGAGTGGGGTTCCTATGGAAAAGCTGTTTGATTTAGATTATATGCTGAAAAGCCTTCCCCAGATCGTGGAGTATCTCCCCGTTACCTTATGGATTGCGTTTGTCTCCATGCTGCTGGGTGCGATCATCGGGTTAGCTACGGCCTTAATCCGGATATACAAGGTGCCTGTCTTGGCACCCTTGTCTACATTGTATGTCTCGTACATCCGGGGAACACCGCTCATTGTGCAGCTGTTTCTCGTATATTACGGAATACCCAAGTTTTTGTATTATTTTCAGAGCGAATATGGCTTCTTGCAGCAATTCAATGTCTACGTCATTCCACCCGAGCTGTTTGCGTTGCTCTCATTTTCATTGAACCTGGGGGGATATTTGTCGGAGACGTTCCGGGCAGCGATTCATTCGGTCGATCGGGGACAGTTTGAGGCGGCCAATTCCATCGGAATGAGCCAAACACAGATTATGCTTAAAATTGTATTGCCGCAGGCGCTAACGGTGGCTTTGCCCAACCTGGGAAATACGCTGATCAGTACAGTGAAGGATACGTCTTTTATCTTTATGATTGGTGTCGTCGATATGATGGGGCAGGCCAAAATTATGGGCGCGCGGGCGTTGGCTTTTTTTGAGGTCTATGTTGCGGTGTCTTTGATCTACTGGCTGGTGTGCATCATTATTGAGCGCGGGCTTGTTGTGCTGGAGAAACGTATTCGAATTTACGAAAGAAGTGAGTAAGGGCATGATTCAACTTCATCAAATTCATAAGCATTTTGGGCAGCATCATGTGTTAAAGGGCATAGACCTGACAGTAGGTAAGGGAGAAGTGGTGGTCATTCTGGGCCCAAGCGGATCGGGGAAATCCACACTGCTGCGCAGCATTAATTTTTTGGAACAGCCGACCAGCGGTACCATTGAAATTGATGGCCTGAAGGTAGATGCAGCCAAGGCCGGAAAAAAGGACATTCTCGGACTGCGGATGGCAACGGCAATGGTATTTCAGCAATATCAGCTGTTTAAAAATTTGAATGCACTCCACAACGTGATGATTGGTCTGACCAGTGTGAAAAAGATGGATCGCAAGCAGGCAAGGGAGATCAGTGAAGGCATTTTGGAAAAGGTCGGGTTAAAGGATCGTATGACCTATTATCCTGCCCAGCTTTCGGGTGGACAGCAGCAGCGTGTTGCGATTGCCCGCGCTTTGGCGCTGAATCCGCAGGTGCTGTTGTTCGATGAGCCGACATCCTCGCTTGATCCTGAACTGGTGGATGAAGTGCTGTCCGTGATTCAAAAGGTGGCGAGTGAAGGCAATACGATGATTATTGTCACGCATGAGCTTGGTTTTGCGAGGGATGTAGCGGATCGGGTCGTGCTGATGGAGCATGGTGCGATCGTAGAACAGGGACCGGTGGAGCAGTTTTTCAATCATCCGAAGGAAGAACGGACACGGCAATTTTTGGGCAAAGCTTTGGGGCAAAGAACGTTACAGGAGCAACCGTAAAATTCTGTACAATGACGTGGAAAGGGGTAGAACTTAGAGTAAAAAGCACGTTAGACTTATCGCAGGAGAAGAGAAACCTGTGTATGTCTGACGTGCTTTTTGGCGTGCTATATATAGATGCATCAGGCTACTAGTGGATGTACCCGGAGAATCCTCAGGTAGGATGAGAGGTCTTTTCCCGTGGGTATCGGGGAATCAGAATGATCTTCTGCTGCGTTCCCTCCGCAGCAAATATACAAAATAAGGAGCGCCCACAAGTGCTGTCATGATCCCGACGGGTATTTCACGTGGAACAATGAGCATTCTGCCCAAGATGTCGCCCATCAGCATCAGATTCGCTCCCAGCAGGGCAGCCAGCGGAATCAGCCACTGATTGTGGCTGCCAACAAATCTTCGAGCCATATGGGGTGCCATCAGTCCGATGAAGCCGATGGCGCCGACCGCCGAGACTGAAATTCCGGCCAGTGTAACGGCAAGCAATAGAAGCAGCAGGCGCTGGCGAGTCATATGTACCCCGAGGGAAGTAATGGTCTCATCGCCAAGCTGGTAAACATTCAGTTTTTGGTAGCTGCCCCAGGCCAAGGGTAGCAAGACAATGATCCAGGGCAGCAGTGAGATGACCTCCCGCCAGCTCCGGCCCCATAGGCTACCTGACATCCAGAGCAAAGCCGTGTTCACATTGGTCGGGTGGGTTACGATGAGATACTGCGTGGCTGCCATGAGGACGGCCCCCATAGCGACCCCGACCAGAGCTAGAGCTGCTGGCGCCAGCGTAAGTCTACGGCTGAGCAGCAGCAGAATCAGGAATGTTCCCACGGCTCCGCCAAACGCCGCCAAGGGCAGGATATAGGCTGGAGACTGGGGGAACAGGAAAATCACAGCCGCCGCTGCAAATCCGGCTCCTTTGGAAATGCCGATCACGTCAGGACTGGCTAGCGGATTGCGAAACAGACTTTGCAGAATAGCTCCTGCCACGGCTAGTCCCATGCCTGCCAGCAGTCCAACCAACGTCCGGGGCAAGCGAACCTCGTATACGATAAAATGAAAACGGCTGTGCGTATCCAGCAGAGCCGAGCTGACATCATGCAAGGGAATAGAAAGTGCTCCCACACTGACCGAAACGATGCCGAGCAGGAGCAGCAAAAGCAAGGCGGCCACAAGATAGAAAGTTCTGGTCATCGTGTCCCCCTCCTTTTTTTACGGGCCAGATAGATAAAAAACGGCCCTCCGACAGCAGAGGTTACAATTCCCACGGGCGATTCGAACGGAAACGAAATGATGCGGCTGAGCAGATCCGCATACACCAGCAGCAGTCCTCCGCCAAGCGCTGTCATCGGAACGAGCAACGAGAGACGTGTTCCAACCAGCGCCCGGGCGATGTGGGGTACGATCAGACAGACAAAGCCGATCGGTCCGCATACCGCCACGGCTGAGCCTGCCATTACGATAACCAGCAGCAGAGCCAGCGCTCGAACAAGAGGGACGCGCTGCCCTAGTCCGGCTGCGATCTCATCCTCCAATAGCAGCAGTCGCAGGGCTGGCAACAGCATAACGAGTAGCACAAGGCTCGCAATGAAAAAAGGAAGAATCATTCGTACCTCTGTCCAGCCCGCCTGACTGACAGAGCCAGCCAGCCAGAAAATCATGGACTCCGTAGAGTACTGATTTAATATAATGAAGCCCTCTGTTAGTGACGACAGCATGAAATGAATGGTGATGCCCGCCAGCGCCAAGCGAACAGGCTGCTTGTCTGCGAATCCAGCCAGCGACCAGACCAGCCATGCACCTGCCGCTGCCCCAGCAAAGGCCATCAGCATCGTGGATGTTGCCGATAGCTGTGCGGATAAGACGAGTCCCAGCACCACGGCGAGAGAAGCCCCAGCGTTAATGCCAAATACATGTGGTGAAGCCAGCGGATTTCGTGTGGTGAGCTGGGTCAATAGCCCCGCCAGCGCCAGCAGGGTACCGACCATGCAGGCGGTCAGGGTGCGCGGCAGGCGCAGCGTCTGAATATACAGATGTACCTTGTCGCTGCGCTGATAGGTCAATGCCTGATACAGTTCAGCCCACGATATAGAGGCGGGGCCCCATTTGAGGCTGAATAACAAGCCCAGGATTAATAAAATCAAAGACACTAAAAACAGGAAGAGCAGAAACCGCGAACGGCTCTGCTTCTTGGTGGATATGGAATGGATCATTTTACTTCTCTCCCAGGCTGTTTACGATGTCCTCGGCTATTTTTTCACTTCCCAGCATCCCGCGGGACAAGGACCAATTACGTCGTTCTACCGTAAATACACGGTTGTTTTTAACTGCGTCTATTTTTTGCCACAAGGGATTGCTTTCCCACTGGTTCACGATCGTTGCAGAGTCTGTCGGCATCAGGAACAGTACCTGTGGGTTGGCTTCAACTAATTGCTCCAGCGTCAGCTCGGGATATGCCTTGTCGCTGTGCACCGGATCGGTAAAGCCTAACAGCTTTACAATGGAGCCAGTATATGCATGGTCCGAATGGGCGAAGAAGCCTTTAGGATTGACGACAGCAGGCAGTACGGTCAGAGAGGTGCTCTTCAGCTTCTTTTTGGCTGCATCCATTTTGACCTGATGTTCTTTTAGGCGTTTTTGAGCCTCTTCACTTTTACCTACGGCCGTAGCGAGGATCGTGTAGTTTTTTAGCATATGCTCATAGTCTGCCTGAAAATCGTCCAGTGCCAGCACTGGGGCAATGCCTTTCAATTGAGTTAGGGCGTTTTTGTGCTTATTAATATCCACAATAATCAGATCAGGCTGCAATGAGCTGATCAGTTCAATGTTGGGTTCATAACGGGAGCCTACGGAAGTGTAGTCCTTCAGCTTGCTTTTCACGGAATCCATGAACAGCTCAGGCGTACCGTCATCAGCAATTCCGATAGGCTGCACACCAAGAGTCACCAGCATGTCCGTAAAGCTGAAATCCATTGAAATAATACGTGCAGGCTTGCCTGGTAAAGTGAGAGTTCCGAGTGCGTCCTGAACGGTGATACGGTCTCCGTCAGATGAGCTGTTCGCTGGTTGGGAACCCGTCGAATTGCCGTTTGCCGCAGTCTGATTCGTGGAGGATGAACTACAAGCTGCCAAGCTAATAGCGAGCAGTAAGGTGAAGGCGAGGCCCAATATACGTGTAAACCAATGATGCATCCTGTTTCCCCCTGATAATAATAATTATTCTCATTTGAATTTTAGCGGTAACCTCTCTTTTATACCATGTCTGATTTGTAGACGTTACATGTTATATTATTAGATTCTTTGAAACTGGGTGGGGGAGCAGCCGACTTCTTTTTTAAAAATACGACTAAAATGAAAATAATCCGTAAATCCAACCCGTTGGGCGACTTCCTTGGCTGGAAGTCGGGTCTGCTGGAACATTTGCTTCGCTTTTTGGATACGGAGATGACGTAAATACTGGGTCATGGTCATGCCAGTGGCTTTTTTGAACAACACCGTGTAATGTCCTTCGCTCATGCCCGCCCGATCAGCCAGAAGCGGCAAGGTCAGCTTGAGCATATAATGCTCATGGATATAAGACAGGGATTGTTCAATAGATACCGATGAGTTGTGGTTGTCCTGCACCATATGCGTCTCATAGATATAAATGAATAGCAAGCGCTCCAGAAGCAGTCTTTTTCGAAATTGCCGGGCCGCCTTTTCCACGCCAGCTTCATCCTGAATGCTTGGGGCTGTTGTTCGTAGCAGCTCGTCCAGCATATATTTGATTTTGTATTCACTCAAGGTACGCAACGGACCATGCAGCGTCCAATCCGTGGATTCGCCTTGCAGCACACGATACGTAAGCACGATATATTCGGCTTCCCGGGTTTTGGGGACCTGAATGCTGCAAGCGCCATATTGATTATGAAAGGCAAAGCCCTGCGTGAAAATAACCGGCTCTTGGTCTTTAGCTGAGAGAGTGACATGTCCGTGCAGCGCAACAATCAGGAGATGGCTGTCGGAGCCAGGATGCAGGGTCTGAGAGGTGTTGCCGTATTCGATATGCTCCAGCAACGGGATGACGGTTGCTAGCTGCTCCAGATTCATGAATGCACCATCCTTCATTATTTCTTTTCTTTAGCAAAGTAGCTAATCACCCTTATTCATGATAAATTCTAAGAACAATAAAGTGAAGTTGTAATCGGGAAGGAACATTGGCAAATGAAAAAGGTTCTGTTCATTAATACCGGAGGAACAATTTCTTCCTCCTATCAGGAAAACGGCCTGACTCCAACTCAATCGGCTGAAAATATTTTGGCTGAAATTCCAGAGCTCCAGGAAATTTGCGAGATTGATGCCTACAATCTGATGAGCATTGATAGCACCAATACACAACCAGAGGATTGGGCTTCCATCGCCCGGATGGTACATCGTTCGCTCGATCAATACGACGGTATTGTTATTGCCCATGGCACGGATACGATGGCTTATACGGCTTCAGCCCTGAGCTTTATGTTGGGGACTGTGGACAAACCCGTCGTTGTGACAGGGTCACAAGTATCCATATTGGCGGAGCACAGCGATTCCAAAAAAAATGTAATTGACTCATTCCTGACCGCATGTGGCGAGGTAGCAGGGGTTTTTGTCGTGTTTAATGGCAAGATTATTAACGGCAGCCGCAGCTCGAAGATCAGAACACGCAGCTATAATGCTTTTGAGAGTATTAACTATCCGTACATAGGTCTCGTGGAGAATGGCAAGGTGGTCTATACGGAGGGCGTATTTGCAAATCGTGATACCGTTCGTCACCCATACAATGACAGGTATGCTTCTGAAGTATTTCTGCTCAGGCTGATTCCAGGTACAAACCCGGCGATTTTTGATGCTATTCAGAGCTTGGGCTATAAAGGTATCGTCATTGAGGGCTTTGGCATGGGCGGCGTGCCTTTTAAAGAAAGGAGCCTCATCAGTAAAATTGAGGATCTGATGAAGGACGGTATGAGTATTGTTGTTACCACTCAATGTCCTTATGAGGGCGGGGACCTGACGATTTATGAGGTAGGGCAGAAGGTGCTGGAAAAGGGTGTTATTCCGGGGTATGACATGACAACAGAAGCGCTGGTAACGAAAATGATGTGGGCGTTGGGCCAGACGACTGACCCGGCTGAGGTAGCCAAGATTATGGCAACGAACTATGCGGACGAAGTGTCCCTGCCTGCGGATACAGCTTCCTGATAGGAAGCTGATTTCCGAAGGTACGGGCTAACTACCGGCTAACGCCGAGCTTGCTCCAGTCTGTTTTTAATCTCAATGGCCATTTCCAGTGCTTGTACGGCCGACTCCAATGGAATCAGACATTCCGCATGTCCGCCAAAGCAATCAAGTGCATGATCCCAACTTTTTTCGTATGGATTGGCGGATTCGAGGTTGATTTTTTGCTGTCCTGATGCGGTATACTCAAATAATGCGGTGGGTATGGGATCGTTTTCGTCACTCTCATGAAATACCAGCTTGGCTTTTTCAAAATAAGCTTCATAGGCCACCGTGAAAGGATAGCTTTTCGGCATATGGGAAGAAGCGATGACTTCTGTGAATGTATCCCGATGCTGAAAATAAGCCCGAACTTGTGCCTGTTCGGGATGGACTACCTCTGTACCCCACACTGTATATGGATCACATGGACCCCATAGCCAGGTGAATAAATCCAGTTCATGAATCATGAACTGCGTAGGGAGGGAACTTAGTCCAAGGTCTCCCCATAGGGGAGGGGTTTCTCTTTTCAAGGACAAGGAAATGAGTTTTCCGTATTTTTGTTGGTGATAAGCCTCGTACAGATAGGTATAGGCAGGATCAAACTTAATGAACTGGTTGACCAGAATTTTTTTGCCATATTGCTTCTCAGCTTGTTGCATAAGAAGAGCGTCTTCGAGATGAAAGCAAACCGGTGTTTCACAAAATACATGCTTCCCGTGCTTTAGCGCATCAATGGCATGTGACCTATGCAGGTGGGAGGGCAGGCATAGATCGACGATATCCACGTCCGGATCCAGCAGAATATCCTCTATATTTTGTGTGACTTCTACGTTTAGCTCCTCTTTCAATTTTTGCAGCTTGGTTTCGTTCCTTCCAAATACAATGAGACTGTTTACCTTGGGATGGTTGTTTAACAGCGAGGCATGATACGCGCCGAATCCCGTCCCCAAAATTCCAATATTCATCATCCATTACACCCCTTTACTTCTATGATACACACCTATTGCTGCCAACAGGGTGTCAACAATCTTTGCATCATCTTTTCATTTCGGGTTAACCATCTATTGTGGAGGTATGATTGTGAGACTGCATCGTTTAATCGCGATTTTATTATGTATCGAATCTAGAGGGAGAATGAAGGCCAGGGAATTGGCGTTGGCACTGGAAACCTCTGTACGCTCCATTTACAGGGATATCGACCTTCTGGCTGAAGCCGGAGTTCCGATTGTTACCGCATCCGGTCCGAAGGGCGGAATTTATTTAATGGAGGGTTATACGGCAAACCTGAAGCAGTTGAATGGCGGGGATGTCATTCAGTTGTATTTAACGGGGATGGGCATTTATACGGGCGGGTCCACGGAATCGGGTTTGAAGTTAAAGAATACTTTGCTCAAACTGGAACAGACGATGCCGGCCCCCTATCAATCCGATATTCAAAAAGCCAAAGCTCGGTTTTATTTTGATGATACACCGTGGTGGACGGAACGTGTAGCGATTCCTTGCCTGGAAGCCGTGAGAGCGGCAGTATGGGGGTCCTATAAAATAACTATACAATATGAGAAAGCTGACGGCTCTTGCACTTCTCGCCATGTACATCCCTATGGACTTGTGGTGAAAAAAGGAGATTGGTATCTTATTGCCTTTTGTGAAGTCGGGCAGGAGATTCGGACTTTTAAGTGTGAGCGAATTATGGAGGTTCAGCCGTCTGTTGAAGTCTTTAAGGTTCCTGAGGATTTTTCACTGGAATATTATTGGACAAGTAAAGAAAGCGCTTTTAAGCAACTTTGTAGAGAGAAAGAATACTATCCTGTTCTGGTCCGAGCGACTAAGAAGCAAGCTGGAATACTAGCGAAAAGGATGGAAATCATCCAGTCTGTACAGGAAGGCAATCACTTCATTCTAACCGTCAACATGTATAGCTATGAAGCGGCCTGCCGCGATGCGATGGATTGGATCGGCCGGGTTGAAATCGTGGAGCCTGCAATACTCCGACAGTTTGTGAAGGAGGAAATTAGCCGACTCCAGAGGATATACGGTTAAATCATCAAAAAAACATCTGCCTATAGCAGATGCTTTTGCTTGTTAAGTCCAGGCCCAGAGGAATGCATCACGATCCCAGGCGATTCGGCCACCATGTAGCTTGCGAAATGCCTTTTTGATTCCTTTTTCCAAAGATACATGACCATGCTCGCTTATAAACACATACTGCTCTCCGTATTCAGAGCGTACATATGCAATGGCATCTTCTTGTTTCAGAGTGCCCACTTCACGGATTTGCGCGACCATCCATTGTGCAATTTGTTGTTCTATAGTTGGGGTGTTGTCCATTTGTCGTATCCTTTCCTGCGACCGATTGGTTGTAGCTGTTCAGCTCGCCTCCTGTAGTATACGGCAATTCGGAGAATTATTGAATTTTTTGATATAAATGTACTTATGCAGTTGGCTAAGTGGGCTTTCTTTTGTATAATTAAGGGAATATTCACGGGAATTTTCTTTTTTTGTATTGAAATCATGCAAGTTATCCCTGGGGGTGCCTGATTTGAAGGAAACAACCACTATTCGCGCAGAGCTGGAGCAGTACATCAGACGAGAAGGAATTACGATTAGTAAGTTTGGGGAGAACACAGGTATTAATGCAGGAACAATCAGTGCCATTATCAACGGTAACCGGCCAATTGCGATGCTGCTGCTGGATCGGATTGCTGCAGGTATGGGGCTTGAAGAAGGAAGCCTCTATGAGCTATACATTGATGAATTTATACGGAATACGGCACCGAATTGGCGACGGGTTCGGCCTTTTTTGCATCGCTGTGCAGAGCTGAACAAACTCGATTGTATTAAGCAAGTCGTGGAGTTTATCATGGACTATCTCATATACGCCCCGGCTTTGTTTGAGACAGCGGAAGAATTATTCAGCGAAGGTAGGTTGGAGGCTGCGGCCATTATTTATAAAAATGTCGCGGAAAGTGAGAAGTATCAACATTCGGAGCGGCTGGCGCTCTGCCAATACCGTTTATTTACGATTACCGTTGGCGATGATCAGGATGAAAATTTATGGGCAGCCACACATTTTGAAAGCTTTGTAGAGCGATTGGGTGAGGCAGACCAACTGGATGCCTTAAGAGATTTGGCTAATACGTATGCCTCCTTGCGGCGTTGGGATAAAGTAGAATGGTTTGCTGAAAAAATGGCTCAAAAAGCCAAAGTACAATACGAGCAAAAATACGGAAATACCAGAAAATCAGAGCGTGGCAAGGAACCTAAGGGCCCTTTGTTTATGTATATTGTATACTCTTACGTACTCCGTGCCGGGGTATGGGATGAGCGCGGGGATTATCAGAAGGCACTGGAATATGTATCCCTATACTCTGATTTGAGCTGGGTGCAAGAGGATACGGAGGAAGCTCGGCATTTGAAGGCCCTTTGTAGCAACTGGGCTGAGGCCAACAGGTATTTGTATCAGTTGATGTCCGGTAGCCTGGATGTGATTCCACAGTATGTAAATTATTTGGAAAAAAATGAGGGCGAAATTCTGGTGGGGTTACATAAGATAATGGTAGCGGCCAACCGTTATGATTTTAATGTAGATCATGTACTGCAGCACTTTGAAAAACAAATTGAGGCATTTGCAGATCAGCATGCCAAGGTAGGCACCTATACCGAGCAAATGTCAGCAGATCTCTATGCACGATTTTTGGCAGAGATGGCTTGTTACGATCTCAACAAACATCGTTATTCCAAAGGTATGAAATTCCTGCTTGAGAGCCTTTCCTATTCTGTCGTGCTGAATGGTAATCCTGTCACCATCAAGTGTGTAGGACTATTTGAAAAGTATCGGCATACTGCCACTTCTGAGGACAAAGAGGAATATAAAAACTTACTTGGAGAGGTAGAGTACATCTATGATAAAAAAGATCGTTTTTTCTCTGCTCGCATTTAATGTTTTTATCCTATTGAATTTTCCACCCGTCACCCCTCCTATAGAAGACCCTAGCGATGTCCACAGTCATGGGCTGGGGGGATGGGCATTGTCATCTCCTGAACCATCGGCTTAGAGGGTCTAGATAACATTAAAAAAGGTATTCTCTTATGAAGAGGATACCTTTTTTATTTGCAAGTGCATTTGAAGGTTGAAGGAGCGTCCTTGCCGTCAAGTGTGAGGAGTTGGAGGTTGGGCAGGCGGAAACCAGACATGACGAAGATCCACCCAACCTTGGCTGTTAAAGGATACGCCGCGAACAGTAGGAAGATAGGCCGTCTGAACGGGCTTTTCATATAAAATATGCAGCTGGTGCTCATCCATGAGCCGAGTTTCGATATGTTCAAATTGCTGTGCTCTAACGGTATGATCGGCTTCCCGTGCAATTTCGCGCAGCAGTCTTTCGATATCCACACGGCTATGCGGCTCCACATGCCCGGATACATTGAGATACAGATCAAACAGACGCAATTGCTCATCACGGTCACGAAACAGAGAAAAGATGATTAAGTCTGACTCCATACGAATAGATGAACTTTTGAATTCATTCATGGATGCGGCCACAATGTTACACGTATATCCACAGGATTCGAGCTGAGCTGCGACCCGTTCTGCATCCGCTCTATACTCGGGAATGGTGGCAATTTGTAACGCCGCCAGTGGTTCGCATGAATCATTAGCGTTAGATGAATTCACTGCTGAAGGAAGGGGGCGATGATCCAGACATGCTACAATCCGAGCACGTATTTCCGGGTTGCGCAGCGGTCCATCCTTGTGTGTGTTACATGTGATAAATTTGCGTACCGAAGCCGCCGAGTGAATCTGGCTCCATGCGGTATCCGTGTCTCTTGCCAGTATAGGATTATGGATAATGTGAAAAGAAGAAGCGGTGTCTTCCATATCCGGCGATTCCAGCTTAGTCGCCCACGGGAGTTGAACGATTTCCACCCGATCTAGATGAGCGCGACCCTGAAAATAAGGCGCAAAAGCCTCAAGTAAGCACAAGCTTTCGTTCATTTCCGTGACCTTGAAAGCCCCCGTACCGATAGGACGAATGCCAAAGGCGGCTTCACCCACCTGATTAAGCTCACGCGGTACAATGGCAGCCCGGCTGGTACACAGGAAGGATAAAAATAGCTCGTTCGGCTCCTTTAGTACAAAGCGTACCATCGTCGGACTCAACGCTTGAACGTGCTGAATTTGCCGGACGATAAAATGGTAAAGTCTCCTTCCCGGCGCCCGACTCAGTCGTTCAAAGGTATAGACGACGTCTTCCGCGGTCAGTATTTTGCCGTTATGAAACAGCACTTCTTTACGCAGGAAAAAGGTCCACTGCGTACGAGTAGTGTCCACCTCCCAAGCGTGCGCCAGTCCCGGCAAAATCTCACCGCTCTCGTTCGCCCGGCGGGCCAGCCCGTCAAAGACATGACTGGATACGAAGGACTCGGCGAGCCAGTTCAAGTACAACGGGTCCAGCGTATAGAGCTGCTGGCGAATAGGCAGACGCAGTGTGTCGATCTGCTGCTGATCACTGCGCACCTCCGCGTGATGCCCGAAATAATTCAGCAGCCAGCCCTGCAAATGCTCCTGCATGGTGGAGGAGCGTGAATGAACTCGGATTTCATCCAGTGCGCGTTTGATATCATGGCGGTCTATGGCTTGCATCATGGATTGCACAGCAATGTCTTCCGGCTGAATAAGGAAGCGCAGGCTGGAGCGGCGGCCTCTGCCTCGGCGAGGAGTCCATTGTATCCAGTCGTGCTGCTCCATTTTCTGAATGATCATCAAGGCATTGCGGTGGGTGCAGTCAAAAATAGCCGCCAGCTCATCCAGCGTAGTCTCTATGGTATGGTTCTCGTCCCTGTCGTCAGCTGCGTGGGAGTGAAGCCGTAAAAATTGGGCGTGAAGTTTCATTCAGGAATGCTCCGTTTCCCCTATGCTTGAGTAAAAGCGCAACTGCTTTTATAAAATAGGAAATTTTATTTTGATTAATTTCTCTTTATCTTCTTATTTTATCATCTACAATAAGGGTTATAAAGCATAGTTGTGGAGGTATTTACCATGCATGACAAGGTGAATGGATCGTCTTTGCCGAAAGCGTCGTTGTTGTCCGCCTTTGCCGGCGCCATTGTATTGGCGCTGGTCCATCAATATCTGTTCTTCGGACATGGGCTGGGCGTGTCTATGCCTATTTTCGTTATTGTATTTTACGTGTATATGTATTCCTTTAATCGAGATCGTTGCCAGCCCATTACATGGATAGGACGTCTGCTGTTTGTGGTCATTATGATGCTGGCACTGACATATGTGCTGTTCGATAACCCGATCTTCTATGTGTTAAATGCCCTGGCTATATCTGCTCTGATTAGCGTACATATGGTGTTGCTGTTCGGGGAAAAAAGGCATGGCTGGTCAGAAATCGGTATTATCGGTCAGGCGCTAAGCCATTGGTTTTATCAAAATTTTCGCCATATCGTGACTCCGTTTCGAATGTTTAAGACGGCAGCCTTTCGGAATGTAAAGGATGAGCGTAAGCGTGTATTGGGTAAAGTGATAATCGGTCTACTTATTGCCTTGCCGTTGCTACTCATTATTATATCTCTGCTGGCTTCCGCAGATGGGGTGTTCGAAGAGTTGTTATCTGGCATACCCGCATGGATTGGCACATTGACCTTTGGGAGTGGTTTGCCGCGGCTGATCTGGGCCTGCTTTTTTACCTTCTGTTTTTTCTGTTACTTGTGGGGATTCGTACAGCCTGCTCCGCGGAATACGGAAAGAGAGGCTCAGTCAGCAGCAGCAGTACCTTACCACGAGCCGGTCGCAATCAAGTTTGATCCTGTCATTACCGCTACAGTGCTGATTGTCATGAACCTGGTGTATGTGGTGTTCGTCGTGCTGCAGTTCGGATATCTGTTTGGTGCATGGGAAGGTGCTTTGCCAGAAGGAACCTCGTATGCCGAATATGCGAGAAGAGGATTCGGGGAGCTGGTTATGGTAACAGGTATCAATTTTGTGCTGATGATCAGTGTATTGAAATGGACTGAATTCGGCTCAGGTATAGTGCAAACATTGAACAGCGGCCTGCTGTACATACTCGTCGGTTGTTCGGGTGTGATGCTGTACTCGGGATATACCCGGCTGGTTATGTACGAAGAAGCATACGGATATACGTATATCCGTTATCTGGTACACGCATTTATGATTTTTCTAGGCTTGCTGCTGCTCGTTGCGGCCGTGCGTATTCATGTCCGCCAGCTTCCGCTGGCGAAATATTATATTGTACTCGCTCTAATCGCCTATGTCGTCGTGAATTATGTGGGTATTGATGTACGGATAGCTGAAAATAATCTCGAACGGTATCGTACAACATCGGTGATAGACAAGGAATATTTGAGTGAGCTATCAGCGGACGCGATTCCACTACTGATTGATTTTAGCCGTAAGGAACACGGAGCGCTGGATGAGTTTTTACAAGCCCGCTTGATGAGCATGACGAGAGAAGAATCGAGTTGGCCCGAATTCAATTGGGCTAAGTATCGAGCGCAACAGGAATTGCACGCCTATATTTTGGAATGAGAGGTGTTTGGGAATGATCGGAACAGATACGTTACAAGGTATGGTACTAGAGCTACGGGATGAAATGTCACACTACCAGCATCAGTTTGGTGTAAGACGGAACGATTTCCTCGTGGAGGCTATGTCCTACGGAATGAGTAAGGAGGAAGCCCGTGCTTATGCTATCCAGCGTATTGGCCCGGTCGTTCCCGTCACCTGTATGCCTACGTTGGCTCTAGGGAAAGTGAGACCGCTCAGTCCGATGTTGGCAATGCGGTACCAATATGCAGGGGATTGGAAGGACATCCATGAGCATCTGCTCCTTCCTGATGAAGTGCTCCGGATCGCAGGTACACAGCATTTTCGCAGCTGGATCAGCGATATGCGAAATTACTGGGTGGAATCGGCCCCTTACCGATTCGGGGATGATCGTCTTTCGCTGCTGTCGGTTGCAAGCGAGAAAGAAGGTCACTTTTCCATGCTCGTCTGGAAGGAACCTGGTGAAGAGCCGGAGGTATGGACGTATGCTTCCCAGCATGAATACCGATTCAGTCATTTGCTCCACTGGTTCAAGTGGATGAACGGGCGCAGTGAAGAATGAGAGGTACAGATGATGAAAAAGAATCGTAATTGGATCGTGCTGTTTATTGGCATTGCTATAATGGTGGGGGTTGCAGACTATTTTACACCAGCTAAGCCTGCGACTACTCCTGAGCTTATCGTTCCAACCGTAATCAGTGAAGAAAGCCTTCAGCTAAGTGATGACTAAACAATAAGGGTCACATTATGGCTGCTGTTAAGTTGATTTTGAGCAAAGTCTCTGGTTTCGATTGAAATTAAAAAAATATAGTTCATTTTCTGTGGTATTCCGTTGTTAAAGTAAGCCGGAAATCACCCTAATAGTTGAGAGGGAATTGAAGCTAATATCAATCGAATGTGGAGCCATTCAGATGTTCAAGCGACTCCGTCATTTCCTCTACAACTTATATTCAGGGGGAATTTTCAATGGCTAGAAGTGCAAGCACATACGCATCTGTAATCGACGGTTTTAAGGTAGAAACGAACAAAAAGTATTCGCCAGTAGGTGGAACAAAATGTAATATTTTTGCACAAGACGTGATGGCTGCGATGTCGGCTTCCTTGCCAAGTGGCTTAGCCAATCAAATGGCTGATGCTTTACTGGGTAACAACACGCCGGGCTGGTACTCCGTAACTTTTCAGGATGCTCAGAAAAGAGCAAACCTCGGGTACCCAACCATCGGGATCAAAAAAGCGGACGGACATGGTCATGTCGTTGTCGTCAGACCAAAGGGTTCATCGATCACGATCTTGAAGGAAGTACAGATCGCTCAGGCGGGAACCAAAAATTACAACAGTAATACTATTAATTACTCTTGGGTGGCAGCTGATCTGCCTGGCGTAAAATTCTATACACACGACTAAGTGGTTTTGAGATATTAGCAGTCAAAATAACCCTGGAAGCAGATCCATTCGATCTGCCTCCAGGGTTATTTTTTTATTTTGAAGCAGAATGTTTAGAAACAATGAAGGCTTTGCCTGGCTTGACAAAAGCAACAGCATAACCATTAGAGAAGGAAGAAGATTCCGATCTGTATTCAAGCTTGGTCAGCAGTTGCCCTTGGCGATTGATGTAACCGAATTTTCCGTTCGAGACAGATGAGTTTGCTTGTTTACCAACTAAAGCAATGCCTTCCTTGAATGGAGATGTAACGTCATACTTTTGTTGATATTTAATGACCAATGTTCCGGTTTTATCAATAAACCCAACCTCATTTTTCGCATTTTTCACACTGGCCAAGCCCTCGCTAAAATCCTGTGCATCCGTAAACTTAAAGGGAATCACGACTTTTCCCTGTTTATTGATGAATCCCCATTTACCCTTGGCATTTTGTACTGGAGCCAATCCTTCCGAGAAGTCTCCGCCGGATTTGTATTGAGGTGGAATGACTTCTTTTCCTGCCGTATTGATATAACCGTATAGTCCCTTGCTATTTTGAACAATAGCCAAGCCATCCGAGAAACTACGACTGTATTTGTATTGATAAGGAATCGCTAGCTTACCGGAAGCATTCACAAAACCAATCTTCCCAGTGTTAGGGGCATAGGCAAGGGCCAGACCTTCTGTAAATACATATTCTGAATCCACATGTTCTTTAAAATGAGAAAGGGTTTTTCCCGTTCGATCTATAATTGCATTTTCTTTGGTGTCTGCTATGGTGACCTTGGCCTTGCCTTCGGAAAAGACATTGGCTTCGGTGTATTGGCAAGGAATGACCAGTGTCCCTTTCGTATTAATGTACCCAAAGAGATTGGTTTTTGTATTTTTGACTACAGCCCGCTGCTCTTGAAAATCACCAACAGGTTTAAGCTCGGCGGGAAGAGAGAAAGCCTTTTGTCCCTTGGTATTGTAATACACAAGGTTTCCGGCAGATGTTTCAGCAGCCAATAAGCCATCATGAAAAGCACCATCGCTTGAAGGACGAGCAATGTTGTAATCTACAGCAGTTTTAGAGACTTCAATGGTTGTTGTGCTGGGTGCGGCCCAGCCTGTTCCAATAACAGAGATGCCAGTAATCAAAATTAATGCAGCTAATCCTAATTTTTTCAACATGCATAAGCTCCTTTGTGAGTTGATTTTTAACTTCGGGCTTCAAAGAATCCTGCCCTCATACGTAAGGCCTTCCATAATATAGACGATAAAAATGTAGGAATGTTTCTTAATATTCAAAATTTTTCTAATTTTCAGTGCGTGAAAGCTCTATTTTTATGTAGGATGCTTGTTCATCTCGTTTCTACTCATCTCTTCTCACCTCAGCTATTCTTTGGCTACGGAGGGACTATCAAGCCTATTCCGTAGCTCATGTTAACATTTTACAGAATCGAATAACATATCATTGGCAGAATCTCTTATAGTGAAAATCGATTATTATTGAGAGATTAAAGATGAGGGATCAGTTCACTTTCAAAAAAAAAGAAGAAAATGTGTCATATTAAAAAAAGTCTATACATATATGTTAAATGTATAGACAAATTCAAAAAGCGGATTTATAATTACGCTGTAAACGTTTTCTAGTAGTTATCATCCAATCAGACCTTGAAGGGAAGGAACAATCATGAAGAAAATTTTACTGGCGTGCAGCTCAGGTATGTCTACAAGTTTGCTGGTTACTAAGATGCAGGATTATGCTAAGTCCATTGGAGACGAGGCTGAAATTTGGGCAGTAGGTCAAGATCAAGCCGCAGAGGACATGGCTAAGGCTGACGCTGTATTGATCGGCCCGCAAATGAGTTTTCTTAAAGGACAGCTGGAAAAGGAAGCAGCCCAATATGGTATTCATGTAGAAGTGATTGACATGATGGCCTACGGAATGGTTGACGGTAAGAAAGCCTACGAACAGGCTGTGAAACTGGTGGAACGTAAAAATGGATAAAGTTAATATAGCTGATCTGACGGAAGAACAAATTAGTTTCCAACTTATTTTGCATAGTGGAAGCGCTCGCAGCAAAGTGATTCAGGCGCTGACTGAATACAGAAATGAAAATGTAGAAGGTGCGGACGATTTGCTCAAACAAGCCAAGCAGGATTTACGTGCCGCGCATGATATCCATTTTCAAATGGTTAAGAAGGAAGCGGGAGGAACCCAAACTCCCTTCTCGCTCCTTCTAATGCATGCCGAGGATCATTTGATGTCCACGGCTACCATGAAGGATTTGGTTCAAGAGCTGCTGGAGCTGTTCAAATCCAGAAGTTTATAGCTGGACCTGTAAATTTGTGAATTTTGGGACATGAAATGCTTGCAACCCTATTGATGCAAGTCACTTCGCGGGGAGGAATAGGCTTTGTTTGAAAAATTAAGCCGGATACTGATACCTATTGCCGGTAAACTGAACAACAACCGCTATCTTACTGTACTGCGTGATGCATTCATGCTGTCATTTCCATTAACAGTTTTTGGCTCCATTATTGTAGTTATTATTAATCTGCCGTTTCTAAAAGGGTGGATGGGCGACGGCAATTATGCGACTTTTAGCAGTCTGCTGAACATTGCGCCTAATGCCACACTGAATATTATGACCTTATTTGTCATCGTCGGGATTGGTTATTATCTATCTCGAAGTTATAAGGTCGAGCCCATATTCGGCGGTATGATCGCGTTGGCCAGTTTCTTAATGCTCACCCCTTTTGTACTGACACAAGAAAGCGGTGCCACGATTGCTGGTGTCATTCCGGTGGACCGGATTGGTGCCAAAGGCATGTTCCTTGGTATGATCGTCGCCTTTATCGCGGCTGAGATATACCGGAGGGTGACACAGCGAAATTTTGTCATTAAAATGCCTCCAGGTGTTCCGCCAGCCGTTGCCAAATCGTTTGCCGCTTTGCTTCCGGCATGTATCACATTGGGCATATTTTTGATCATTAATGTTGTAGTTACACTGACCCTTCACAATAACCTGCATGATCTGATTTATCATGCCGTACAGGCACCGCTGGTGCATTTGGGCAGTGGTATTATACCTACATTAATTGCTATTTTCTTTGTTCAGCTTTTATGGTTCTTTGGGCTTCATGGTCAGATTATTATCAACTCAGTTATGGACCCAATCTGGAATACACTGGCACTTGAAAACTATGAAGCGTACTCCAAAGGAGCGGAACTGCCGCATATTATCACCAAGCAGTTTGTGGATATTTATACAGTAGGTATCGGTGGTACAGGTATGACATTGGCTGTCGTGCTTTCGATTCTGATCTTCCTGAAGAGTAAGCAATTGAAGCAGGTCAGTAAGCTGGCCCTTGGACCAGGTCTGTTTAATGTCAACGAACCCGTCATATTCGGTCTGCCGATTGTGATGAATCCGCTTATTTTTGTTCCGTGGGTCATTTCTCCAATGATCGTTACGCTGATTACTTACTTTGCCATGACTACGGGGATTGTACCGCCGCCCAACGGGATACAGGTTCCTTGGACGATGCCGTTGTTCTTTAGTGGAATGATGGCTACGGGTTCTCTAATGGGAGGCATACTGCAGTTGTTTAATATGGCTGTCGTCTTTGTCATCTGGTTCCCGTTCCTGAAAATTATTGATCGGATGAACGTTCGTAAGGAGCAGGAAGAGGAGCTTAAACAAGCAGCCGTTGCAGGTAAGGATCAAACTGTTGGAATGTAACATGAATGAGCTGCTAGTGTAGTGGACTTGTTCTTTGCAAAAGAGAGAGGAGTAGAGCTGTGAATCATACCGAAATGAAAGATATAGAGCAGCAAGCCATTCAATACCGTTTTCCGACTGACTTCTGGTGGGGTTCCTCAGCTTCGGCTACCCAGACAGAAGGAACTGTGGAGGGAGACGGCAAAGGACCGAACATTTGGGATTATTGGTTTGAGCAGGAGCCGAACCGTTTCTATGACGGGGTCGGTCCTGCTGATACATCCCGTTTCTATACCCGTTATAAAGAAGATATTGCACTCATGAAAGAGCTTGGCCACAACTCTTTCCGGTTCTCTATCTCCTGGTCACGCCTGTTTCCGGCAGGGAAAGGTGAAATAAACCAGCAGGCGGTTCAATTTTATAATTCCGTCATTGAAGAGTTGCACCAGGTGGGCATTGAGCCGTTTGTGAATCTGTATCATTTTGATTTGCCGATGGCTTTACAGGAAAAAGGAGGCTGGGTAAACCGCGAGACGGTCGAAGCTTACGTGGATTACGCGAACACTTGCTTTGAGTTGTTCGGGGATCGTGTAGCCAAATGGTTTACGCATAACGAGCCAATTGTCCCGGTGGAAGGCGGCTATCTATACGATTTCCACTATCCCAATGAAGTGGATTTCGGTAAAGCTGTACAGGTGGGATATCATACCCTGTTATCGAGCGCCAGTGCCATTAAGGCTTACAGAGAAGGCGGCTATAAGGGCAAAATCGGTATTATTTTGAACCTGACGCCGAGCTATCCGCGTAGTCAGCATCCGGCAGACGTGCAGGCTGCTGAAATATGCGACGCGTTCTTTAACCGTTCCTTTTTAGACCCATCTGTGACGGGAGAATTTAACCCTTTGCTTGTGGAGCTGTTACGCCAAGAGGGATTTGTACCGAGCATGGAAGATGGAGATCGGGAAATTATACGCCAGGGTACTGTAGACCTGCTGGGGATTAACTATTATCAGCCGCGCAGAGTCAAGGCTCGCGAAAGTCTCCCAAATCCAGACGCACCTTTTGTGCCGGAACGATTCTTCGATTATTATGCCATGCCTGGTCGTAAGATGAATGAGATGCGAGGCTGGGAGATTTATGAGAAGGGCATTTACGACATTCTGACCAATGTCAGAGAAAATTACGGCAACATTGAATGCTTCATTTCAGAAAACGGAATGGGCGTACAAGGTGAAGAAAAATTCAGAGATGAGCAGGGTATGATCTGCGATGATTATCGTATTGATTTTATCCGTGAGCATCTCAAATGGGTCCAACGAGCTATCTCAGAAGGGTCCAATGTGAAAGGCTATCACTTATGGACGTTTATGGACAACTGGTCCTGGACGAACGCATATAAGAATCGTTACGGCTTTGTATCCGTGGATCTTCAGAACGAGGGTAAAAGATCCGTTAAGCAGAGTGGGTACTGGTTCAAACAAGTGATCGAAAATAACGGATTCTAAGGTAAGGTGGGGGGTGGTCCTTTGGACCGCCTTTTTTTCTTCATTGCTGAAAGGAAGCTGTGCTGTATACCGCTGGTGAGAAAGTATAATGTTCGGTATACTTACTATACCGTCATACCTTAACGTCCCGCCTGCAGAACAGAAAAACCAGCGCTACCGATATTTTGGTAAAATGCTGACATAAAACAATTTTTAGTACAGGTGGTAGACAGATGAACAAATACGAGCGGATTGCACAAGAGGTCAAAGAGCGTATTATGAATAAGACCTACTGCAGTGATGATCCCATCCCTGATGAGATCTCATTGGCAAAAGAGTTTCGTGTAAGTCGAATGACGATTAAGAGGGCATTGGACACATTGGTGATGGACGGACTGCTGAATCGTAAAAGAGGACACGGAACCTTTATCGTCAAATCGGTCTACAATGGCCCGGTTAATGTCGTTGTGAATGAAATGCTGGGGCTGACCAACGTACTGCGCGGGAAAGAAATCAAAAGTAAAATCATAGCCTTTGACGTTCAATTTCCATCCGAGGAAGTAGCGACTCATCTGTTTATTGACGTCAATTCTCCTGTATATCATGTGATCCGTCTGCGTGTTGTGGAGGGCGAACCCTATGTTATCGAGCGCACTTACATGCCAACGAAGCTGATTAGCGGTATTACCGAGGAAGTGTTGTATGGCTCGGTGTACAAACATATTAAGGAGGAACTGGGCCTTAATATTGTCGGTTCACATCGTACTATCCGGGCATCCAAGTCGACGGAACTGGATCGGGAGCATCTGGATTGTGCAGCAGATGACCCAATCTTGGAAATTGAGCAAGTGGGTTATCTGGATACGGGGATACCATTTGAATACTCATTCTCGCGCCATCGGTATGATAAATTTGTGTTTACCACAGTGAATCGGATGCGTTGAGCCAGTGAGTAAGAAACGGATGGTAAAGCACAAGCATGGCAGAAGAAGGCCTAACTGATGTGGGCACTCTCCTGCCATGTTCTTTTTAATGAAGCAAATTAATTGCCAAGCAATCTCACTTCATGCACCGTCGGAGTATACCAGTTGTTCGGATTATTGAATAGCACTGCATTTACAAGATTGATTCGCACGTAACGGGCTTGAAAATTAACTTTGTCACTGGTAAAGCCGTATGCAGTATTGCTCGTACGGTCAATGGTGGAATAATGAACGCTATCCGTACTATATTCGATCTTATACTTGTAATATGCCTCAGATCCTTTGTACATAAACCATGAAATATCCACTTCGTTAATCGTCTTGGTACTGCCCAAATCCACCTGCCACCAAGCAGGCCAGGATGCAGATGTAGCCTTCCATGAGGTTTGGGGATTGCCATCGTTCGCCAGTGAGGCCGGGGAAGCAGATGCGGCTGAACTGGCAGTAGCTGTTTTGCCTTGCGCGTGATTCACAAGGGATGGCAGGATGACTGTGCCTGTAGCAGCATCCATATCCCAGCTACTGTACCAGTTTAGAGTAGCCGTTTTATTGGAGTCATTCAGGGTCAATGGCAACCAGATGAATTTGTGATCGCTCAGATTGAGCGGGTTCCAGCGGTCGCCCATATAGATGTAGCTGGTTCCTGCGCTGCCTGTAATTGTGGCGATGGAATGGATTTGCGAGCCGTAAGCCGCCGGATCACCGAAAGGCGACAAAGCAGACCAGCTTCCAGTCATGGAGCTGGCGGTTGCATAAGCACCCTGATTCGGATACCAGCCGGATGCCTGCGAGGTAAACAGGTAGTAGGTATTGTTCTTTTTCACAACAGCGGGGGCTTCGCGATAGCCATTTTCAAAAATCCAGCCAACGAACGACTGCACGCCTGTATAATCGGCCGTCAGCTTGAAGATTGCCATCGTATCATTGGCGCCACCATTTTTACGGGAAGCTGTAATGAGGTAGCCGCTACCGTCGGTATCCGTGAACACCGTCATATCACGGGACTCATAATTCAGCGGGCGGAAGCTGCCTTGGTAGGTGAAATTCCCGTCTGGTGTATCGCTGGTAGCAACAGCTACGCGACCGAGTGAGTAGTCCGTGCCATTTTCATAGTGTGCCCATAGTACATATTTTCCGGTGGATTTGTTGTAAATGACTTTAGGCCGCTCGATTTTGCTCGAATTCAGCTCAGGGGCGGAATCTTTGGTGAGGATACTACTGCGGAAGGACCAATTCTTCAAATCAGTCGAGGTATATACGTTCACTTTTTCAAATTTCCAGTTCTCAGCGTGCTCGCCGTACCAATAATAAGTGGAACCTACTTTTAGGATATTGCCGCTGTTCGCCTGAATCGGGTTTCCTGCGGTGTCCTTCCAATCCGTTCCATTCGTAATGGCTGTGCTTGCTGTTGCACTCAAGGACAGTTCTGCATTAGCGGCGTCCAAACCATTCATCGATGGGTTCATCTCGCTCCCATAGGTTGCTTGCGTAACGCCTGTTGTATTGGCATGTACTGCATCGGGTTGAAGACCTGCACCGACCACTGCGATTATAATACAAATCCATGGGGCTAACCATTTGCTGTTGTTGATCCACTTCACGATATCATCTGCCTCCCTAATATAGATAGGATGGCCCCGAACAGCTTGTCCGGTACCTCATCTACGATTCTATCTTAATTGGAAGCGTTTACAAGTGGAATAAATTGAAGTCTTTCGAATCATAAATTGGAATCGGTACTGAATGAAAATGGGAATGTTGGTCGGCTGAGTTAAAAGAAGCGTCTCTTTGCCTACTTGTGGATGTGCTATTATCTACACCGGGAATGTATATAATTGTGCGTTTTGTCATTGACACGTTCACATTATTTCAAATTTAAAGTGACTGGAATCACATAAACGGTTACTTTATGTGGGTATACTTGCTTTAATTGAAGGTTAACAAAAGGGAGCTATGTTGTAACGCCTTTTGTTCATCATTATTTTGGAGAAAAGAGGGATACAACAATGCTAAGTGAGCAAACCATTGCAACGATCAAATCGACTGTACCTGTTTTGGAGGTACACGGAACTACAATCACCAAGCGTTTTTATCAGATGATGTTCGAGGCCCATCCCGAGCTTCTCAATATATTTAATCACGCGAATCAGAAGCAAGGACGTCAACAGGGGGCGCTGGCCAATGCTGTATATGCGGCCGCACAGCACATTGACCGTCTGGAGGAAATTCTTCCGGTGGTACGCCAGATTGCACATAAGCATCGTAGTTTGGGGATTAAGCCAGAGCATTATCCTATCGTCGGGAAATATCTACTCGCTGCGATCAAGGACGTGCTAGGGGATGCAGCAACAGATGAGATCATCAACGCATGGGCTGAAGCCTATGGTGTGATTGCGAATGTATTTATAGATGTGGAAGCTGAAATGTACAAGGAGGCTGAACAGCAGCAGGGAGGTTGGTCAGACTTTAAGAACTTTGTTGTACAGAAAAAGGTTAAGGAAAGCGAGCGAATTACGTCCTTTTACCTGGTGCCGCAGGATGGACAGGTGCTGCCTGCATTCGAGCCTGGGCAATATATCAGCTTGAAGATGGAGATTCCGGGTGAACATAATACTCATATCCGTCAATATAGCCTTTCTAGTGCACCAGGAAAACCTTACTACCGGATATCCGTAAAACGAGAGGATGCTGTAGGGTCTCGTCCAGCGGGCAAGGTATCTGTGTATCTGCATGAGCACGTGCAGGAGGGCGATGTACTATTGGTATCTGCACCGGCGGGTGACTTTACCCTGGATCGGACAGATCGCAGACCTGTTGTATTGATCAGTGGTGGAGTCGGGCTCACCCCGATGGTTAGCATGCTGGCTTCCCTGGTGGAAACTGCTCCGAATCGGCCCGTCACTTTTGTCCACGCAGCAGTCAGCGGAGATAACCATGCTCTGCGTAATGAGGTGGAAGAACTAGTCGCCACACATGCACAGGCGGCCGTTCGGTGGTGCTACAGCAGACCAACCGAGCAGGATCGTCTAGCCCAGGCTTTTCACAAGGAAGGACGTTTGGATCTGGCCTGGCTGCAATCCGTAATACCGGAACGTAATGCGCAATATTACTTTTGCGGCCCTGTGGGATTCATGCAATCGGTATACGGCCTGTTGAAAGAGTGGAATATCCCTGCATCGGATATCCACTATGAATTTTTTGGTCCTGCTAGTGCATGGGAAGCAGAAGCGCAGTGAGACATTAAAAAAGGCGAAGGATGGTTATCCTTCGTCTTTTTTGTGTTTATGACTATGAGGAAATCCTACTCATTGGCTCTACGCTTCTTCAAAGTGTGCCCATATTTTCATGACATGGGCGGACGCAAAAATTCTATATGCTGCGGCATATACTGTCGTAAAGCTTCTGGAATGCGGATCGAACCGTCCTCTTGTTGGTGATGCTCTAGCAACGGGATCAAGATCCGAGGCGAAGCGACCGCTGTATTGTTAAGTGTGTAACAATATTGTAGCTTGCCGTCCGCATTACGGTACCGGATGTTGGAACGACGCGCCTGAAAATCAAGCAACTGGGACGACGAGTGTGTTTCGCCGTAAGCCTGTCTGCTAGGCATCCATGTCTCAATGTCTAACTGCTTGTAGGTTTTTTGAGACATGTCGCCTGTACAGACAGCCATCTTGCGGTAGGGTAGCTCCAGCAGTTGAAGCAGATCTTCCGCATTGCGCGTAATCTCCTGAAACATTTGCTCTGAAGCGTCCAGACTCGCTTCGCAGATGATGACCTGCTCCACCTTGGCAAACTGGTGCACACGATACAGTCCGTGCACGTCCCTTCCGGCCGAGCCAACCTCGTTGCGGAAGCATACGGATACCGCCGCCAGCCGAATCGGGTCTGTAACGTCCACAATCTCACCGCTGTAATACGAGACCAGCGGAACTTCCGAGGTGCCTACAAGCCATTGATCTTCTCCTGCGATACGGTACGTCTGATCCAGTCCAAGCGGGAAAAAGCCAGTGCTGCGCATTGCCTCAGAGCGTACCATTAATGGTACGTCCAGCAGCTGAAATCCTCGTTCGCTCAGCAGATCAACAGCAAGCTGCTGTACAGCCCGGTGCAACGCGACCCCAGCTCCCGTCAGATAATAGTTACGGGTACCGGCTGTTTTGACACCGCGAGGCACATCGATCAGGTTGTGAAGCTGGCCGAGCATCATATGATCCTTGGGTTCAAATCCAAAGTCAGGTATCGTTCCGACCCGTTCCAGTTCTACATTATCTTGATCCGACTGGCCTCGCGGCGTATCCGGGGATACGATATTAGGCATTAGAAGCAAGAGCTGTTGAAACTGTTGCTCTACTTCCTGTTGCGGGACTTCCAGAAGATCTAGCCGTCCGTTAATTTCTTTGACCTGCCGCTTAGTCTCATCTGCCTGTTCATTATTCCCGGCCTGAATTAGCGCCCCAATATCCTGACTACACTGATTACGCATCTGGCGCAGCTGCTCCACTTCCTGAAGCAGCTGCTTTCTCCGATCATCCAGGGTTAACAGCTCTGCGACCGATACTTGTATTCTTTTGTCGTCTGCCGCTCTCTGAACCTGCTCTTGATGCTCTCTAATCCACTTGATATCTAACATGACACCGCACTCCTTTTCGGATAAAAATACAAAAAGCGCCCTCATCCACATGGGACGAGGAGCGCTTTGATCTCGCGGTGCCACCCAAATTGACCGGACAGCATGACAGAAGTCATGACTCTCCAATCCACTTTGCTCCGCTTTAACGGGCGGGTCCGGTTTACTTAGGAACATATCGCCATATCGTACACTAACGTATAATCCTTGGCGTAAACGCCTCCGAGTTGGATGCTCTTCACAGGCACAATGTCGTTTGCTTTTTTGTAAGTATACGAATTTTTGGCAGGTTAATCAAGGGCATGAGTCAGTACACTGGATTACTTCCTTTTTTCAACATGATCTTTCCAATAAAAATAAATACACAATGCGATTAAGATAAGTGGAAACAAGTGAAAAGCCGATTTCATGTTTGCGAAGGGGAAAGGTAGGCTTTATTTCTTATGTATTTCCATTCTACTTCATCTGTGATAATGAAACTGGAAGAATATTTAAGTAATAGCCTTAATTCAGCGTTCAAAATGGGCTATAGTCTCTATAATGCTATTTTAATTTCATGTAAAATGTAATGATTACCAAAACGACAGCGATGGAGGGGAACATGGAGGATTTTAAAGATCGTTTACATACGATCCGCCAAGAACAGAACAAGCTACTCAAGGAGTATCAAACATTAATCGCAGATTACGAGGCTTCAGATATCATTTTGGAAAACGAGGTTCTGCGAAAAAAGTTCGAGGATTATCAGGCTCGCTGCATTCACTTGGAAGAGCGGGTACGACATATTGAGCAGGAAAATGGAAAGCTGCGTACTGCGCTGACGGAGCAGATGTTGAGCGAAAAGGCGAATATGATTCGCATTTCGCGGGAAAAGCTGGAGACCTATTTTGCTTCCAGAACCGCAGAAGGGGAAAACCGGCTGACATCCATTGAATATGGGGCTAAAAACCGGGTGGACCAGCTTATTCAGCAAACCACTCATGAGCTTAAAGAGGATCAGGACGAGATCGTCGCTAGACTGAGACTGTTCTCGGAGGAGATTCGTGACCGGATCATGGAGCAACGCAGGCGGTTTCAGGAAGCAGAGCGCAAATTGCTTCATCAGACGGAAAACGAGCTTCATCAGCTCGAAGAAGAAGAGATCAGCGAAGAAACGATGCAGAAGCGCATGAAGCAGAATCAGTTTGAAATGATGCTGGGATTGAACTGGATCAACAAGCTGGGGATTTTGCTCATTATCTTGGGTGTGGGAGCCGCTTTTAAATACTCATACTCAAACTGGTTTACAGGGAATATGAAGGGCGTTGCGTTCTTTTTGCTAGGAGCGCTGATGCTGGGCGGCGGCGAGTGGTTGTATCGCAAGCAGAAGCAGACCTTTGCGCTCGGTATCTTGGGCGGCGGTATTTCTGTACTGTACGGCTCCATTTTTTATAGCTACTTTTTGCTAGAAATCATAGGAATGTATACAGGTATAGGCTTGTCCGTTCTAGTTACGGTGACCGCTGTGCTGTTGTCCTTAAGATATGAATCTCGAACGATATGTTCCTTCGGTTTAGTAGGGGGATATCTTCCGTTGTTCTCCTATATGGCAGCAAACGGGCTGGAAGGAAACGCCGTGTATATCGCGATGGGCTATCTATTCCTGCTGAACCTGCTGATCCTGCTTGTATCCTTCCGCAAACGGTGGGTCATCGTGCAATATATCAGCTTTCTGCTCAATACCCCATTAATGGTTGTACTCGCGTGGTTATCAGAAAGCAATATAGCCAGCATGCTATATGCAATCATTACATTTGCGATGTATCTCGGGATGACACTGTGGGTGCCGTTCCGACTCAAAACAAAACTATCATGGCTGGATTTCTCCTTGTTGGCTCTGAATACAGTTGTGAGCTGTTCCGTTCTGTATTCTCTGTTCGGCGATGCAGGTCTGGATGATTACAAAGGATTACTGGCACTCGTCTTTTGCTTGGTGTATGGGGGCTTGGGCCAATGGGTTCGGCGATATATTCCAGAGGAGAAACAAACCAAAATACTGTTTTATACGACATCATTGACCTTTGCCATTCTCATGATTCCGTTCCAGTTTGGAGTCAGATGGTTGTCCATGGGCTGGTTAATCGAGGCTGTGCTTCTTACATTGTATGGACATCGCTATCGCTTGAAAGAATTGGAGCGTGCAGGATGGGGCATTCTAGGATTGTGTCTGGGCGCATTCTTTTTCATTGATTTCCCTATATATCTGTTGTCAGGCTTTGAGACAGATTATTTTGGGCTCAAATATACGCTCATTACACTGGGAATGTTGATCGTTACTGTCTTCTATGCGATTGAATATAGTCGTCCGAATGCTTTCAAAAACAATCGTTTGTACGAAATGCATATCATGCAAGGATTTAAGTATGTAGCTTTGGTGAACGTGTACCTCTATCTTTTGTACGAAGCTGGGCATTGGTATAACATCGTCTTATCCGATGAGTTTGCACATTACACCTTGTACAAGGTATTGTTGTTCACCTGCGTATCCCTGGTGTTAGCTTATTTCCTGCCTAAAGTGAAGCTGTTGTACGATCGGGTGATTAAATATTATAGCTTGGCATTGTACGTCATAGGCTACGCGCTGGCATTGGTGGTTACCGTAGCGATTCCAACCTTGCATGAAGACTATGCGCAGAATACGGCTGCTGATTATGTGGCGTTAATTGTACTGACAGCCTTTAATGTACTGGTATTCTTCAGCAGCAAGGACTTCCTAAACGCACTGATGACGCGACATTATAGAAGTAATGAGCTATATCCGGTCATTATGGGTGTATATTTGTTGGGCATCATTACCGCCTTTCTCGGAGTTCAGTTCCGTCTGGGAGACGCAGGTCTTGTATTCAGTCTGGTGTATCTCCTGCTGGCCATTTTGTATATTGTATACGGCTTCCTCAAGCGAGTGGTCTACATTCGCCGATTTGGATTGGGCTTGACCTTGCTATCGACAGGTAAGCTGCTATTGTACGATCTACACCTATTAACGTCAGGAAGTACGATTGTAGCCTATTTCTCATTTGGGGTTATCCTGCTGGCTATTTCATACATTTACCAAAAAGTATCCAATCGTATGGGAGAGACCATAATAAAGAAGGATGCTGAAGAAAAAATGTAGTTTTTTGTTGTATTGTGTAGATCCCGAACATTATGAAAATAAATCCGGAAATAGTGAAAAATTATGCATGACCTTACATCCTACTTACGCTATAATGAGAAAAAATTATTTATGTACGCATGCTCAAGTTTATGCGTAAGTAGAGAGAATGAGGGGGATACCATGAATTTGGGCAAGGGGCAGAATAACCTGTCTGATAAGAATGAACGCTTCTCGTCGGCTGGATTCATTTTGGCAGCGATCGGGAGTGCGGCAGGACTAGGTAACATCTGGAAATTTCCGTATATTACCGGACAATATGGCGGAGCTGCATTTTTCTTGTTGTTTATTGTCTGCTTGTTGCTTGTTGGTTTGCCTGTACTTTTAGCAGAGCTTGCGCTTGGTCGTGCAGGTCGAGGAAGTGCTGCCTCTGCAATGGTGAAAGTAGGCGGACATCCAATTTGGGGCAAGATGAGCATTATGTTTGTTATCGTGCCGTTTGTTATTTTGTCGTTCTATGCCATTGTAGGAGGATGGACACTGCATTATGCCGTAGAGGCATTTAGCGGAAGTCTGTTTTCGAATAATGATTTTGCTGGTCAGTTTGCTTCATTTTCCTCCGGCTATGCACCGTTGGTGTGGTTGTTAATTGTTTTTGCATTTACAGCAGTCGTGGTTACCCTTGGGGTATCGAACGGAATTGAAAAGTTCAATAAAATTTTGATTCCTGCTAAGGTCATCCTGTTGCTCGTGCTGATGATTAACGCTCTCATGCTGCCAGGTTCTGGTGCGGGTGTATCCTTCTTTTTGAATCCTGACTTTTCTAAGTTAAGTATAGAATCTGCATTGGTTGCTTTGGGACATGCCTTCTTCTCCCTCTCACTGGGGATGGGGATCATGGTCACATATGGTGCTTATGTAGATCGTCGACAATCGCTGGGGGGAGCTATGCTGGCAGTGGGTGGCGGGGATTTAATCTATGCGTTTATCGCAGGTATGATCATTTTCCCTACAACCTTCTCCTTTGGTATTAACCCTGCCCAAGGACCGTCTTTGGTTTTTATTGCTTTACCGGCTGCATTCTCTGCCATGCCTTTCGGAGCTTTCTTCGGCGGTTTGTTCTTCGTATTGCTGGCGGTTGCAGCATTAGGCTCTATGGTATCCCTGCTGGAGGTACCGGTAGCTTATGTTATGGAGCGGTTCCGTTGGGGCCGGGTACGCTCGGTTGTCATCGTATCGATCCTGTGTCTGTTGCTGGGTGTCCCTTCTGCATTGTCGATGGGGTTGGTTCCAGAGTTAAAGGTGGGCGACAAATCTTTCTTTGACTTTGTTGACTTCACAGCGTCCAACATCTTCTTGCCATTGGGCGGCTTACTGATAGTTATATTCACAGGGTACTACTGGAAAACTGCTGGCGAGCATGCCAATCTCAAGCCTTTCTGGTTCCGTGTATGGTTGTTCGGCCTTCGGTATGTTGCACCGATCCTGATGTTGTTGGTCTTCCTTCATACTTCAGGGATCATCAAATTTTAATAGACACGAATTAAAAAAAGGTATTTTCTTCCTAAGGGAAGAGATACCTTTTTTTGTATATCTATCAGTGGTTACCTAAGTGTGGAAAGGAATGATATAATAAAAACATTGTCATTAATTTTAACTTCAATGAAATCATTACGATTATGAAGTTTTATATAATGAATGAAAAGGCTACAGGGCATCGCACAGACGATGTGCAGGAGAGGGAAAGGGCAGAAGAGCATTGAAACAGACAGAGAGTTCGAATTTGCAAGAAGGACAGCGGCTGAAATGAAGTCTAATCGGTTGTCGCCACAACGTCGTTATATGCCAGGTTTGGATGGATTAAGAGCACTGGCGGTCATCGCAGTCATTGTGTATCATTTGAATCCGGATTGGTTACCGGGTGGTTTGTTGGGTGTAGGCGTTTTTTTTACTTTGTCGGGGTATCTGATTACAGATATTCTAGTCAGTCAGTGGGATACATATCATAGTTTTAAAATGAAAGATTTCTGGGTGCGTCGTGCCAGAAGATTGCTGCCTGCCATGCTGACGGTGGTGGCTGTCATTGTCCTGTGCTCGTTGCTCTTCGATCCGTCACGGCTTACGGCCTTGCGCGGAGATGTACCTGCCGCATTGGTGTATATGAGCAATTGGTGGTTTATTTTCCATCAGGTTTCGTATTTTGAAAGTTTCGGTCCTCCTTCTCCGCTTGGGCATCTGTGGTCGCTGGCGGTGGAGGAACAGTTTTATATCCTGTGGCCTTTACTGCTGGCGCTTGGGCTAAAGTACATGCCCAAGCGTATTGTACTGGCCGGATGGGTGATTTGTCTGGCGTTAATATCTGCGCTCCTGATGGCCGTGATTTACGTACCGGGAAGCGATCCGAGCCGGGTATATTATGGCACGGATACACGTGGCTTCGCTCTACTGATTGGTGCGGCGCTGGCCTTGGTATGGCCAAGCGGCAAGCTGAAAGAGCATGCTTCTGCGAAGGCGCGCCTGCTTCTCGATGGCATCGGTGCAATCAGCTTGCTGCTGCTTTTCCACTGGGCGTGGGCCTCGAATGAATATGATCCATCTCTGTACCGCGGCGGCTTGCTGGGGATTGCTGTGGTCACTGCTATTGTGGTCGCAGCGTTGGCACACCCAGTGAGCCATCTCGGTCGCCTGCTTGGACGCAAGCCGCTACGCTGGATAGGCGCCCGTTCCTACGGACTGTATCTATGGCATTTTCCAGTTATCACGCTAACTACACCTCAGGTGGACACCGATGGTGTGCATGTGATGCGTATCGTTATACAATTGCTAGCTACCATACTGCTGGCGTCTCTCTCGTTTAAATATGTCGAGGAACCGATTCGGCACGATGGATTCCGGCACTGGATTGCAGGAATTCGTTCAGCGGTTCGCCGACAGGTACGGTGGAGATGGATCTCTACAACCGCAACGGCAATGCTTTGTATAGGTATTGGTGTGGGTACAGTTCACCTGTACGTGGTATCTCCTGACGCAACGTTGCAGGCAGCATCTAGTGATGAGCAGCCAATTGCAAAGGCAAAGGCGATGCCGCCGCTTCACGGAACGGTGTCCGTAGCTTCCAAGGAGCCTACAGCCACCAAGTCACAAGGAGTCCAGGACAGTAAAGCTCCGTCCCAAGCCCAGACGCCTAAAAACACGACAGTCAAGGCTGGTACTACGGATGGCGTTACGACGAAGACGGAACCTTCGACTACATTCAAACAGGCTAAGTCTATGACAGGCGATGGTTCGAGCGTGACCGCCATTGGAGACTCTGTCATGCTCGATGTACAGTCGTACATTCAGGAATACTTCCCGGGGGCCGTTGTGGATGGACGGATCGGCCGTCAAATGACGGAAGCGCCTGCTGTACTGGAGCAACTGAGACAGAACGGACAGCTGGGTAAGACGGTGATTATTGAACTGGGTACGAACGGCGCTTTTACCAAGGACCAGTTATCTGATCTGCTCGCCAGCCTGAAGGATACGAAGCGTATTATACTTGTGAATACCCGTGTACCACGGCCCTGGGAGAGCATTGTGAACAAGCATCTTGCCGAAGCTGCATCCCAAGATCCGCGAATTACAATGATTGACTGGTATGCAGCAAGTTCTGGTAAAGACTCATATTTTGAGCATGATGGAGTACATTTAAAACCTAAAGGCGCTAAAGCCTATGCATCTTTGCTGGCTGAGGCCCTGACGAAGCAATCTTAATGAGCAGAACCGCAATGATATTCATAAATTATGCAAATGCAAGATAAGAAACCACCGGGAGTAGGTTGTGCGTCCCCTGGTTGAAGTGCAACCTTAAACTTTCATCGGTCAAACCTCCCGGTTTTCCAATGTTCGTTGTAAGGTGCGCTTTCACCCTGCTCCGGTGGTTTTTCTTATTTTAGGGTGGAGGTACATAATCTAATGGAAAAGGGTTATTCACATAGTAGAACAAGAGAGCACCGCTTGAAGAGGAACAAAAGAAGGCTGATGCTGATTGCTATTGTATTATTTGTGGCAGGCTGCATTACTTTTATTGCAATAAAGGTCTCAGATAGCAAACCACATGCGCCGACTCAGGAGCTTGCTAAAAAAACAGATTCTGTATCCAAGGACTCATCCAAAGTTAAAGCCAGCGCAGGGGTAAACGATAAAGCAGCCTCTCCAAAAAATGATCCCGGTGTAGAAGACGGTGCCTTTGTTGAAAAATATTTAAATCAGCAAATGTTAGGAAAGATGCCTGATGGAGCCGATGGTAAAAAGGTGGCCTACTTATCCTTTGATGACGGTCCATCTGTGACGGTCACACCCCAAATATTAGACATTCTGAAAAAGCAAAAGGTCAAGGCAACCTTTTTTATTGTAGGAAAAGAAGCCAATGAGAATGAGCATACCCGGAACCTTATCAAAAGAATTGTCAAAGAGGGTCACGCGATAGGAAACCATACGTACTCACATAACTATAAGTATTTATATCCGAACAGACGAGTAAATACGGATCATGTTATGCAGGAGATCGAGAAGAACAATCAGGTTCTAAAAAGCATTCTGGGACCAGAATTCTCCACCAGAATGATCCGATTCCCCGGGGGGCACATGACATGGAACAGAAGAGATCCACAAGGAATGGCTGCTCTGGATAAGGTTTTACTTCAAAAGGATTACCATCAGGTGGACTGGAATGTATTAACGAAGGATGCAGAGGGAAGATCCAAGAAAGCACCCGCACTAATTAATCAGTTTATGAGGTCAGTTAAAGGCCGAGAAAAAGCGATCATACTCATGCATGACACTTATGGTAAAGAAGAAACAGCCAAAGCATTGCCGCAAATTATAGAATATCTGAAGAAACAGGGATATGAATTTAAAGTTATGAAGTAAGATATATATGAGAAAAGGACGGGGCTCATCGCCACCGTCCTTTGTGCTATTTAAAAGTACATAGTCCGCATCATTTAGATGCGCTCTGCTTCACCCATCGCCTGAATGAAAGCTCCAATACCTTTGGGATCGTTAGTTATAATCGGCTCGCTGATATAGTAAGCGAAGGTACCATCCCGGCGATCTTTACCACCTAGACCGCTTACTTGTACTGTTTTGTTCAGATTCACAAGTCCTTCTTCAGTAATCGTAATAAATTCATCAATAATACCTTTACGGGTGATTTCTGCTTCTTGGCGATAATGCTCTGGCAGATAACCTTTGCGAACACCTTTGGCCATAGCGTATAGAATCATGCAGGAGGCAGATGCTTCCAGATAGTTGCCTTTCACATGGCCCAGGTTGAGCACCTGATAAAAGACGCCGCTTTCTTTATCACGCACTTTCAGCAAGGCTTCCAGTGTTTCTCTCAACATATCAATCAAGACGGGACGATCTGCATGATCTTCTGGAATGTAGTCCAGCACGTCGACGAGTGCCATGACAAACCAGCCCATTGAGCGGCCCCAGAAATTTTTGGAACAGCCGGTTTCCGGGTTGCACCAATGCTGTTCCCGCTTCTCATCCCAAGCGTGATAGAGCAGACCTGTTTCAGGATCACGCGTATGCTTGTAGCATAGCTTGAATTGCAGGGTCACATCGTCAAACTCTGACGGATCTCCGAATTCGCGAATAAACTCAGCATAGAATGGGGCACCCATGTACAAGCCGTCAAGCCAAATTTGATACGGATAAATTTGCTTATGCCAGAATGCGCCCTCGCTTGTGCGTGGATGTTTTTCCAGCTGACTGCGTAATTGGAAGGCTGCCTTTTTATAGCGTTCATCGCCTGTGGCACGATACAGAGTGAAGAGCAGCTTGCCGTTATTCACATGGTCAATATTATACTCATCTACTTTATAGCGCTGAATCACACCATTTTCATCAACAAAGTGATCCATATGTTTTTTTATATATTCCATATACTTGGGATCGCCTGTCAATTCGCCAACCCATTCCAAACCTCTGTAAATCACGCCATGGTCATATTCCCATTTTTCATAAAATTCCGGACTCCGTTTAATCACGGAATCGCTCATACGTACAGCCCAGGAATCTGTTTTTGTAGGATTTGTTGTTGGTTGCGATGTTGAATTTGCCATGATACAGTCACCTCTTCAGTAAAGTTTAATCTGTAATGTTATTGTTGTTACATAGACGGAGTGTGTGTCTTAGGATCAACGGGTTTGTTCTTAAAGCCCACATTATTGTTGCCCCAGCACCGATCGTAGCTGAAGCCTGTTAGTTGTTCGAACACTTTTCGAGCCTCTGGCTTGGCTGATTTCATGGAGCCACCGTTTTTGAGGCGGTCAATCTCGGCGATTAGCTTCTTGTGGCTGTCAATATCCAGCTTCATTACGACAGAAGCAATCATCCCGATGATCGCGAGAACAATAGTACCCACCACGAGTACATAGAAGATAGCGTGCTGAGCAGAGACTGGCTGACTTTCAGCTCCGGATACAAAGCCAAAGTGCTGTAACACCCAGCCGAGAATGAAAACGACAACAGCCCGCACCATTTTTCCGGCAAAAGTCATCATACCCGCATAAATACCTTCCCGGCGACGACCAGTCAACGCTTCATCCACATCGGCAAGGAACGTGTATTGATTCCAAGGAATGTAGTAGACGCCACCCGTACCAAGCCCCATGAACAGTGTGATGACATATAGCCACATCATCGTATTAGAGGCTCCTGTGATATAGAGCAGACCATAACCTGCTACGCTAAAGCAAACGACGACGAGTGCGGCGATGAAAGGCATACGAAACCCTTTACGCACACAGAATTGGATGAAGAAATAGGTAGAAATCAATTGAATGACAGAGTTAAAGCTGTTCAGATTGGATACCATTTCAGAGCTTTGGAACAAGGAGAAAACAATAAAGTACGTAAAAGCTGAAGTAAACAGCCACTCAGCTGAAAAGCCGCCCAGGTACATCCCGAGATGATGACGGAACGTCTTGACCCGAAAAGTAGAGGAAATATCGATAAACAACTTTTTCATGGAATCTATAAAGGAAAGCGGAGCTTCACCTTCCAGTTCCTTTTGTAGTTCCTCACTTGGACGCTCCCAGGAGTTTTTGTACAAGAATGCCATGGCAATCAGCAGAATTGCTGCAAAAACGAGACCGGTATACAAGAAAGGCAGCGGAGAGTCTTTGCCGTACGCAGCAATAAAGCGACCAGGGATAAAAGCGGCGGCGAAATTCGCAATTTTACCGAACATGGCCTTCCATCCGGTCAATCTGGAGCGTGCGCCAAAGTCCCGGGTCATCTCGGACGCTAGTGCTTCATACGGCACCATGACAGAGGTGTACACCAGTTCAAACAGCACGTACGTACTCAGGTAATACCAGAAGCCCAACCCATCTATCCAAAGCATCGGATACACGAGCATCAGCGGAATACCCATCATGATGAAAAAACGGCGTCTGCCGAATTTACGACCTAAGCGGGTTCGGTGAAAGTTGTCGCTGATAAAGCCCATGATCGGATTGCTGACCGCATCTATGATGCTGGCAACAGAGAAAATGGCTGCGGCCTGAACAGGAGACAGTCCGCAAAAGGTTGTATAAAAGTACATTAACCATGCACCGCTAATAGCAAGTGCACCACTTCCCAGCATGTTACCGCTTCCATAGGCAAGTGTATGTTTCAGTGTGATTTTTCGTTCCATGATCTGTTCACCTCATATTTTGTCTGGTTATGAGGACAATCACCGGTCGCTATATTATGCAGAATGGTCTAGGTTGGTAGATGGGCCAGGCGTCCTGATTAGGTGGGGCTTTTACCGTGCCCCTATATTTCCGCTCGGAGTACCCGAGCCAATCAGATCGCTTCCTTTGGCCAGCTTAAGGAAATCACCCAGCTGGATGGAACCGTCTGTACTTCGAGTGATGGAAGGCACGAGACTAACAAAGTCGTCTGCACTGGCTGCGAGACCTTTAGCATTCGTCGTTTTTTTGTTTTTCCACCAGACGTTTGAGTTATCTTGATCCGTACCACTTGTTTTATCACTTGCTGTTCCCTCGAAAGAAAGATTGTTAATGAACACGTGTTCACCCTTATCAAAGGCGAAATTGCTTTGTCCATTGTCCCATGAAGTATTGTTGGTCAAAGTAATGGTGCCAGGGTTGCTATTGTAGGTGAAACCGTGTTTTTTGTTTTGGAAAGCAATACTGTTTTTTACAATATGGTTGACCTTGATTTTGTCTCCACCCAGCTTAAAGCCGTTGCCGTCACTGTTCGCAGTAGACGTTCCATCAGAGGTTTGCCCGTTGTGATGGGCCACACTGTTCAAAATGGTTACGGCACCGATAGGGCCTGTTTCCGTTTTACTGTACAGATCCCAGCCATCGTCTACGTTGTATGCTGCCAAGCAGTTATCGAACACATTGCCTGATCCTACAGTCAGTTTAGCCGCGAAGCCATCGGCATCCTCGCCATTATCGGGATCGGCGTTATCGTGAGAGTAGGAATTCAAAATCAAATTGTTTGCAGGCCACTCACTGGTGGAAGCGTTAGGGGAGTAGCGTCCGAGTTGGAGCCCGGTATCCCGATTGTGGTGGGTCTCGACGTTTTCAATTCGGTTATTGCTGCCGCCAATATAGATACCGTTATCTCCGGCACCTTTGACTTCAAGACCTTTCACCAGCCAGAAGTCCCCGTTAAGCTGAAGTCCCCGATTAGCTGAACCAAAGGCCTGAGCAGAGAAATCAAGTACGGGTTTTTCACTACCGTAAGCGACTAATCCTTTGAGTGAGCCGTTATTGCCGTTATTTCCACGCTGAATTGTAATCGTTGAGGAGTAGGCGTATTTACCACCGCGCAGGTAGATGGTTTTGCCAGGAGCAATTTGTGTCAGTGCTGCTTCGAGGGTGGTAGGACTAGATATGGTACCCGGATTGGACACGTTACCATTTGGAGCCACATACAAATCGCCTGCCGCTAACGTGGTGGAAACAGTTGTTGAATCGGTTGCACTAACTGCCTCCTCTGTGAGTGTGGTAGAGGGGAGGTTGTTGGATGGAATATCCGCGTAAGCGGTTCCAATAAGACAAGAAGAAGCAAAAACAAAAGAAACACCGAGTCTTAGAGCGTTAAAGCCGTTTTTTGAACGATCATTCCGTTTAAACATGTAAATTCCTCCTTATCTGAGCTCATATTTTAAAAGAAGATAGCACATATAAAAGTCGCTCATGCTGTCTTTCCATTAAAAAAACAGGACACCTCCTGGGGGGACAGATTGATCTATCATAAGTCCAAAACGCTCTAAGAAGTATATGCACAGTGTAATATATGTTAACGTTTGCATCAACAGTTTTTTATTGTTTTTTTAATATTGTGAAAAAAAGTTCACACTTTTGTTTCAACTAAAAATACAGTTTTGCTAGACTGGGAAAATTTGATTATACTTAAACATTATACATATAATAGAAATGAAAACTGTGAGAAAAGGTGGGTTTAGCGCATGGAGAGCGGGAAGCATTTGACAAGTTCAACTTCCGAACCATTGCAGGAAAAGCGACCGCGAATGAACAAGGAGATGATCGATTGGCTTAAGGCAATTATTGTTGCCATTGTGCTCGTGTTCATTATACGTTGGCTGTTATTTGCGCCATTTATAGTTGAGGGAGCATCCATGGAACCGAATTTCAAAACAGATGAACGAGTGGTCGTGAATAAGGTGATTTACGATTTTCGTGACCCCAAGGCAAGTGAGGTGGTTGTATTTCATGTAAAAAAGGAACAAAAGGACTTTATTAAGCGTGTGATTGGAGTGGCTGGAGATACGATTCAGTATCAAGGTGATCATCTTTATGTGAACGGTAAGAAAGTAGAGGAGCCATACATTCAAGAGGCTATCCAAGATGCTCACGCCAAGGGAGAATTATATAACAATGTGGACTTTCCAAACGGAACCATATCCGATTCCAAGGTTCCTGATGGGTATATTTTTGTAATGGGTGACCACCGCAATAATAGTAGGGATAGTCGTGCAATTGGTTTTGTTTCCATCAAGGATATTGTCGGACGTGCGGATGTGATCTTTTGGCCGATCGATAACGCGCAATGGGTTAAGCATAAATAAGGCCAGAGCGCCTAAGATGGGAGGTAGTTGCTCACTTTAGGCGCTTTTTCAAACTCATTATATGTTTTTCGTAAACGGGTCAGGTAACTTGCGCCAGTCCTGTTCCATTTCTTCAGGGGTTAGCAGTGTCTCATCTAAGCTACGCTCGATTTCTTCCCGGTTCATATCGATACCAATAAATACGAGTTTGGTAACCCGGTCGCCATATTTCTCATCCCAATCGGGTGTTTTTTCAAAGTTTTCACCGAGATAGTATTGTCGTTCTTCTTCAGTCAAAGCAGACACCCATAGTCCTGCGCGTGCGAATTGTTTGGAGCTACCCGCCTGACTGAATGTAAAGGCAGTACGGTTTTGCGTGGCGAGCCACACTAATCCCTTGGAACGTACAACCTCAGTAGGCCATTGAGCCAGCCATTTCAATAAACGTTCGGGATGAAATGGGATTTTGCGCTTGTACACAAACGAAGCAATGCCATATTCCTCTGTCTCCGGTACGTGTTCATCCTTGTTCATTTCCTGTATCCAGCCCGCAGCCTGACTAGCTGTTTCAAAATCAAAGCGATGCGTGTTTAAAATCTCCTTTGGGTCCACTCTACCGTATTCGGAACGGATGATTTTGGCGTTCGGTTGAATGCCGCGTAGTGCCTTTTCCAGTCGTTCGAGTTCCTCTAAGGATACCAGATCGCATTTATTAATGATTAGCACGTCACAAAATTCCACCTGCTCTATGAGCAGATCAACGATGCCACGTGCATCCTCCACAGCCACTTCCTGCCCACGATCCTTAAGGGAGTCTCTAGAGTAGAAGTCTTTCCAAAATTCTGGCGCGTTCACGACAGTGACCATTGTGTCCAATCGGGTCAGCTTGGTCAAATCAATTCCATTTTGCTCATCTACATAACTAAAGGTTTGGGCCACTGGAATGGGCTCACCTATACCTGTGGATTCAATAAGAATATAGTCAAACTTTTTTTCGAGCGCCAGTCGCTCTACCTCTTTTAATAAATCTTCGCGCAAGGTACAACAGATACAACCGTTGGACATTTCCACCAGCTTCTCATCCACACGGGATAATCCTCCACCGTCGCGAACGAGATCAGCATCCACATTAACCTCACTCATATCATTGACGATGACAGCTACCCGTAAGCCTTCCCGGTTATTCAGTACATGGTTCAGCAGTGTAGTTTTGCCGGAACCGAGGTACCCACTTAGTACCGTGACCGGTATTTTCTCATCTCTTTCCATAGCGTTTGCCAACGTAATCACTCATCCCTTCGAAAGTTTCATAAAATGTTGACTGTGCAGTAGTAACTGTAATGCGAGATAGGAAAGCAGCAGCACTTTCTGTTTGATAACTTAATCGTAATAATTACTAATAATGAAATTAGTAAATCATTTATGTGGAGAAATGTCAAGGAAGGTGGAGCCAATCAGTCAAAAGGACTTGCGTAAACTTTACGCAAGTCCTCTGGGGGTCATCTGTCATGATGTAATTGCCTCAGCCTTTGACGGCCCCGGCCACTACACCTTTAACAATGTATTTTTGCAGAAAGATAAATACGATAATGGAGGGCAGTACAGCCATTACCATTGCGGTCATAGCATACTGCCAGTCTGATGTATATTGCCCAACGAAGGTATAGGCAGCCAGCGTTAGCGTTTTGGTGCTGGGTGAGCCGTTAACCATGAGCAGCGGAAGCAGAAAATCGTTCCATATCCACATCACGTCGATAATAACAATAGTAGCGGTGACCGATTTCAGCAAGGGAAAGATCACAGAAAAGAAAAGCCGAAAGCCTGAGGCTCCGTCGATCTTGGCGCTTTCGTCAATCTCGACTGGAATGCCTTTCACGAAGCCGTGATAGATAAACACTGCCAGTGGGGCTCCGAAACCCCAGTATAGCAGGCCAAGCCCCCAAGTGCTGTCTGCCAAATTCAAGTCTTTTGCCAGGCGCAAGACGGTCAGCATAATTGACTGAAATGGGATCAGCATCGGCATAATGCACAGCATGTAAATGGCGGAGCTCCACTTGCTTTTTGTCCGTGCCAGCTTATAGGCAGCGATGGAGGATATTAGCACAATGCCTGCCAGCCCGAGCACAGTAATAATCGTGTTATTCAGAAATAAGCGTGGATAGTCAATGAACTTCCATACGTATACGTAGTTATCCAGCGAAAGCTGCTTGGGCAGCGCAATGACGTCGGTCATGACCTCAGCGAAGCTTTTGAACGAATTGTTAATGGCGAGAAACAGCGGGTACAAAAATAACAGCGACAATACAATCATGCCCGCTTCCAGCAAAATACGTCCCGTACGGCTGCGTTGCATCAGGCTTCAACCTCCCTGCGTTTGAAAATAGACAATTGAATAATCGTAATGACCAGCACTGCAACGAATAAAATCAAGGCTTTGGCTGTTCCGTAGCCATACAGATTGTTCTGGAACGTGTCTCGGTAAATATCATACGCAATGCTGTATGTCGTACCTCCTGGCCCACCGCCAGTCAGCGATAAAATAACGTCGAACACCTTGATCGAGTTGGTCAGTGCCATGAAGACCGAGATTGTAATCGAGGGTGCGAGCATCGGTAAAATAATACTGAAAAATCTCCGAATCGGTCCTGCCCCATCCACGATGGCAGCCTCTTTTAGATCCTCAGGTACAGATTGCAGGCCTGCGATATAAATGACCATGTAAAAGCCAATGGATTGCCAGATGGATACTGCCAGAATGGAAATAAACGCGAGCCCTTCCTCGCCTAGCCAACTGAGCTGGAAGATGCCCCAGCCTGTACTGTGCCCCAGTGACTCAAAGCCTTGCATAAAGATGAATTTCCATATAAAGCCGACAATGACGAGGCTGAGGATATAAGGAATGAAGAAAGCCGCGCGCAACCAAGCCGAGCTTTTGAGCTTCATGTCGAGGACGAGCGCCAGCAAAATGGCCAGCACGTTTACCAATACAATGTACAGAATGGCATATTTGATCGTAAACCAGGCTGCATGTGCAAAGTTAGCGTCTCCGAGCAGGATTTGCTTGAAGTTATCTAGACCTACGAATTTCGGATGTTTGGATATGCCGTTCCACTTGGTCAGGGAATAGCGTATCGTCATCAAAAACGGAATATAAAATGCAATTGTAATGCACAAAATTACGGGCAGTGTGAACAAACCAAATTCCAGCTTACTGCCCTTGTCGCCCCATGTTCCCCTTTTTTTCAGCATAACGCACCTCTTTTTCTCAGCATTTTCCGGTCTTTCGCTCCAAGCTGTTTAAGATATAATGAAAGTATAGGATAGCCCCTAGGGCCGGACCAATGGATTTAAGAAAACAGTTGAGGGTAAAAATGTGTACGCTTTCAAAAGGGGCGGTTATCATGATGTCAGGGCATGTAGGAACAATCCTTCGATCCATGTGGAGGCGGATTACGCAAAAATTAGTGAACAAGCTCATTCTGCTTTTTACCTCGGTGATTATTCTGGTGGTGGGCTCACTCACGATTATTTCCTATCAGATGATTGAAAAGGAGTCGGTCAATCATAGCATCGCCAGCACGACGAATAATCTGCTGCTGGTCAATCAGAATTTGGAGGATTACTTGGAGGGAATGCAGCAGTTGGCCCTTCCGCAGCTTCGCTATAACGATATCATGAACGCGATTGCCAATGAGAACCGGGACTACGCTGCACGAATGGTCATTGAAAATTACTTGCGCAACATGTTCTATTCCCGCAATGATCTGGAAGCGATTTATCTGTATGTGGCGGACCGGCATCAATACTACGTGGTGACTAGGGAAACGTACAATATTACAGTACGCAAAGGAATAAACACGGATATTCCCAAGCTTCCCTGGTATAAAGAGGCGATGGACAGTACCGCTAACGAATCTTTTCAATCCTTTGTGGAGTCCCGCTCTGATATGGGCTATGTGGCGCCACAAGCCAGCTTTATGGCTTACCATCGAGTGCTGAGATCGATTGCATCCCGTCACCCGCAGGCAGTGTTGTCCTTTTATTACAACACGAGTGCCGTAGATGAAATCATGCGAAATATTCCACTGGGTAAAGGGGATCAACTGATGCTAATCAGCCCCAAGCGGGTTCCCTTTTATGTGAACAGCCTTCCGCTGTACGAACGAATGCGTGATTCTGGCGTATTGGCCCAGATCGGAGAGGGAGGAAGCGGACAAGTAACGTGGTCAGACAGCAACAGCAACCAGGAGTATTTAGTCGTGTATGATGCAGGTGAAAAGGATGGGTGGCAGCTCATCAAGCCGATTCCATATCGCCAAATTTATGAGGCAGCTACGACCACACGGAATTGGAGTTATGTCATCGGGGCTTTATTTTTAGGTGTGTCTATTATTTTGGTGACCCTGACCTCGAACGCAATTACCCGACCTTTACATAAGCTATCTACCCAGATGAAACGGTTCAGCACCGGAGATTTTGAGGCAAGGGCTCCTGTGAAGGGGCATGACGAGATTGCATATTTGTCGCTGCACTTTAACGAAATGGTCCAAAGAACCGAAGAACTTATTAATGAGCGCTATCGCATGAAGCTGGTCGAAAAGAATGCCATACTCAAGGCGCTGGAGGCTGAGATTAATCCCCATTTTCTGTACAATGCCCTACAAGCCATATCTACACAGGCATTAAAGCGGAAGATGTTCGATATGGCGGATATGGTGGATGCATTGGCCCAAACTTTGCGGTATTCCATCAACGGCAAGGATATCGTAGCTGCCCGCGAGGAGCTCAAGCATATTGAACGATATATAGGTCTGCAAAAGGCAAGATTCGGGGCGAGACTTCAGGTCGAAGTGGTATGGGAGGACACGCTGATGGAGCTGCCAATTCCGAGATTATCCGTGCAAACGTTGGTAGAAAACTCTATCAAGCATGCATTAGAAAAAGTATCAAGTGACATTCTGATCGTCATTTCAGCCGAATCGGGTGCTACAGACGCTACAATTTCAGTCAGGGACAACGGACCCGGAATTTCAGAGGACAAGCTGAAAATAGTGTTGGATTCGTTCCACGAAAAATGGGAAGAGCGGGAGAGCGAGCATATTGGCTTGAAGAATTTGAACACACGGTTGAAGCTTTTGTATGGAGATCAGGCAGGATTATTCATACTTACGGATGAAACGGGCACGGAAATGAGAATGCAAATTCCCCGGGGAGGAGTCGACCATGTATAACGTATTGATTATTGACGATGAAGAACCGTTACGAGAGGCCATTCGTATTGTTGGAGACTGGGATCGTCTGGGCATCGAACATATTTATGAGGCGACGAATGGAAGGTTGGGGATGGAACTGCTCGGTCAGCATCCTATCGATGTGGTGATGGTGGATATGAAAATGCCGGAGATGAACGGCATTGAATTTCTTCGTGTGATCGAAAAGGCATATCCCCATCTGCTGACCATTGTCATTAGTGGCTACAACGACTTTGAATTTACGCGACAAGCGATTCAATCACGGGTAGTAGATTATCTGCTCAAGCCTATCAACCGCCAGGATCTGAATCAGGCCCTGCGCAAGGCGGTGGACATTCTGGAAAGCCGCAAGCAAAGCCAAGACGAATTCATCAACCAGAGCATCACGCTGAATATGTCACTACCGAAGCTGAAAGAGAAGCTGTATGTATCCATTTTGGATGGCAGCTTTAAAAGGCAGGCCAATACGTCGTTGCTCCCACTAATTGGAGCCGATCGGGCGGAGAACCGCTTTGGGGTGATCGTGCTACGGTTACTGAACAGGGATGAGATTCGCAGGACTCGTTTTCATGGCGATGTCGATCTGATGGACTTTGCCGTAACTAATGTATTAGCGCAGACATCAGATGAACGGTTGCGTTGCTTTAGCTTCCCCCATCCGCGAAGAGAGCGTGAGGTCGTTTCGATCTGTACCCTGGCCCCAGGACAAGAAGAACATATGTCCCTCCAGTTGGCACAAGTGGCACAGAAGGCGGTTGCGAACCTGCATGGGCTGTTCAGTATGGTGGTAGCAGCCGGAGTGGGCAAGCTCTGTTCAGACGTAGTGGAGCTGGCTTCTGCGTATAGGGATGCCAAGAGGTTCATTCACAATACAGATGTGTTGAAGCTGGAAGGGGAATCTATTCTCCATACGGTACCCCGGAAAATGGGGACGTCAGAGGAAATGCCATGGACGGATCGGCTGTTGTCGATCCAAAAGGATGCTCAGACCGGCCAGGCCAACCGAGCAAAGGTACTGCTGGGCGATCTGTTGAAACAATTGGCAGCGAGCTCTGTTTTTCGTTTGCAGGATGCGGATCGATTGCTGCGGGAGTTCCATTTTTTATTGAGAGAAGCAGCGATTGAGCTGGGTACGCCTATGTCCGCGTCTAATCAGGAGGGAACTTTGGGGGAATTGGGTCGTGTGGTTGAAGGCAATTTGTCTGCTGATTTTACGAGCTTTGCCGAGTATAGTCAGAGATTACACCGCATGCTGGAGCTTTACATTGCCGGGGTCCAACATGCACAAGCGGGAAGCCAGCCCTTTGATATTACAGAGATCAAAAGGTATATCGACCGTTACTATTTTGAAGATATCAAAATCTCATTTTTTGCCGAAACCTATTTTTTGAGCCGGGAATATCTGATGAAATTGTTCAAACAGCAGTTTGGTTACGGCATTCACGAATATGTACAGAAGGTCAGAATGGACAAGGCAAAGGAACTGCTGGGTGATTCCAGTCTGAAAATTCAGGAAATTTCCGATATGCTCGGTTACAAGGATAAAAACTATTTCAGTAAGGCTTTTCGCAATTATTATCAGGTGTCACCGTCGGAGTATCGCGTGAGCCTGCAATAAACCACTTTTTTACCCTTAACGCTTCACTAATCTGCCTTTTTAAATTGGACCATATTTTTTAGAATGAGCGCATGGACGTTGATCACAAACAGATGGGGGAGTATCCATGTTAAAGAAGATGATGGCGTTATCCGGCAGTTTGCTTTTGACGGTCGGTTTGTTGAGCGGATGTGGAGGTAGCGGCGGCACAGATGCGGCTAAAGAAAGCACTGGCGGCAAAGAAGATTTGAAAACGGTTACAATAAATATGTTTACAGCCTCACCGGAGTATACCGATGCTTTTAACGCGTATATCGAGGAGTATAAGAAGGTCAAACCTAACGTGAAGATCAATCTGGAGATCATGCAGGCAGACTACAACACCATTCTCAAGTCAAAAATAGCTTCAGGTAGTACACCGGATGTGTTCCAGACCACAGCCGGAGGCGACATCGACACCTATGCTGATTATAGCGCTGATCTGACCAATGAACCGCTGGCAGCAGCCATGACAGATGCCGTCCGGGCCAATATGAGTTCCAGTGACGGCAAAGTGCTGGGATTACCAGTCAAGGGGAACCTGTTTGCTTTGATTTACAATAAAGATTTGCTTACCAAGGCTGGAATAACCTCTCCGCCGAAGACGATTGCCGAGATGCAGGATGCTGTTACCAAGCTAGAGGCGAAGGGCATTACTCCATTTGCTAATGCATATAAAGAGTGGTGGGTATGGAAGCATATCTTCCAACACTATGTAGATGCTGCTGCGCAGGATGCCGGGGTAGAGCCAAAGCAGCTCGTTGATGATTTTATTGCAGGTAAAGCAAAAATCAAGGACTATCCAGTGCTCTACAACAACTTCTTTAGCTTCATTGATCTGACGGTGAAACATGGTACAGATAAGCCGCTGGAACGGGACAGCAATGCGGGAGTAAGTGATTTTGCATCTGGAAAAGCTGCATTTATGACGGGTAAAGGTGCGTGGGATGAGGAAGCGATCAAGAAAATTAACCCTGATCTCAAGATTGGCATCATGGGATATCCGGTGAGTGACAAAGCGGACCAATCGGTCATCATTACCGGTGCAGATCAGGCGCTACGTATCAACAAGGACTCCGAAGTATCCAAAGAAACGATTGAATTCTTCAACTGGCTGTACACTTCGGAATACGGTAAGAACTGGTTCTCCCAGGTAGCGAAGGTGATTCCTCCAATTAAGGATGCACCGCTTCCTGATCTGGAAATGCCTAAGGAAATGGATAGCATTTTGAAAACATCCAAGTCCGGTGATCTGTCTGTCAACTACTCGCTGGATACATTCCACCAAAAATTTGGTGAGCTGATGCAGGCTTATATCAGTGGTAACATGAACAAGGATCAGGCGGTTGCAGAGATTGAGAAGGCATGGGTCCAATTAGGCTCAGCGCAATAAAATTGGTTTCGCAGAGGCGCCCGTAAGGGCGTCTTTTTGTGTTATGGCTAAGAGTCGGAAAAATGCAGACAAAAAAATATTTAATAATATTTAAATATTTACTTGCAAAAAGTTATTAAGTTGTGGATAATAGATTGTGTGCAATATATCTACAACATACGATATACATAATGACTGCACGGTGCAAATATGAGGGATACCCCAGTTGGGGGAATCTCTTTGTTTCGTTTGGACTGTGCCGATTGTGCTTATAATAGACCGTGTAATTTGGAACACATTTTTAGTTATGTGGTAGAGATGAAAAAGGAGATGAGCGTTTTGAAGACTTCGTTGTTTACACCGTACACACTCAGAGATTTGGAGTTAAAAAATCGTGTGGTCATGGCCCCAATGTGCCAATACTCGGTGACAGCCAAGGACGGAATTCCGAATGATTGGCATCATGTCCACTACCTAAGCCGGGCTATTGGAGGCACGGGTCTGATTATTATAGAAATGACGGACGTGGAAGCGGATGGGCGGATTACGGATAACGATCTGGGTCTTTGGTCAGATGAACATATTCCGGGGTATAAAAAGCTGGTTGACGGTATTCATGCGCACGGGGCCAAGGTTGGCATACAGATTGCTCATGCAGGCCGTAAAGCTGAGGATGCAGCAGAGCCGGTGGCTCCTTCGGCCATTGCATACCCGGATGCAAATTATAAACAGCCACGCGCACTGACCACAGAGGAAGTCCGTGGTATGGTACAAAAATTCGGAGACGCTGCCCGCCGGGCGGTTCAAGCAGGCGTGGATACAATCGAGCTTCACGGTGCACACGGGTACCTGATTCACCAATTCCACTCGCCAGTTACGAACAAACGGGATGACGAGTATGGTAAGGATTTATCCCGTTTCGGCGTAGAAGTCGTTCAGGCTGTGCGTAAGCAAATGCCTGCGGGTATGCCGTTAATCTTCCGCATCAGCGCGGTGGAATACGTAGATGGTGGATACGATGTGGATCATGCTATTGAACTGAGCCGCGCATATCAGGCTGCAGGCGTAGATATGATCCATGTCAGCTCGGGCGGAGAAGGCCCGGCTGGAGCCAGAAAACCAGGCAACTACCCGGGCTATCAAGTGCCGTTTGCTCGCCAAATCCGCGAGGCGCTGAACATCCCAGTAATCGCCGTCGGCATACTGGATGACCCAGCCTTAGCGCAGTCTGTAATCGGCAATGAGGATGCCGATCTGGTCGCTGTAGGACGCGGATTGCTGCGCGACCCTTATTGGGCGATTCATGCAGCGGTGGCGCTGCGCGGCGAAAAGCCCTCCGTACCTGAACAATATCAACGTGGCTACTGAGGCCTAAGTATTCCCACGTTGTTTATATATAAACAGGCACCTGCAACGAAGTGTACGCTTCGTTGCAGGTGCCTGTTTTGTTTTTATGGGGATAATGATCGTAAATGAATAATAGTGATTACTTTTACATTTTGTGGATAGATAAATCTGTATACTGTATAATAGTTGTATTTGGTGTGTATAGGAGGATGAAAGAAATGCAGTATGTTATTGAAACGAAGGAACTCCGCAAACAGTTTGGGATGTCGATAGCTGTAGACGATATTTCCTTACATGTAGAACGGGGCAGCATCTACGGTTTTCTAGGTGAAAATGGAGCTGGCAAAACAACTACCATCCGCATGCTGATGAGGCTGATTGAGCCTACAAGTGGGGAGGTTTTTTTATTTGGCGAGCGGTTAGAGAAAAGCTATCCTTCTATCTTCTCAAAAATAGGTACGATTATCGAAACGCCTGGTTTATACGAAAATCTGAGTGCACGAGATAATCTGAGAATCTGCTGTACGTACATGGGGGTACAGGATGATGGGAGAATTGAACGAACCCTAACTACGGTGGGGTTAGAGCATACTGGAAAAAAGAAGTTCAAAGATTTTTCCCTGGGAATGAAACAGCGATTAGGGATTGCCAGGGCCCTTGTTCATGATCCTGAGTTGCTTATATTAGATGAGCCAACGAACGGGTTAGACCCGTCAGGAATTAAGGAAATTCGTCAGCTATTAAAGAAGTTGTGCGAGGAACAAGGGAAAACAATTCTTATTTCTAGCCATATTCTAAGCGAAATTCAACAATTAGCTACACACATCGGGATTATACATAATGGAAAACTGTTAGCGGAGGATCGTTTGAGTCGGTTAGAGGAAGGTTTTGAGCAATATACAGATGTAAAGGTAGACGATGCAAAAGCAGTACAGACATTTCTACAAGAACACATGAAGCAGCTACAATCTCAGGTATTATCTCCACAACAACTAAGAATTTATAGTCCGATTGAAAATACATCTGCGTTAAATAAACAGTTAATAGATCATCAATTTTCCGTCTATGAGATACACACCTCAAAACAGACGCTAGAGGAGTACTTTCTGACTCTCATTTCAGGAGAGGATGGGCGACGTGATTAGAGCAGAACTTATTAAGCTTAAAGGCTCTAAAGCCTTCCTGTTAAGCTATATTATATTGCTGGCTGTTGTACTGTTGATGTTTGGATTGAGCGCTATTTTTTACAGATATTCAATTGATAATCTGGGTTGGGACTACTATTTTACAAATATTGTTTCCTTGATCAATATTGCAGCGGGATTTATCAGCTATTACATTTTAACGGGTCATATTTTTGCAAGAGAGTATCAGGAAAACACGCATCTATTTATGTTTACCACGCCTGCCACCAGGGTTAAATTTTATTTTAGTAAATTGACCATTATTTATGTATTTATTATTGTATCCTTATTTCTCGTTTTGTTTTTGTCTGCCTTATTAGGCATGTCCATTACAGATCGACCTTTAACGATGGCTATCTGGGTATACCAAATCCAAGTGTTTGCTAAAATGTGTGTGATGCATGCGATGTTAATCCCAATCGCCTCTTTTTTTGCTATACGCTGGAAGAGCATCATGGTGGTTGTACTCGTAGTTTGTACTGCAATATTTTTGAATTTTATATACAAAAGTGAATGGTACCCTTGGATTGTGCCCTATCTCTTATCTCCTAATGAAAGAAATGCGACTATACCTACCAATGTTTCAATAGCATGGTTCAGTTTATCCGTGACCTTTCTTCTTGGATTGTTTTTATCCATATGGACATATCAAAGAAGAGACTAAATGGAGAGTTTTTGAGAGGAGGGTTACTATGCTTGACCTGTTTAAAGCAGAGTGCTTGAAGATGAAAGGAACTAAAATTCTTTTTCTAAGTGTGTTTATTTTAATAGCAACCGTATTTTTAACTTTTAGTACTTTCGCTGTAAGTCCCAAGTTTTCCTTGGAGCGTAATGGATGGAATGATTACTTTATGGATTTGGTGTTTTCCATAAATTTTATAACGGGGTATATGAGCTACTACATTTTGACCTGCTATATCTATGCGAGAGAATACCAAGAGAAGACCCATATTGCTCTGTTTTCAAATCCTGTTCGACGGAGTCGCCTCTACTTCAGCAAGCTGCTTGTTATTTATATGTACATCGCTGTTAGTCTGTTGTTGACATTTGCGCTATCTGCCATATTGGGTATGTTTATTACGACCAGGCCATTAACCTTTGAAATCGTTATGTGTCAGCTTGGGATCTTCATCAAAATGGTTCTTATGCACGCTATGCTCATCCCGATGATCACATTTTTCGCCGTTCACTGGAAAAAATTTGTGCCCGCTATTATGGGAATGTGTACGGTCATGTGTTTAAACTTTGTTTTGGTTAATGCACCGGGGAATACTTTTTACCCATGGGCAGTACCGTTTTTATTTTCTCCGCATGGCACATTTGGTAGAACATTTACATATGTTCCTGGAGGAATCATCAGTATTTGCTTCATTTTTGTGCTAGGGCTTTTCTTGGCGTTGCGAAGTTATGTTCGTATAGAAAAATAAGTAGGGTATAGCAAAAAGAAATAGACCGCCCTGCTCAAGGGGAAAACGGTCTATTTCTTTAGAGCGCCTTTGAACAGCCGACCGCTCTTCAAAGCGGCTGTTGCCAAGAGTAGGGATGTTACCAGCATCCTTGCTCTTTTTTAGCATATCCTTCTATAACTTATTTTAGCACATCTGAATAATCAATGTAACTGAATGTGACTGTTACTTGGTGAAAACTTTAACTTCCTTTGGAGCGAGAGTTACGGTGATCGAGCCGTTGTTAATCTGAACGGAGTCGTTGCTCAGCTGGTTAGTCAGGCGGGTTCCGTTGGACAGATTATCGAAGTTGCCAATTGTGCGGGTTTGACTATTCCAGGAGTTGTTGATAAATACAATGGCCTCGTCGCCATTTTTAGAGCGCTGGAAACTGTAAAAGGAGTCGTCCACCCATTTTTCCCTTTGGCTACCGTTTTGCAGAGCAGGGTGGTTGTTGCGCACATAGTTCAACTTAGCGATGTACTGATACAGGTCATGGTTGGCGTTGAAATTCATATTCTCCCGATTGGCGGGATCATCTCCGCCACTATAGCCTTGCTCAGTGCCTTGGTAGATAATTGGAATCCCGCGAGATGTCAGAGTAAAGCCCAAAGCGGCCTTGAGCTGTGGCCATTTGTCATAGTTAGCACCCGGCTTGCCAGATGCGTCATTCAGGAAACGTTTTACATCATGATTGTCGATAAATACACCGTTGGTCTGAGCATCGCGATAGTAACGATCATCGGAGTAGCGATCCTTGATTTTTCTCATGGATTGATCGTGTCCGAACACGTCCTTGATTGTATAATACATCGGAAAATCTAGTGCAGCATCAAGATACCGGGTGTAATCGCCCACATAAGTAGGGTCGCCATGGAAAATTTCACCCATGGTGAAGGTGTTGGCAGCTTGGTCAAAATCCTTTAGAAAACCCTTCGGTACATGCTTGGCGGTATCCACCCGCAGCCCGTCGATGCCTGTCTCATTAAGCAGCCATTTGATCCAGTTTTTAAGCTCGTTTGCGGTAGCGGGGTTTTCATGATTTAGGTCATCCAGTCCAGCTACATCACCATTTTCGATTTTCCATTGATTGTTGGAGTTGTAGTCCCCGCCTGTAATGTCACCATTGTGATGATACCAGTCTGCTTTGTCAAAAGGAGCCTTGGCGAACCCGTTCCCCGGTTGGAAATCACCTGTGTGATTCACAACTACGTCCAGCATCACAGCAATATTTTTGTCATGTGCCTTGCGAACCAGCTCTTGGAGCTTGTCCATTGTTCCGAGATGCCCATCTACTGCATAAAAATCATACGTATGATAGCCGTGGTAAGCGTATTCACTCTTTTGCATCGTTACTGGGGTAATCCAGATCGCGGTAAACCCCATATTTTTAATGTAGTCGAGTTCGTTAATAATACCTTGAAAATCGCCACCATGCCACTTGCGCTGATCACTGTTGTTGGAATTGAAGCCACCGTAGTTATCATTGGATGGATCACCGTTGCTGAAACGATCTGTCATGATAAAATAAATGCTCTGTTTGCTCCAGTCTGTGCTGAGGGAGGTGGGCTTGGAGAGGGTACCCAGATCCATAGGGGTGAAGACGCCCGAAGGCGCCTCCGTTTGAGCTGTTACTTCAACTCCGTTAGAGTTGGGTGCGTAGGTAGAAGTGCTTACGTTTAAGGATACACCTGAAAGTTTTTCTGTTTGGATAGGTCCTGTAACTTCGTTGAGGTCGGTTGCGTAGGTGGAAGTCACTACGCTGAGGACACTCCCTGAAGGTGCCCCTGTTCGGATAGTTCCTGCGGCTCCGTTAGAGCCGGGTGTGTAGGTAGAAGTGCCAGTGCTGAAAAGGTAGTTTTTGGTATTGTTGCTGTCCCAGTTGTTATTGCCATCATTAAAAGCGGCTTCCAATTGGGAGGCAGAACCGATATCGACGGTAATTTTAGCATAGCCGCTAATTTCGGCATCCTGCATTTTCACACCAGGTGCAGCAGTCCAGCTACCACCAGCCGGACGGTAGTGAATGTAAGGTGAGTTAAAGCCTTTTTTGTAGTATACCGTTACTTTGTTAGTTGTACCGCCGCCATCCCCGGGATTCGCACCCGCTGGAGCGCCTGAAGTGATCGTTCCTGCATTGCCACTATTACCGGGCGTGTACGTAGAAGTGCCCGTGCTGAAGGAGTAGTTTTTGGTGTTGTTGCTGTCCCAGTTGTTATTGCCGTCGTTAAAAGCGGCTTCCAATTGGGAGGCAGAACCGATATCGACGGTAATTTTAGCATAGCCGCTAATTTCGGCATCCTGCATTTTCACACCAGGTGCAGCAGTCCAGCTACCACCAGCCGGACGGTAGTGAATGTAAGGCGAGTTGAAGCCTTTTTTATAGTATATCGTTACTTTGTTGCCTGTACCGCCATTGTTGTCAGGCTTGGCTTTGCTGATGATATATTGTTTGAATCCACTCAACTCACCGGTTGGTGAGCCATCATTGTTGACGAGATTGTTGATGCGTAATAACGTAAACCCGTGATAACCGAACTTCGTGATTTTCTCCTCGATTTTTTGGAAGCCGCTGCCGCCTGTCGGAAGTGCATTTTCACCATTCAGGCGAACACCCTTGGCATTCGCGATGGAGGAGACGGTATCAACCAGGGTGGACGGCAGCGAATAATTCGGTGCTGTGCCACTGTCACTCATCTCCAGGCAAGTAAATGTCAAGTCTAGATCGGCATCCTTGAATTTCTGAATGAGACGGTTGTAATCATAATATCCACCCGCTTGTTCTGTGCCGTGCGGCATGGCAGGATTGTTCATTTGCCAGTGCAGACCAGAAATTTTGGCCCCGATCCGGACACCAAACACAGAATCGAAGTTTTTGTGGGCCGCTGCTCCGATGACACCTAGATGCTTCTCAAGCACACTTTGGTACCACGATAGGAAATCCTTTCCATACGCGGAATTATACCCGCCGTTCGTGTAAAATCCGTCCCCGTCGGTCGGTGGATTGATTTGGCTAAGGCTGGTAAGCTTGGTGCCCCAAGCAGCATTAATCTTGTCCAATGATCCGTACTTGTCATTCATAGCTGTGCGGAATGCATTTTTGGCTGTTTCAGTATAAGCTTGGAACTTGCCTCGTCCCGGGTAGCTCCATCCTGCTGCTGGATAGTAGGACGGATAGCGCAATTCCCCGGAAGGACCGCCGCTCAAATAAATTTTGGGAATGATACTTTTATACCCGGCAAAGTTTTCAGCGAATGAGGCATACAGCTCATCATATTGTTTACCGGTTCCGCTCCACAATGGGGAAAGGGCTTCGTTATTGGGATAGCCGCTTTCGTCCTTGAACTGCATTTCATCTGCACTACCCTTGCTTGACAGCCAGCTTGGCAGTGGGATGTTGCAATCATCTCCCACATTTCCTCCACACTTATGCGTAGAGATAATAGGAACCCACTTCAGTCCCGCTTCTTTCACGGCATTTGCATAGGTTTTGTAGTAACTCCAATCGAACTGGTTATCTCCTGCGCTCTCCACATAGCCCCACCAGACGTCGGTAGTGATGGCATATACGCCATTGTTTTTCAACGTTTGTAGCTGCTTTTTAAAGGAACCCCAGTCATTGATTTTCGCCAGCGGTCCCATAACGGAAGCTTGAAAATCATCTGCAACCGCAGCGCTCGCCGTATTAGAGGGTGAGCCAATGAAGGCGGTCAGAGACAGCACAAGGCTTAGTAGAAGCATACACCCTTTTTTCCATAGACTTCGATACAAGGTCAAACCGATCATCCTCCCCAAAAGCATAGTCTAATTCGACAACATTTTGTAAACGTCTACAAAAATAGTATAAAGCAAGCGGTTGCATAAAAAAGAAGAATTTATTGCACATTCAGAGTGGACAAATATGACATTTTGCGTTAGCAACCGTGTGCATAAATTAGACCATGCGAAAAAAGACACAGGTCTGAGTAAGACGTGTGTCTTTTATGGTATTCCCGTGAAAGGGGAGGCAAAACCCAGTGTGTATGCAAGCAACGCATGAGGCTATCTGCTTAATAGATAGGGCGATTTTTTTCGTCGGGAATACCACTTTTGCGATAAAAATACGTATTGATCCGATCCCGCCATTCCTTGGCGTGCTCAGCCTGATGCTCCAGCCGCGTCAGCACCTGTTCATAGATCAATTCATTTAGATGCTCCCGCAGACTAATCCATGTTGCTTGGAGATGGGCCGCACGTTCGGCACCTTCAAAATGAGTATCATAAATATGCTGTATGACCGTTTGGCCGGATTGGAGCACGTGCGTATAAGGAACATGGTGAAAGAATAAGAGCAGCTCATCTGGACAGGTGTCTGTAGATTCGTAGATTTCGGCAACAGGAGGAAAATATTGTCCTGCATAGCCCGTTCCAGTTGCAGTCGTCCGATCTACCCCGATCCCCCAGCAATCGGCAAAATGGTAGGTGCCCCACATCGAATATTCATATCCATCAACATCCGGCCCATAGTGGTGATTGGGACTGACCATCCAGCCGACCCCCAGAGGGGCGGTATAGGACTCATAGATATTCCAAGAATCGAGCAGCATTTGCTTAATAGTAGGAATCAACTCAGGATCGCCGTAGTCCTTGCCTTGATTGCTAAATGTTAGCCGAACCCATTCATCCGCGATTTCATCTGCGGATAGATCCGGGTCCCATGCCAACCGGCCGTAGCCGTAAAGATTGGACTGGGCGAGCAAATGTCCGGTCCAATTGGTGTCTGCACCAATATTGGAAACAGCGGCTATTCCAAAGTTCGTGCCCTTGGGAACATGATTCGTTGGCTCCTCCTGGAAACTGCCGCTGCCTGCATGGACAGTAGCCTTCCTGTGATGAGAACCAGATTCGCTGTTGCTATGCAAAACACCACTTACGATGCGCTTGATGGTGGAGCCTTTTCCCTGTGCGTAGGTGTCAAAATCAAGCACTTCCTTCCATTGCGGAACCAGGTAACATAGATGCTTTTGTTGTCCGGTATACTCCTGTGCAATTTGGAACTCCAGCAGTACCTGAGTGGCTTCCAGCGCGCCGAACAGAGGGGAGACAGGCTCTCGCACCTGAAAATCCATCGGGCCATTTTTGATCTGTAAAATGACATTATCCCGGAACAGTCCATCCAGCGGTTTAAAATGGTCAAAGGCCGCGCGAGCCCGATCCGTCTTGCGGTCACGCCAGTCCTGTTTGCAGTCGTAGACAAAGCAACGCCAAATCACACGTCCGCCATAGGGCCGTAGTGCATCCGCCAGCATATTGGCTCCATCGGCGTGATGGCGCCCATAGCTGAAGGGACCGGGCCGATTTTCAGAATCGGCCTTGACCACAAAACCACCCAGATCGGGAACTGCTGCGTAAACCTCCTGTGCTTTGGTCTGCCACCATTCAGCTACACCGGGATCCAGAGGATCGGCTGTGGTTAATCCACCGAGCTGAATCGGGCTGGCATAGTTAATGCTCAAGTAGATTTGGATACCATAGGCGCGAAATACGGCTGCTACTTTGGCTACATCAGGTAAAAACCGATCTGTGATCAGCTCAGTTTCTACCTGATGGACATTCACATTGTTAATGGATAACGCCTGAATGCCTACAGAAGCGAGTAGACGGGCATAGTCTCGAAGGCGCTCCATATTTGTAGTAAAGGCATTGTTGTTGTAGAAAATAGATGCCCCGGCATATCCACGTTCAACACTACCATCCATGTTATCCCAGTGATTAATCATGCGAATGGAGTTAGCCGGATTAGACAGCAGGTCTAGAGTGGGAGCGTGCAATGATTCCCCGGCAGTGGGCTTCAGATTGCCGTCTAGTCCTCCTTGCAGGTAGCGCAGCAAATGAAAGACTCCATACAATACTCCTTTTGACGTCTGCCCCGCAACTATAAGGCACTGTCCTTTGATATCATCGTGATCTTGCCCAGTTGAATCTGCAAGTTTCGGCACTTCTACTCCGCGAATTCGGTAGCCTTCTGCGCTCACTTCTGCCTGTTCTTCTGCACTAAACCGTTCTGCGATACATGGATGGTCTTGGAGCGTACCCAGCGCAACGAATGGTACATTGACAGGAACGGTACTTATCTTCGGCTGCTGTCCGAACATGGAAGCCAATCCTTGCCGAAGCTCACTCGCAGCCGTCTGAAGCACTTCATCATCTGTTTCATGAACTACGATGACTCTGCACCAAGCAGGCATCTTTTCTACAAATTGGTCGCGATGGTAGTGCAACCAAGCGTCATAGCCGCTCTCGCTTGGCATATTCATCCGCTTGCTCATATTATTTGGGCCTCCTTTGGACGAGTGAGGGTTCGTTCGTCTCAGGCATGCTGCTTCTCATCTTGACTCATATGCTGAGGGAGGGTCAGCCGATTCCCTTTGCCTTCATACAGCCACAAAATAGCGGTAACCCCGCGTGGGTAATATTTGCTGCCGTGGGCAATACCGGAGAGCATTTGGTCGCTCCAGCACCAATAGGATTCTTCAGGATGGAGGAGCCATGAGACATGGGCTGCGTCAGCCGCCTGCCCCGTTTCCTGCCAAGGCAGCTCCAGTAGCTCACGAGCAATAAACTGTGACAGATAGATTTTGCTTAACCAGGAGTTGTTACTGGTCGAGGATAGCTTCCAGCCTCCGTCTTCAAATAGACAAACTCCTGGTACCAGTACGGTTTGCAAATGGCGTCGAAGTGCCTGGATATATCCACCGAACCGCCCATCACTCTTAAGCGCATCTTCACATCCTGTAAAATAGGGGAAGATCAGCCCCTCAATGGCAGGAATGATTTGCGAGTCGTTGCCTTCCTTAATGACTGCAGGAATATAGCCCTTGTCAGTCATGTGAGTGGTGATTGAAGCTGCGCATTTGTCTGCCTGTAAGCCAGCTTCCTGTGAAAGGGAGTTAAGCCCCTTTAAGGCAAATATCTTTTCCAGCGCAACATATACCGCCCAGCATTTGCTGCCTAAATAAATGTTATTGCGGGATTGACCCAGGGATACATCCAGACTATCGTAAGTCGTAATTTCTGCCCCTCCCTGGGTTCTTGAGCTGTCTAGACCCATTAAGCCGTTTCGTTGCGCCGGGTCTGGATGATCCCGCCGTAGCATGCTTTCAAAGCAGTCGCACAAGACAGGCAGCATACGTGTCGTAAATGACTGATCCTGTGTCTGCTCGATATATACCGTGGCGCAGCAAAGCCAGTTCACCAGTTCCTCGTGGCTCATGTAAGAGAAGCAGTCGTCAATCCCTGCCAGCTCATAACAGGAATACCCTTGCCGGGAGAACACATTGGCCACGCCCATATCATGTGTAAACGTGATCCCACCGGGATAGGCCTGTTCCTCCCCCGGGAAGCGTACTTCATCCCGATAGCTGTACCGTTGGACAAACCACTCCAGCTCGTTGCGCACCGTCCATGGATTCAAAATCAATTCATAATAAAGCTGGTCTGCCGTCAGATCGAGTGTATTCATCATTCGGTACTCGCCTTCATTCACAATCCAGATTGGTTCGCCATCCTCTTGCTGACTGAGCAATTGGGTGCTGCCGTAATAGCTGTGAATGGCCTGAGCGAGCATAAATTTCTGATCCAGACTCAAGCTCGCCGATTCGATCCAGTCGTTCGCCTGAACACAGGCTGCGGTTAGGTTGGTAAAATGCTTCAACGCATAGCTTCCCACGTCTTCGATATCCTTGAACAGCCGGGTATAGTAATATGATGCTTCGATACCTGTTGTCACAATGCCGCCGCGATAAAAACATATAGCGAAGGCATACGTGCGCTTCTCTCCTGCGGGAACGTCCATCAGGAGCGCACCCGTTGCACCTAAGCCAAAGGATAAGTTATCAGCCATGGCCTCCCCAAGTAGCTTCTCCATCGCAAATCCGCTGGCAGGTACCGCTTCGCTGCTGTTGGTCACAATAGCAGTGCTTCGTCCTTGGCCGATGCCTGTGAGTCTTTCCTTCAATCGGGTAGAATCCATAACGTCCCTGCGTGGATCTTCTCCTATAATGCGTATGCCGCTATACGGGTCACTGCCCTGGTAGCCGAAAAAGGCTCTCCGTGCAGCGGCACCCTGTGTATTATCGATCGTCAGCTCGGCAAATACAGCCGGAACCAACGCTGCCCGCAGCTCATCTATGCCCGCAATTCCCGGCTCGGGCACCGGGCGAACGGGGGAGTACAGCCGGAATGTCAAATCGCCTGCCTGCCATGTATCGGTTCCTGCTTTTAGCTCACGGGTGATGTCCTGATCGGCAAAGACAACGAGCAGAGGCTCCGTTTTTTTATCCTTTTTCTCCACATCATAGCGGGTACTTTCATCCTGTATGGATGCAAAAAAGGGAAGCGCCTCATACGATCCTCCATCCCTGGATTGCAGCCCGATGTATACATTTTCATCAGCAGGCTTGCCCAGTTCCAGGCCGAGTCCGCCGCGATTACCCTTAAACCCAAGTGTAAAGCTGGAGAATGAACCGATAGGTGCATGCTGCGTGTTATAAAATATATTTTTCGACATATAATGAAACCCCTTTCATAATAAAATTTAACATTGACTAGCTTCAATTAGAGCCTAGCATGACATGTGCCGAGGAACCATTGTCAAATCGCTCAACTATTTATCCAAATCGCGCTGGAAACGATATACTGAAGTATATCGATGTAAGTAAGCTAGGAGGGAAAACATGTCGTCACCACGTTTGCCAAAGCGACCCCATGATCCAAACCTTACGGTCGCCGGAGAGGAATTCTTTTTTCCCGATGTGCGGACTACGGTCAATCTGTTTGCCATTCATACGCGAAGTGTCGGAAGAGACTGGAGCTATCCGCCACATGAACATCCGCAATATGAAATTAACATCGTGCTTGCGGGAGAACAGATCATGGTTGTGGATGGTCGCAGCTTCATCCAGCGACAAGGTGATCTGATACTTTTGCGCCCAGGAATTGTCCACTCCAGCCGTAGTAACGGAGAGGGGTTTACGTATTTTTGCATGCATTTCGACATTGATGATAAATTGTTTCTTTCGCTCCTGAGTCGTTTGGAGCAAGTACTTTTTCCAGCGGATGGCACAGTAGCGAAGCAGATGGGACCAGCGCTAGGCAAGCTGCTCGGTCTTTCTGCGCTTGAGGACAAAGGTATAGATGGTGATTCAGTGGCAAAGCGTATGCGGATTCAATCTGCTGTGTTCGAACTGTTCGCAACGTTGTGGGAGGCTGTATCCAGTGAAGCCGCTCATCTGCCAGGGCGTGGATATGTGCAGGCAGAGCTTGCCCATCAGATTGCAAGTCGTCTTCAGGGCAGGGTCAATCAGCCTTATAGACAGGCCGGCTCGTTGGAAAAACAGGATGGGATCGAGGGTATTTCATCCGAACTGGGTATTAGCGTATCTCATTGTAATCGTGTATTCCGTAGCGTTTTTGGCGTATCTCCGCGGGTGTATCTATCCGAGCTTGTCTTGCATGAGGCGAAGCTGCTGCTGGCTGATCCGCAATGGTCAGTGCAGCAAATTGCTGATTTGCTCGGCTATGGGGATATTGCACATTTTAGCAGGCAATTCAAACGCTGGGCCGGTCAGTCGCCGACATCCTACCGCAAGAATATAGCCCTTGAAAGTTCACCCGAATAAAAATATATATGCTTATAAAATAGTTGTAATACAATCCCCCATAGAGGAGATGATAATGATATGAATTTACATAAAGACTTTTTAATTGAACAATCAAAAAGAAGAGGAAGTACAGGCGTTTTTTGAAAGGGTCAGCGCTTTCGATCATTTGTTTACTCCAGGTGCGAGCTATACACGTGGTCCGATCACCATAGATACGGAAAAGGCGAAGACTCCATTCGAGGGGAAATTCTGGCCGCAGTATTTTGCTGCCAAGCATGCGGTACCGCATATCTCCAAGGATGGCTCAATCGTTCTTATGTCTGGAGCCTTCAGTCAACGGCCGATGGGATTTGGTGCTACATATGGAGCGGCTAACGGCGCGATTGAAAGTTTGGGCAAGGCGTTGGCGGTGGAGTTGGCTCCAGTACGGGTCAATGTGGTGTCTCCCGGCACGATCTGGCGGGACGGCCCCGAGGGGGAGCAGTGGGCGCAGGCTTTTGAAGAATACAAGGAAGTAACCTTGCTACGGCGAGTGGGGTATAATGAGGAAATCGCACATACGGTGTTGTACCTGATGACTAACAAGTTCACCACCGGAAGCGTGCTATTCCCGGATGGCGGTTATACGCTGATCTAATTTGTCTGGAAGCCAACGTGTACACGTCCACCAGCCCAATACACGCTTACAATGTGTTGGACTGGTTTTCTTTTTACAGGAGATGTAGCGGGATGGATCAGGTGGATTAAACTCTACAGATACTTCAAAAGCAGGCGCGCACGTCCATGACTGAGCTGGGCAAGGAGGTTGGACTTTTGGAAAAAAACAATCAACGTGGTAGAACGGTCATATTTGCCGCACTTCGTCCATAAATCCTCCAATCGGGGCATAGTTTATGCCATGATGGGCTTTCCCATTTTCCAGGTGAAACCACGGCATTATATCATGCAATCGTACCTTTATCCTCCATGCGCCGCACTCTTTCCGTTACAGTCAGCTGAGAAAACTAATACCGTACAAAATGCCAGAGAACAGCTTCAAGTGCTGGTCTTTTTTTTTTCAAATTGCTGTTTTTTGATGAAAAAACGATAATTCATATTTACACATGCCATCCTAGAATGAGTTTCATTAGGGGAATTTAAATGAAATGTAAGAAATGTTACATCAACAACTAGAGGCTGTAAAACAACAGTTTTATTATTTGTATAATTTTTCAAAAAAAGGTACTTCATTTAATGTATTTACAGTAGTGATTAGCTTCACAAAGACACCTTTTAGCTCAGAAGCTAACCAGTCTATCTAATCGGAAGGTAGCAATAATTGCCTTAGTCGATTCATCCAGAATTGTTTCTTATGGAACATAAATTATCAGATATAGAAATTGACTTCAAAGCGTGAGTACTATTGTCCTACTGGATTGATGGGGGGACAAAACTACAACTTATTGATTTTGTATCTTTAACCATTTTAAGTACTATGAAAACTCACGAAAGCAGCGAAGTACATAGTTACTTTATATTGCAGACCAGATTTATGATGTGCTCCCAAAAAGGCAGTCTATTTCCCTCTCTAATTTGATTAGTTTAGAAGTTTTTATTGTGTTGGAATAAAGGTCTACTACGAAACTTTTAGTTGTTAACCAAATTGTATGTTGCAGAAAAGAAAATTATGGTTTATAGTTTTACATATACTTCTAATATATTGATTAATTTTGAAGTATAACCAAAAAGAGGATGTTAAAATGGAGAGTTTAATGAAAGAACTAAATCTCGAAGAATTGGAAAAGTTAGAAGGAGGGGATGGATACACTAAGGCACAATGTGCCGCCTTCTTGGTTCAGTGTCTATCAGGGGGTACTATTGGATGCGGAGGTAATGGTGCATTTTGGTGCCAATTGTACCATGATTATTGCTAATAATTTAGTATAATCCAAATTTTCCAGGAGGGGGGATAGAGATATTCCCCTCTTAAATGATCTTTTTAACGCTTTCACCTTACTTCGATCGGTTGAATTACTAGGATGGATTGTAAAACGAAGTGCGATATGTGCCGAAGAGTATGGAGTTTATTTCCTTACTTGTCAGAAGAGATTTGCAGAGTGGCTTAACCCAAAGACTGTGGACCGTTAAGGCAAACAGCAAAAGTGGTAAAAAACCGAAAATCGTTTCTAGTGGGTGCGTCTATTAGCTAAGGTTTAAAGAGGTCCGCTCCAGTATCACTCACAGATTTCCTTCGCGCTTGGTTTGACAATCGGTCATTTAAAGAAATAAAGCCTTAGAGTTTATCAACAAAAGAGGAAAGAATTAAGAGGGGGCTTGCGGTTAATGAAAGGGAAACTTCCACATATAAGGCAGAATAGCTATAACGATTGTGGGATAGCTTGCTTGAATTCTTTGTTAAAATTCTATGGATATAATTATCAGACTGATTATTTGCGTGATTTTTTAGTACAAAAAGATAGATACAGCTTACAAGACCTGATTTTTGTACTTAACAAATTAGGTATAAAAAAGGCTAAAGCATTTAAAATTAACAAAGTTAAATTCGAGAATGTCTTAAGTGAATTAAACAGACCAGTAATTGCGTTAATAGAGCAGGAAGAGAGAAATCATTTTGTTGTAGTTTACAATTCGAAGAAAAAGTACTTAATTATAAGCGATCCGATGAAAGAAAGCATAATTAAACAAAGAATAAGTTCATTTAATGAAAGTTTTTCAGGAGTTATTCTTACTATTGATTCTGAATATACCAATCTCAATTTATTAAGAAAAGAAAAAGCTCAAACTAAAAAAAGTATATTTTTCGATATGATAATTGGTAACAAATGGAAAATATTAAGTGTGATATTTCTTTCCTTACTTGTTGTGATTTCCACAATCATTGGTTCACTTTATCTTAAATTTATAATTGATGCTGTTGTTCCAATGAATCTTGATGGGGTATTAAGCTTTATTACATTAATTTTTTTAGCAATAGGTATGTTTAGAGTTACTGCTGAGTATCTTAGAAACCATATTATCATTAGACTAAATTTAAAAGTAGAAAATAAATTAGTAAGTTTATTTTTTTTGAAAATTTTAAGATTACCAATACTTTTTTTCAAAAACCGAGAAAACGGCGAAGTTTTCTCCAGATATATTGATGGGTTAAATATCAAAGAAGCAATAGGAAACAATCTGATAGGTGCAATAGTTGACTTATTTATTTTAGTAGCAATAAGTAGTACATTGTTTTTTATAAATATGTCTATTTTTTTAATTATTTTAGTTACTTACTTATTGATAATTGGGCTTATATTTGTTTCATCAGAATTAATAGATAAAAGAAATAATGAATCAATTATATCTAATTCTAAGGCTTTCTCATTTCTGGTGGAACAATTTGGAAATATGCAAATTAACATTGCGTTAGGTTTAACTGAAAAAACAAAGGAAAAATTTGAAACAGTTTATAATAAGAAATTGGAAAGCGGCTATAGAGAATCTATTGTTTTTAATAATGCGAATTTTGTGAAAAATTTATTTTCGAATATTTTTTTTATCTCAATAATTTGGGTGAGTACAAAGCAAATATTTAACGATAACATAAGCTTAGGGTCGCTAGTGATGATAAGCACCCTTTCTAGTTTTTTATTACCTTCTTTAGATAGGTTAATAAGTAGTTACCTAATTATACGTAAATCGTTAATTTCCCTCCAAAGATATTCTGATATTATTAATTATCCAGAGGAAAATTACGGACAAGAGAGATTGGAACTTTTTAACTTTTTGACAATAAATGAATTTTCCTATGAATTAAATAGCAAAGACTATTTATTTGAGGATATCAATCTCTCCTTCAAGAAGGGGGATAAATTATTAATTATAGGAGATAGTGGAAGTGGGAAAAGCACTTTTGCCCAGTGTTTCGTTAGATTCAGAGACATTAAAGATTCTTCTATTTATATAAATGGACTTGATATAAATAAATATGATTTAAATAGTTTAAGAGAAAAGATTATTTATATCGACGAGTCGCCATATTTATTCAAGGGAACTCTAATGGAAAATCTCCAAGTGAGAGAAAATATTGATATGTCTCTAGTAATATCAATTTGCAAAATGTGTAAAATATATGAAACTATAAAAAAACTCCCTGGAGGATTTAATTATTATATCAATGAGAATGCAACAAATTTATCCACGGGACAGAAACAAAAGATTGCACTAGCTCGTGCCCTTTTGAAGGAACCAGACGTATTAATATTAGACGAGGCGCTATGTAATGTGGATTATAACAGTTTGCAAGTAATTGAAGAATTTCTTATAAAATCAACTCTAGGTATCATTTTTATAACCCATAATTATCAGCATTTAATGGATTTGGATAAAGTATATATCTTTAAAGAGAAGAAGTTAATGCCTCTGAAAAATGAGGAAACCGAAAAAACAAGAGGTGTACTGGCATGAAAGCAAAAAAAATCATCGTATTTGTTGGAATAATGATATTATCAATTGGTATTTTAATTTCAGTTTTAGGGGGAAACAATCTAGATAAACCTCCTTATCATAAAATAAATCTCAAGCAATACGAGGAATTTATCGATTCAAAAACCTCCTTTATTATGTATATCCATAAAACTAATTGTCCTGCATGTCAACAAATGAAACCTGTGGTTAAAAAGGTGATTGAAACGGGGAAAACTAATATGTATGCAATTAATTTAGATGAAAAAGATAATTACAATGTCTCTTTTCTAAAAGCAAATAGAATCGATAAAACTCCAACCCTAATAGTTTATGAGAAAGGAAAAGAAAAGAATCGCCTTGAAGGAATACAACCCCTAGGTAACATATATAAGCTTTTGAATTTGAAAGGAGCAAATTGATGAAGCTTTATGAACTTTATGATCTTTTGGTAAAAAACTATGAAACTTCCTCTATTAAAAAGGATATGGATTTAATCTTAAATATAGAGAAACAAAAATATAACCTTGATTTGACTAAATTCAAAGCAGAATATATCCAGAAATATGATACCTTACCAACTCCAAACATCACTTGTGGAATTTTAACTTTTAATGAAGAAAGATGCGTGGATAGATGTTTGAAAAGCGTGTATAACATTTTTGATGAGATTATCGTTTTAGACTCCTATTCAACTGATAGAACTGTCGAATTGATCAATGAAAGTTATCCTAAGGTTAAAGTTTATCAAGAGAAATGGAGAGACGATTTTTCATTTCATAGGAATAGGATAATGCAATTAGCAACAAAAGATTGGATATTTTTTATTGATGCTGATAATTGGTTGGAGAATAAAGAAACAAATTCTATTCCCCGTATAGCAAAGCTGATAGAATTTCTTAATATTGAATGTGTTGTAAGTCCTATAATAAAAGAATCAAATAACCATATTCATTACGATAATAGAAAAATGATAAAAATCTCAAGTGGCATAAAATATTATGGTTTAGTACATGAGGAGCCACTTCTTGAGAATAAACAAACTATTCCATATAATCTAACCTTAAAAGTTTTGTTGAATCATGATGGTTACGAGTCGAAAGCTGTAAATCAACAAGATAAAAACTTAAGAAACCTTACCCTTACACGAAAAATGATAGAGATTGATTCCCAAAATCCTAAGTGGTTTTATTTTCTGGCGAATGAGTTAAAGAATTACGACGAAATCCAAAATAAGTCTAAAGTTATAGAATTATTAGAGAATTCTATAAAAATGTATGAGGCTCATCCTAAACTGTATAGGCATCGATACCTGTTAGAATCAATTTTACTTCTAATTGAAGTATTATTTAACAACAAACAGTACTCTAAGATTGCAAAATATTTAGATAGATTAACAAGCATTGCTCCGAATAATGTAGATTCGAGTTACTATAAATCTTTGCTAATTATCGAAGATATGGATAAAAAAGTGGGAATTCTAATAGATCAACTTGAATTATTATTAGAGGGGGACAGAATAAGTTTTTTTAATTCAAGTAAAGATCAGATTAGATTTATAATTATATTAATGGCAATCCGTATTTTTGATTTAAAAAAATTAAGTATTCATTATAATAGTTTAACATCAGAAAAGATAAAAAAGCTAGTTGCTGATAATATTATGGGATTATCTAACTCTATAAATCCTAAAGTATAAGAAATGATTTTTCATTAAGATGAAATCCTTTTTTAGATTTATAAACAAAAAAAATCAGCATTTGATCATTATGAGGGAGGAAAAACTTTTTGCAACAATCAATTTATAGCATCGGTTGATCGTTTGTAGGTTTAGATATAAAAACCTCATTTCGTCATATGTATCAAAATAGGTAAGACTAAAAGTCATAACATATCAGTTGACTGAAATCTTAACTAAAGGAAAAGACCAGTAAGGGAAGTGCTATTAATGTTTAAAATATCCTATAAAGATTTTCTTTTAATTTGTATTTTTTTATCCCTACTAGCGGTAGTAGGAAGTTTATATTTTAGCATTATTCAAGGATACATTCCTTGTGATCTCTGTTGGTATCAGCGGATATTCATGTTCCCACTACCTGTAATTTGTATACATTCATTATTTCAAAATAATACAAAAAATGCTTCAGTGATTAGAACTTTAAGTTTCTGCGGCGTAATAATATCAAGTTACCAATATGTGATACAGTTACTAGGTGTTAAAAGTAATTTTTGCTCAATTCAAAGTGATTGTACCACAATTGTATTTTCGCTTTTTAATTTCATAACATTACCGCTACTTTCTTTTATTTCATTCATGCTAATAGTTATTCTGTCCTTTCTTATAAAGAAAACATAATATTTCAATTTAGAATTAAAGATTGTATCACTTGCTATTTTTTTTCTATTATGATTAGTATTAAGCACTTTATGTCCTAAAACGAAAGGGACTATAACGAATTGTTAAGCGAAGTGCGATAGAACCTCTTTGGATGATGTAAAGAGAACTCTTTAAAGTACTATTATTGGTCTACTCTACGGGAAACTAACACTAATTTCTATGGCTTGTATAGCACAGCTTTTGGGTGAACTTCTTGTGAATTCCTGTAAGTAATTAATGATTCTCCTCGTAGAGGTGACCTGGGAGCTTCATTTTACACAAATCAGGCAATTAGCATTCCAGCAAGACATCGCATTTCGCTTTGCAATTTGTATAGAAAAAAATTTTAGGAGGAAACAGCATGTTGGGAATCGGTATAAAAAAGGAAAGTAATAATTTGGTTATTACTTGGCAGTTATCAAGGATAGAAGTATCTCTTGAGGATATTGAAGATGTTTCGTTTGATAACACTTATGCTGGACAGGAGAAAGATGCAATAAGAATAGGTACCCCTTATGCAACAACGGACAGGGTTGTAATTAAAACCAATTCAAAGACATATATTTTGTTTACTACAAATGGTCAAAATATTCTTAAAAAAATACAATCCTATCTTTAATTAGTTATTCATAAAAATACAGCATGATGTGGGCGGAGAATGATATTGCATTACTTCATGGGACATTATGATTTGCGTTGTACCCCCGTTACTCAAAATGAGAAATGGGGTATGTACCGTGTTTGTACATCTTATTTATTTTTAGCGAGTTTCAATTTTTCTAATCAAATGATCGATACTGTATCCAATGAGATACCAGAAACCTACCGTAGTAAAGTATACAACGGCTATAGGGATATGTGCTTTTCGCACAAATTGAAAGGATTCATACATCCAAACCAACGGGCTAATCATAGCCAATAGTATATTATAGTCGTCGTACCCCGTAAGATTTACAACAATAACTATACAAGAGACTAGGACCAGCCAAAAGCGAAAGGACTTCATTGACTATACTCCATTCCTTTAAAAAAGAAGCCGCGAGACGATTATCAGCAGCCTGAGATCGTGGCGGCTTCTAAGGATTTTTTACTACACTTCTTTTACAGGACGTAACACTGCGTAGCCGTATCCCTCAGGGAAATGCCGTTGATAATCCTGCTTCGTTTCCTCATCCCATGTATATCCCATACTGCGTGGGTCAAAGCTCCAAGCTTTTTCCTCCACCACTCTCATAACATCTCCATTGTTTTTTAAATAATGGAAGGGCGGGTGGAAAAACACCAGGTAATCTGATTCGGGGATGTTTCGGCACTCCATACCTGCTGGGATCTCTCCATTGTAGTCAGCAGCAACCGGTATTCCATACAGATAGCCCTTCTGACCATTCTGATAGAACCAGCCTGCAGTTTGACCTAATTGTCCGGGAAGCTTGAGGTGAGACATACTTTCCAGGGTTCCGCAAATTTCATCACAATTATGGCCGTTTCTCCAGAAATCGCCGTAGTTTCGAGAAGAGATATCCCAGATTCCAATAAATTTGTGTGCTGGTATATGCTCAATTTTGACTTCGGCTTCTTGTAAATGCTCCTTAACCATCTTATCCCGCTCCTTCAAATGGTAATGATAAGGAGAGAATACCTCGGCGCGAATGGCTAATGGAATAGGACGGGGCTCCTTCCGGTATACAGCCGGAGTTACCTCGAACGCTTTTACAAATGCTCGTGTAAAAGCTTCCTGTGAAGAAAACCCATACTTTATGGCAACATCGAGGATGCGGACATTGCTGTCCCGGAGTTCAAGGGCTGCTCGGCTAATCCTGCGCATCCACACGTAATCCCTTAACGTCATTCCTGTCAGAGAATGAAACTGTTTTGTACAGTAGTAAGGGGAGTAGCCTAACTGATTGGACATTCTCAACAATGATGGTGCTGAAGTAAGATTATTATCAATCCAATCAATCATAAGCTGGACCATTTCGTTCCATTCGTACACGGGGGTTCCCTCCTTTCGACTCCATCTTAGCAGCCAGGATGCACGAATATTTGACCTGAGTTGCATGCACACTTTTGTCTCGTTCTAGTTTACTCCTCTACATAACGGATATATGGGTGTTGAAAGTACCTTTGATCAGACACGAAATAATATTGTTCTCCTACAACCAGCGGAGGGACTATAGACTTTGAGGAAATATATAATTCTTTATATTCACCTCCGTTAGAAGCCTCACTCTGTATGACTAAGTAATCAACATTCGCGCACCACCCCATAATCCACGTAATAAGTAAGACGACAAGAGAAAAGAATCTGACTATTCCATTCTTTCATTTGTAATAATATATGTAGGATGGTTATTTAACCTGAATATGTATATTGTATGACGTATGATCGGATGTTGAAAGTGGTCTTTTGATAAAAGTAACTATTCACACAAAAAGCCTACCTACCGGAACACCGGCAGGTAGGCTTTTATAACATAAACATTCACTTACTTCGCATTCTATGCAGTCTGTGCCTTTGCGTTGCAACTGCACCGACAACGTATCCTAATCAATCTTAGTTATTTTTGCGTTGACGGGCGCGAGCTTCGCCGCCTTTGCGGCCTGCTTCTTCCCTGCTCATTTTCCCGTCGCTATCACTTTGGTCTGAATTGCCACGGGCTTCACCGCCCTTGCGACCGATTTCCTGATAGAACTCCTTGTCATGGTTTTTGGAAGTGGCTTCGCCGCCTTTTTCACCAATCTCCTGATAGAAGTCCTTGCCATGACTTTTGGAAGTGGCCTCGCCACCTTTTTCGCCGATCTCTTGGTAAAATTCTTTGTCGTGATTTTTAGCAGTAGCTTCTCCACCTAAACGTCCTGCCTCTTCGCGACTCATTTTGCCATTTTGGTTGTTGTTAGCCATGTTCAATCACTCCTCATCGAATTTTAGTAAAGCGTCTACGTGTATCTATTAACCCTCGTGTCAGGAATTAAACATGTCTATTTAATTTTGATAAATGGAAAATTATTGGTAAATAACTGGGTATACCCGTCTCTATTAGACTTCCCAGGACTCTGTGCGCAGTTGTTGCTGGCGGGTAAATAATGTCGGGTAAATGAACAGGCTGAGCAGCACGCTGGTCAAAATGGCAGAGGTCATGGTAGTGAATACGATGAGCAATTGCAAACGCACGGCGACAATTGGATTGGCGCCTGCAATGATTTGTCCGGTCATCATGCCGGGAAGCTGGACAAGCCCAAGTGTTTTCTGCCCCTCAATGGTTGGAATCATACTGGAACGTATACAATTCTTCAGTATAGGGAAGATGGCTTGTCTCGGTGTTCCTCCCAACGCGAGAATAAGCATGATTTCAGGCTTGCGCAGCAGGACTTCCGACTTGAGCCGCGATACCAGCAGACTGGACAAAATCATGGAGCTGCCAATGATCATGCCGCTAATCGGAATCATGTACCGGGCTGTCGCCGGAATGATATGCAGGCCAATTAGAAATGCCTGTGTAACGATTTCCACACACAGCAACGTCAGGAATGACTTCCACATGAGCCGGGGAATAAAACGTCCTTTGCGCGCAACATTTTGAGAAGCTACAGTGATCATGAGCAGAATGAATAACACGATAAATCCGTAGCTTTGCATCCCAAAAATCAAATGCAATACATATCCAATCACCAGTAGCTGAACGGATGCTCTGATCGTAGCAATAATAATATCTCGGTCCAGACCGAGTTTGAAGGACTTGGACATGACGATGGCGATAAATACAAAACCAAGAGAGAGAATCAAGGCAACAATCGTCATACCCATTCTCCTGCTACAAACCTGCGAGTTTCACTATGTTGTGGAGCGTTAAAAAACGTTTCCGTATCCGCTTGTTCTACCAGTCTTCCGTCGATCATCAGCCATGTTTCGTGGCCTACTCTGCGGGCTTGTTCCATATGGTGCGTAATCCAGATCATTGTTGTTCCCTCTTCTTTGTTCATTTGAAGCAGCAGTTCCTCAACCTCTTTGACTGAGGCGGGGTCCAGTGCAGAAGTAATCTCATCCAGTAGTAAAATATCCGGACGGTTCGCAAGCGTCCGTGCCAAGGCCAAGCGCTGTCTTTGTCCACCGGACAACTCCTGCGCCTTCTGTTCCAGCAGGTCACGGGTAAGCCCTACGCGCTCTAACAGGCCAACCGGATCTTCCAGTACCGTACCATGCAGCCGCTCTACAGTCTGGAGATTGTAGAGGACCGTCCCCTGAAGCATGGGAGCATCTTGAAAAACCAATGCTACCTTTCGTCTCAAATCAGGGATCTCCCACTCGGTTATAAGCTTGCCGAGGACGCTGACTTCTCCTTCATCCGATGTTAGCAAGAGATTGCACAATGAAAGCAGTGTGCTTTTACCAGAGCCTGACGGACCGACCAGTGTCGTGATTTTTCCGCGAGGGACCTTTGCTGTAATCCCGTTCAGGACAGCGCGTTGCTGCCCCGATCCAGTGAAATATTTGGTGACGTGATTGAATTCAATAGCTGATAGTGGCTGGGGTTTCATAGATATAGCTAGCTCTCCTTTGCAGGGAATCGGAAAAGATATCAGATCCGCTCTATAATCTCTTTGTATTATATCAGTAATATCCTATAGGCTCTTCTCTTAAAAAATCCGGAGGTTGGAACTGTTGCAAACGGTACTTTCTTTGTATAAACTAACAGGATTAGTTAAGATGAAATAAGAATTTAGTCTGTATAGTACGAAAATCACCTTACATAGGAATTCAACGAAAGGGGACAGGATGATGTCACCTAGACATGGAGTAAAGCTACAAGATATCCTGAAGGCTGCTGAGGATATTGCCAATGAACGAGGGATGGGAGATGTCACGCTCACTACGCTGGCGCAAAAGCTGCATATTCGTCCTCCATCTTTGTACAACCATGTGGACGGGTTGAACGGATTGCGTCAAGTGCTGGCATTACACAGCCTCGAAAAGTTAGAGGAGGCATTGATGAGCGCAGCCGTAGGCAGAGCAGGCGAAGATGCGCTGACTGCGATGGGGAGAGCGTATATGCAGTATGCGCGCGAGCGACCTGGTTTGTATGAAGCGATGCTGTATACAACCGACCGAAATGATACCGAGCTGAGACATGCAGCGGATCGCGTAGCGGAACTTGTCATTACCGTGCTATCCAGTGGCTACGGTTTCAACGAAGCAGATTGCATTCATGCAGCGAGGGGATTCCGTAGTCTTCTGCATGGTTTTGCCTCGCTTGAACAAAAGGGTGGTTTTGGTTTACCTGTGGATGTGGATCGGAGTATCGAAGTGATGATGGACACCTTTTGGGCAGGTCTTCGCGTGTTACAGCATAAGCGAGATGTGGAGCATTCAGAAAAAAACTGAGTTCAATCTGATATAGCCCATATGATTGCGTCCTAGACTCAAAGGGTAAAATATATCAGTATAAAGTAGATGACAGACCGTGAATACAGGAGGGATAAGAGTGAACGTATTGGTGATTGGTGCCAATGGAAAAGTAGGCAGACATCTCGTTCGCCTACTGGGGCAACATGAATTGCATCGCGTAAAGGCGTTGATTCGCAAACCGGATCAGGCCGAAGCGCTTGAACGTTTGGGAGCAGAAACGGTAGTAGCTGACCTTGAAGGGACAGTTGATGAAATTGCTGCAGCTATAAAAGGCAGCGATGCTGTCGTGTTCACGGCAGGCTCCGGCGGCAAAACAGGAGCGGATAAAACACTGCTCATCGACCTTGATGGAGCAGTCAAGGCGATGGAGGCCGCTGAGCAAGCGGGTATCCGGCGCTTTATTATGGTCAGCGCTCTACATGCGGAGAACCGGGAGCAGTGGCCCGAATCGATTAAGCCGTATTATGTGGCAAAGCATTATGCAGATCGCTTGCTGGAAGCGAGCAATCTGGATTACACGATTCTTCGTCCCGGCGGGCTAACAGATGATGAGGGTACTGGCAAGGTTGCTACTGGTGAAAATCTTACCAGCCATACCATCTCACGTGAAGATGTAGCGGCAACGGTGGTAGCAGCACTGGAGGAAAAACAGACGTATCATCGTGCGATTGATTTGGTGTCCGGCAGTACGCCTATTGCTGAGGCCATCCGGTAGAGCTAATGAATTGAAAGACATGTGCATAATATGAATAAAGGCAGACCCAGAGGTAGGATTCCGGGTCTGCTTTTTGCTTTGTATAATCCTTTCCTTTAACGCTACGTATGACCAAAAAACCAACGTTCCGATGGGCATATTACGAAAAAATTTGCCTAAAACTAATTACGTTAATTATAATGCTAATATAATTAGTTTAAGATCAAGAAAAGGAGATGAGATAAAATGCGTATCGTTCAGGTGCAGCATGTGTATCAATTGACGTTTATGCCCCGGCTGTTCCCGGTGAACTGTTATTTGGTGGAGGAGAAAGAGGGGCTTACCCTGATCGATGCCGGAATGCCATACAGTGCTCAGGGTATTGAACAAGCTGCGGCGCGCATTGGACAGCCGATTGTACGAATTGTACTTACCCATGCGCATGGGGATCATGTAGGTGCGTTGGATAAGCTGAAGGCAAAGTATCCTGAGGCACAAGTATTCATTTCAAGACGGGATGCTCGGCTGCTGAAGGGTGATGTATCGTTGGAGGCAGGCGAACCGGACACTCCTATTCGGGGCAGCGTGCCGAAGAATATCCTTACCCAGCCTGACGTTTTACTGGAGGATGGGGATCATGTGGGTTCGCTGCTGGCAATCAGCGCACCGGGACATACGCCGGGCTCGATGGGATTTTTGGATACCCGTACACGTGCGTTGATTGCAGGTGATGCCTTTCAGACTCGGGGTGGTGTTGCGGTGGCGGGAAGGCTCAAGCCGCTGTTTCCTTTTCCGGCACTAGCTACCTGGAACAAGGAAATTTCGCTGGCAAGTGCCAAAAAGCTGGCGTCTTGCAATCCGTCTCTATTAGCAGCCGGTCATGGCAACATGCTGAAGCATCCACAATCTCAGCTGGAAAGAGCGATCATGGAGATGGAACAGCAATGTTCAGTGTGATGATTCCGTATTCAGCCAACATTCAGCCAGAACTCACAAAGTCCTAAGCTAAGGCAGATACAATATGAGGAAAATAGAAACAGAGAGAGGTGCATCGGATTTGAACGTTTGGAAAGCGAACGGTCTGAAATATATACTTCTATTTAGTCTCATATTGTGTGCTGCCGTTAGTATCGTGTCGTTATGGAGTTACTCAGGTAGTTCCGCGTCTCAGTCTGCGGCAGTGAGGCAAGGTCCATCCGGCGGGTTTGGAGGAGGACCAGGCGGAGGTATGGGAGGGCCGGGGCAACGTTCCTCTGACGGTCAGACTGCGGGGAACCGTGGAACAGGAAATGTAGGACAGGACCAGCAGAATTCGTCCTCAGCATCTACGGATGCGACGAACAGCTCTGACGGCAAGAATCGGGGAACGACAGGTCAGGCGACCAATTCTTCCACTGAGAATCCATCGATATCAAGTGACAAAGGCACAACGGCCGGGAATGATACGTCTGCATCGGGCGGCAGTGGTGTTGCTAGAGACGGACAGCATAGAGGTTCCGGTAGTATGTCCGGTAAAGGATCTGGAATGGGCATGGGAGGTCCTGGCGGTGGTATGGGTGGTGGAAGAAATGGAAATTCTTCATCTGCCTATGCTACTCCGATGACGATTTTCGCCGCTTTATTCTTCGGCGCGTTCGTGTTTATTGCTTACCGTTTTCGGGCTCAAGAATGGAAGCTCGGGGAACGTAACCGGGGACTGATGCTATGGACAGTGCTTGGTGCGGGGTTCTTTTTAAGAATGGCGATCGCCCCATGGATCTCGGGTCACATGGACTTAATGCTATTCCGAAACTGGGCTACGACAGCAGCGAATAGCTTGTCAGGCTTTTACACGAATGGTTCCAGTGACTATCCACCGTTCTATATTTATATTTTATATGTGATCGGTAAAATCGGCTCTACGGATGCTTTTAGTCCTTATATGTCTGTATTGCTGCGTCTTCCGAATATATTAGCCGATATCGTGACAGCGTACATGCTGTACCGGTTGGCAAGCAAACGGGTCGGCTATGGAGTGAGCCTCGGATTGGCCATATTCTACGTGTTTAACCCGGCTGTATTTATCAATTCGACCTTCTGGGGGCAGGTAGATTCATTCTTTACCATGCTGATTGTAGGCATGATTGTGCTGCTGGTGGAAAACCGAATTGGCTGGTCCGCTGTACTGTTTACGATAGCGGTATTAATGAAGCCACAGGGGATTATTTATGGGCCGGTTCTGTTCTTCGAGCTGCTGAGACAGCGCAAAATACAGCCTTGGCTGTTGTCCATTGGTGGGACCGTTGTGACAACCATTCTGGTCATATTGCCATTTTCATGGGGGCAGGAGCCATTATGGTTGCTTGATTTATACAAGGGGACAGTTGGCGAATATCCATATGCTTCGGTGAACGCGTATAACTTCTTCGCACTCATTGGTGGCAATTATACGCAGGATACTACAACGCTGTTCCTGTTCAGTTACCATACATGGGGTATGATCTGCATTGTGCTGGTGACTTTGTTTACATGGTGGATGTATATCCGCAGTCGGAAACCACAATTTGCAGCAGCAGCTGCACTGGTACTCATTGCAGGTGTATTTACCTTCGCTTCCAGCATGCATGAACGGTACCTGTTCCCTGCGGCCGCGTTAGCTGTAATGGCGTACCTGTATTTGCGAGATCGCAGATTTTTGTGGCTTGCGGGTGGATTCAGTCTTACGATTTTCCTGAACACCTTTGATATTTTCTATAGCTCCAATTCTCAGGATCATTACGGTATTATTTTGTGTGTGACATCATTGCTAAACGTGTTGTTGTTTGTGTATTTGGTCAAGGTAGTGTGGGATTGCTCCAGGCCGGCTACAGTTCAGGCTGCGCCTGCCAAGGACATGGTTCTCCCGGAGCTTCCATCGGAGCAATTAACATGGGGAGCGTCATCCCAAGGTGTGAACACAACGATGGAGAAATAGCTGATAGCAAAATGTAAAGAACAAAAGAAACCGCTCTTTGGCAAATGGGAAGTGGCCAAGTCGCCACAAGCCATAAGCTCAAAGAAGCGGTTTTTTATTTAATCCATATATTCGTTCAGTTTCTGTACATCGCAGATGGTAATCTCTCGTGTACCTTTGATATGAATAATCCCCAGTTGTTCAAATTTTCCGAACTTGCGGCTGATGGTTTCACGTGTCACACCCACATAATTAGCCATTTCCTCGCGTGAGAGGGGGAGATTTATTTTAATATTGGAGCCGTCTGGCTTGCCGTATTTATGTCCGAGTTCGAGAATCATGTAGGCAATACGGATTTCCGGGTCTTTGGTAGCCAGACTTTGAGCCAGGTTTTCAGTATGTGCCAAGCGTTTGGTAATCGTTTTAAGCAGCCTCAAAGAGATATCGGGATTGTTGCGGATCAACTCCTCCATATCATCCTTGGTGAGCATACAAATATCAGTATCCTTTAAGGCGTACGCACTAAAATTACTCAGCTCGTCGTTATTAAATATGTTCAACTCACCAAAAAAATCGCCAGTAGTCAGAATGTGTAGAATTTGCTCTTTCCCCTGAGGTGTCATCTTCAGCAGCTTGACATGCCCGCTTTTAATAATGTATAGCGTATCCGATGCCTGTTCCTCGACAATCAAGGCCTCGCCTTTCTGATATTTTCGGTGCCGGATCATGGAGCTAACCTTGCACAAATCTTCGCAGGACAAAGAGGAAAAGATAGGCACTTTGCGGGCACAGGGCTCCTGTTCGCACTGGCAGGGGCAGGACATTTCATTCACATTCATTCACTCCATTCATCAACCGGAAACTAAAAAGTATAGTGTGTTCTTGTTATTTTGTATCATCTATAGGGGCAAAATGGCTTTGATCCTCACCGCAGACTGGACAAACCCAGTCCTCTGGAAGGTCTTCGAACGCTGTACCTGGCATCACGTCTTCATCAGGGTCACCTATAGCAGGATCATAAACGTATCCACAGGGCTGACATACATATTTTTTCATTGTTAATTCTCCTTGTCATCTAAAATTTTTGTAAGCTCTGGTGCGTCCGGACTGAGTCCTTGGGTAATGGCTGCTTTATATGGAAGTGAAGCAAGAGCATCTCCGAAGCCAATCGCGCCACAGATAGAGCCGTTTTGTATGAACATACGTGTATAAGAAACTTGATTTTCACGGGTCAGGCTGTTGTCGCAGGCCTGTTCATCTACCAGACCGATGGAAAACAAGGGGCATTCATAGCTGTTGGACAGGGTGGCAGGAATGGGACGCTGGTAAGCTGCGGAGGCGCCCGCCATATTAGTGCCTGCTATTTTCCCTTGTTCCATAGCACTTTCCCATAATCCATCTACTCTATTGTGGAACTCGGCTACATCACCTGCTGCGTATATATTGGGGAAGCTGGTCTCCATCTGCGCATTCACCTGAATGCCTTGTCTGATATCAAGACCGATTTGGCGAGCAAGCTCCGTATTAGGTACAATGCCGATAGAATACACGACATGTTCACAGGGAATAACAGTGCCGTCCTGCAGTTCTACGCCCTCTACATGCTCCGTGCCTGTAATACGCTTTACGCCTTGTCCAAGGCATACCTGGGTGCCCTGTTCGATTACTCGGCGGGTCAAAATAGCGGATGCCTTTTCATCTAGCTGGCGAGGCATAAGCCGTTGCGAAGCTTCCAGAATGGTAACGGTATATCCGGCTTGCTGGAAGGACCAGGCGGTTTCTACACCCTGAATACCACCGCCGATGATACATATCCGGTCTCCTTGTCGCAATTTCGTTTTAAGTCTGTCTGCATCTTGTCGAAACCGAATATTGTGAACGTTCCTTAGTGAAGCTCCGTCCAGCACAAGCTTACGGTTGTGGGCTCCTGTACACAGCAGCAGCTTGTCATAAGCAACGGTTTGCCCGTTGGCTGTTTCGATGGTGCAGTCCTCTGCGTGTATCGCCGTGATCTTTACGCCGGAATACACATGAATCCGTTGACTGGCAAACCACTTTTCCTTTTTGATCAGGATTTTGTCGCTGTGCAAGTCAGTGAATAGTGCCTTCGAAAGCTTGACTCTGTTATATGGAAGGGAGGACTCTTCCCCGTAAATAGAAATTTCTGCTAGCTCATCATGATCTCTAATCGCTTTTGCCGCGTTGACAGCGGCCACGCCCCCTCCGATGATAACGTAATGTTGGTTATCCATTCGGCATCTCTCCTATTCCCTCTAAGCTTCCTGTGCTCAAATAACACTAAGCAGCAGATCTGAGACAAATTCAGCGGCATTTTTAATTTTTTTCACTTTTTCAACTTCTGTAGGAGAGAAGCGAATGCGTACTGGGAATTCCACATGCGTCATACCCGTTGACTTGATTACATCTGAAGTGCTTTGGACTTTCATATTAGTACCGTTCAAGTAATCCTGTACGACTTCAATGGCTTCACCGCTCCAGCCGTAGGAACCAAAGGCGGCAGCAAGCTTACCTTCCAAATTCATCTTTTGCATTTTTTGCAGCAGATCTTCCAATTTGCCTGTCATGTCGGCATATTTGGTAGAGCTGCCGACGAAAACAGCATCCGCTGAGGTAATACTATTTAATATCTCGGTTTCATCCGCTTTATCTACATCCCATAACTCCACCTTGATTTGGTTCTCCAAAAAGCAATCTCTCAGGATGTTTGCCACTTTTTTAGTATTATTTTTTAAGGTGGCATAAATAATCGCTACTTTTTTATCATCCTTGGTTTCGGTGCTCATCGATGCGTACAAATCAATAAATTTGGCAATATCATGTCGGATCGCGAAGCCGTGGGAAGGAGCAATCATCTCAATATCCAAGTCAGATACAGCTTCGATTAATGTACGCACATATCTGCGATGAGGATGAATAATAGCCTGATAATATCCGATAAAATCCTCGGTGATATCAAAGCCGGCCTCATCGGCAAATAGATGTTCTACAGCCACGTGTGTGCTGAAAATATCGCAAGGGAACAAGATTTTGTCTTCGATGCAATACGTAATCATAGTTTCTTCTGTATGGAGATAAGGTGTTTCCTTGAACAGCAGTGTCTTGCCTCCAATATCCAGTTGATCCCCGTCCTTGATGACGAGGAAATTCCGATGCTGGAGCTTGTACATCTGCTGAATTTCCGGAACGGCAATCTCCGTGCAGACAATTGTGGCGTTTGCTGCCTTGGAAGCAAGTGCCGCTAACCCGCCGGAGTGATCCGGTTCCGTGTGATTGACGATTATATATTGAATATCCAACGGGTCGATTAATTCCGCTACAGCTTCCGCAAATTCTCTGCCGAACGCCATATCTACGGTATCTACAATGGTTGGTTTTCCAGTTTTCAGCAGATATGCATTATATGTTGTACCCTTTGATAGTAGAAGACGATGAAAGGGGACCTCACGATTATCAATTTTTCCTACCCAATAAATATCCTTTGCCAGCTTAAATCCTGGTTTCATAGGAATAACCTCCTGCTTTTTTGGTTTGTCTGACACAATTCGATTTTAGTTGGATGTGATGATGAAAAAGATGATTGAAATCAAATTTTTGAATATTTCAAAGTATTTATGACTTAAATTTATGTTTGTGATCGCAATCACAAGACGAGCGTAATAATCAAATACAATAAGACTATATAGGCCCAATCCAATTACAAACAGGAGAGTGAATCTACATGAAAAAATCAAACCTCATTCAATTTCAGGAATATAAAGAAGCTGCATTTACAAAACGAATTGTGCATAAGGAAGCCGACAATGTCATTTTTATTCTCAACTTCACCCCTAATGCTGAGCTACCAACACATAATCATCCAGGAGCGAATGTATATTTGCTTGTTCTGGAAGGAAGCGGTATTGTAACTGTAAATGGTGAAGAAACGGAAGTTGTCCAAGGGGATATGATCCATATTACCGGAGATGAGCACTTTTCCTATCGTGGTAGTGTGGAAGCGAATTCCAGCCTGCATGTGGTGTTGACCAAAACGCCAAGTGAAAACTATGCACAAAATATATAAAGTATAGAAATCGCAAGAAGAGGAACTGCAGTCCAAACATATAAAAGCCGCTTGGTCATTTAGACCAGGCGGCTTTTGTATTGGAGAGACACACCCCGGAATACGCTATAAACCGGCTGTCTAGCGGGATTACTGTACCTGTGACAGCGCTGAATGTCTAAGCCACAGTAGGTCACGGTTGTGTTCAGTGAGGAAGAAGCTGGGGGCAATAGTTTTCACGCTTTGGAGCGACCTTATGATGAAATCCCGTCTGTACAAATGGCTTCCGAAGTGCCACAATACGTTTTAAAGGCCATTTTTCTCCAGCTGGAATATCGTGCAAGGCTCGTGAAGTAGTTAACCCCAATAAAATGACGTTTCATCGAAAGGAGGAAGCAGGTTATGAAGCTGCATCGAGCCATTGTAGTGGATGATGAAATTTTCACCCGCAAAGGGCTGATTCAACTTGTCGATTGGGAAATCTGTGGCTTTGAAATCGTGGGTGAAGCTGATAACGGTGAGGATGCGCTGGAGCTAATCAGTCGTCTTCACCCAGACCTGATCATTACCGATATTCGTATGCCTGTGCTGGATGGATTAGAGCTGATTCGATCTGTACTCGAACGGAGTACCCAACATCCTGCTTTTATTATCATGAGCGGCTACAGTGATTTTGCTTATGCGCAGCAGGCACTCCGCTATGGAGTTCATGATTTTATACTTAAGCCGGTTGATGATGAGGACTTTTCGGCTACACTGCGCAAGCTGAGTGAAAGATTGCACCGTGAACAACAGAACGCGCAGCGATATCAGAACCACCTTACAGGCGGGCTGCTAGAGACGATGATGATGAACCCAGTGGATGATGCAGTGGTGACACATTGGGAGCAACAGTTGCGGCTTGGAGAAGCCACGTATATGTACTATGTACTCGTCGAGCTGAACGATCAGCATCCTTGGCACTCCGGTGACGATGGCGTCATGCTATCACTTTTCCAGTTCAGGGAACTTATAGAGCAAGCACTTCATCGTTTAATGGGCAGCAAGTACCCTCTCTATGTCCATGAGCATCGTAACCGGATTGGTCTTATCGTACCGGACTTCTTTTTAGAGTGTTTTGAAGCCAAGGTGGAAGTTTTTATGAAAGCGCTACAACAGGAGATAGAGGGGATGGAGTCACTAAAAGACCGGTTGGGAAGTCGGGTGTTCGTTTATGCGGGAAGTCCTGTGAATCAGTTGCGAGATATCCAGCAGTCCTATGCCAGTGCAAAAGAAGCAGTGCTCCATAAATACATTCATGACCATAGTGGTATTGTTGTCTATCTGCAGGGAGAAATGCCACCCCTCCACTATAGGACCATTCGTCAGGACGTACTCGATAGCTTGACAGAGCAGATCGAGGAACTCCAATTGGAAGAGCTGCGTGCGACCGTAGATTATTTATTTAGCAGCTTTCGGGAAGAGCATTATGCCCCTGAGGCTATGAAAATGAGTCTGCATCAATGCGTTCTTAGTATCGTGCGGGTCATTCAAAACATGCAGGGAAATGAGCGCTCAATTCAGTCACTGGAACCAATGATCAACTGGCAGGATATGAATCTGTCGCTGGGTGAACTCCAGCGATTGTTTACAGCCTTTGCCGAGGAAAGTGGAAAATATATTGGGATGCTGCGCAAGGAATGTCAGCAGGGAGGAATCCAGCATATCCGTGCTTACATTGAGCAGCATGCTGACGAGAATATAAGTCTGAAAAGTATTGCGGCCCGCTTTTACATGAATCCGGTATACCTCGGTCAATTGTTCAGAAAAACATACGGGGTGTACTTTAACGAATTCCTGCTGAAATTACGCATTCAGGAGGCGAAACGCCTGCTACGGCAGACGGATCTGCGTATATATGAAATTGCGGAGCGCGTGGGCTTCGGCAGTTCAGACTATTTTGTGACTCAGTTTGAAAAGCTGGCGCACGTCACGCCAAGTGAATACCGCAATAGCCTGAGTGTTGGGTACGAGCCAGAGAGGTCCGGCGAATGAAGAGGCTGAGAACTATCCTGGATCATATACGGCTGCGAGATAAAATGCTGCTGCTTTATTTCCTCTGTGTTTTTACACCTATAGTGCTGACCAATCTGATCTTTTACCATGTTACCTCGCAAAATGTGAAGGAACAGCGTATTCAGGATATTACGCGCGCACTGGAACAAATTAAAATTGAATTTCACCGGGAATTTGAAGATGCGATGGAAATCTCGTCTATCTTTTATACCGATTATCGACTCAATGAGGTGTTGGAAGAAACATATCCCCACCCTGCTGACTATATTGCTGTTTATGACTCTTATTTACGTCGTATCTTAAACAATACGTACAGCCCTGTGTACCAATCCGTAGGTGGAATTACGATCTACACTGATAATTCAACGCTGCTGAATTCCGGGGGAATCAGCTTTATAGATGAGAAGGTCAAAGGCTTCCCCTGGTATACCCAAATCCCGCCTGGACGCCAGTCCAAGCCTATATTTGTCCGTACCGACGACAGTACCGACGAGCAGACACACCCCTTCAGCCTGATTCGACGGATGAACTACTTTTATTCCCCAAGTGGTCGTGAAAAAATACTAAAAATAGAGCTGCGAATGTCGTCCATTCGGGAGATTTTCAATAACCTGAATTTACAGGGGAGTCTCTTCCTGCTTAACGAACGGGGAGAAATTGAATACACAAATGATCCCAAGGTGGATATAAACCATAAAAGCGTGGCCTATAGTACCCTCAAGCTGCCCGAGAACACCATGGAGTTCAAGACCAGTTATGTGCTTACAAATAATCTGAACGGCTGGAGCATTGTGGCCGCAGTATCAAGGGATGAAGTGCTGTATGAAATGCAGGAACCTCGCAATTTTGCGCTCTTGTTAACCTGTGTGAATATGCTGCTGCCCACCTTGATCATTATTTGGATTACACGTTCGCTGAACGTGCGGCTTCATCGCATTTTGAAACATGTGAAAAAGGTGAAAAATCAGCATTTTGAACTCATTCCAGGTATGGAGTCGAGTGATGAAATCGGACAGCTAACAGGTGAATTTAATCGGATGACGCTGAGAATCAAACGACTGATTAACGATGTTTATATGGCCGATATTCAGCGAAAAAATCTGGAGATTCAGCGTAGACATGCCCAGCTGAATGCACTTCACAGCCAGATCAACCCCCACTTTCTGTTCAATGCGCTGGAGACGATTCGCATGCGAAGCCTGATGAAGCATGAGGATGAGACAGCCCGCATTATTCATAACATGGCACGGATTTTCCGCAATTCGCTGGTGTGGAACAAGGATCGAGTTACTTTGCGGGACGAGTTGGAGTTGATCCGTTGTTTTCTGGAAATCCAACAATATCGCTTTGGTGAGCGAATACAGTATGAGGTACAGGCACGTTCTAAAGACTTGGAAAATCTGATCCCCAAGATGGTCGTGCTAACGCTAGTTGAAAATGCAAGTATCCATGGCATTGAGCCGCTCAAGCATGGGGGACGCATTGAGATCCTTTTTGAGCATGAGGAAGGACGACTGATTCTAACGGTTCGGGATGATGGGGTTGGCATGTCTGCGGAACAGGTGCAGCGCTTATATGGTTACATGCAAAGGCAGGAAGAAATGGGTGAGCGTATAGGTCTGCAAAATGTCATCTATCGTCTAAAACTTTACTACGGGAAACGCTTTGAGCTCGCCATTCGCAGTGCACCCGGCGAAGGTACGGAGATTCGTATCATGATTCCTGCGGATCGGGTATAAAACCTTCAAAAGTGTAAAAAACCTAAATAAATCATTTTTCTACAAAAAATTTCATTTTTCGCTATATACTCCCCTTCTATTATATGGTAAATATGAATATATACTAAAAATCAATAATAAGAAGAAATAGTCTAGGATATCTTAACACTAACGAAGTTTTGAATAGCTGGCCAGCTTTCAAATATAACTAATTTTTTTATTGGAGGAAGAGTATGAAGTTTACTAAAAAGTTAATTAAGTCCTTAGCGGTTGTTGCTATTATTGGTTCAATTTCCGCCTCTGCTTATGCTTCTAGTACCATTGAAGGAGGTTGGATTGAAGGGAAGGGTAATTTTTCTAATAATAATTCTCGTCAAGAGCTTTCCTTACGTGCTGCGAAAAGTGTTCCAGATCACCAAGGTTATACGGAAGCTAAGCCAGGAAATTCAGATTTAGAAAGAGCAGTTGCTATAACAAAGTGGGAGGGTGAATACCACTATTCCAGAGCACAATTAACTTGGGCAGGAAGTGTACGTCTTGATAGCGACAGACAATGGGGGTGGGATCGTACCAGGGCTGTCACTGGTTATGGTGAAGCTATTCTTGTAGCGAGAACTTTTTACGGCGGTAGCCAAGAATAATTAAAAATTAAAGAAGGTGAGATTGTTATTTCTTTAACAATTTCACCTTTTATTACGAGAGGTATTTGAAATGAAAAGTAAGCTGAAGGAAATTTCCGGAAATGGACTAATACCAATATTCGTACTGTATTTTTTATTGAGTATGATTATGATCTCTGTGAGTTATTACATGGTACAACAAAAAGAATTAGACTCCTTGTCCAGAGGTCTTTACCAAGAAAATAGTTTATTCTTTATGGTAGATCAAAATTCTGCTCACGAATTGGACTGGCGTAAGCTCCGAACTACGTACCCATTTACCATATTCAAGGAGCTTGAAACTGGGGAAATGAATGTGCGAGCTCTTTATTATAAAGAGGATACATATAAGCCACCAATTGTTGCAGGGAGATTTTTTAATGAGGACGATTTTTATAGTGATCATAGGTATGCTGTAATTGGACAACATATTGCTGAATCAGCACTTACGTCTCTTGACGGGAGACGGTATTATCTGTTCCAAGGAAAAAAATTTGAAGTCATAGGTTCTATGGGGGCGGCCTATCCATCAACTCTGGATACAACGGTGCTACTAAACTTGGATGCCCTTGGTCAACAAACTCACCTAAATAATATCTATGTACTAAATTCTCCCGCAGTGTCCTCTGTTATCAAAAATGGATATTTAATTTTTGAAAACTTAAGCGCTAAGGTGAATGTATTTGACCGCGGTGATGCTGGAGCACAGAGATATGTGGGCATAGACATATATCGTAATACGATCATAATTACTGTATTTCTGTTGTTGGTTTGCTCCAGTGTTATATTTACTATGAATTGGTACGATAAAAAGAAAACTGAAATAACTTGGTTATGGATTATGGGAATTAAGTCAGAGAAAGCGATAGTGAAATTTTCCAAACGATATTATGTAGCCGTCTCCCTGTCTTATTTGCTTATGTGTACAATAAGCCTTTTCTTATTTTTGATCGCTGGGGCTTCAATAGAAAATATTGAACTGTACGTACAATATCTGCTTATAGGCTACGTATTAATTCTCTTATCTTCTTATCTTTCCATATCCGTTACTGTCAAAAGGATAGGTAGATCAGGAAAGGACTTAAGTTTAAATGAGAATGGTATACAGTGAAGTTTTAGAAAGCGTACAAAAGAACAAAAGTACAACGATATTTATTCTCCTTCAAATTACTATTTTGTTTTTTTTAGTTACTGTTTTATTTTTGAATTTTAATCATTTAGTTACGAAATCAAGTAAAACAGCAGCCTTAGGGGCACAAGACAGTTTCCAGTTATCAGACACTCTAACGAATAGTGATGAATTAAAAGAACTTATGAATCAACCGATGTTCTTAACCAAAATTAAAAATTTTTATAATTATGTAGAGAAACATATAGGTGAGAAGTATATCTACATTTTTACGCAGCCTGTTGACCTCATTCATTTTGAAGGAGCGGACAAGGCAAAATTTTCACAGGATTATGAACAAGGATTTGAACCGAATGTCTTTACTATCAATAACAAAGGCCCTTATGTTTCTATAAAAGCTTTACAAATTAATAAACAAGGACTAGATCAGTTTTCCATTGAAACAGATGAGGGGGAGAACTTGACCGCACATGATTTTAATCATGTGGGTCATACAAGCATTCCTGTACTCCTAGGAGCAGAATATAAGCAACTATATAAAGTAGGAGATATTTTAAAAGGGAAATATTTGTTAAAAGATTTTGAGTTTTATGTAAAAGGGTTTGTTAAAAAGGATTCACTTGTTTTTAATGCTAATAACCCGGAAATATATCTTGATCGGTATATTATTATGCCCGCACAACAGTTTACAAGTGTCCCAGATACTAAGGAAGACTTTAACTTTCAACAGAAACACTATCTCCAAATGATAAATGGGGACATTTGGAGTTCGGAAACCGAGTACTTTGTAAGGAGCAAGGTAGAAGAAGCCCAAAAAAAGACTGGTTTTTATGATACCCAAGTTCTTGGAGCAAACAGCCCACCATTAAATTTTATTTTTTCAGCGCTACACGAGAATATCATGGTACTCAGTGTTATAACTATAACTATATTTGTGGTGTGTATTCTCAGCATTTCGATTTTAATGGTAACTAAATTAGAAAAAAATATGAAAAACTTATCTATTCACTTGATCTCTGGAGCAACGATAATGAATATACTTTTCTATTTTATTGCAGAGATAGCATTTTTGGTGATAGTTCCAGGTTTAATTAGTCTATTTCTGTATACTTATCTTATTAACTTTAAAATGGGTAGTTACTTCATCACGATATTGCTGAGTATGCTAATTATATTCGCGTTGTCTACACTTCTACTTTACTACAAGACGAGGAAGTTGCAGGTTAGTATGTTTTTAAAACGAATGGAGTGATTGGTTTTAATGATTACAATAAATAATCTTCACAAAACTTTTAAGGTGGGGGAGAGGGTTTTGGAAGTATTAAAGGGTGTGGATTTGAGTATTAAAAGGGGCTCTATGACAGCAATTATGGGTAGGAGCGGTTCAGGAAAATCCACTTTGCTAAATATAATTGCTGGATTAGACAAACCGGACAGTGGGACTTACATGTATGAGCAAGAAGATCTGACTACTAAAACTCTAAATCAATTAGCAGATTTCAGAAGAGAAAAAATAGGATTTATTTTACAAAATTATGCTCTGATTGATACCAAAAATGTGTTCGATAATGTGGCTTTACCCCTAAAATATAGTAAATACCCTAAAGCAAAGATTAGTCATATGGTGGAAGATGTTTTAGAAGCATTAGAGTTAGAAAAGTTAAGTTTTCATTCTGTTGATATGTTGTCTGGTGGTGAAATGCAGCGGGTGGCGATAGCAAGAGCTCTTGTTCAAGAACCAGAAATTATACTGGCTGACGAACCGACAGGTTCCCTTGACGAACACTCTGAACAGAATATTTTGGGTATTTTCAAGGATTTAAATATACAGGGGAAAACTATTGTAGTCGTAACGCATGACCAGCAAGTCGCAGATGCATGTGATGAAACGATTTATATCAAAGAAGGGAAAATACGTTATTACTAATTTGTTTTGTCATGGACGCCGATGCTGGATTGGCGTCCATTTGCTTTGAAGGACCTTCACCTATAGTTTCCTAAGTAACACCTTTAGATTGACAGGTGAACAAGATGAACGGCATTTTATAAAATGAAAGTGCTTACAATTTAGGGTGCGCGGGATCTCGTTGTTCAAGGGGCGTGCGCATGATATTCACACATAATTGACAAAAGAGGCCGAAAGGGGAAGGTCTGGCATGACAAGCAAAAGGTTCGGAATCATCAGTCTGGTAATGGTTATGATGGCATCTATGATCACTGCTTGCTCAGGGAGCTCGGATAAGGAGCCTGCGTCGGGAGATAGCAAGGAGAAGGTCACGTTCACGTATTTTAATGCCACGGCGGGAAGAGACATTAATACCAATGAAACGCGGATCGGAAAAGTTTTGGAAGATCAGACCGGCGTGAACTGGAAGCTGGAGCATTTGGTAGGGGATTCGAATACGAAGATTGGCACGTTTATTGCAAGCAACGATTACCCGGACGTAATTGTACCGGATGGGACGATTGATAAACTGCTGGATGCCGGGGCTTTTATTCCCCTGAATGATTTGATCGACAAATATGGGCCAAATATCAAGCGTGTATACGGACCCTACTACAACCTGATGAAAGCGGAGGATGGGAATATCTATTTCCTGCCGTTTAGCGCGGTGGTCGGCGATTATTTGTCTGCTCCTAACATAGAGCAGGGAGCTTTTTGGATACAGCGCAGAGTGTTGAAGGAGGCGGGATATCCAAAAATAAAAACGTTAGATGAGTACTTGGCTCTGATTCGGAACTATACGAAAAAGCATGCAGACGAGGGATTAACCGGGTACTTGGCGCTAACCACGCAGGATAGGTTTTATGCGCTTACGAATGCGCCGATGCATCTGGCAGGCTATCCCAACGATGGCGGCACAATTATTGATATGAAAACACACCAGGCGACGGATTATGGAGATAAGGACATCACTAAACGGTACCTGAAAGAGCTAAATCAGCTTAACGCAGAGGGCCTGTTCGATAAATCGTCCTTTGTGGACAATTACGATCAATATTTGGCGAAGCTGACCTCGGGCAAGGTGCTGGGCTTTTTCGATTACCGCTGGCAGGCAGGGCAGGCTCTAAATAACCTGCAGGAGGCTTCCAAGCGATCGGGTAATGATGATCTGGAATATGTAGGGCTGCCTGTTGTATACGACCGGAATATAAAGGATCAGTATCTTGATCCGTCGTCATTTGTTAATAACCGAGGCATTGGAATTACAGTCAGTGCCAAGGACCCGGTACGTATTATCAAATTTTTCAACAATCTGCTGACCGACGAAAACCAAGTATTATCCAACTGGGGGATCAAAGGTGAAACCTATGATGTAGATAAAAATGGGCGCTTTTATCGGACCAAGGAGCAAATTAAAAAGACGGGTGAGGATGCGTTCCGTGACTCATTTGGGTTCAAATATTTTGAATACAGCTGGCCGCGATACGGTAACGGTTCTTCCTTGCCCGACGGCAACTCGGCTAGCCCCGGACGGCAGCCTGAGGTTGCGCGTATGTCGTATACCGAAGGTGATAAAAAGCTGCTAAAAGCAAACGGTGTAGAGTCCTTCTCGCAGATGTTTTCCGCACCTGACGAACGTCCATGGTTCCCAGCCTGGAGCATTCAGGTTGCCCAAGGCTCACCAGCGCAGATCTTTCAGCAAAAAAAGGGAGACCTGCAGCGCAAATATTTCCCGCGCTTGGTGCTGTCTGCACCGGCACAGTTTGATGCCATTTGGAATGAATACACCACCGAGTTTAACAAGCTGGATGTGAAGGCTTTTGAGGAACTGATCACGAAGGAGGTTGCCAAAAAAGTCAAGACGGTCGGGAAAAAATAAAGGAGGAAGCAGCTATGAGCTACACGTCACCGCCACCTGTTACGACCTCCTCGGGTCGTTTGCCGTCCTCACGGCGAACCGGCTTTAGGGGATTTATACACAAGCTGAACCAGCAGCGTGCACTCGTATGGATGTCCGTCCCTTTTTTAATCTGGCTGTTTATTTTTAAATATTTGCCTCTTTGGGGCTGGACGATTGCCTTCCAGGATTTTAAGCCTGCCCGCAAGCTGCTTGATCAGCAATGGGTTGGATTGAAGCATTTCCGTTTTCTATTTCAGGATGAACACTTTCTGCGGGTGATGCGCAATACGCTGGCGATGAGCTTTATTAATCTGGTGCTGGGATTTGTTACCGCTATAACACTAGCAATTTTGCTGAATGAGCTTCGTCAGATTGTATTTAAGCGAGTGGTGCAGACGATCAGCTACTTGCCACATTTTATTTCGTGGGTAGTTGCGGCCAGCATTATTAGTACGGCGCTATCAGCAGACGGCGGCATTGTCAATGAGGTGCTGATGTGGCTTGGACTCATTAAGGAACCTATTCTGTGGTTGGGTGAGGGAAGCTACTTTTGGGGGATTCTCGGAGCGTCGGAGGTATGGAAAAATGTCGGCTGGAATACCATCATTTATTTGGCCGCGATGACCACGATTGACCCCTCGCAGTATGAAGCGGCCGAGATGGACGGAGCAGGGCGGTTTCAGCGGATTTGGCATGTGGCCTTGCCGGGATTAAAGCCTGTATTTATCATCCTGCTCATTATGAACATTGGCAACCTGCTGGAATCAGGCTTTGAACCGCAATATTTACTGGGCAACGGCATGAACGTGGATTACTCGGAAAACTTAGATATTTTCGTCCTGAAATATGGTATCCAGATGGGGAACTTTTCGCTTTCCATTGCTGCTGGAATGTTCAAAACGGTGGTTAGCTTCATTCTGTTGTTTAGCGCCAATCATATTGCGAAGCGGTTAGGGGAGGAGCGGTTGTTCTAAAAAAAGAGTGAGTTACGGGGGAGAAGGTCGCTTCGCGTGCGGATTGTTCTTCCGATCACTGTTATCCCCGGATTCTCTTATTGGAATAAAAATCATAGGTTAAAATCCGGGAATAAAGGTGAACGCTCCGCTTCTTTAGAACAATTCCGCCCGCTCCGCTGCTATCCTCCGTAAAGTCATTTTTTAAGAACTGAGGGTTGTAGCAGGGGAACTTGCTCATCCATTCTACAGGGAAGGTCAGTGGATTTTTAACAGGCCGCTTCGCGGACCTCATCAAGACCTTACCAACGAACTACAACACGACTTCTTATAGTCCCAAAAATAATCCACATAATTCACTCCAATTGCCACTAGATATAACCACTCAAAATGATAGTTCCAAGTAACAGTACCAACAAACTCTAAGAATAATCAATCGGATTTAAGTGCAGGACTAGGCTATTTTTTAGAAAGGAGAGGAAGTCATGGGCAAAGGGAAGGCCATACACGGGCGATTTCGGGCGCCCTCGGATCGGATTTTTGATGCGTGCAATGTTGTGTTTATGCTATGCCTAATGGTGTTCACGCTGTATCCATTTTTAAATACGTTGGCGGTTTCATTAAATGAAGCGAATGACTCGATTCGGGGTGGGATTTATTTGTGGCCGCGTGAATTCACGTGGAGTAATTATGAATTTGTATTCAAGGAAGCGACGATTTTTCATGCTACGTTAATTTCTGTATTACGTACGGTCGCGGGTACAGTGACCTCAGTGTTTTGCTGCGCAATGGTGGCGTATACGATCAGCCGACCGGAATATGTGCTGCGCAAATTTGTTTCGATTGCTTTTATTTTAACGATGTATTTTAGCGGTGGATTGATCCCCAATTTTCTCTTGATTCGTGAGCTTGGGATGCTGGGAACCTTTTGGGTGTACATCGTGCCGGGCTTGATCGGGGTGTTTAATGTCATAGTCATTCGCTCCTTTATTGAGGGATTGCCAGAGGGAATTTTGGAGTCGGCACGTATTGATGGGGCTGGGGAGTTTGCTACTTTTATGCGCATTGTTTTGCCGCTGTGTGTGCCAGTGCTGGCAACGGTATCCCTGTTCACGGCGGTCTCGCAATGGAATTCCTGGTTCGATGTATTTTTGTACAATTCGTCGTATGAGCAATGGAGCACTCTCCAATATGAGCTGATGAAAATTCTGCAAAATTCCAATACGTCCGTTAACGCTCAGGACTATGCCAGCCAATTTGCAGGGTCGGAAAATTTGGCGAAGGCGGTTACGCCTACCTCTATTCGTGCCACGATGACGATTGTTGCTTCAGTGCCTATTATTTTAGTCTATCCGTTTTTACAAAAATATTTTGTGAAGGGTATGACCTTGGGAGGCGTCAAAGGATAGTGAATATTTTACATTCATTCTAAGAGCCGTTTCCAATCCGCAGATAACTATAACCCAAGAGTGCCAAATATGAATTCAAAAATTTGAGTGCAGGAGGGATTGCTGTGCGGTCATGTTGGTATACGCCTTTTTGTCTAGTGCTGGCTGGAGTGCTGTTGTTATCACCTATCGGATGGTGGGGAACGTCTGTAGCGAAGGCAGCTTCGTCTATGGAACATTCTCCGTCGGTTTCGGACAAGGTGCTATCGGCAGGGAAGATCATTGGAGCGTATGGATTTGAGCAAGGAAACAGTGACGGCTGGAAGCCCCGGGGAGCTTATACCCAAATTGCATCCGTCACGGAAGCGGCCTATGGCGGCACGCACAGTCTGAAGGCAACCGCTCGTACGGCGGCTTGGAACGGAGCAGAGCTGGATGTGAAGCCGCTGCTGCTGCCGGATGTGGAGTATGAAATTAGCGGGTATGTGAAACTGGACGGCAATGCGGCAATTCCAAGCGTGATTAAGCTTACGCTGGAGCAGCAGTCGACAGGGGGGACTACAGCATGGAAGACTGTAGCACAGACGGAAACAGCAGATACTTCGTGGATCAAGCTTCAGGGGAGATATACGTTTACCGGGGAGATGAATGCATTGAAGCTATATGTGAAGAACTCGAATCCCGCTCAGGCCTACTATGTGGATGATGTGGAAATTAGACAGGTATCAGTAACACCAACGAATCCTACAAGTGGGATCGTATCCGGATTCGAAGACGGTACAGCCCAAGGATGGGTATCCCGCTTGGGAGACGAGACCGTGCAGGTCTCGAATGCCGATGCACGGACCGGCTCATACAGTCTGCTGACAACGGGCAGACAAAAGGCATATGCCGGACCCAAGCTGGACGTGACTGCCACAATGCAAAAAGGCAACCGATATACGGTCAGTGCCTGGGTGAAGCTGGCTCCGGGTGAGCAGCCTGCTAAGGTGAGGCTCAGTGCACAGCGTGATTACCAAGGTCAAAGTGCATATGAAACGGTTGTAGGCGATACGGCTGTCACGACAGGGGGATGGGTGTATTTGTCTGGTACGTATACGCTCGCACATGATGCAGATACCGTTTCTATGTACCTGGAATCGCCAGAAGGGACGTCTTCCTTTTATATGGATGATTTCGAATTGTCGCTGGTGCCGCCGCTGGCGATTGAAAAGGACATACCTGCTTTGCATGGATTATATCAGGGACAGTTCAGCATCGGCACAGCGATTGAGGCTTTCCAGACCAAAGGGGCTTACGGAGAACTGGTACAGAAGCATTTTAACAGCGTCGTTGCAGGGAATGCGATGAAGCCTGTCTCCTTGCAACCATCTGAGGGACAGTTTCATTGGGAGGAAGCAGACCAAATTGTGCAATTTGCCAGACAGCATGGATTGGAAATCCGTTTCCATACCTTAGTGTGGCATAACCAGACCGGAGATTGGATGTTTAAGGACAAAAATGGACAGCCGATGACGCCGACTGCTGAGAATAAAAAGCTTTTGCTGGACCGCCTGGAGACGCATATTCGCGCCGTTGCGGCCCGGTATAAAAATGTCATTACCGATTGGGATGTGGTAAATGAGGTCATTGATCCTGATCAGCCAGACGGCATGCGCCGTAGCAAGTGGTATCAGATTACAGGAACCGATTATATTGAAAAAGCGTTCCGTGTCACGAGGGAAGTGGCGGGGCCAAACGCGCGGTTGTTCATTAACGATTACAATACCCATGAACCGAAGAAACGGGATTTTCTGTACAATCTGGTGCGTGATTTGCTTGCCAAAGGTGTACCGATTGATGGCGTAGGTCACCAATCGCATATCCGCCTGGAGTTCCCTACTATTGCCGAAATCGAGCAATCCATCGAAAAGTTTGCTTCACTCGGGCTGGATAATCAGATCACAGAGCTGGATATGGGCCTCTACTCTAATGATACGGATCGCTACGAAACGATCCCGGACGTCCTGCTGATCCGGCAGGCTCATCGTTATCAGGCGCTGTTCGATATGTTTACAAGACAGCAGGAGCATCTCAGCAATGTGACCATTTGGGGAACAGATGATGGCAATACGTGGCTCAGTACATTCCCGATTGCCCGGCTGGATAAGCCGCTGCTGTTTGATGAACGGTTAAAGGCCAAATATGCATATTGGGCGCTGGTTGATCCATCCAAAGTGCCGTCGCTGCCAGTAGGGAGTAATGAATAAATGATTTGAGACAGAGGAGTAGAAGACTAAGATTTTACTTCATTTAAACACAATAGGCAGGCTGTCTTTACATGCTCGGACATGTAGGGACAGCCTGCTTTGTATCGTAAAGGAAAAAGCAGTTTTATTCCAAATTGGCGTGTTGACCATACATGGATTCGGAAGTCAGCTTGCGCAGCTTCATCGTTCTGAGTACCAACGCATCGCCATACAGCAGCAGGGTTTGTTCAAACAGTGAGCCCATGGGCTGAATGGTTTGGTAATTCTTGTTGGATGGGTCCTTGGGTGCGCCGGGCAGCTTAACGATGATATCGGCCAGTTTGCCGATGGTGGACTCGGGGGAGGTGGTAAGGAGCGCCAGTGAGGCCCCGAGTTTTTTCGCTTTGTCTGCCATGGAGGCTAGGCTTTTAGTTTCACCAGAGCCTGAACCGATAATCAGCAGATCTCCCTCGCTTAAACCAGGGGTTACGGTTTCCCCAACGACGTAAGCTTGAATTCCCATATGCATCAGCCGCATGGCCAGCGAGCGAATCATGAACCCTGAGCGCCCCGCTCCTGCTACGAATACCTTATTCGCAGCAGCGATGGAGTGGATCAGCTGTTCCGATTCGGTATCGCTGATTAGCTGTGGAACGAATTGCAGCTCCTTGATTACCTCGGATAAATATTGAGAGGTCTCCATTAGGATTAACCTTGTTTAATGAGCTGCTGCATTTGCGAGGCTACAGCCTTTTTGTCGTCTTCGCCAGTGATACCGCCGCCTACGATAACCAGATCCGGTTGAGCTTTTACCACTTCAGCCAATGTACTCAGCTTGATGCCGCCAGCTACGGCTGTTTTGGAGTTTTTTACGACTTTTTTGACGGTTTGCAATGCTTCGAACGGACTTTGTCCTTCCGCTTGCAGATCGTAGCCTGTGTGCACACAGATGTAGTCAACGCCTAAAGCATCAATTTCTTTCGCACGTTGCTCCAGGTTTTTAACACCGATCATGTCCACCAGGATTTTTTTGCCGCCTTGTTTCTTAGCTTCTTCTACAGCACCTTTGATCGTTGCATCTTCAGCTACAGCCAAAATCGTCACAATATCGGCACCAGCCTCGGAAGCTTTCAGCACTTCATATCCCCCTGCGTCCATAACTTTCAGGTCAGCCAGCACTTTTAGATTGGGAAATGCTTCTTTCATTGCTTTTACAGCGTGAAGTCCTTCATTGATGACAATCGGCGTACCGATTTCTACGATATCAATATACGATTCCACTTCTTTTACCAATGCAATACCTTGTGGGATATCTACCAAGTCTAAAGCCAATTGAAGTTCCATGTTATTAACTTCACTCCTTAAGTGAATTGTATTTGGATGAACAGGTACATGCTTTGTTGAGTCGTACTCTATACTTTGCTTTCGTGCACAGGTTTGATTGTAAGGCCCCGGTATTCGGTTGAAAAGTACGCACTAATTCGTAACGTAGTTACCCTGACGATACTATAGATCATAAAAACCACCCATAAGAGAGCCCACCTTTTGTCTTCTTTAGCATTATTTCAATAATGAAAATCCTCTATTCGTGACTCGTAAATATACATATCCATGTCAGATTGCAAAAATATGAATGTACCGATGATTAAATTGACTTCAAGTTAGGCTTTGACTATATTTGTAATATACTGGCATGTAAAAATGGGGCTAATAGCATAACTACCCTGAAGAATAGCCACAAGGCTAGGGGTGACCGTAATTTTCAGGATAGGGAGGCGGGGTTTAGTGGAAGAGGTCCTGAATCAAAGGGGAGCTATTTATTTGTTGTCGGACAGCCACGCGCTTGATAAAGCTTGCGAGTTATTTAGAATCAGCTACACGCATAATGATTGGGATGAAGCGAACAAGGTTGCGGATTATTTGCATTCGTTGGCTGAAAGCCTGTATCACACCCAACTGAGAAATGCTGCGGACGGCAAGTATGAGACATTGGACACCAAACACCCGCTGGTGTTTTATTATGCTTACAGTTATCTAGCGAAATCGATTTATTATCAGAATATAGGCCAGTATGAGGAAGCCAGAGATTATATTATGAAGTATAGCGAAATGGGCTGGTTTATGGGGCTGGATCAAAGCGGTCACGAAGAAGTAGAGAGATTCCGTTTTCTCGCCAAGGCCAATTTATATATGATTGATTTACTTTTGGGGAAGAAGGAACTTTTACCGGAATATGTTCAGTTTCTTCACAACAATGACGAGGAGCTACTACCAGGATTGGTTGGTATTACTGAAGCAGCTAACTTGAACGATTGGGAGATTGATGAACTGCTGAACGAGTTTGCCGATGATATTGAGATATTTGAAGGTTATGAAGATAGAGCCAACCGCGTATATTATTTGAAACTGGTCAACCAATTAGCTATTTACTATTTGAAAAAGAAGCAGTATATCGTTGCATTGAATTATATCCTTGTTTCTCTGCAATTCTCTATTGGGGTAGAAGCCGATGCCGATTTTAGAACACTGGTTGCACTATTCGAAACTTACCGAGATTTGGCAACACCGTCCCAGCAAGAGCAATACCAAACCATTTTATTAAGGGGGCTTCATAATGAAAAAGGCATTAAGCTCGATAACTATGGTCTTAGCGTTTCTTAGTGTTGCTCTTCCGATAGGAAATACATTGGGAGATTTAGACTCCGTGCATCCTTCGAATCATGGTGTTTTTTCTTTTACAGCTTGATTTCAGACTTCGATCGTCATACCCAGTAGGGATTGTGTAAATAAGGGGAGCGCACTTTTTCGCCATTTGCGGATCAGTGCGCTCCCCTTTCTCATGCAAAGTAACGATGTTATTTATTTTACAATATAGGAAGTCAGGTTATCGGCCAGATGTTGCATCGTTTCGCTCGCCTTTTGCATACGCTCCATGACTTCGGTGAAAGAGCCTACCAGAGTCGCCTGCTCTTGAGAAGAAGAAACAATTTGCTCTATTTCCTGCTCCATCTGACGAATGGAGTTCTGTACATCCTTAAGGGCTCCCTCGATATCGACCGTCGCTTTTTTGGACTCTACGGACAGCTTGCGTACTTCTTGAGCAACGATACCGAAGCCTGCTCCTGCTTCTCCGACACGTGCGGCTTCGATCGCAGCATTCAATCCAAGCAGGTTGGTTTGATCGGAAATTTCTTTGATAAATACAGCAACCTGATTAATTTTACCCGAGTTTTGTACAGCAATTTGGGTGTTCTTCAAAATGTGTTCACTGGTAGCCTGTAGCTCCTCCGAATGCGCTGTTACATGCTGCACCATCTCAATGAGTTGCTCGGTAATGGAGAGGTTTTCGGATACGATTTGATCCAGTTGATTTTTGTTGGTCAAATTATAGGAGGCGGCAAACGCTGCGATGACGTCCCCTTTATCGTCAAACACAGGAATACTGATCATATCAAGAGGATATCCCAGGACTTCAGCCGGAATGTGGGTCAAGCTGGCCTCATGTCCATTTTTAAGCATGGCAAAATTTTTGTAGTCCTCCAGCAGCTCCGAGCCTGTTTCAAAGCCGAGGTCCATACCCTCTGATTGGGTGTAAGCAAGAACGTGAGTGCGGTCGAAGAGAGCAAGGGTTACTTTCTCACGCATAACCTGTTGTATGTAGGGAATGGCTACAATTAATGCATCTATTGTATTCAAGTGGACTGCCTACCTTTCTTTACTAAATATATTTTTTATAGTCTTATATAATTGTCGGTCTGAAGACGGATAAAAGTTATAAAGGTATCGAAAATTTAAAGGGGATATGAGAGCTTCAATAAAAAAGGCATATCGTTTCCATTACGAAACGATATGCCTTCATATTTAATCTAAACGTGTCAGTGTGTGTAAAAGTGGTTCACTTGCCGCGTTGCTCGAACAATTGTGCGATTTCCACAATAACCTTGGTGGCAAGCACCATGTTGTCCACTGACACATACTCATACTTACCGTGATAGTTCTCCCCACCTGTGAAAATATTCGGTGTAGGCAGTCCCATGTAAGACAGCTGTGAACCGTCTGTGCCTCCACGAATCGGCTTGATAATGGGTTCAATATTCAGCTTCGTCATTGCTTCATGAGCGATATCGACGATATGCTTGACAGGCTCAATTTTCTCTTTCATGTTGTAATACTGGTCTCTCAGCTCCAGCGTAATACGGTTGTCTCCATAGGCAGCCTGGAGCTCTTTTACGATATTTGTCAAATAAGCTTTCCGGTTCTCAAAGCTCTCACGATCAAAATCGCGGATAATATAGTATAGTTTGGCTTGTTCTGCTGTGCCAGTAGACTCCAACAGATGATAGAAGCCATCGTACCCGTCTGTATATTCCGGGGCTTCATTCACAGGTAATCTACTGTGCAGTTCCATAGCGATTTTGGCAGCGTGGATCATTTTGTTTTTAGCCGTACCGGGATGTACATTTACACCATGAATGGTAATATGAGCAGCCGCGGCGTTGAAGCTCTCATACTCCAGCTCTCCGAGCGGTCCGCCGTCTACCGTATAAGCATATTCAGCGCCAAAAGCGGCTACATCAAAGCGTTCAGGTCCTCTTCCAATCTCTTCATCCGGTGTAAAAGCAACGCGAATTTTGCCATGTTGAATTTCGGGATGATCAATCAGATAGTGGATTGCTGTCATGATCTCTGCGATGCCGGCTTTGTTGTCTGCACCGAGCAGGGTGGTGCCATCTGTTGTGATCAGGGTGTGGCCTTTATATTGAGTCAATTCGGGAAACTCACGTGGAGAAAGGACTACACCAAGTGAGGCATTCAGCGTGATATCGCCCCCATCATAGTTCTCCGTCAACTGTGGCTTTACTCCTGCGCCAGTTAGTTCAGTAGCCGTATCGAGGTGTGCCAGAAAACCAATGACGGGCACTTCTTTATCCGTATTGGAGGGAAGGGTTGCCATCACATAACCATGATCATCAATGGTTACGTCTGTCATACCGATGGCTTTCAGTTCGTCTACCAGGAGGTTGCCCAATGTGAGCTGTCCGGGTGTGGTGGGGCATGTGTGGCTGCTTTCGTCGGATTGGGTATCTACCTGTACATATGTAGTCAGGCGGTCAATCAGTTCCTGTTTCATGTGGTTATCCTCCTTGGGTCATTTCCATTATGGTACGTATTTTATCATGATTAGGCTTATGATATGAAAAAAATGGTTTAACCTTTCAGAATGAAAGGTTGTTTGTAGCACATATAGAGAGATGTTAATCTATGAGTCTTTTAAATTGTGTCTTATTACTGAGTCACTTAACGTTACGTTCATAGATTGGAAGCATAGAATACATTATCAAACGCAAGGGAGGTGAAGACTATGGCGATCCTTTTACCTTCGCAATTCTACAATCTTGCTGCTGGTGTGGGTAAGTCCTTCTTTGAAAATCTGAGAGGCGGTAATAATGCTACGATTACTGTGAATAATACAGGTGCCAATCCGGTTGATCTTGTGGTTACCCGTGTCAATGCTCCTGTGATCACTTATGTAATCCCAGCGGGCAACAGCCTTACGTTAGAAGTTGCTTTGCTGCTGGTAGCTGCTCTTCAGGCGACTCCAGTTGGAGCAGTAACAGGTACTATCCAAATTGCTACCGCTGATTTTTAATCTGTAACGACTTGACCCTCTAACTCTAGCTTTGCCGAAAGGCAAGGTTAGAGTTTTTTTATTGTTTGAAATTTTCTGAAACTTTTTTCAGGTTGTGCCGATATATACATATGACATCGCAAATAACACATCGAAAAGGAGTACCCTGTATGAGCTTTAGCAATCCGGTTTTACGTGATGACATCTTTTTACGTGAAGATGAAAGAGAAGCTAGCGAACAACGTATGACCATCGGAGGAACGGTGAACAAAACGTTACTTCTGCTGGTCCTACTTATCGTTTCTAGCAGTATTACCTGGTATATGACCTACCAAGGAACCGTAGAGGTGCTATCGTTGCTGACGGCAGGCTTTATTGGGATGGCAGGCGTAGCACTTGCGATATCCTTTTTTCCAAAAACGGCTCCATTGCTTTCTCCTGTATATGCGATTCTGAGTGGCTTTGCTTTGGGTGGCGTTTCCGCTTTTATGGAGTATGAGTACCCTGGAATTGTAGTTAATGCCATTTTGCTGACTGTGGGTATCTTATTCTTGATGCTCTTTATGTATACACAACGAATCATCAAGGTGACACGTGGCTTTATCTCATTTGTTGTCCTCTGTACGATGGCTATTTTTCTGGTGACGTTGGTTGATTTTATTTTGAATTTTTTCGGTATGAATGTTCCGTATATCCATGAAACGGGCTGGGTGGGTATTGGCATTAGTTTATTTATCGTCATCATTGCCGCTTTGAATCTGCTCGTAGATTTTAATTTCATTGAGGAACAAGCTGATCAAGGCGCACCCAAATATATGGAATGGTATGGTGCTTTTGCATTGCTGGTAACGTTAGTGTGGCTATATGTACGAATATTGGATCTGTTAGCTAAGCTTAGCAATAGGGACTAAGGTCTGCGACTATTGCATATGGTTTAAGTAGGATGAGAAGAGAAGGGCGGCTGAATGTCGTCCTTTTTTGTATGAAAAAGGCGGTTTAAAAAATGCATTTTACGTTAAATACATAGAAGTTGGGTAAAACATAGAGGATAGATAGGTGAGGAGTGAGGTATATGTATCAAGTGGTGCTGGTGAGGCATGGAGAAAGCGTGTATAACCGACAAAACTTGTTCACAGGCTGGACGGATGTTGATCTGACTGAACAGGGAACTCATGAGGCCATCGAGGCAGGACGTATCCTCAAGGAGGCTGGGTATACGTTTGATTTGGCATTTGCTTCTGTGCTAAAACGTTCTATCCGCACGTTGTATCATATCTTGGATGAGCTGGATCATCTGTGGATACCCGTGCAGAAGTCATGGAAGCTGAATGAACGCCACTATGGTGCTCTTCAGGGGCTCAGCAAGCTGGATTCCGCCGTGCAATACGGCGAGGAGCAGGTTCATATTTGGCGGCGTAGTTTGACGGTGCGACCACCCATGTTGGATGAGCAGGATGAACGGAGTCCACATCGGGAAGAGCGTTATCGCCATATTAAGCCGGAGGAGCTGCCGCTCGGGGAAAGCCTAGAAGACACTGTGCATCGGGTTGGTGAGTTTTGGAAGCAACGGATCGTGCCGTTGATTCTCAAAAAGGACCGGGTTATCATTTCCGCACACGGTAATACTTTACGAGCCTTGATCAAGTACATGGAGAATTTGGACGAAACTGCACTGCTGGATTTGAACATCCCGACAGGTATCCCACTGGTGTATGAGCTGGATGAGCATATCGATCCTATACGGCGCTTCTATCTTGGGGATCCGAGTCATGTAGAGGCAAAAAAACAGGCTGTGGCCAACCAGAGCAAGGTGACGGAGTGATTATTCATATACAAAGAGGACAGGGCGCTTCCTTGCATCCTGTCCTCTTTGAGTTGATATACATTAAGCGTTCGCGGTATCCTCTGTTTCCAGGCTGTCTTCCTCGGTAGGAAGTGCCCATACCGATACACTGCCGGCACGAACCGGAAATACGCCGTAGCCGTCCTGTTCGATCTTCACGTCATGATTGTGATGCCCAGTCAAATCGGTCCATTTTTCTCCTGCATGTTGTTTACCCACGAACATGCGCTTTTCCCCGTCATTTGCGTTGGTGATCACCACAGCACATCCAGAGCCGTGCAGCTCAGGAATGCCCTGACGAACCCATCCAATCGTATGGGGATCATCAAAATAATCTTTTTGCTCACCATAAGCTTTGTGGTACCGAGCATATAGGAGCGGGTCTAGCTCAGCTTGCTTGCCTTTCACAGGCGTTTGTCCCTGGATACCGTAGTAATCCCCGTAGAATACGCAGGGATAACCATCTTTGCGCAGTAGGATGAGTGCATAGGCACTGGGCTTAAACCAGTCCTCCACCCAGGATTCGAGCGCTTCATGCGGCTGGGAATCATGATTATCGACAAAAGTAACCGAGTTCAGGGGATGGGTATGAACCAGCGTATCCTCGAAAATGGTGCTTAAATCGAAATCCTTACCACCCAAGGAAGCGCTATGTAGTTTGTAGTGGAGGGATACGTCAAACAGGTCGATTTTATAATCGATGGTATCCAGAAACTTTTGACACGATTCCAGATCCGGTTTCCAGAACTCGCCTACCATATAAAAATCCTGCCCACGCTTTTTAATCATTTCTGTAGCAAACTCTCGTACAAATTCATGATTAATATGCTTGATTGCATCCAGACGGAATCCGTTGCATTGTAGAGTATCCACCAGCCACTTGCCCCAGCGGATCATTTCCTTACGCACATCCTGATGATTATAGTCAATATTGGCGAACATTAAATAATCATAATTGCCGAATTCATCATCTACATTATCACTCCAGTTTTTATTTTTACCTAAAATACGATAGATTCCTGTCCGGTCCTGACTTGCATCGTAATCCGTTCCGTTAAAATGTTCGAAGTTCCATTGAAATGTGGAATACTTCCCTTGCCGGCCGGGGAATGTAAATTTAGTCCAGCCTTCGATATCAAAGGGCTCGGAAATGACCTCATTACGATTATCCGGGTTGACCTCGACGACCTTGAATACTTCGGTTTCATCTGCACCTGCCTTATGGTTCATGACCAGATCGACATAGACGGCTACGCCGTGGCGAACGCAGGATGCGACAGCTTCCAGCAGATCTTCCCTGGTTCCGTATTTGGTGCGTACTGCACCTTTTTGGTCAAATTCGCCCAGATCGTAAAGGTCATAGACGCCGTAACCCGTATCCTCAGGAGATTGGCCTTTGGTGACAGGTGGAATCCATATCGCGTCAATTCCTTTGGCTTTTAGTTCCGGTGCCAGGCGGGCAAGCTTTTTCCAGTGAGAACCGTCAGCTGCGACATTCCACTCGAAAAATTGCATCATCGTATGGTTCCTTTTCATGTGCGTCCCTCCTTCATATATAACAAGTTACCCACCAAGTGAGGGGGGCTAAACGTCTGATGGTCAATATGATGTTGATGAAGAACATGGATCGCTATATAACGTATGCTAAATCATTAAAATTTGTTATACCTTGAGTGATGACAACGACTCGATGGCTAGAAAAGGAAACGTGAAAACGGTAAAATGAATCTAACTTAGCTATAGTTCGGATTTCGGGCAAACCATAAGCTCGAACAAGAAAGGGAAGGAGGGATGAACGTGACAGATCCGCAGCAGAATAAGGATGAAGCGAGAGAACCGCTGATGAAAAAATGTACGTATTGTCAGGAGATAAAACCATTAACAGACTTTCAGCGCAGAACCGGTCGCCGGGCGGGGCCTTATTCCCGGCGTGGTCCTTGTCGTTCCTGTCGGGGGTTAGTCCCGCAAGAACGGGCGGTTACGTCCGCTCCTTCCCATGAGGAAATGAAGCCCTTGGCTGCTCCTGTGGAGCGGCATAGCTCCGAAGCAGGTACGACTGCGTACGGTCTGGAAGCGTCCGCACAGCCTTCTAATGATTCTCAACGCCCCCGTAGGAAGCCCGTCACGGACAAAGCGCGTGAGCGCCATCGGCAACGGGTTCGTCATTTGCTTAGCAGGCTGAAGCCTGCGGATACCCGTGCGTTGCGGCTTAATCGCAATGGCATGATTCGACTAAGAGGCAAAACCGACCAAGGGAGACGCTGGCATCAGGAGATTGAGCTTGATTTGGCGATGACTCTGGTCAGAGAACGCATGGCGGTGATTGTAAATCCGTACACGGTCCGCAGACTTTATAGCAACAAGGAATTCCGCCAATATGTGCTTAAACGTGACCGTTATACGTGCTTTTTTTGCGGTGGCTATGGCGACACGATTGATCATTTACTTCCACGGGCTAAAGGTGGACACACCACGCCAGTAAATTGCGTATGCGCCTGCAACGAGTGCAATCAAGTTAAAGCAGCCCGTGATGTAGAGGAATTTATCGAGTCTGGCGTGTCACTGCCGATTCCGGATGATTTTGAACCTTCTGGTGCTTCCGATGCTTCTGAGGACACCTTACGCACCTAGGACGATTTGCTGGGGAATCGGCTACATTCCCTTAATACAGCTCTACTTCAAAGCCAGATTCCTTCCAGGCTGTTGTTCCGCCTTCAATAAAGGCCACATTGGTAAAGCCCATCTGTTGCAGTATATAAGCTGCCAATGCAGCTTGTCCGCCTGCCCCACAGGTGGTGATAATTGGGCGGTTGCGGTCACGTAAGCGTTCATCACGCAAATCTTGTGGAACGTCCAGGTCAGCGCGGATGGGTAGCATACCCAGTGAAATATTGGCGCTACCGCGAATTAGGCCGCAAGCACCTGCATCATGAGAATCCTGTACGTCGATAACGAATGTATCTGGATTGGATTCAATTCGCTGACGTGCCTCCTGTGAAGTAATGCCCTGAACGTGCTGCCTCGCTTCTTGAACCATATCTGCAAATGTTTTAGCCATCGTTCAACCCTCCGTAGGAATATGTTTTGTATTGGTTTTCATATTAATGAACAGAAACTCACTCTCTCTATTACCCAGCTCTAGTATAAAATGCCCCTTTTTTTAAGGTAAACTTAGACAAAAATCGTGCTTATTCTAATTTTTATCTAAAATAACAATAAAAAATTTGCAGAAATTTGTGCAAATTTAAAATTTCTTCGACGATTGGGTTGTGAAAGGTGTAATATAGAGGTATAGGGTTCCGTTTCGGCCTGTTGTAGTCACGAGGGAGCGCTTCGTGAGATATTCCGCAGCAGTAACAACAACAGAATAACGTCCAAGCAATATACAATTGGCATCTGCGATCATCAGTCTTGCCCTTTAGGGTATAGGCCGGTTTAAGCTGTGCTTCTTGCATGTTTAAGGGCGAATTCATTGAACGTTTTATTGCTAGAGTTTATGATGCAGGTTACGAGAAAGGAATGGACTTCTATTTTCACAGTAAAGGAGGACGTTCACGCATGTCTGAAAACCAACAAGAGGTGGCCGTAACACAAGAAGCTACCAAAGAGTCTCGGGATGTATTGGACCAATTGATGAAACCGGAGGTTCAGCAATCGCTGACCGTACTGGTAGAGAATCTGCCAAAGTTGACTGAGATGGTTACTTTGATGACCGATGCTTATGATGTAGCCCGCAGTCTGGCAACTGACCCTGTCTTTATCGGAGATATGAAAAACTCCATGGGAGAGTTTGTGAAGCCTGTTACAGATTCGGCTAAAGGATTGGCTTCTGCTGCAATTGAAGCAAATGACCGTGTACAAACTACGGACGGCAGTGTAGGTCTGTTTGGCCTGCTCAAAATGCTTAAAGATCCTAATGTACAAAAAACGCTGCGTTTCAGCCAGGCTTTCCTGGATATTCTGAATGAGCGCCAACGCGAAAGCAAATAATTACCTGATCGAGAACGGAGGATGGACATGTCGAAGCAAATTTTGATCTTGGGCGGCGGATACGGCGGATTGCTGGCCGCTCTTACAGCACGCCAGCATATGGACGCTAGCCAAGCAACCATTACAGTGGTAAACCGCTTTGCGTCGCACCAAATTATTACGGAACTGCACCGTTTGGCGGCAGGTACGATTGCCGAAAAAGCTGTGGCGCTTCCTTTGGAAAAACTGCTGCGTAACAAAGATATTATCCTGAAAGTGGATACTGTTTCCGAAATCAAACCGGACGATAAGAAAGTAACTCTGGCCAGTGGTGCTACGTTGAGCTATGACGCTCTCGTTATTTCCCTGGGCAGTGAAACGGCATACTTCGGTATTCCGGGGCTGCAAGAGCATAGCTTCACACTGAAATCAGTGGCAGAAGCTAATCGCATCCGTGCACATGTGGAAGCTCGTCTGGATGCTTACAAGCAATCCGGTAACAAAGCGGACGCTACCATTGTTATCGGTGGCGGCGGTCTGACTGGCGTTGAGCTGGTGGGCGAATATGCTGACAAACTGCCTGCAGTTTGCCGTGAAAAAGGCATCAACTACGAAGATATCAACTTGTATTGCGTAGAAGCTGGACCATCTATTTTGGCAGGCTTCCCTCAACCACTGGTTGATCGTGCAGTAACAAGCCTTGAAAAACGTGGCGTTCAAATCGTAGCAGGTGTTCCGATTACAGAAATGAAAGCTGACGAAGTTCTCTTGAAAGACGGACGTTCGATCAAAACGAACACACTGATCTGGACAGGCGGCGTACAAGGTAATGCACTGGTTGGCGCATCCGGTATCGAAGTAAACCGTGGTCGTGCAACTGTGAATGGCGCACTGCAATCGACTTCCCACGAAGACATCTTCCTCGCTGGCGACAGCGCAGTAGTGTTCCCAGGTGAAGGCGAGCGTCCGTACCCTCCAACTGCACAGTTGGCTTGGCAAATGGGTGAATTAGTTGGTTACAACATCTTCGCTTATTTCAACGGAGCGAAAATGGAACGCTTTACGCCAGTGTTCTCCGGTACACTGGGCAGCTTGGGAAGAACAGACGCGATCGGTACTGTAGGCGCGAATGGCACCCAACTGAAAGGCGCTGTAGCTACTTTGATGAAAGAAGGCAGTAACATCCGTTACTTGTCCCACATCAAAGGACTTTTTGCATTGGCCTATTAATATTTATATGGTTTATTAAAAGAGAGCGCTGTTCAGCGCTCTCTTTTTTTCATTCTTCGACACTAGCAATGCTTACGCATTTCACAAATAGTCTTAATTCACTTCATCTGGGCTAACTCTTCCACCTGTGCAGGAGGGAGCGCGCCTTCAAATATACTCAGCTCATCTATAGATCCTTTGAACGCAGGGTCCCACCAATTGACCCCTAGGCTGAATGTTCCAGATTTAGAGGTAAAGACATCCGGGAACTTTGAGCCGGTAAATTGAATTTTGCCATTCACATACACCTCTAATACCCCACGATCTACAGTGAAGGCCAGATGTGTCCATTCATTGGCTTTGATCTTCAGGCCCGTACTGCCAGTATACCAAGTTGAGCTGCCGGACCAGACCATCGTATTATCCTTCTCGGGTCCTCTGGGCAGAAGGCTAACCCAGTGGTTGTTATCCATAGCTCCAAAAAAAGTTGGTGTATGCACAGTCAATTCGCTGGGCTTCACCCACAGTGACACAGAATAGGCTGAGCTGGATATGAGTCCTTCAGGCAGAGCAATACCTGACTGTCCATCAAGGACTACAGCTTGGCCCCTTACGCCTTCAGCGTAGGATACACTTCCTCCCTGACGATCGATCCGGTCACCAATAACCTTACCATTGGCAAAAGCATCATTCTGATCCTTTAGGTTATTTTCAAATGGGTATGAAGCGGTCAATGTTGCCTTCTCATAAGGAGCTACCGTAATGTTAAAAGTTTTGTCCCGACTGCTGTCTCCTTTGGTGATGGAAGCCGTCAAAGCAGCGGATACAGCCTTTTCACCGATCCCGGGGCGCTTGACTTCACCAGTATCAGAAATGACGCTTGGGTTTGAAGTTTTCCAGGTAATCGCGGATTGCCGACTGCCTTCCTTCGGAAGCGTCAGATTAGCCGTCACCCGGCTCGTATCGCCAAGATCTAATTCACGATACACACTGTCAACGACTGTCATATCCGGCATATCAGGGAACTTACTGCCCCAGGCCATTTCGCCTTTATTCGATAGAACTGTAAACGCCAAAATATATTGATTCGTTACTTGGTCCCATTGTCTCAGGAATACTCCATCAAACACAGTGCCATCCAGTGTTAGTCGGATATTCGCATCCCCCGACTTGTGCCATGTTCCTTGCACATCGCCTTTAATCGTATGATCTGCTTTCAGCTGAATGAACTGCGTATTTTTGATTGTCGCCGAAGAATCACTACCATGGTTAATATATTGATAATCGCCAATGAATTGTTTCTCATCCAGCTTTGTAAGCGTCTCGCCACCGTAACGGTAAGGAGCTACCACAGGCCAGTCATCCTGATTCATGAACATTTGATGTACACGCAGCTCGTGAGTCTCCCCCTGCTGAGGGAATCGGGTATGAAAGACAACAAACATTTGTCCGGTAGCAGGATCGGTGTACACCGAGTTATGCCCAGGAGATACATAGCCGTAGCCCACACCTGTACCTGGATCGCCTATTTGGCTATCGAACAAGAAGTTACCCATTAATTTGTTGCCATAGGCTGCATTTTTGGTGTTTGCTGGCAGAACAGCATTCTGCCCTTTGGCATCCTTATAAGGTCCCGTCGGACTCTTGGAACGGAATAATCTCATGTTATATCCACCGTCAGCTGCAAGTCCGCCATAGGTTACATACAGATAGTAGTAACCCGTTTTTGAGTTGTATTCAATATACGGACCTTCTCCGGACTCACCGTATCCACCTGCAATCTTGGTGCCAAAATAACGATCAATCAACCGGCCATCCTCCGTCGTTCCATCTTGGCCTGGATAGATCGGTTTGCCAGTTGCTTTATCCAGCTCCAGCAAAAAAATGCCTCCAGACCATGACCCATACGTCATCCATAAGCGCCCGTCTGTATCATAAAAGACTGCTGCATCGATTGCATTCGGGAACACCCGATTCGCATAAGAACCGTCGGCATTAAACCATCCTGCTCTGGGCCCCTTCAGCTTGCCTTCATTAATGAGTTGTGGAATCGGCGTATTTGTCCACTTTTTATCTACTTTGCTATTTTTATCGAATGCAGTCTCCTTCGTAAAACCAGTGTTCACAATGGTATCCACATATTGATAGGGTCCCTCAATGTTGGGGGCAACGGCAATGCCGATCGCGGAGCGTATATAGGTGGAGGAGGCACTATAATAAATCATGTAGGCCCCTTTTGTGCCATCCTTATTGACATAATGCTCATTCCAAAATACATCGGGCGCCCATACCGAGAATCCTCCTTTGCTGTCCGCATCATTCTCACCCGCCCAAGCGAAAGATCCGGCCAGATTCTTCGATAAATCCCCGTAAAGGGTATTCCCAGGCGTAGTGTAACCGTTTGCAAAAGAAGTCCAGTTTGTGAGATCTTTTGATTTCGCTGCGGCGATATGCGACCCAAACACATAATAAGTGTCACCGTCTTTGACAATCGAAGGATCGTGAACCGATACATTAGAGAAGGTCGGCACATCCTGCTTCTTGTTTTGGTTCGGCTCCGCTGCTGCGGCGTCCAGTGTACCTAATGGTACGGCTGCAATTGCCAATAATAAAGTCATTGTTAATGCAATGCTCGACCTGGCTCTACGTTTAAGCAATCTTCTCATCGTATACATTTACCCCTTTCTAAAGTGGAATACAGTGATATATTCTGCTTTCATTGCTAAAATTCCTTTATATTTATAAATATAATTAATGTATTTATGAATTACATAGTTGTAGGGAAGATGGCATAATCTATAATTAGGTATATATTATAAATTATGGTTGACGGTATGCATTTGTGGAGGTACGTTATATATGAATAAAACAGTTATGTTTGTTGTGAGCTGTTTATGAAAAAGGAGGGTATTATGAAAATCAGGTTGCTTGTATGCCTTGTGATTTTATTTAGCGTTGCTACTGTACACTCGAATTCGACATCAGCCCAAGCTCAGACCCCTATACACCTGAAGGTAAATGATCATTACATTTTATACACCTATCCTGCCTCACCTTTTGTGGATGCGAAGGGCAGACTGCTTATACCGCTCCAAGCGGCTGAAGATATACTGGGCGGCAAAGTAACTTATAATGCAGCGAACAAAACGGCTTCTGTTGATTTGCTAGGCCGTAATGTAACGACTACGATCGGATCACCCGAAATATCGGTTAACGGTGAGCCGGTGACAATGGACACAGTCCCCATCATGAAAAGCAACGCGATGTTTTTACCAGTTTCCATTTTGTTGAAAGATACAGATGCGCAGATGGAGTGGGATTCGAAGCGCGGTTTATTGAAGCTAAGACATGATAGCTTTACGGAAAGTCCAATTCTTATGAGGTTCAAGGGACAAGACTTGGCCCAAGTCATTGATGCAAATGCATTTGATCTTACTTCCTTTGACTGGGATCAAAAGCAGGGCGTATTGAATATTCATGCTACGTATAAGAGTGACTTATCGCCCGTTTTCAAGAAAATTGACTTCAATCCTATGATTGTGTATAGCAAAGGGACCTATAGTGTAGATCCTTATTCTAAACCCGGTTCATTTCACAAAGTCAAAATAACCAGCGCAGGTCATTTGGTTTATACAAAAAATATCGGTACAACTAATGCGGATAGTGATTATATAAAATATATTACTTCTGTAGGCAGGCTGATTAACTAACTGCTCAGATTTCTAAAAAATAAAGTTATGAAAAATAAGACAGGGGAGCTATTTCCCCTGTCTTATTTTTCTAACGAGAAGGTCTATTTTTTTAAAGCTCTCTTATTTATAGTAGTTACTCAACTTAGTAGTTGAATGTTGCCAGTGTGCTATTGTTTTCGTTCGAATGAACAACACCTTTTACACGTGATACATTTTTATTTCTAATGTCTGAAATAATATCTTCTTGGATTCTATTCTTTTGGTAGTAGGTTAGACTGTTCCAATCATCTGTTTTAACATAAGCATCCACTGTGACTTCACTAGAGTCGCCCTTTACGCTAAAGTCTATGGAAACATTGTTATATTTACGATCAAAGTCGTTGAGCAAGACCCTTTTGATCTCGCTCAGATCAATTTTGGAGGATAGTTTTTCTATATCCACATTCCCTTTACTATCGGAGTCAAAGGTTGCAAGTTTGTTTCCGTTACTTGAGTTTTTAACGGTTCCTTCAATATCAGCATCTTTAAAGGTCTTTAAAATATCCTCCGAAATATCTTCTAGGTAAGATTTTTGTCTGCTACTCGAAATATCGTTCCATCTACTTTCTGTCAACTCAATAGTCACAGTAATATCGTTTTTATCACCTTTCAGAGTAATATCTGCATTGGCGTTATTTGTGTCGCGATAGTCTCTGTTCAATTGACGTTCAAGATCTTTCAAAGTATCGGTGCTACTTTTGCTAGCTGTATCTTTCAGCGTCTGATTGTCTTTTTGCAACTGAGCAATGGTAGCGTCTTTCGTCGTGTTCGCTGCTTTGGCTGTGTTCAGTTCCTGAGTCAGCGTCGTAATCTGGTTGTTCAGTGCTGTAACCGTAGACTGATCAATAGGAACGCCGTTATCAGCAATGACTACGCGTTTGTTTGTGCCATCCCATGTTACTTTTTTATCCAAAGCTGTACCTGCCAGCTTCAGCGGGATATACGTCACGCCATCCAGCAGAAATGGTTCTGTTTTAGCATCCGAGGCAACCTCGGTTCCGTTATAGATAATTTTAATATTGTTATATACTGCTTGGATCGGCTTAGTTACTTGTGCAGCATATGTAGATTGGCTGAACAGAGCCCCGGAGATGGCCAAGGCCGACACGGCAGTGATGATGACAGGTTTCTTCATGGACTTCAATGATTTCATTCGTTGGTCTACCCCTTTATTTAAGAATTATAGCTTGATACATAGACTAGAGTAACATTAATACATACAAAATCCAACAGGTTGGAAGGGTTGTTATTGGTTGTGCTTATATTAGTTAGACGCAAAAGCGACTGTAAAAGTTGCCCTGTTTGCGTAAATATTTTTCCAAAAGTAACCGAACAAAATAAAACAAGTCCGCTGTACAAGACAGCGAGACTTGTTTGGAGTACAGTGCGTTAGGGTATCAAAAGTTGGATTACTTGTGGTCCTTCAGTTTGCCTGCTGTTTCCTGAAGATGACCTTTGGCTTTATCCAATTTACCTTCAGCTTGAAGGGACTTATTATCCGTGGCGTTCCCGATTTGGTCCTTGATTTCGCCTTTAGCTTTATTGACATTACCTTTGATTTTATCGCTAATTCCGTTATCCTTCATGGTATAGCCCTCCTCATATAATCAAACTTTCATTCAGCATGCTGTAGTTAGTCATTACCCGAGCGGGGGTAATACGAAACGTGAGGCTGTAGATCACAGACAGGGGCATAATGTTGGAGACAGGGTCAATTAGATCGTGAAATAAGGGGTGAGCGTGTGCTCAAAATTTTATTGTTTATTCTCGTTATTCAACTTATTTATGTATCGGCCTACACACTGCGCATGATTTTGACGCTGAAAGGACAGAAGTACATTGCTGCACTCATCAGCACCGTGGAAGTTACAGTTTATGTGTTGGGCTTGAATGTCGTGCTTAAGTATCTGGATCAAGTGGCAAGTCTTGCGGTATACGCTATAGGCTACGCAGTGGGGATTCTTATTGGAGCGTGGATTGAGGAAAAAATAGCGCTCGGTTATGTCACCGTGAAGGTGATCAGCAATGAGATCAATGGAGGAATTGCCAATGCGCTGCGAGACAAAGGGTACGGCGTTACAGCCTGGCTGGGCAGTGGACGTGATGGAGAACGCCTCGTAATGGAGATTTTGGCCAAGCGTAAAAACCAGAATAAGCTGTATCAGTCTATCCTGGAGCTGGATCCCAAGGCTTTTGTCATTACGGTGGAGCCAAAGCAATTTCATGGTGGTTTCTGGACCAAGGCTATCCGCAAATAAGAATTTTGGTAAAATACGCATATTTTCCGTAGGTTGGAGCATATTAATACCCGCACAGGACGGAATTAACAGTATGCCGACAGGGGATGTTCCCCTATAACAACCAAGGGGGGATATAGATGTACAGACGCCAGGCCCCGGAAATCATTCCAGAGGAAAATACGGCTATTTGGTCGTGTACCAACGAGGGTTGCAACGGATGGATGAGAACGGATTTTACCTTTTTGAGCGAGCCGGCTTGTCCACTTTGCCAAGCCACGATGGGACAGGAAATGCGAATGCTGCCGATTCTCAATCGGACGGGCAATTCCTTTGTCGCCCAGCGCTCTTAATTGAGGGGTAAGCCCGTGATTACGCTGCAAAGTTTATAAACGTCAAAAGCCGCTCAAGCGACATGCTGAGCGGCTTTTGGTTGTGGAATATTCACGGATCATGACCTCTCAAGGGGCTGCACGGAATCACGATATACAATATGACCCTGTACGAGGACTCGACCAAAACGACTGCCGGGATGGCTTATTTTTTTCATTATTGAATCCACCGCCGTACGTGCCATTTGCTCAATGTCTACTCCGACCGTGGTCAGTTGCGGAACAATAAGCGTGGCGTATACATCGTTATCAAAGCCGACCACAGAGCAGTCCTCGGGTACGCGGTATCCCAGACCAATCAGCTGGTGCACCAGATTGTGAGCGACCTGATCGCAGTTGCATACAAAGGCGGTCGGTAGTAGCTGAGGCAGAGCCATTTCAACATAGGACCCTTCGTCGTCCCGGTCGCTGAGTACCCACTCGTTACGGAGGGGCAACCTGTGCTCCAGCAAGGATTTATAGTAGCCGAGGAAACGGTCCTGAATACTGCTGGTGGAATAGATATTTCCCACATAAGCAATATCCCGGTGTCCCTGGGCGATCAAATAATTGGTTAGCTCGTAGGCTCCGTAAAAATTATCCGTCACCACAGAATCGATATCGGCATGCTCATCATAAAAGTCGAGAAACATTTTAGGTTGGTCCATGGTTTGTACCAGCTCAATATATGGCTTGCTCACTTGTCCCAGAAGAATGAAGCCGTCCACCTTACGGTCGTAATAGATACGTGGCAGATTAAGCTGCTCTTCGTCCTCGCGATGGAGGATGTGAAGGATACCGTAGTAGCCGTATGGCTCCAGTGCCCGTGAAATTTGCTGGTAAATATGCAAATAAAACGATTGGCCAGGACCAGTAAAACGTTCAGGGATAACAACACCAATGTTATAGGTGAGCCCCTCTTTCATGGACTTGGCAACGGTATTAAAACGATAACCCATTTCGCCCGCGAGTGTTTTAATACGTTCTTTGAGTTCCTCGCTAACCCCATCCTTGTCATTGAGCGCCTTCGACACGGTCACGCTGCTTATTCCCAGCTTATCTGCAATATCCCGCATCGTTACGTTGCTCTTCATTCCTGTTCCGCCTTCCAATTTTAAAAAGATAAGCATTTTGCCTACATTCAGATAACGATTGCAAAATGCTGGGGTGAATATGAATAGCTTATCCGCTTGTAGAAATTCAATTAGCTTAGCGGTGCAGCTGCTCTGTAAAGATACAAGGATTGGCAGCATAGCTGCCCATAGAACAACGATTAGCCTGCGGGTAACAGTTGTTCTATGGATAGTATACATGGTTCCGCAAGCATGATAAAGCTTACGGCTTAGATCCGCTGGGAAGGACGGTTGCTTGCTTGCAATAGCGCTTCATTGCGATGGATCAGCTCACGGCGGACAGCGGCGCTGCCAAGAGAACGCAATGGGTCGGATGGTGTATTGAAAGTATAGTCCTCCAGACGGGCAATCGTGGTCGTCGCCACGTGGATACGGGTATCACTGGACGCATAGTATATGAAGACTTCATCCCGTTCATTAACGACTGCTCCATTGCAGAAAATAACATTCGAAACATCACCCACGCGTTCCTCATCATAAGGAGCCAGAAAATGCCCGCCAGGCTTGGCAATGACGCGCGTAGGGTCTTCCAGACTGGTGGCAAAGGTATACAGCACATATCGCAGCCCGGCGGCTGTATTGCGTACCCCGTGAGCGATATGAATCCAGCCGCGACTCGTTTTGATCGGAGCAGGACCTTGCCCGTTCTTGACTTCGTATACCGTATGATAGTAGCGCTCGTCAATGACAGTCTCATGTTCAATCACGGGCTGTGTAATATCTTTGCAGAGACCGAACGCGATGCCTCCGCCTGAACCGGTGGAAATAAACCCATCTTGGGGACGAGTATAGAAGGCATATTGACCGTCCACAAATTCGGGGTGCAGGACAACGTTGCGTTGCTGCGGAGACTGGGTAGTGATGTTGGGAAGCCGGGTCCATGTGCGGAGATCACGAGTGCGGACCAGTCCAGCCTGAGCGACAGCGCTGGAGGTATCGTGGGCTGGCGCGTCAGGGTCCTTTTTCTCCGAGCAATAAATACCGTAAATCCAGCCGTCCTCATGCTTCACCAGCCGCATATCGTACATATTGGTTTCATCCGGGTCGATATCATCCCATACTAAGGGAGCGTCAATGAACCGAAACTGATCAATGCCGTTATCGCTCTCTGCCAAGGCAAAAAACGACTTTCGATCCAGTCCCTCGGTGCGTGAAACAAGAATGTATTTTCCTTCATGATAGATCGCTCCAGGATTCAATGCCGCATTCACACCCAGTCGTTCCATGAAAAAGGGGTTGGTTTGTGCATCCAGGTCAAACCGCCAGTGAATGGGAACATGATGGCGTGTGAGCACCGGATAGAGGTAGCGTTCATAGATACCATTGTAAAAGGAGGTTTTAACCTCATTGGGGCGCGTAATCAGTTCTTCTTGCTGCAACAGCAGCTCATTGTATTTGCTATGAATCATTGTTTTTCCATCCTTTCCAGCATTTCAATGCAAAATCGGCTGTTATGATATGGGCACTTCCAAGGACCTGCAATCTCTCTCGCATCAGGCTTACCATCGGCTTGAACTGACCAGAACCATTCGCCTCCGGCGCGCGGATCGATGATATATTGCCGGGTATAGGTCCATAGATTTCGCACAATGTGCAAAAATCGTTCATCCTGTGTCCGCTGAAACGCATTGTAAAAACCAACCATTGCTTCGGCCTGTACCCACCAGATACGTGAAGTGTCTACCCGCTCTCCCTCCCGCTCGTTGATGAGCGATCCGTCTGGCTGAATAGCCCGCTCAGCTACCGCGCCGGCAATATCCAACACCATGTTCACATACTCGGATGGATGATAACCCAGTACATTCATTGCGTCCTCCATCAACCAGCTGGCTTCGATGTCGTGACCATATGAGGTCAGATCGATCAGTGAGCGCCATTCGCGATCGAAGAACACTCCCAAGCGCCGGGCGGAAGCATCGTAAACACGATGGTATAAAATGTCCAGCACGTTCTTCAGTGCATCCCGAACCTCTTCGTTTGGGTAGGCACGTAGCAATTGGGTATACGCTTCCAAAACATGAATATGCGTATTCATGGTAATATGCGCGGTAACTCCATTTTCGCTGAGTAGCTCATTAGGCTGCGCGTTCCACGAACGATCATATTGTTCACCGTATGCCTGTAGAGCAGGATCATACCCCTTTTGTTCCACCAGATGAAACAGTTCCATTGCCAGTGGCAATGCATTCAGGTCATCCGTAGCTCGTGCATATTCTGCCAGCGCATAGATGGCAAATGCCTGCGCATATACATGCTTGCACGTATCCACCGGCTGCCCCGTGTAGTTCACCATCCAGTACATTCCTCCATGTAACGGGTCAAGCAGGTGATCTTGCAGAAATGTAAAGGCATGTCGTGCCGCGTCTGCATAGGCGCGTTCCCCAGTTACACGGGCTGCTGCTGAGAAAGACCAAAGTAGTCGCGCAGTGGCGATGCCACCTTTGTCCGCTTGTTTATGGATGTGCAGATCCACGTCTACCTCTCCATAAAATCCGCCATGCGCTTCATCTTTCAAGCCTAACCAGAATGGGAGTATGTGTTCCTTCCATTCCTGTCTAATTTCGTGTACTAGTGTTTCCAAGAGACAAAGCCTCCTTCGGAAAATTATTTATTAGTTTATCGTTAACCTTACAGAAGTATCATATCTAGGTGTTTATAAACTGTCAACCATGCTAGATTCGTGTTTTTTACAAGAAGAGGACCACGATATTTTACAAAAAAATATTGTAATTGACACAGTAAGCGCTAACATAATAAAATGATTTTGTTAGTTTAACGATAACCTTATTAAAAACAACAGGAGGGGTCGTCTCATGAAGTTGTCCAAGGTTTTGATGTCATTACTATCCGTGCTTTTGATAGCGGGGCTGTTTACTGGCTGTAGCTCAAAGAGGGATACGCCAGCTGTCGGTTCTGATCCGAAGGGTCCGGAAGGGGAAATTACGGTGATCACACAGCGGACAGATATTGTGGATACCGTATTTCAGGATTACGCCAAGGAATTTAACAAACTTTATCCGAACGTGAAGGTCAATTTTCAGGCATTGGCCGATTATGATGGTCAAATTAAAATTCGGATGGGAACCCGGGATTACGGAGATGTGTTGCTGATTCCTGGCAGCATTCCGATTGAGGAGCTTCCTAATTTTTTTGAGCCACTAGGTACTTATGACGAGATGAGAAACAAGTATACCGGCATTGAAGAACGTACAGTGGATGGTAACAGCTACGGTATTCCGATTGCGATGGTTTACTCTGGCGTGATTTATAACAAAAAAGTGTTCAAGGAAGCAGGAATCACACAAATTCCTAAAACACCGGATCAATTCCTGAAAGCGTTACAGCAAATTAAGGACAAAACCAAGGCAGTACCGCTGTTTACGAACTATGCCTCTGGTTGGGCACTGACCCAGTGGGAGTCTAGCCTGGCGACAGTAGCGGGTACGAAGGAATACGTGAATGTGACACAACCGAATTCGGATGATAATTTCACGAAGGGTCAGCCCCACTATGAGCTGTACAAGGTCCTGTACGATGCGGCTAAAAATGGTCTGATTGAAAAAGATCCAACGACTACGGATTGGGAGACCTCCAAGGCGGATCTTGCACAAGGCAAAATCGGTACGATGGTGCTTGGCTCTTGGGCGATTGATCAGATCAAAAGCGTAGCTTCTAACAAGGATGATATCGGTTTTATGCCTTTCCCGACGAATGCCTCCAAGGTACTTGTACCGCTGGCAGGTGACTTTAACCTCGCTATTAACGTAAACAGTGAAAATAAAGAGGCGGCCCGTGCCTGGGTGGATTGGTTTACCGAAAAGTCCAACTATGCCGTAGAGCAGGCAGGCAGCATTAGTCCGCTGAAGGGTGCCGCAATGCCTGCCATTTTGAAGCAGTACGAGAATGAGGGCGTTGCTTTTGAAGCGCTGACTCCGTCTCCGAAGGGGCAGGAAGGAATTGTCGATAAAATCGATAAAATGGGAGAAATCGGCTTGTGGCAGCCTGATTTCAAGAAACGCATTATTGAGGCAGCGGTGGGTAATCGCCCGGAATCGTACGACACCATTATGAAGGATCTCAACGATGCATGGGTGAAGGCGCGTGCTGAAGTGGCAGCCAAGGAAGCAAAATAGCCATCTGAACTGACCATAAGAAGAGATTGACGTGGCAGTTGATGGACGGATAGCCAGGAGGTGCAGCATGTTTAAATTTTCGAATCTCAGCTACTCCAAACAAAGATTAGCGATTATTGTTGCCTTTTCATTTATTCCGCTGGCGCTGCTGGTCACTTTTGCGTACTTGCCGGTGATCAATATGTTTAAATACAGCTTTTCGGACTGGAATGGTTATAGTAAGCGTCTGGAATATGTGGGCTTTGAAAACTATATCAAAATCTTTACCGACCCCGAGTATTTCTCGGTGTTTAAGGTCAGTTTGTATTACTTTGTAGCTACGTTTGTACAGATGGGTTTGGCCCTTTATTTTGCAACCATTCTCAGCTTTCAAACCTGGTTTAAAAATTTCTTTAAAGGCATTTTGTTCTTTCCCTCCCTGATGAACGGGGTGGCGATTGGTTTTATTTTTCTATTCTTTTTTAAGCCAGACGGTACCCTTGATACACTGCTTCAGGCAGTGGGGTTGGGTTCGTATGTCAAGCTGTGGCTGGGTAACCCGGAGATTATTAATATTTCGCTGGCTGGTACGTCGATCTGGAGATACATGGGCTTTAACTTTATTGTGTTTCTAGGTGCGATTTCTTCCATATCCAGTGATCTGTACGAAGCAGCCGATATTGATGGAGCCAACCGCTGGCATCAGTTCCGCTCTATCATTTTGCCGACCATCAAGCGAATTTTGCAGCTGAACCTGATCTTGGCGATTAGTGGCGCGATCAGTGCATTCGATATTCCTTACATTATGACTGGTGGCTCCAACGGCAGTAAGACGTTCGTCATTCAAACGATTGATGTCGCATTCAAATACAGCAAGGTTGGTTTAGCCTCAGCGATGGCGGTTGTTTTGCTGCTGATCGTAATTGCTGTTACGCTGCTTCAGCGGTTGCTGATTCGGGGGGAGGAGGACTAACTATGTATAAGCTGAAAAGAATACTGGCAAACAGCATCAAATACGCCGCGCTATTGCTAGGTGCGTTCATTGCTCTACTGCCCATTGTTGTGATTTTGTTTGCATCTTTGAAGACGAAGGCTGAATATGCGGCAACCAGTCCTCTGACTCCCCCCGTGAACTGGCTGAACTGGGCAAACTACGCCAAGGCCTTTGTGGATGGAAATATGCTAACCGGATTTTTGAACACAGCCTTTATTTTGCTGATTTCCATCATCGGGGCTACGTTGACCGGTTCCATGATCGCGTATATTTTGAATCGCTTTAAATTTAAAGGTAAAAGTCTCATGCTGGGTGCGTTCTTGCTCGCCACGCTTATTCCGGGGGTGACGACACAGGTATCGACATTCCAGATCATTAACAAGCTAGAACTATTTAACACACCTTGGGCAGCCATTTTACTGTATTTGGGAACCGATATAATCGCGGTGTATATTTTCCTTCAGTTTCTGGATTCCATCGCGGTGGCGCTGGATGAGTCAGCCATGCTGGATGGGGCATCCTATCTAACCATCTACTGGCGCATTATTTTGCCGCTGCTGAAGCCTGCCATTGTGACGGTAATCATCATCAAGGGTGTTAATATTTACAATGATTTTTACACTCCGTTCCTGTATATGCCCAAAACAAGCCTTCAGGTGATATCGACGGCACTGTTTAAGTTTAAAGGGCCATACGGTTCGCAATGGGAAGTCATTAGCGCAGGCATCATCATTGCGATTATTCCGACGCTGGTTGCATTTTTATCATTACAAAAGTATATCTATAACGGGTTTGCACAGGGTTCAGTCAAATAGAAAGATCAAAAAAATAAAGTGTTTAGGTGAGAGGAGAGTCAAGTATGAGTAAATTGAATGTGGATTTGGATGTAGGTAACGTACGAATTGTAGGAGACAGCTTGTCGAAAATGCCTTGGCAGGATAAGCCGGAAGGCAGTGAGGCTCCAGTATGGAGGCATACTGAGAATCCGGTCATTGGACGAAATCCGGTGCCTGGCATTGCCCGTATTTTCAACAGTGCCGTAGCTCCGTATGAAGGACGGTTTGTAGGGATATTCCGTGCTGAAACGATTAATGGACGCCCGCATTTGCATCTCGGCTGGAGTGAAGACGGGCTGGCTTGGGACATTGAGACAGAGCGTCTGCATATGGTCGATGAGGAAGGAAATGAATATCAGCCTAATTATGCTTACGATCCGCGTCTGGTTCGAGTGGAAGACACGTATTATATCATCTGGTGTACAGATTTCTATGGTGCAGCGCTGGGAATCGCACAAACGAAGGATTTCAAAAGCTTTGTGCGCTTGGAAAATCCGTTCTTGCCGTTTAATCGCAATGGAGTGCTTTTGCCTCGCAAGCTAAATGGAAACTTTATGTTGCTATCCCGTCCGAGCGACAGTGGTCATACGCCGTTTGGTGATATTTTCCTGAGTGAAAGCCCTGACTTGGTATATTGGGGTAAGCACCGTCATGTAATGAGCAAGGGTGGTCAGGGCTGGTGGCAATCGGTGAAGATTGGTGGCGGACCAGCACCGATTGAGACGACAGAGGGCTGGCTGATGTTCTATCACGGGGTGACAGGCACATGCAATGGACTGGTATACAGCATGGGAGTAGCTGTTCTTGATCTGGATGATCCTTCCAAAGTTAAATATCGTTCCTCCAACTTCGTGTTGACCCCAGAGGAATGGTACGAAGAGCGGGGATTTGTGCCAAATGTGGTGTTCCCGTGTGCTACACTGCATGATGCGGACACCGGAAGAATTGCGATTTATTATGGAGCTGCTGATACGTATGTAGGTATCGCATACACGACAGTATCTGACATTATAAAGTATGTCATCGCAACGGATGAAGTAGTTGCAGATGACCGTGAGTCAGGCCGGATGTAGGAGGAATTTTACATGCCGGAGGATATGTCTTTACAGCAGCTACAGTCATACATGGGAAGTAATCCAAAGCCGCAGGATTTTGACATATACTGGGAACGGGCGCTACAGGAGCTGGAACGACAGTCGCTAGAATATACACTGGAGCCTGCCGATTTTGTCTCTCCGCTGGTGGAGTGTTACCATCTGTATTTTACTGGAGTGGGCGGAGCGAGGGTTCATGGGAAGCTGGCTCGTCCCAAGCATCTTACGGAACAAGGTCCAGCCCTGGCTATGTTTCATGGGTATTCCTGCGACAGTGGCGACTGGTTCGACAAGGTGAGTTATGCAGCACACGGATTCACTGTGCTAGCTATGGACTGCCGAGGGCAAGGTGGGCTGTCTGAGGACAATTTGCAGGTTCAGGGAACGACGGTTCGCGGCCATATTATTCGCGGAATTGACGACCCGGACCCGGATCGGTTGTATTACCGCAACGTATTTTTGGATACGGTACAGACGGTGCGCATTCTAATGTCTATGGAGCAGGTTGACCCTGAACGGATCGGTGCATTTGGCTGCTCCCAAGGCGGGGCGCTGACGGTTGCTTGCGCTGCATTGGAGCCTCGTGTCCGTGTGGCGGTACCGGTATATCCGTTCCTGTCAGATTATAAAAGAGCCTGGGCGTTGGATGCAACGACATCGGCCTATGAGGAACTGGTTTATTATTTTCGCTGGTTTGATCCCAATCATGTACGTGAGAGCGAAGTGTTTCACCGCTTAGGCTACATCGACATTCAACATTTAGCAGACCGTATTCGAGGACGGGTGCTATTCGTGACAGGGCTATCGGATGTGATTTGCCCACCTTCCACACAGTTTGCGGTGTACAATAAAATCGTATCGGACAAGGAATTGCTTGTGTATCACGAATACGGTCATGAGTATTTACCCTATCTGTCAGATCGTGCCATGAGCGAATTTTTGCGGCTGTAGGGGTTGAACTTAACCAGAGGCTCCTTTATAGTAATAGCTATAACCTTCGCGAAGCGTAATAAATGAATGCCCCATTTGTATAACCTCAATAATATGGTTTGAGGGTCTCTACCAGGAACCGATAAATCCTGATTACAAAAAGTGTACGTCTTGTACATTTCTTGTGGTCAGGATTTTTTTGCGTGATGCGAGGGATTTACATGATAGCAAAGGAGCTAATGTAATGAACTTCAAAGTAGTTATTTTAACCATTGCGACCTTTACGGTAGGTCTGGTGGAGTTGATTATCGGTGGCGTGCTGCCCCAGATTGCACAGGATTTGAATGTCTCTGTAAGCACGGCAGGACAGCTTATCATGATCTATGCGCTTGTGTACGCTATTGCCGGGCCGACTTTGTTGGCGTTGACCGCCAAAATCGAACGAAAGCGACTGTATTTGTGGTCGATGTTTATCTTTATTCTGGGAAGTCTGCTGGCTTTCTGGAGTCCGAACTATGCTGTGTTGTTTATATCTCGTATCATTACTGCAGCCAGTGGATCATTGATCGTGACATTGTCACTAACCATTGCGGTTAAAGTGGTGTCCAAAGCTTATCAAGCCCGCGTTCTCGGTGTAATCTCCATGGGGGTCAGTTCCTCCATTGTGCTAGGCATTCCAGCCGGGGTGCTGATTGGAAATGCGCTTGGCTGGCGGGTGCTATTCCTGATCATTGCCTTGTTGACCGTAGTTTCTATGATCATTATGCACTTGTTTATGGAGCGGATTCCAACAGAGCATGTTGTGCCTATGCGTGAGCAGTTGAAGTCCTTGAAAAATGTTAAAGTAATCAGCGCCCATCTGGTAACAACGCTGACACTGGCGGGACACTACACGTTATATGCTTATTTCACTCCGTTTTTGGAAAACCTGATGGGCTTGAACGCCTCGTGGGTGAGTGTGGCCTATTTTGTCTTTGGGCTGGCGGCAGTGAGTGGAGGTTTTATTGGCGGCTCTTTGGCAGACCGATTCGGCACAGCGAAAAGCATTCTCATCGTCGTGGGTGTGTTTATTGCCGTGATGTTCCTGCTGCCGTTCTCGATTCACTCGGTGTATATGTTTGCGCCGCTTCTGATCATCTGGGGGATTCTGAGTTGGGCCTTGTCGCCCCCGATGCAAAGTTATCTTATTGAAAATGCACCCGAATCGGGTAGTATTCAGCAAAGCTTTAATTTCTCCGCACTCCAGGTCGGGATCGCTCTCGGTTCTGCCTTGGGAGGGGTAGTGATTGAGAATAGCGAGTCTGTTGCCACAAACGCTTGGGTAGGCGGGACATTTGTGATTGTTGCTTTTGTCTGCGGCGTTTTTTCGATTACCAGAGCGGGGACATCGCAGACAGTCAGAGGACACCACTCTGTTTCTTAGGTGGGAGGTCATTGTCCTCTTTTATAAAACGAGAAAACATGTTATACTACTTCCAATTATGAAGAAGGGGGTGAGGTAGGTGAATCACGAGATGCTGAACAACCGTATTAGCCAGCTGCCGATTGCTATGGCTGGCATTGTTCATGCTTTTCCATACAACGGGAGAAGTCTGTCCAATTTTAATCATACGGTTGTAAACATCGCGAGAAGACGCCTACCTTAACTCCAACGGATTGCTATATCTTCCGAAGAGTCGCGGGGTTGCTCCTGCGGCTCTTTTTGTGTTACCTGGGTAAGGGTCTTCCTAAATAAAGGAGAGCCTGAACATGTATATTGTAAACGGTCAACAATTGAAAAAATACCACGCTGCCAATCTGATTTTAGATGGAGCAACGTTTGATATCCATAAGGGAGAAAAGGTGGGGCTTATCGGTCGCAACGGAAGCGGCAAAACCACCCTATTACGCCTAATTGCGCGTTTGTCCCGCCCAGATGAAGGGCAGCTCGTCATCGCCAAGGATACGAAAATCGGCTATTTGCCGCAAATCCCGGCAGAGTTTGAAAGCTTCACCGTATACGAAACGCTGGCTTACGCCTATCGTGAACTGAAGGATTGCCGCAATCAGATGACCACACTGGAACGGGAAATGTCAGATCCGGTTGTGGCAGCGAATCCCGAGCTGTTAGAGAAGCTGTTGCAAACGTATGCTTCTCTACAGGAGCGGTTTGAGCGTAACGGCGGCTATGAAATGGATGCCAGTATGGATCAGATAGCGGATGGGCTAGGTATTCCCAAAGCTATGTATACGCGCAACTTCGGGTCACTTTCAGGCGGAGAAAAAACCAAAATAGCGCTGGCATCACAGCTCATTGGACGACCAGATCTACTGTTGCTGGATGAGCCGACCAACCATTTGGATTTGAAAGGATTGGAATGGCTGGAGCAATTTTTGCAGGGCTACGCAGGTGCGTGTGTGGTTATATCCCATGATCGCTATTTTCTGGATCGAGTTGCCGGCAAGATGATCGAACTGGAGGATGGCGAGGCCTTTACGTACTATACGAATTACAGCGGCTACGTTAAGGAGAAGGAAGAACGTCTGCTGCTGCAATTTGAGGATTATAAGGAGCAGCAAAAGCGGATCAAAAAGATGAGAGAGACCATTCGCCGTTTGGAAGAGTGGGGACGCAATGGCGATAATGAAAAGTTTTTCAAAAAGGCAGCCTCAATCCGCAAGGCGCTGGAACGAATGGAGCTGGTGAAGCGACCTGTACTGGACCCTCAAGGTGCGGAGTTTCACCTAAAGTTGGAGGATCGTTCCGGTCGCAGGGTGCTTCAATTCGAGGACATCACCAAAGCCTATGGAGAACGTCAAATATTAAACGGGGCAACAGGCAGCCTGGAATTTGGTGAAAAGGTAGCCTTGCTAGGCGATAACGGTGCAGGCAAAACGACGCTGCTCAAGCTGTTGCTTGGTCAGGAAAGCGCAGATACAGGCACGGTCCAATGGGGCGCGCGCGTCGAGTACGGATATTTGGCGCAACAAGAGAGAGAACGGGATAGCCGGGCAACGGTGCTTGCTTATTTCAAGGAGGAAGCAGGACTGGAAGAAGGCGAGGCGCGCGGGCAGCTGGCGAAGTATTTATTTTACGGCGCCGATGTGTTTAAGCCTGTGAGCATGCTGTCCGGTGGAGAGTGGTCCCGCTTAAGGCTGGCGCTGCTGGTCATGAAAAAGCCGAATTTGCTGGTGCTGGATGAGCCGACTAACCATTTGGACATCGACTCTCGCGAGGCCTTGGAGGAAGCGCTGGACACCTACACGGGAACGGTGCTGGCAATTTCCCATGACCGCTACTTTGTGAACAAGCTGGCTGGGCGCGTGTGGGAGCTGGAGAACGGGAAGCTGTCCTTTTATCTGGGCGGCTTCGATGAATACCGCGCGAAGAAGCGGGAGCTGGAAAACGCTCGCTTGCAACGTGGGACGGATGCAGGGGGACGATCGGCATCTGCAAGTAGAGCCGCATCTGGTGGCGGCTCAGGCTCGGCTCTAGCTACGCATGCTGGCGCAGCGAGCAATGATGCGGGAATGGCTTCGCGGACAGGAGCGACCACCGGAGCCGATGCGAGCCGTGCTCGCTCCGGGTCGGCAGGTCGCTTGGGGGCGCCCGATGCCCGGGGTGGGGCACACGGAGCGAAGCCATCCCACTCGCCCGCTGCGTCCAGCGAGCGCTTGGAGCGGGCGATTGCCGCCAAGGAAGCAGAATTGGCGGCGACAGATGCCGAGCTGGAGCTGCTCGGTACTGGTAGTGACACGGCACGCATGGCGGAGCTGTGGGACGTGCGTGAGCAGCTGCAAGCGGAGCTGGACACGTTGCTCGGCGAGTGGATTGAACTAGAGTAAGTGATAGGCTGGTTGCTGAAGATAGGCAAACGTATATTTTATAAAGGATAGCCCTGAGGTAGTACGCCTACTGAGGGGCTATTTTTGTATGGTAAAGAGAATGAGAGATTGGAAAAAGAATAACCATATATTAAAATAAATTGGTATTAATGATTTTTTATATTTTTATTTTACATATAAAGTAATTCGTTTACATTTCGCAACATATGATACTTTCTAATTTGTGCACGCGATGTTAACCAATATTAAATGGGCTTATCCATATTAATATCATGCCTATCAATTATACGATGGAGGGAACGATATGTCGGACTTCTTGCTGGAGGTCAATCAGGTAACAAAAAAAATGGGGAAAAGAAATTTATTAAATAATATTTCATTCAAGCTTCAGAAAGGGAAGATTTATGGATTCATCGGACCCAATGGAGCGGGCAAAACAACAATGATGCGTATTATGACTGGATTAATGAAGCCAACCAGCGGCTCTGTACAGATAGCTTCATATAATGTACATACGGACCGGGAAAAAGCGCTGTCCAAGGTGGGGGCCATTATTGAATCTCCAGTCTTTTTTGATTATATGACAGGCAGGCAGGTTTTACGTAATTTATCACGGCTGCACTCTGAAATTGCATCCTCAGATCGGGAGGCACATATCGAAGAGTTGCTTACAAAGGTGAGATTAGAAACGCGGGGCGACGACAAGGTAAAAACCTATTCGCTTGGAATGAAGCAAAGACTAGGTATTGCACAGTCCATGCTGGGTACTCCGGAGCTTTTGTTGTTGGATGAACCGTCTAATGGTCTTGATCCCATGGGGATGAGAGAACTGCGTGATATTGTGCTTGGTTTGCGTAACTCGGCCAATTATGCCTTTTTTATCTCCAGTCATCTGCTGGACGAATTGCAACAGATGTGCGATGAACTTATCGTAATTAAAGAGGGCAGGCTAGTTTGGCAGGGGCCTACTGATCAGCTGATAAAGGAAGGCCAACGTCTGGAGGATGCCTTTATGGGGTTAATGGGATTATGAAGCGATTGATACACAGTGAATTCGAACGATTGTGGAAGCGAAAGTGGTTCTGGCTTATGGTTTTATGCACACCTGTGCTAGCCTATTCGACAGGATTATACTATTTGCGTACTCGGAATGTTCCAATAGAGGTGCTACACCAGAATTTTATCGTCACCAGTCTGCAGGAGAATTTATATTTATTTTGCAACAGTGCTGTGGCTGCTTTAGCTGCTGCTGTGTTTACTGAGGAATTTCAAAGTGGACGGCTGCGGCTATTATTCATGCGTCGATTTACCCGTGGTCAGATTTTTTGGAGCAAGCTGCTGGTTTTGAATGTTTCTATCTTACTTCTTCTCATTATATATGCCTTATCCTCACAGGTGATCGCTGAAGTATGGAAATTTTCATATGATTTAAGTGATATAGGTCTGTCTGGAGTTCGATTGCTGCGCATCCTTGAATACTATGGCTGGGCATTTGCTTCTCTATTAGCTATAAGTTCCTTGTATTGCTTTTTTGCTATGTATAGCAAGAGTGTTACATATGCTATTGGTATTTGCATGGTATACAATTTGGCTTCTCTGTTATTTGATCCGCTGTATCTAAAATTGGCATCCTTTGTTTCTCATGTTCCATACCTATATGATGTGGTCACATTTATGATTATTCCATATCTGCAGCATACGGGATTGAATAATTCTTTAATCGGAAGTTTATCTGTGAACGGGGCCATCATTACCGTTGTAAGTGTATATCTTGTCTTGTTTACATGGGGGGCATATCGCCGCTTTGTAGCCGATGATTATTTGTGTTAGGGGGATTGCTTGATGCTGGGAATTTGGCACAGTGAAATGGAACGAATTTGGAAGCGGAAGTCCACTTATTCGTTGTACGTAGCCTATATATTAATAATTGTAGCGATTATATGGAGTTATAAAATGACGGGAACAAAGATCTTCCGTTTTGGTGAAGGAACCATGCTCGTCAACAATTTAAACCTGCCATGGCTGATGATGAGTGAGGTTGCTTTATTTCTAACTCTGGCGATGTTGCCTATCCTGTATGTAGATCAGTTAAGTGGTGATCTTTATTCAGGGGCGTATAGGCTCTACATGTTGCGCCCGTACCGTCGTTTGCAGTTTTGGCTTGCCAAGATGCTCGCACTATCGGTCACGACGGTCATTTTCGTTGGGACAGGTTTGTTTATAAGCGTGATTGCAGGATGGTTTCTTTTCCCGCATAGCTCTACTTTCTTAAAATATGGTGCATCAACACCTTCTACCTCATCTGATGCCATAACCTACATACTCGCATTTTATCTCATACTGTTTATCGTTTGTTTGGTGAAGCTCATGTTGAGCAGTGCCGTATGCTTATTTATATCTCGACCCCTGTTTGCTTATTTATCAATTCTGGTTTTATCTGCATTTCTCTTTAAATTGTCTAGACCGCTCATTATGTTAATGGACCCGTTTCGGGAAATATTACTTGCTCTAAGGGTCCAAAATTCATTTGAATTTTGGGTGTGTACAGGGGGAATGTCGGTGGTGTGCATTATTATTAGTTGTGTACGGTGGCAAAAACGAATTTTTTAACATAGATTTTGCAGTTGACACTATACAATTAGAAAAGATCCAAGCGACCGTTTGAAGGTTAGCTGGATCTTTTTTTATACGAACGGTGTTGGACTTCGTGGCGGTAATTGCTTCCACTGTATCGTTTCTTTTCTGCAAGGGACGGGTATTAATTGTCTAGTCCCGCATAGATTGACATAGGGGAAAAGGAGGTATGAGCATGTGGAATGGGGTCAAAAGACTGTCTGCACTAGCGTCGATTCTGCTGCTAGCGATCATTGTAAGCGCATGCAGTAAGGGCGATGCTTCAGGCAAGGTGCAAATTGAGTTTTTCCAAAACAAGCCGGAGGCCAAGGATTCGTTCGATAAGCTGATCGCTCAATTCAATCAGGAACATCCCGGTATTGAAGTGACACAGGTCAATCCGCCAGAGGCAGAAACGGTGTTATTGACCCGGGTTGTCAAAAACGATGTACCTGACATTGTGGGACTTGGGGCCACGGATACCTACTCCATTTTGGCACAGAGCGGTATTTTTACGGATCTCGCGAATACAGAATTGCCACGTACGGTGGACCCGATTTACCTCAAAATGCTTAAGGATGTGACTGGGGTCGATCCCGTGTATGGAATTCCTTATGCTGCGAATGCGAATGGTGTGATGTATAACAAGACACTTTTTAAGGAAATGGGATTACAGGTGCCCAAAACGTGGGATGAACTGATTGCAACGGCGCAAAAGATCAAGGCTGCTGGTAAAATCCCATTTTATTTTACATATAAAGATGATTGGCAAACGAACCTTCCTTTTAATGCATTGGGTCCGAATTTGGTGGGCATTGATTTTTTTTTGCAACGGCGTGAGAATCAGGTCACCTTTCAGGACAAGTACCGCGAGGTTGCGGAAAAGCAGCTGGAGCTGCTGAAATACGGACATAGTGATAACTTCGGCAAAAACTATGCTGACGGGAACCGTGCTTTCGCTAACGGGCAGGGACTGATGTACATTCAGGGCTCGTGGGCTATATCTGAAATTCGCAAAGCCAACCCGAAAGTGGAACTCGGATTTTTCCCGTTCCCTACAGGGAATGACGCAAAGGCGGTCAAGCTAGTGTCTGGAATAGATACGCTATTAGCTGTTTCGGAAAGCACCCCGCATAAAAAGGAAGCTGAAGAGTTCATTGCCTTCCTATTGAAGCCAGAGAACAGCAAGCAATACATTACGGAACAAACGTTGTTTTCAGCGGTGAAGGGAGTCACACAGGATGACCCGAGTGTGGCAGAGTTGTTGCCGTATTTTAAATCAGGCCGTGTCATTGATTTTGCCGATCATTATATTCCCAAAGCAGTCCAATTGAATTCTATTGTGCAGGCTTTCCTGCAAAATGGAGATATCGACGCCTATCTAGCCAAGCTCGACCGTGAGTGGAATAAGGTAGCTAACCGCCGATAGGGGAGGAGGATGAGACATGAATAAGCGACTGACGACTTTTTACTGGATGACGGTGCCGGCGGTGCTATTGTTTTTTGTATTTTTGACCTTACCTGCCTTGCAGGGTTTTTATTATTCGCTTACCAATTGGAACGGATTCGGGCATCAGTATCACTTTGTCGGATTTAAGAACTATATTAATTTGTTTCAGGACGACAATGTGGGCAATGCTTACTGGTTTACTTTCAAATTTGCGATTGTGGTTACCATTGCGATTAATATTCTCAGCTTGTTGATTGCCATGGGGCTGAACGCTAAAATACGTTTCCGTAATTTCTTTCGAGGAATTTATTTTTTGCCTAATATTTTGAGCGTATTAATTGTAGGTTACATATTTAATTACCTGTTCTCGAACGTGTTTACGATTTGGGGACAAAATCTGGGCATCAGTTCACTATCGACCAACATCTTGGGTAGCGAGCAGTTGGCTTGGGTGGGGGTGGTCATTGTAGCCGTATGGCAGGGCATTGCCTTTAATACGATCCTCTATCTGGCAGGGCTGCAAACAATTCCGACCAGTCTGTATGAGGCATCCAACCTGGACGGTGCAGGTAAATGGCGTGAATTCTGGAGCATTACCTTTCCGTTGATTGCTCCATTTTTTACGATCAATATGGTATTGGCGATGAAAAATTCCCTAATGGTATTCGATCAGATCGTGGCCTTGACGAACGGCGGACCGGGACGGGCCACGCAGTCGATTTCTCATCTGATATACACCGGAGGCTTTAGAGGAGGAGAATTTGCCTATCAGTCAGCTAACTCTGTGATTTACTTTATTGTGATCGCGATCATTTCCATCTTACAGCTGCGATTCCTCCAAAGAAGGGAGATGGATAACTGATGAAAACAAGCAGACGTACCAACTGGCCTGTGCTGATTCTGGTAGCGTTGGGGACAATATTTATCCTGTTTCCCCTCTATATGACGGTGACGATTGCACTCAAAAATCCCGAGCAGATGGCGCATTCCGCCTTTGCCTTTCCGACCGAGCTGCATTGGGAAAATTTTAGTCGTGCAGTGGAAATGACCCATTTTTTCAGTGCTTTTCAGAATAGTGTGATGGTGACAACATCGACGGTCATACTCACTTTGCTCACCAACTCGATGGTTGCTTATGCCATTGCTCGCAATATGCAGCGGCGTTTTTTCAAAGGATTATATTTTTACTTTGTCAGCGCCATGTTTATTCCGTTCCCGATCATCATGCTGCCGATTGTAAAGCTGGCCTCGGGGCTGCATATGACCAATCTGTTGGGCCTCATTGTGCTGCATACGGTGTATGGATTGGCGTTTAATGTCTTCGTGTATGTCGGTTATATTCGGTCGATTCCAGTGGCATTGGAAGAGGCAGCCACGGTAGATGGTGCGACGACATGGGGGACATTTTGGCGTATTATATTTCCGCTGATGGCGCCGATTAGTGCTACAGTGGGGATTCTCACTTGTTTGTCCACATATAATGACTTTTTGCTGCCGCTCATTATTATCAGCGATGCGGAGCAATATACATTGCCGCTCGTCCAGTATGTGTTCCAGGGACAGTTCAATACTGACTTTAATCTGGCCTTTGCCTCGTACTTGATGGCCTTGCTGCCGATGATTATTGTCTATCTGATTGCACAAAAATGGATTATTAATGGTGTTACGCAAGGTTCTGTAAAATAAGATGAGAATACAACAGCTTCAAGCAGCAGGCTGTGCCTTACTAGGCGAATAAAAAGGGGGTTCCTATACTGTGAATCACACAGGTATAGAGAACCCTCCTTTTATAGCATGGTTATTTAGATGCTTGGCTGTTGCTAGTCAGTGGCTGCAAGGGTACGCTCGTCTCTGCTTCAGGTTCGTCCGTTGTATAGTAGAACATATAAATAGAAGCTTCCTTTCCCTTGAAGTTCTTGTAGACATCGACTGCCTTATTATTGCCGTCTCCGGCGAAGTTGGCTGTGATCGGCTTGCCAATCATCCGTTCTTTCCCCAGACCAATATGCGTCTGGTTGATCCCTCCAAAGTGAGTATCCTCACTTTCGGTTTCTACGAATAAATCTGCTCCTTGTTTGTAGTAGGTCCACTTCACAGGATAGCCGCCGATTTGCGTCGTTATCGTCTGCTTTTGCTCAGAAATATCAGTCAAATGCTGCGGCGTTTTGTCATCCGAATGAGTCGTAACCTTGTATTTGCCTGTAAAAGTAATGGGAGTATCTCGGGTAATCGCAAGATGGGCCGGCCGTTCAAAACGGATCGTATTCAGATCGTGGTCCTGATCTGGTGAAGACCAACGATTACCCTCTAACGTTGTGCCGTTCACAGAAAGAAAATATTTTTGATAAGGCAACATGGCGAATTTCTTTTCGCTTCTGATCGTGACACGGATTTGTGTCGGTGTGACAATCATTTGTTCCAGCATGAAATTCGGATTACCGTTCTCCAAGGGGGTATTCAGCACACTTTTAATCGTCCCGCTCTCCATTTTCTTCTTGCTTAGCTGCAGGTCAAAGTTTAGGGGTTCATGTATACTTTTCTCCGTTTGTGCATATTGCAGTTTAAAAGTAGTCTGCCCTTCTGGTATATCCCCTTTAGTAAAATACTGCTGGGCTGTGTATTCTCCGTCCTCACCGGGTGTACCAAATGTCCCTCCAGATTGGGGGTTCACAGGCTTCCCATCTTTGTAGGCAATAATTTGCGGATTGTCCCATTCTTTTGGTATGGAGGAATCGAAGGTAATTGCTGATGACAGCATCAGCTTGTCCTTACCTTGTTCGAATACCTGTACCTTCATATCTTGTAGACCGTTACGATCTAGCCTGAAAGTCTGTTTCTGAGGCGATGTGATATCGAGCGGCAAATCCAATTCCTGAACGCTGGTAAGCTCAATATGATCCACGGTCAGCCGCACGTTTTCTGTTTCTTGCTGCGGTGTCCAATCGCTTTCAAAGTAGCCGTTATAGCGTTGGTTTTTCTCATCCCATTGTTGGAAGCTATACTCCCCTTCACTACTTTTTCCCACAGCATTTTTAAGCGATACCCCTTTGACATTCCAAAACTCGTTGTCTGCGCGTTTTCCAACCTCCAGGCTGTACAGAATTACAGTCCGGTTCTCATCGACAATAGCGGTATGCAACGTCAGCTTTATTCCGTCTTTGGTGACAGACTGTTCTAATGGCTGTCCCAGGTCTTGAGCTAATGCTGTCTCAATTCCACTTCTTCCGTGCAGCAGATTGCCCCAATTATAATGAATGGCAGCATAGACGGGAACGGCAACGAGAAGTGCGCTCAGGGAGGCAGCGATGGCTATTTTGCGCCAATTTCTATGTTGGTGTGGAGTGAATGAATCCGAAACGCCGGTTGGCGTAAGGGCAGTATGGCCTGCCTGTTCCATCCGATTCCACATCTCATCGAAGTTAGGATGCGCCAATTCCGAATCTTCATTTAACTTGCGCTTCAATGCCTTTTCTACGTTGTTCATAGTTCTCTCCTTCCAGCTTGGGAATCTGTGCATCAGCCCCCCGCAGTATTTGCTCCATTAACTTTAGTCCTTTGTGTGTCCTGGATTTGACGGTTCCCAGCGGGATTTCCAGCAGTTTCGATATTTCCGCTAGCGTGAAATCATGCATATAGCGAAGTGTCAGCACAGCACGGATTTTGGCCGGAAGGCGGTTCATGTAAATGGCCCATTCCTCAGCCGACTCGCGTTCCTCCACCTGCCTGTCCACAGGCTTGCCTTCTGTTCCAGTAAAGAGATGGGGATTAGCCGCTACCTTTAAATGCAGGCTTTTTCGGCGTTTAAGATGGTTCAGACAATGATTGACCGTAACTTTCATGATCCAGGCTTTTAGTTGCTCGATATGCTCGCGATTGCTGTGAAACAGAGTAATAAACACTTCCTGCGTTAAATCCTCTGCATCCGAGGCATTATGGACCATGTAATAGCAGGTTCGGTATACATCCCGTTGATATAGATCAAACAACTCTCGATTACTTTGCAATGATGGCTCTCCTTTCTCGTGCAGTTTACCTATATAACAACTGGAGTCCTCAAAAGGTTCATTTGGTTGTGAAAAATAGATCGTCCGCTTCGAATGTGTCCACTTTTTCTCCAATGTACCACACAAAAAAAGAAGCCTGTAAATCTCAAAACTGCAGATTTACAGGCTTCTTATATGTTTCATTGCTAGCCCCTACGGGATGAGCACTCCTTCGGGGCAAAAACACGCTAACGGATAGCTTGCGGGCATAATCCCGCTTAATCAGCTAGCCGTACAATCGTTCTACCCTGTGAGCGGGCTGCCAGGATGTCTTCGAGCGCGCTTGGCAGGTCAGCCAAGCCAATTTCGCGCTCAACGAGCTGCTCCAGCTGCTCCGGCTTCCAGTCACTGCTGAGCTGCTTCCAGATCGCTACGCGGGTGTCATAGGGGCAAAAGACAGAGTCTATGCCTAGCAGATTTACACCGCGCAAAATAAACGGCAGCACCGTCGTAGGCAGCTTGGTGCCTGCTGTCAGGCCGCTCACGGCAACAGAGCCGTTGTAGGCGATCTGGCTAAGCAGCGAAGCGAGCGGCTTTCCGCCTACAGGGTCTACAGCCGCTTGCCAAAGCTGCTTGCCTAGCGGTCGGATGCTCTCGGCACCGTCGTAGACCTCCTCACGCGAAATAACCTCGGCTGCTCCGAGCGTCTTGAGGTAATCATGCGATTCGGCTTTGCCACTGCTGGCTACGACATGGTAGCCCCTCTTGTGCAGCAAGGCAATGGCTGCACCGCCTACGCCACCCGTTGCTCCGGTGACGAGTACCTTGCCCTTCTCCGGTGCAACGCCGTTTTGCTCTAGCCGATATAACGACAGGGCTGCGGTAAATCCGGCTGTCCCGAAAATCATCGCCTCTCTCAGCGTGAGTCCGTCTGGAAGCGGAACTACCCAGTCCGCAGGCACACGCGCGTATTGGCTGAATCCTCCGAATTGAGACACACCCAGCCCGTAGCCTGTAACGAGTACCGCTTGTCCCTCGCTAAAGCGGCTATCCTCCGAGGAGACGACAGTTCCCGAGCAATCTATGCCGGGTACGAATGGATAGGCTTTGACAATATTGCCATCCTTGCGGGCGGCAAGCCCGTCTTTATAGTTGATACTGGAATAAGCGACACGAATCAATACCTCTCCAGCAGGTAAACTGCCAGTTTCCAAAGAACGAACCTCTGCTTGAACTTCACCGTCCTGCGTCTGATCGACGACAAGGGCATGAAATGACTGAGTCATCTGTAAAAGCCTCCTTTATTACCGTTTAAGCTTATGAATGGTCTATATATTCCATCTCTAATATACAAATTATGCTTATGCAGCATACAACAATCTGCACAGCCTGTCAGCGGCAATGCTCACAAGCTCTTAATCTATTATACCCTTTAGCTTAGAATTACGTCGAAAATACCGGATTATGGATATATTCTTGCAACAATCTATTTCAATAAAGTTCGATAATCAATTATAAAGAGAGTGATAAATGAATTCTTACGCATTTTTCAAATCATTTTACGTAAACGGGATGTATTTTCAGAATGACTGTGCTAACATACCCTTTGATCGTTAAATATTCTATGAAGAAAGGTGAATGAATGACAACCAGAGCACTAAAAAATGGTTCGGTATTGTCCGAAGCCAAGGAACTGAATTTGTTCCGTTTGACATGGCCTATTTTCCTTGAATTGTTCCTGTTTATGCTAATGGGAAGCGTCGATACATTCATGCTCAGCTCTGTATCTGATAATGCAGTGTCGGGTGTGGGCGCATCCAATCAAATTATTTCAATCGCTATCCTTGTACTGGAGGTTATCGGCAACGGCGCTGCTATCGTCGTAGCTCAATATATCGGTTCTAAGAAACTAGTCGAAGCGGCCCAGGTGACGGGTACGGCCATTACTCTGAATTTAATGGTAGGTCTTTTGCTAAGCGTCATTTTTCTTGTGTTTGGTACTCATATGTTGCAATGGCTGAATGTCCAGGGTGATATTCTGACTTACGCGGAATCCTATATGAGTATCGTCGGGGGGGCCATTTTCCTTCAGGCATTGATTAACTCGCTGGCGGCGACCATTCGTACGCACGGTTTTACCAAAGAAACGATGTATGTATCGGTTTTTATGAACGTGATCCACGTGGTCGGCAACTATGTTTTGATTTTGGGACATTGGGGAATGCCTGCACTCGGTGTAGAGGGTGCTGCTATTTCTACAGTAGGTAGCCGCTTTATTTGTCTCTTGATCTTCTTCTGGCTGATGTACCGGGTAACTGAGGTCCGTGTCGAGTGGAAATATTACGTCCATTTATCCAAAAAATTTATCTCAAAAATATTGCGTATTGGTGTACCATCCGCGCTGGAGTCCATCATGTATCAGTCGTGTCAGCTCATATTCACACTGTACGTGACCTATCTGGGCGCAGAAGCAATGGCGACACGTCAATATGCCAATAATATTTCGAGCTATATTTATTTGTTCAGTATGGCAGTTGGTATGGGAACAGCTATCGTAGTGGGAAGACTCGTGGGAGCCAGAGAGAAGGATACGGCTTATAAACGTGTATTGAGCAGTGTGAAATGGGCGCTGCTCGTGACTGTGATCATTGATGCGATAGTTATCTTTTTCCGTGTACCCCTGCTCGGTTTGTTTACGGAAAACCCTGAGATTATTCGTTTGGGTGCACAGGTTATTTTACTTAGCATTCTGCTGGAAACTGGCCGGACGACGAATATCGTCATTATTAACTCGTTGCGTGCTGCTGGAGATGCCAAGTTCCCGGTCTTTATGGGCCTGATCTCCATGGTCTGCATGAGCTTGCCGCTGGGTTATCTGCTGGTATTCAAGCTGGATATGGGACTGGCTGGTGTATGGCTGGCGATTGCTGCTGATGAATGGACTCGTGCTGTCATCATGTATGCCCGCTGGAGAAGCCGGTTATGGGAGAAGCATTCGCTGGTCGAGCACGATACACCAGATCAGCCTGCAACGCCTGTTCCGGCGCTCTAATCCAAGTAATAATTCGGGTTAGCTAGAATCTAGCTTTTCGATAGAGTTGTATACGTGGAGGTAGTTCAAGAGAACATCTTGAGCTGCCTCTTTTTGCTGCATAGAGAGGAAATAGCAGAGAACCAGAAACTGTATATGAAAAAAACGCGCAGTGGCGCCACAGGTAAGTTTTAAGCTCAGAATATATCATAATAGTATTTATAAATAGAAGTATGGTAAATTTACTAAAAGAAAGATATACTTTTGTTGCACTAACGCAGTACATGAAAGACAAGGAGTGTACCGATGAAGAAGCCGACGATTGAAGATGTTGCCCAGAAGGCGGGAGTGTCTAAAAGCACAGTCTCGCAATTTCTGAACAAACGATATAAATATATGAGCGACCAAACCAAAGACCGGATCGCTGAGGTTATTCAAGAGCTGAACTATCAGCCTAACGGGCTAGCCCGCAGCTTGAAGCAAAACCGGACGTTTATGGTGGGAGTCATTGTAGCCAACATTGATTATACGCTGTCGATTCAGTCTATCCGTGCGATTGAGGAGGAATTGCAGCGCTTTGGCATTCAGGTGATCATTTGCAACGCCGATGAAAACCCTGACAAGGAAAGTCAGTATATTGAGATGCTCAAGGCCCGTCAAGTGGACGGCCTAATCATCTTCCCGACAGGAAAGCATGCAGACATTTACAACCAGCTCATTCGTGAAAAATATCCATTGGTGTTTTTGGACCGCTTGGTGGACGGTGTCAATACACGTAGCCTGCTGTTGGATAACGAAATGGCGATTAAGCTGGCGATTCAGGAACTTGTGGCTCACAAGCATGAACGAATTGCACTGATTACCTTGCCCCTTGGCTTGAATCGGATTACTCCACGAGTGGAGCGGCTCAGCGGATATAAGAAGGCGCTGGAGGAGCATGGCTTGCCATTTCGTGAAGAATATATGCACAGCGTGCCGAGAGAAGAAATCCAGCAGACGCTGAAGGAGCTGTTCCAACTGCCGGAGCCGCCGACTGCACTGTTGGCCGGGAATGATATCGTGTTGGCTGAGGTGTTAAAGTATGTGAATGCTCGCCGTATACGTATTCCGGCAGAGCTATCCATTATCGGGATTGACGATGCGGAGTTTGCTCATATTTACAATCCGCCGATTACGACCATTACACAACCGATTGCGGATATGGGGAAACAGGCCGCAAAAACGTTGCTGTCCAGCATTGAGGAAGGCGGCGAGTCGGTACCGATTATTTACCGATTTGTGCCGGATATCAATCGAGGAGAATCTGTCAAAACGCTGTAGATGAGCACCATGCCACATATTATAAAAATAGCCCGTATTCCTTTGTGTGACCTGAGTATGCGCATGCTGCTCAGGTCACACAAATGTGAATACGGGCTATTGGAAGTTAAGGCTGACTTGGATGCGGCCTTGTTGAGCTTGCGCTCGTAGCGGTGAAGGTTATGCGGGGAATGAGCCCAGACTAATTCGTGCTGGCGCTGAGCAAAAAAGCTTCCAATTCGGCTCGTGTCGGATAGCCGTCCATGTCTCCAGCGGACATGACAGCCAGCGCACCAAGTGCATTACCACGCTTGACCGCTTCAGCCAGGGGTAATCCCTCCAGCAGCGCGCTGATCACACCTGCGGCAAAGCCGTCACCTGCGCCGACAGTATCCACGACATGATCTACGCGGAAACGCTTGACATATCCCTCTGCATCTGCGGATTTGTAATAGGCGCCTTCGGTTCCCAGCTTGATGATCACCAGCGAGGTGCCGCGATCGAGGTAGAACGAAGCGATATCTTCAGGCGAAGTATAGCCTGTTAGTATTTTACCCTCATGGATGCCTGGCAGCAGCCAATCGCAACCCTCGGATGCTTCGTTAATCGCCTCCACCATCGTTTGTGTGTCAGGCCATAACTTGGGTCTGAGGTTAGGATCGAAGGATACGGTTTTGCCTGCCTTTTTCATAAACTGCTTCGCATGTCGGGCGAAGTCGCGGCATTCAGGGGAAAGTGCGACAGAAATACCTGTAAAGTGTAGGTGGCGAGCCCCGGCAAAATAAGCTTCGTTAAAATCAGCAATGCTTAGTGTGGAAGCGGCGGAATGCCTGCGAAAATATTCGACCTCAGGGTCGCCGCTGGTAACTTTGGATTTAATCAGCATCCCGGTAGAGTGGTCTTTGGTAAACATGACATTTTGGGTGTCAATCTTCTCCTGACGCAGTGCATCGGCAATGAACTTGCCGAACGCATCCTCGCCGAGCTTGGTCACGAGTCCAGCTCGTAGCCCCAAACGCGACAAACCGGCCGAAACATTCGTCTCCGCCCCGGCCAGCGCTTTGGTAAATGAACGCACCTCATCCAGAGAGCCTGCTTCATTGGCGTAAAACATAGCCATGGGTTCTCCAAAGGTAACAGCATCCAATGTTGCGGTCATTTGAATTCCTCCTTATGTTTAGTAAACTAAATCTGTAAGCGTATGCACCGCTTGAATAAAATGAAATTATCACATAAATCGGTTTTTCACAATGAGTAAGTTGATATATTTGCTAAAAACTTTTTGGGCAATGTAGATAAAAAAATATGATTTTGTTTATCAAAAGGTAAAAATCGTGTAAAAATCCGCGAATATTAAGGATTTTTCTAGGGATGATGAAGTTTTGGGTTGACACACTCTTAGATAATAATTACAATTCTAGCTAAGAAGTAGAGTTAGAAACCGCTTTTATAACAATTCCGTTGATAAAAAAGTTTATCTAAACAGGAGGAATGTTTTTATGGAAATGCGTTATTCAACTCATCCCGAACATGCCAAGCATTTTACGACTGAAGAGTTGCGTCAGCACTATCTGATCCAGGAGCTTTTTGTACCTGAGGAAGTAAAGCTGGTCTATACGCATGAAGATCGTGTCATTATCGGGGGCATTCATCCCGTGAATAAATCTGTTGCACTGGAAGGTAGCGATCAAATCAAAGCGGAAACTTTCCTGGAACGCCGTGAACTGGGTGTTTTTAATGTCGGCGGTAGCGGTACGGTCAAGGTGGATGGTGAAACTTACGAGCTGGCCACAAAAGACTGTCTCTACGTAGGTAAAGGTGCTAAGAAGTTGATCTTTGAAAGCGATTCCAGCGAAAAGCCTGCGAAGTTTTATATCGTTTCAGCCTTGGCTCATACCACGTATCCAACGACGAAGCAGTCTTTTGCCGATGTGCCGTCTGAAAGTCTGGGTTCGCAAGAAACAGCCAATAACCGTACGTTACGTCGCTTTATCCATGACGAAGGCATTCAAAGCTGCCAGCTGGTTATGGGGATGACCACGTTGGAGAACGGCAGTGTGTGGAACTCCATGCCGACACATGTTCATGACCGTCGCATGGAAGTGTATTTCTATTTTGAACTGGACGAAAACGCCAGAATGTTCCACCTGATGGGTGAGCCGAACGAAACACGCCATCTGGTCATGAAAAATGATGAAGCCGTTATTTCTCCGCCTTGGTCTATCCATTGCGGTGCAGCTACAGGCAGCTATACCTTCATTTGGGGCATGGCCGGTGAAAATAAAACATACAAGGACATGGATCAGGTAGCCATGAGCGAGTTGCGTTAATCAGTGCATTGGAACGTAGACCTGCAAGCGGCTGAGGAACCATGGTCATCCCATTCGTGGAAAGGATCAGGAACATGACGAAAAAGAAAGTTTTGGAACATATTACTTCGGTTGGTGTTGTCGCAGTCATTCGGGGAAACACAGCGGAGGAAGCGTATCAAATGTCCAAAGCCTGTATTGAAGGCGGCTTGGATAATATTGAGCTTACGTTTACCACGCCAGATGCGGATCAGGTCATTCGAAGATTGAGAGACGAATTTAAGGATCGGGCCGTTATTGGTGCAGGAACTGTACTGGAGTCACTGACGGCAAGAATTGCTATTCTGGCCGGAGCAGAATTTGTCGTAAGTCCTTCTTTTGAAGAAGAAACAGCGAAGCTATGCAATTTGTATGCGATTCCTTATATGCCTGGCTGCATGACGCTGAATGAGATCAAGGAAGCCATGAAATTGGGTAGTGATGTTGTGAAGTTGTTCCCGGGCAATACGATGGGGGCGGACTTTGTTAAGGCCGTGAGAGGGCCAATGCCTCACGTGCAGATTATGCCAACGGGTGGCGTTGACCTGGATAATATGGAAACCTGGCTGCGTAACGGCTGTGTGGCCGTGGGAATTGGAGGCAATTTGACGGCTCCAGCCAAGGAAGGTCGCTACGACTTGATCACCGAAAATGCAGCACGTTATGTGGCTAAATACAAAGAAGTACGTGCAGCGTTGTAGGCTTCAGAAAATATAGGTATTTATACTAATTTGTGATGGAGGCGTAGGCATGGGTCTGAACGATTTTTCATTGGATTTTTTCAGTCTAAAAGGTAAAACAGCGATTGTAACAGGGGGCAACAGTGGATTAGGTCAAGGATATTCCGTAGCTTTGGCCAAGGCAGGCGCAAACCTGTTCATTGTAGCTAACAATGATGATTATGAAGAAACAAGACGTCTGCTGGAGCCAACGGGTGTGAAGTTTGCTTTTCACCAGGCTGACCTGACTGAAAAAGCATCCATTAAAAAACTTGTAGAAGAGTGTGTCAAGGAATTTGGCAAAATTGATATCCTTGTCAATAACGCGGGTACGATCCGCCGCGCTCCTTTGCTGGAGTATAAAGATGAAGATTGGGACGCTGTTATGGAAATCAACCTGAATGCTGTATACCATTTGAGCCAGGAAGTGGCGAAGATAATGGTAGAGCAAAAAAGCGGGAAGATTATTAATGTCGCTTCTATGCTTGCTTTCCAGGGCGGCAAGTTCGTTCCGCCATATACAGCAAGCAAGCACGCAGTAGCTGGCATAACCAAGGCATTTGCGAACGAACTGGCGGTTCATAACGTTCAGATTAATGCGATTGCCCCTGGTTATATTGCTACAGCGAACACAGCTCCAATTCGTGCGGATGAAGGTCGCAATCAAGAAATCTTATCGCGTATTCCTGCGGGTCGTTGGGGTGATCCGTCTGACCTGATGGGGGTTGTTGTTTTCCTCGCCAGTCAGGGTTCGGACTACATGAATGGTCATATCTTGGCGGTGGATGGCGGCTGGCTGGTACGTTAATCAGCGCCAATCACATCGAAGCTATGAACTGAAAGCTGCCTCAAAAGGAACTTGTCCTTTCAGGCAGCTTTTATTTGTTTGATGAACCTGTAAGCTGAATATGAAGATTTGGGGCGTTGTGTCGATCCGTCCTATGCATATGGCACGAATGCCTTTATAATTTAATGAGATAAAAATTGCCTAGGCTCCAGCCGTTACACTTGGTTGGAGCCTTTGAGCATAATACAGAATGGATTGGAGAATGGAGAGATGAGTTCACAGCAACACCAACGAGCTTTGGTATACAAATCGTTGTGGCATGCAGGTCCTTGGGTGCTTGTCGCAGGGATCATCCTGGTAGGTGCCAATCTGCGCGCCTCGATTACTTCGGTAGGACCTCTTATCGGTTTGATTAAGGATTCTTTGCATATTTCAAATACACTAAGTGGTCTGTTAACGACGTTCCCGCTGCTTGCTTTTGCACTGTTGTCGCCTTTTGTAGCCAAACTGTCGCGGCGCTTCGGGTCTTCCCTTATTATTTTTGCGGCCTTGCTGCTGTTGACCGCAGGTATTGTAGTGCGCTCGACGCTGGGGGTGACTGCATTATTTGTCGGGACTGCGATGCTGGGACTGGCTATTGCTGTGTGCAATGTTTTGCTGCCCAGTTTGATCAAAGAGGAATTTCCACGCAACAGCGGACTAATGACCGGCGTATATTCCGTATCCATGAATGTGGTCGCTGCAACAGCATCCGGTCTGAGTATACCGCTGGCTCTGAACGGAGGAATGGGCTGGCGCGGTGCTTTGGGGATTTGGGCGATTGTCGGTGTCCTAGGTATTTTACTCTGGGTGCCGCAGCTCCTTAAGGCGCGCCGAACGGCTAGTCAAGCGGTAGTATCTGCCCGAACGGTGAATGTGTATAAATCGTCTTTGGCTTGGAAGGTAACGCTGTTTATGGGGCTGCAATCTGCCCTGTTCTATGTTCCTGCTGCCTGGTTTCCCGAAATGATGAGCGGACAGGGAATGGATTCAGAGACTGCGGGATGGATGCTGTCTGTGATGCAATTCTCGCAAATGCCATTTACTTTTATTGTGCCTATTTGGGCGGCGCGAGTGAAGGATCAGCGGATATTGGTTCTGATTATGGCTGCGCTCTATTTTATAGGTCTGGGTGGATTTCTGCTCGGGGCTACACAGTGGAGTGTGATTTGGGTCATTTGTATGGGTATAGCGGGTGGTTTTGCTTTTCCGCTAGTTATGATGTTCTTTAATTTGCGGACGCGAACACCGCAGCAGGCAGCAGAGCTGTCAGGTATGGCGCAATCCTTTGGTTATTTGCTAGCAGCGACTGGGCCGACGTTGTTCGGCTATTTGCATGATGCGACACAAGGCTGGACAATTCCGCTGCTTTTACTCTTGTGCCTGAGTGTTCTGCTTATGTTTACAGGGCTGGGTGCAGCCAAGAAACGATATGTCGGAGGCGAGGTGGATGATCAGGCTGCAATTTGATGCAGATGGCTACAGTGTGGTCTATAATGCAGATCGTGTTATGTTGTTGGCTAAAGAGTTTGCGTTGTTGCGCTTTTTATACGATAACCGGAATCAGGTGTTCACCCGGGAACAACTGCTGGATCGTGTATGGCCAATGGAATATCCAGTGGAGCGTACAGTGGATGACCATATCTATAGATTGCGCAAAAAACTTAAGTCATGGAATGGGCTCCGTATCCATACGGTCAGAGGATATGGCTACAGCTTGACCCTGACTGGCATACAACCACGAAATCATCCTTCTTTGCACGATCAGGAAGTACAGGACGCCGTTCATGGACTTTTTCGAAAGTATCACCTGCTGGGGCAAGGCGATTCCATCGTAGCGCTGGCTGAACAGCAGGAGCAGATGGGTTTCCAAATGTCTGCCTATTATCAAATGTATACCCGTTTTGTACAGGCGGATGTAGCTTGGTTTTTGAAGCAAGAGGATTTTGCACCCGCAGACCGTTTGTATTGGATGTTGCTGCTTTATACGTGCACCGCAGGGGTAACGGATCAAGGGCTTGCCCTATGTGAACGTGCGCTTGCCAGCGGATTGCTGTCCAGTGATCAGGAGCGGGAATTACGTATCCTCAATATTCTGGAGGCTTATGTGGAGAATGGACAACCTGAACGCGCACAGGAAGGTCTACCACTGACCTTCAAGGTTATGGAGCGGGATGATCTTGATAAATTTGAGATGCCGGTTGCGCTCATGGAGATGTACATGCATTTGGTCGCCAATCATATGGAAAAGGCTGCCGAACTGTCTGATCGTCTGGAAGGCATGCTGGCAGAGGCTCCGTATTTGCGCGAACTGGGCCGTTATCGCTTGCTGCGCGGACTTATGCTGTTGCGTACTGGAGATGTAGACCAGGCCGAGCGGCTCATGGATGAGGGGCTGGTCACCCTTGATATGGCGAAACAGGAGCTATTAAAAATCAAAGCAATAAGTCAAATTCGTAGTTTTTTAAAGCTTTGCAGCCCGTATCCAAGGCTGGAAGAGAAGTATGCGACTCAGTATGATCAGCTTGACCGGGACAATAGTTTAACACTGCATCGTTCAGTGCTAAGGCACTGGCTGGAGCAGATCCTTTCTTAGACCTGACTTTCTTAGCTGTCTGATTTTCCTCTGATATAGGCCCGCTAGAATGTTCTTATTGCTAAAGAAGCAGATAATGAGAGCAGGGTGAGTAGAAATGAAGGAAATGAAAGAATTGCAGTCCACGCCTAGCATTTGGCGTAATGGCCATTTTCGGCGGATGTTTGCGGCACATACGGCTGCTTCCTTTGGTGATTGGTTTGATGCTATCGCCATTCAGGTGCTTGTTGCTTACCGCTGGGAAGCTGACCCGATGCTGATTGCGCTGATTCCGGTAGTTATGGCGCTACCGGGTCTGCTGTTCGGTTCCATTGCAGGCACGTTAGCCGACCGGGTACATAAGGCCCGACTGATGATCGGCTGCGATGTAGCTGTCGCCTTATTGACGCTGACGATTCTCGCCGTCCCTGGTCCGGTGTGGCTGTTGCCTTTGCTCGGCTTGCGCGCGGCGGCTGGCGTATTCCAAATGCCGTCACAGCAAGGTTTGACTCGTACAGTAGTCGCCAGTGGCGACCTATTCCGTGCAACCTCACTGAATGGCCTGGTCAATCAGGCCTCCAAAGTGGCGGGACCATTGCTGGGCGCCATGACCTTGACTGTGCTGTCCCCGCAAGCATGCATTATCCTGAATGCACTGCTGCGCCTCTGCTCCGGCCTCTTGCTATGGCCGCTGCGCGGAATCGGTCCGGCGCTGGCCAGCACAGACCAGCAAGCGGTTGCTGGTGCTGACGAGCAGCTCGGAAAGTCGACATCGGTTACAGCGCATGGGGCTGATGATGCCAAGATGCAGGGAGAGCCTGCTCACGTAGCCCGTTTTTTCAGCCAGTGGCGGGAGGGTTGGGCGTTCCTTTGGCGCAGTCGAATGCTTTTGCATACGCTCATATTCGGGCTGTTCGGCTTGATCGCCATTCTTATGATCGACTACCAGTTCCCTACGTTGCTGAGAGTGCTCGCTCCGGGCAACGAATCGCTGCTTGGCTGGTTGGTTTCCGCCATAGGTGCTGGCGCTGTTGGTTGTATGCTTGTGCTTAATCGCTTGAATCGTATAAGCGCAGGCTGGGGACTCGGTGGAGGCTATGTGCTGATTGGCGGAGCGATTGCCGCTTTAGGCTGGGCGCAGCCCGGGACAGGACTACCCGTACTGCTTACGATCGGGGCTATGCTAGGTGTGGGGAATGGTCTGTACATTATCACCCAGAATTACATATTACAAGCCAAAACCCCTGCTGATATGGTGGGGCGTGTCTTCGGTATTCAAAGTACCGTGATTGGAGCGATCATGGTCATTTCGCCGCTTACCGGGGGAGTATTGATCCGAATAGCAGGGGCAGGAACGGCTTTTGTCTGGATCGGGATGTCTGTTGGAATCCTGGGTTTGGCAGGACTTCTGCTTCAATCTGTAATTTGGCGCGAGTCTCTTGCTGATCCTCCCCCTTCGACTGAACAAAATGTCGATCTAGCGTAATCGTTTGCTTCCATTTAAGAAATTTATATTATTGTAGCATCAATATTTTTAGCATAGGAGAGATCGAGTTGACTCAAAATTATTCGTCCGCAACGCCAGTGGCACGACTGCTTGAAGGATCACGAGTGTACTTGCGTCCCATTAACGTGGAGGACACCGAGCTGTATTATAATACGTTGTTTCATCAGGAAGTGCGGAGGCTGACGGGCACACAGCGAAGCTTTACCAAAGACCAAATTGCTCGTTATATAGAAGCCAAAGGGCAGGATTCCTCAAGCCTGCTGCTGCTCATTGCACTTCAGGAAGATGATCGTGTCATCGGGGATATTGCGCTACAGGATATGGATAGCCTGAATCACAGCGCCAATATCCGTATTGCGATCAATGAGCATGGGGATCAAGGCAAAGGCTACGGCACCGAAGCGCTTGTGCTCATGCTAGGCTATGGATTCGGTATTTGTAACCTGCATCGGATTGAGCTGAATGTATTTGATTTTAATGAAAAGGCCATCCGCTGCTATGAAAAAGTAGGCTTTAAGCGTGAAGGTGTGCAGCGGGATGCTTTATTTTACAATCACCAATACCACGATTCGATTTTGATGAGTATGCTGCAGCATGAATATCGCGACAGATATGTGAAACAAGCAGAAAGTTGAATCAATACGTTTACACGGGTTTGCAGAAGAGATATAATTAAAAGATAAAGTTACTTGTTTGCGCAAGGATAACCGACAACATCAAATGAATATATGAATTACCGGAGGAGCCTGTCACCAAGGCTCCTTTATGTCTTTTTAGGGGAACCTGTGCTGTATGTCGGGTTTCCCTTTTTATTTTGCGAGTTGTTGGTCTGTTTAAGGTCAGACACATATTTTGGACGATTGTTCTGCATTTTATGATTATCCGTTTTCTTTAATGTTGTAGATGATGCGCAAATGAGGTCAAGGATTAAATAAAAGGAGGTTATTAACCTATGCAATTTATATTGTATCTTCTGTTGATTCTGTTGTTTACAAAAGTAGCCGGTCATCTATCGGTTAAGCTCGGTCAACCAGCGGTATTGGGGAAGCTGATCGCTGGTATCGTACTGGGCCCGGCAGTTTTGGGATGGGTGCAAAATGATTCGCTGATTCATGATATGTCTGAAATCGGCGTGTTGCTGTTGATGTTCATTGCCGGGCTGGAGACGGATCTGGATCAGCTTCGGCGCAACTGGAAGCCTGCGGTAGCAGTGGCGGTCGGGGGGATTATTTTGCCGTTGCTCTGTGGGTTTGCAGTCGGTGAAGCCTTTGGATTTTCAGTACATGAAGGATGGTTTTTGGGGATTGTCTTGAGCGCTACTTCCGTAAGCATTACAGTGCAGGTGCTCAAGGATATGAACAAGCTGAATACTCGAGAAGGCTCGACCATTTTAGGTGCAGCCGTACTGGATGATGTGCTTGTCGTAGTGCTGCTTGCGGTAGTGATGAGTATATTCGGCATGGGTGGGCAAACCTCGCTGGGACTTCTTGTTGGCAAGAAGCTGATCTTCTTCGTAGGGGCTATTCTGGGTGGCTGGTTTGTTGTTCCATGGATTATGAAAATACTTGCCCCCCTCAAAGTGACCGAAGCTGTGATTACTTCTGCGTTGGTCATTTGCTTCGGTTTTGCATATTTTGCAGATTTGATGGGTATGGCGGGTATTATCGGAGCTTTTGCTGCCGGGATTGCCATTTCGCAAACAAGCTTTAAGGCTGTCGTAGAAGAAAAGGTGGAGCCCATCGCTTATTCCATCTTTGTGCCAGTATTTTTTGTCAGCATTGGCTTAAATGTATCTTTTGAGGGAGTGGGGCAGCAGCTTGGGTTTGTTGTTGTTTTGACCCTGATAGCACTGGTGACGAAGTTGGTCGGAGGAGGCATCGGCGCGCGGCTGACAGGTTTTAATACCCGTTCCTCGCTTGCGATTGGTTCTGGCATGATATCTCGCGGAGAAGTTGCGCTTATTATCGCAGCCACCGGGCTGCAAACAGGTCTGCTGGCACAACAGTATTTTACATCAGTCATCATTGCCGTTATTTTGACGACTTTGGCTGCACCTCCAATTCTTAAGCTAAGTTTTAGTGACAGGAAGACTGTAAGCCGAGTTAAACAGTAGAAGATTGGACGAACCAGACATACAGTAAGACCCTTCTGATTCATTTTCCAAGCAGGATGGAAAGTGATCGAAGGGTCTTTTTATGTTGGAATGTTCGGTTCGGTCGTAGAATTAGGACTCGGATACGACGGTGAAACGTTGATTCAAATGTTGTGGTTTTTCAATTTCGTCTACTACGGCAACTGCATAATCTTCATAGCTGACATAGCTTGCACCTTTGGAATTAACCAGTAGTGTGTCTTTGCCCACTTGGTAAGAGCCTGTACGTTGGCCGAGAGCAAATTCCGCGGAAGGACTAATAAACGTCCAGTTCAGGTCGCTGGTACCGCGTAGAATTTCCAGGTTCTTTCCTTGGTTATGAGCTGTTGGATATACAAAATCAGGGAAGTCGGGAGTATCCTTGACCAAGAGTGTCTGAGATTCATCCGTAAACAAGCTGCCTGCACCACCTACGACAATCAGGCGAGTACCGGATACATTGCGGAGAGCCTCAATTAGCACGTTACCTGCATCTACATGCAGATGCTCTTGTCCGAACGGAGCGGCAAAAGCATTAACAACGGCGTCAAAACCTTTCAGATCATCTGTTTTCAGGTCAAAAACGTCTTTTTGTACTACAGCTGCACGATTATCCGTTACTTTAGCTGGGTCACGGACGATGGCGGTTACTTCATGCCCTCTGTCTAATGCTTCTTTTACGATATTACTTCCTGCTTTACCGCCTGCACCAATAACTGCAATTTTCATAATAGAATAGCCTCCTAAAAAATAATTTGGATGATTTATTGGCTTAATTCATGCGTTGTATGATGTTCATACTTGAACTTTAATATGTAACTATTATAGTTACAACATAAAATAAAAGTCAAGCTCTTCTTTGGGCAAAATAGAGTCCTCCGATTGGAAAGAGAGGAACTCGTTTAAATATAAGGTGATACTGAATGAATAAATGTAAACCATATTGAATACATGTAGACCGCAAATAAGAAAGGAAGAGTGAAACGATATGAGTAAAAAAGTACAGCTGGAGCCCGCAGCGCAAAAATTCGCAGACGATAATGCCAAGCCTCCGTTTCTGTATGATTTGGGTCCTGAAAAAGGACGTGAAACGGTCAATGAGGTTCAATCCGGTCCAGCAGATAAACCTGCCGCAGATCTGGAGGATCTGTCGATTCCAGGTGGCCCTGGCGGTGAGGTGAAGGTCAGAATTGTTCGTCCACAACAGGTGACAGGTGATCTCCCGGTCATTGTATATATCCACGGAGCAGGCTGGGTATTCGGTAATGCTCATACGCATGACCGTCTGATTCGTGAATTGGCAGTAGGCTCACAGGCAGCTGTTGTATTCCCTGAATACAGCTTGTCACCTGAAGCTAAATATCCGACGGCGATTGAGGAAATTTACGCGGTCGTTCAATGGGTGGCACAGCATGGGCGCGAGCATGGGCTGAAGCTCGATACGCTGACGATCGCCGGAGATAGTGTCGGTGGTAACATGACTGCAGCTGTAACTCTGCTGGCCAAAGAACGCAGTGGCCCTGCCATTCGGCAACAGTTGCTGTTCTATCCGGTGACGGACGCTTCTTTTGATACGGAATCGTACCATGAGTTCGCCACAGGGTATTTCCTGAGCCGTGAAGGGATGCAATGGTTCTGGGATCAATATACGACAGATCCTAACGAACGAGCGCAGATCACGGCGTCCCCGTTACGTGCCACCACGGACCAGCTCAAAGGGCTACCGCGTGCGCTGGTTATTACAGGCGAGGCCGATGTGTTGCGTGATGAAGGGGAGGCCTATGCGAACAAGCTGCGTGAAGCTGGGGTAGATGTAACCGCTGTACGCTTTCAGGGCATCATACACGATTTTGTGATGTTGAACCCATTGTCGGAAACCGCGGCTAAGCGCGGTGCGATCACGCTTGCTACCTCGTGGCTGCGCCAAGGGTTTGGGGGCTAATTGTATAGACGAGTGAAGGAATACACAGTTAGTATGTAAGGAAGCGCCTCCCAGCTCATAGCGGGAGGTGCTTCTTTTGGTTCTGTTTATATAATTCTATTTGCGTTTACCATATAGCGGTTTTCTATTCTTGCCTAACTTACCTAATTTTCCAGGTGATTTTATAAAGCTGAACTTCCCTAATTTAAAATTGGTTTTTCTTTTTTTCGCCACTAGAGTACGTCTTGACTTAGATGCACTTTGGGTACTATCTACAAGGTTTAGAGTGTAGTTTTCAAAATTGCCAACATTGATCTCCTCGAACCCCACGCTTCTACAGCCCTGGCCCTGGCAACTTGCTATCCAGCATCTTGTGAAAGCCTCTCTAGGAACATCTGTGTAGAAATCACCGCCCCACGAATTACCAAAACTGTCATGTCCGTAGACATAAAACGTTTGGTTTGCGGCTGATCCAGCTACAAGAAATGCGCGTCTACCGGGTTCTATACGGTACCACCCTCTCTTAGCATAGGTGATAGGACTACAACCAGAATCATAGTATCCAACGGCAACTGAAATAGGGTTAGACGTACTGTTACGAACATAAAAACCCATTCTATTCACTCCATTCTTTGAAAGATTAATATCAATCTATGTGAATTCTCTGAAAAAGTAATAGACATACGGACAACCAAAAAGTACAAAAAAAGAACATGAGATGATCCATGGATGTGGTTTATAAATAAAGGAATATATGGAGTGTAAAGGGATATTCTTATGGAACCGCTTCACGTTCGTCGACCAGAGTGATAATATAAAATTTGAACGAATTTGACCGCCATTCGGCCTAAGGAGGATATCCATGCCATTTCAGGGACAACGCATTTTACCTGCAGCTAAGCACATGAAGCAGTTGGAGGATATTTTGGACAGCTCTTATGAGTATGCTGTTTTTCTGGATACGCATGTAGCGCAGTTGCGCAACTTGTACCAGATGGCAAGGAGCCGCAACAAGCAGATGCTTCTGCATGCCGACCTGGTGCAGGGTTTGAAGAATGACGAGTATGCCGCTGAGTATTTGTGTCAGGAGATTAAGCCATTTGGGATTATCTCGACCCGTTCCGGGGTGATTGCAACCGCCAAAAAAAAGGGAATTCTTGCTGTACAGCGAGTGTTCCTGCTGGATACGATTGCGCTGGAAAAAAGCTACGCACTGGTGGAAAAAACGCGTCCCGATTATATTGAGGTGCTGCCTGGTGTTGTGCCACCGATGATTGCGGAGGTCAGTGAACGTACAGGGATTCCCATTTTGGCTGGCGGACTTATTCGTACCCCTGAGGATGTGGAGGCGGCGTTGGCAGCGGGAGCTACAGCAGTTACCACCTCCAATAAACAACTGTTTGAGCACTATAAGCGATAGCTTCTATTTGAATCAAGTAGGCAACATACATAAAGCAAGGAGACTGAAAAATGATGGAACAGTACATTCTTGCCTTGGATCAGGGCACAACTAGTTCGCGGGCCATCTTGTTTGATTGGCAGGGGAAAGTGGTGTACAAGGCACAACGGGAGTTTCCGCAGTATTTTCCCCAGCCGGGATGGGTAGAGCACAATGCGAATGAAATATGGAGCTCTATTTTGGCCGTCATCGCCTCTTGTCTGTCGGAATCAGGTGTGAAAGCCGGTCAAATTGCTGGAATTGGCATTACCAATCAACGGGAAACTGTGGTGGTGTGGGATAAACATACAGGCCTGCCGATATATCATGCGCTGGTATGGCAGTCACGGCAAACGGCCGGGATTTGCGAGGACTTGAAAGGCCGTGGACTTGATCAAACTTTTCATAGCAAAACAGGGCTGCTCATTGATCCCTACTTTTCGGGTACCAAAGTCAAATGGATACTCGACAACGTTGAAGGAGCGCGAGCCCAGGCGGAACGCGGAGAGCTGTTGTTCGGTACAATCGATACCTGGCTGATCTGGAGACTGTCTGGCGGTAAAGCGCATGTAACGGACTATTCCAACGCTGCTCGTACGCTAATGTACAACATTTATGAGCTGAAATGGGATGAGGAGCTGCTGGATATTCTCGGCGTTCCTGCGTCTATGCTGCCGGAGGTGAGGTCATCCTCCGAAATATATGCGAATACGGTGGATTATCATTTTTTTGGACAGGAAATTCCCATTGCCGGAGCGGCGGGCGATCAGCAAGCAGCTTTGTTCGGTCAGGGCTGCTTTGACAAAGGCATGATTAAAAATACATACGGTACGGGCTGCTTTATGCTGATGAATACCGGAGATGAACCCTGTGAATCAAAGCATGGACTGATTACGACCATTGCATGGGGGTTGAACGGTCAGGTGAAGTATGCGTTGGAGGGCAGCATTTTTGTAGCCGGGTCTGCTATTCAGTGGCTGCGTGACGGGCTGCGTATGTTCCGCGAGGCCAAGGACAGTGAAGCGTATGCGGCGCGGGTGACCTCAACGGAGGGTGTATATTTTGTCCCAGCCTTTGTAGGTCTTGGCAGCCCGTATTGGGACAGTGATGTGCGCGGCGCGACCTTTGGCTTAACACGGGGAACATCCAAGGAGCATTTTATACGAGCGGTACTGGAATCGCTGGCCTACCAGACCAAAGATGTTCTAACCGCCATGGCGAGCGACTCGGGTGTACCTGTGCGCTCATTGCGTGTAGATGGGGGCGCAGTGATGAACGAGTTCCTGATGCAGTTCCAGAGCGATATTCTCGATCTGCCTGTGGAACGACCTGCTGTGAACGAGACAACGGCACTGGGGGCGGCGTATTTGGCAGGGCTGGCAGTCGGCTTCTGGGACAGTTTGGATGAAGTCCGGGGATATGCTCAGAGTGACCGAACCTTCACTCCGACCATGAGTGAAGAAGTGCGGGCTGAACGATATGGCGGCTGGAAAAAGGCAGTCCATGCCGCGATGGCGTTCAAGTAAAGGTGGTTTTACGACAGTAGGCAGTCAGCTGACAACAGGCAGATTCCCCTTTTCATCGTGTACTGTGTATGCTACGATATAGATAAGTTAATACTCGTCAGGAGACTTGGAGAGACCATGAACCGCTCGGCATCCGCCGCAGCGATGTTCGTGGTCTTTTTTTGTATCTTTTGGTGATTCGGTGTCAGATGGCAAAGCAGACATGTACGAAATTGGAGGGATAGATGATGGGAGAACAGGGATTTGCTGCACAGGAGAGAACGGCTGTTTTGGAACGTATGGGACGTGAGCATTTTGATATTTTAATTATTGGTGGCGGCATTACAGGGGCGGGAATTGCGCTGGACGCTGCGGATCGTGGTTTGAAGACAGCTCTGGTGGAAATGCAGGATTTTGCAGCAGGCACATCCAGTCGTTCTACCAAGCTGGTGCATGGCGGTCTTCGTTATTTGAAGCAATTTGAGGTTAAGATGGTAGCCGAGGTCGGGAAGGAACGAGCTATTGTATTTGAAAATGGTCCTCACGTGACCATTCCGGAGCGTATGTTGCTTCCTTTTCACCAGGGCGGCACATTTAATGCGTTCACCACCTCGATTGGTCTGCTGGTGTATGACTTCCTCGCTGGCGTGAAGCGTAGTGAGCGCCGCCGCATGCTGGACATCCAGGCTACGCTGGAGCGCGAGCCTTTGCTGAAGAGAGAGGGACTGAAGGGAAGCGGTAGTTATGTGGAGTACCGCACAGATGATGCTCGCCTAACGATTGAGGTGATGAAGGAAGCCGTTACACGAGGGGCGCTGGCCGTGAACTATGCCAAGGCTGACAAGCTGCTGTATGACAGCGGACGAATAAGCGGCGCCAGTGTAACCGATCGGATCACGGGAAAGCCATACGAGATCAGGGCTTCGCTGGTCATTAACGCTGCCGGGCCATGGGTAGATACATTGCGGGAAATGGATCGCTCCAAAGAGGGCAAGGTGCTTCGCCTGACGAAGGGTATCCACCTGGTATTCGATGCTGGGCGCTTCCCGCTTCAACAGGCAGTGTACTTCGATACACCGGATGGACGCATGGTATTCGCGATCCCGCGTGATGGCAAAACCTATGCAGGTACGACCGATACGGTATATGAGGGGGATACGTCGCATCCCCGGATGACCGCCGAAGACCGGGCGTATGTGCTTCAAGCGATCAACGGGATGTTCCCGGATGTGAAGCTGACGGTTGCAGATGTGGAATCCAGTTGGGCAGGAGTACGCCCGCTCATTTATGAAGACGGTAAAAGCCCTTCGGAAATTTCACGTAAGGACGAAATTTGGGAATCCCGTTCAGGTCTGATCACGATTGCAGGCGGCAAGCTGACAGGCTACCGGAAAATGTCCGAACTCGTCGTGGATCGCGCGGTGCGGGGGCTGGGCCGCTTGCATGGGCAAAGCTTTCGGGCATGCCGCACGAGGCATATCCCGATTTCGGGCGGCAATGTAGGCGGTTCGGCGGGTTGGGACGCTTTCGTGAGCAAGCAAGCCGCAGCGGGTGCCGCGCTCGGTCTGTCGCCAGAAACCGCCAGAGCATGGGCTGCTCGCTATGGCTCAAATGTGGAGCGACTGTTCGCCATAGCGACACGGAGCATGAAGAACGCCACCGAGACGGAAGCGGCGTTGCCTATAGAAGTGCGTGTTCCGCTATTGTACGCGATGGAACAGGAAATGACGGTGACACCGTCTGACTTTTTCATACGTCGCACTGGAGCACTGTTCTTTCAGATTGACGAGGTGAAGCGCTGGAAGCAGGCTGTCATTGCATGGATGTCCGAGTACGCAGGCTGGAGCGCCGAGCAAGAACGCCAATATACGACTGAGCTGGATGCTTATCTGTATGAAGCTGTGACACCTGTAGAGGTAGAGGCGGAACCCAGCGCTGTTAAAGCCATCTGATACAGCGTGAGGGATGCGTATCCTTTACCGCTCCGCTTCTCTACAATCGTTTCGTTTCTCACCACTGCTTTAAGCGAAAAAGGGTCCTACAAAACAAAAGCAGCGATTCTCTATTCATAAGAGAATCGCTGCTTCATTGTATACAGATGGCTTACAGCATCAGGTGGAACAGGAATGGGGCAGCCGCCAAGGTAAAGAGAGCGGCGAGCACCATCGAGATGCTGGAAATCGTACCTGTCAACGAACTGAACTCGAACGCTTTGGAAGTACCCGTACCATGAGCACCGGTACCAAGCAATACCCCGCGTGAAACCTCATTTTCAATCCGAAACAGTTTGACAATCATCGGGCCGATAATAAGACCGCTCAATCCGGTCAGAATAACGAATACAGCCGTGACCGTCGGATTACCGCCAATCGTTTGCGATACATTCATCGCAATAGGTGTCGTAATGGAGCGAGGAATCAGGCTGCTCAGCAGCGAGGAGTCCAGGTGCATCCACTTGGCGAGCGCCATGGAGGACAGCACGGCTACGACAGATCCAGATAACACGCTAAGCACGATTTGAGCCGCGTGTTTCTTTAACACAGGGAAATATCGGTACAAAGGGACAGCAAATGCAATCGTAGCTGGCTGTAGCAGCATGGATAGAAAATGAGCGCCTGAATTATAAGAACGGTAGTTCACACCCGTCAGCGTCAAAATCAAAATGATAACCACAGGTGTAATGAGCAATGGGGACAAATACACCTTGGGCAATGTGCGGTACATGCGTTTGGCCATCCAGTAAATAGCAAGTGTTAATATAATACATAGAAGACCGGTCATGATGATTTATGCTCCTTTCGTTTGCCAAGCAGACTGGCGATCATACCTGTGCAGGCCATCACCAGGAAGGTGCCGAGCAGCACGACCAGCATAATGCTCATGCCGTCGTGTTCCAGCATCGGCCAATAATTCATAACACCAACAGCGGAGGGAATAAAGAATAATAGCAGCTCGGCCAGCAACCAGTTAGCGCCAACCTCGATCCAGCTTAGTCGAACCACGCCCGTTTGCAGCAGAATAAAGAGAATCAGCATACCGATGATACTACCGGGTACAGGCAGGTGGAGCCAGGAGACCACCGCGTTCAGGATGAGCGAAAAGGCCATCAGGACGGCGATCTGAAGGACACCGCGTATGAAGCTTTTCATATATAAAGTCTCCTATCTTCGAGATCCGTTATTTTCAAACTGTAATGAAATTTTACATCACAAGCTTTCATGAGTAAAATGCATATAAAGAATGAAGTCTATTCCGTTTGTCTATGGAAGAAGGTGTAGCTTTGGATATCCGACATTTGCAATATTTTCTGGAAGTCGCGCGGTTGCGCAGCTTTACGAAGGCAGCCCAGAGCATGTTTATTACCCAGCCGACGATCAGTAAGACGATTAAAAGCCTGGAAGAAGAATTGGGAGTTACTCTGTTCGATCGGATTGGCAAAAAAATCGAACTGACGGATGCGGGCAAGGTCATTGAGCTTCAGGCCCAAGCGATTGTGAAGTCCTTTCAGAGCCTGTCCTCGGAACTGAGTGATTTGATGAACCTGAAAAAAGGACATATCCGCATTGGTCTGCCTCCTATGGTCGGATCGAGCTTTTTTCCGCGTGTCATTGGTGAATTTCACAAGGCCTTTCCCGATGTGACGATTCAATTGTTCGAGGATGGAGCGAAGAAAGTGGAGCAGGACGTAGAAGCTGGCGCGCTGGATATCGGGGTGATTGTGCTGCCACCGGTTGGAGATATGTTCGAGACATTCCTATTTGTGGAGGAAAAGTTGAATCTGCTCGTTCATCCTACACATGCATTGGCTGAGTGCAAGGAGGTGCCGCTATCTGCGTTAGCAGAGGAGGCGTTTGTGCTGTTCCGTGAGGATTTTACGCTGCATGACCGTATCATTGCCGAATGTGTTCGTGCCGGCTTTCAGCCGCGTGTAGTCTACGAAAGCTCTCAATGGGATTTGATTAGCGAAATGGTTGCTGCCAACCTGGGAGTAGCGTTATTGCCGGAGGCGATATGCCGGGATTTGGATTCCGAACGTTTGCGTGTTCTTCCGCTGGTGGACCCTGTCATTCCTTGGCATTTGGGGATGATTTGGCGGAACGATCGGTATCTGTCCTTTGCTGCCAGAGAGTGGATATCCTTCACACAGCGATTGTTGCGGACAGAATATGGCGGAAGTCGTCGGTGAGAAGGACGGAAGTGGCTTACATCATAAAAAAGCTGCCCTGAGGGGCAGCGAAGTAGCTTGCTTTTATGAGTGTGTTTGGTTGATTGCGCGCTTGGTGTGAAGGTACTTGTCCATAATACGGTCAAGCCTGGAGGATTTGTCCAATACACGTTCATCTCTTAATCCGTGTAAGTCAGCCATGCGATTCAGTTCACGGCGTTCTTTTTCCATGAGTTTTTCCAATTGTTCGAGGTTCACAAAGCCCACCCCCCATGTCGATTGTAAGGCATGTCTCCACTAGCGGCAGAAGTTTTTTTGATAACGATGTTATTTCCATTTTACCACTTTTTATTAACATTAATCCAGCTTTCCTGACATTTAGCGACTAATAATTATGGTTTTGCCAACTTTACCCGATTGCGTCCTGACCGTTTAGCTTCATATAATGCTTCGTCTGCTTTTTCGAGTAAGTGCCTTGATGCAATGACAGGAGAACTGCCTGCTCCGATGGATACGGTTAAAGAGATTATGGTTCCGTCATTCAAGAGAAAACATTCATTTTCCACAGCTTTCCGAATCTTCTCAGCAAAGCTTGCCGCCTTTTCGGTATCACAATCTCCGAGTAAAATTGCAAATTCCTCTCCGCCCTTACGGGAGGGATATGCTCTTGTTGTAGATTCCCGGTTTAACAGAATTCCCAGTTGGCTTAAGACGGTGTCTCCGTTCAAATGGCCATACGTATCATTAATTTTTTTAAAGTGGTCAATATCTAGCATCACGAGTCCAAAGGGTTTTTTTGTAGTCTTGGAAGCATGAAGTACCTCTTCGAACAGCGCATCAAAAGCACGCGGACTGTATAACCCGGTTAAATGATCCCGGTTTGCAGCTTCTTCCAGCAGATGAATAGCCCGTTCTGTTTTTTTGATATGGGACATCATAAAATAAGTGAACAAGCCGCCAAGCATCTTAACGGTTGTGATTATTATAATAGTTTCCGAATTCGGAGGATTAGCCACAAAGAAAGTAGATAACAGCGACACAACAACAGCTCCAAGCACGGCTGACATCCATTTGCCGAGTGTTAGCTTTTTTTCTCGAATAAAGATAAGTGAAACGACTAATGTCATGAAGCAATTGACAGTAGCAGTCAAAGAAATATCCGTCCAACCTCCAGTGATGTAAATACGGTACAGGCTTATGATCAGAGTGGTCAGTAGTCCGGATACTGATCCTCCCATATAAACAGATATGATAATCGCCAATTGGCGCAGATCAACCACAAAGTGCCCACGAATCCATAAACCGGTCATCATTAACAGAATGCCAAACAGACCCAGCATTAAACCATTCATTACCCGGTGAATAAGTGCGTGGTTTTTCAGGTAACGTTCATATTTCCGGGAAAATAAATTTCCAAAGAATAAGAAGCTCGTTAATAACGCAAAATTGTTAATTAATTCTTTTAACATGTTCCTGTCCTTTTTGCTGTAATGTGAGTTGTAGTATCGTTGGGAATAAAGTAAAAGGCCTCGTTTCTATATTTCGGTAAAAAGTAGATATGAATGAATACCAATCGACCACAAACGATTCTTATGTCCCTTACGTTTCGTTGATCTACGTGGTACAGTGTAAGGACTATGACCGGAACGGGTGATCGTATGAAGGAACCAATTCACATTTCGGTGCGTCCACTTGTGGAATATGTGCATCGAAGTGGCAGCATTCAGAGCGGCTTTCGTTCGAATAGCAGTATGCAGGAAGGAACTCGCGTGCATCAGGTTATTCAGAAAGGTTACAAGGAGCATGACCGCAAAGAGGTGCATTTACGTACAGAAATTTTGTATGAGGGCGAATTGTTTATCATTGAAGGCCGCTGTGACGGATTGATTGAGCTGGATGGCGTATGGACGGTTGATGAAATTAAATCAATCTCTCAGCCCCTCGAAGATATTCAGGGGGACGGCCAGCCGGTGCACTGGGCACAAGCATTTCTGTATGCCTATATGATTGCTCGTGAGGAACAGCATCATTCCATGCAAGTTCAACTTACTTATGTACAAGCACACAGTGAAAATATTCGCCGCTTCAGACTGATGCTAGCTTTTGCAGAGCTGGAGGCTTTCGCTCAGGAAATGATTGCTGGTTATGCACCGTATGCATTCCTGCTGAGAGCACATGCGGAGAAGAGGGATACCAGTATTGCTATGTTGGAGTTTCCTTTTGACACGTATCGCTCAGGTCAACGAACTCTAGCGGGTTCGGTGTATAAGACGATTGCCGAAGGGGTTAACCTGTTTGCCAAAGCACCCACAGGTATTGGTAAAACGGTATCCACTTTGTATCCTGCGATTAAGGCGATTGGCGAAGGACTGGCTAGGCGAGTATATTATGTAACGGCTCGTACCACCACTCGGGCAGCAGCTGAAGAGGCATATGCCCGAATGCAGGCCCAAGGGCTACACATGCATGTGGTAACGTTGACGGCGAAGGATAAAATTTGCTTCAAGGATGAAAACGATTGCGATGCAGGAGCATGCAGCATGTGCGAGGGCTATTACGACCGGATTAACGGTGCGGTGTCCGATATTTTGGCGAATGAGACGTTAATGACGCGGGCGGTGATTGAGCATTATGCGCGCAAGCATAAGGTATGTCCCTTTGAATTTTCGCTAGATGTGGCGTATGCCTCAGATGGTATAATCAGTGATTATAATTATGTTTTTGATCCACGGATTTCTCTGAAAAGATTGCTGGAGGAGCACAAGCGAAAAGGTGTTGTGCTGGTGGATGAGGCGCATAATCTGGTGGAACGCGGTCGGGACATGTTTTCGGCGGAAATCCTTAAATCTCCTTTTTTGGAACTGAAGAGAGAATTTAAGTTGCTTAGCCCTGAGATTGCTGCGGCTGCGAGTGCAGTGAACGCACATATGATTACGCTGCGCAAGCTGCATGCAGATACAGGAAAAGCAGTGGAAACATCAGCACCGCAAGGGGTGCTAGAGCTGTTAGTGCCTTTTGTGGAAGCTGCTGAACGTGAACTGGTGACGGGGAGCAGTACAAGCCGCGCAAGCAGTGAGGGGACGGCCTACGCATTGCTTCTGGATACGTATTTTACCGCTCAAAATATGCTGCGAATCGCTGCTCTATACGATGAACGTTACGTTACTTATATTGAAGCGGGGCGCAGTGAGGTGAGGATCAAGCTGTTCTGCCTCGATCCTTCGCATTTGCTGGGACAGGCTGTAAAGAACTACCGCTCAACTATATATTTTTCGGCGACATTGACACCGCTTGCTTATTACCGGGACATGCTCGGAGCAAGCGAGGAAGACTATACGTTACAGGTCCCTTCCCCTTTCCATCAGGAGCAATGGGATGTACGCCTGCTGCCGCTCTCCATCCGTTATCGGGATCGTGAGCGTTCCAAAGGGGCGATTGCCGATATGCTGGCTGGATTGGTTGCTGAGCGGAAAGGGAACGTCCTTGTGTTTTTCCCGTCTTATCCGTATCTGCGTGAGGTATATGAGGAGTTCATGCTTCGGGACGTGTCTGCAGATACGTTGGTACAAAGTCCAGGTATGACCGAACCGGAGCGTGATCGGTTCCTGGACACCTTCCAGCCTGGGCAAGAGCGTACCCTGCTTGGGTTTGCCGTACTAGGGGGTGTGTTTGCTGAAGGCGTCGATTTACCGGGTGATCGCTTAAACGGGGTAGTGGTCGTCGGCGTCGGCTTGCCGCAAATTGGAGCGGAGCGGGATGTGCTGCGGGATTATTTTTCGGAACAGGGACGAAATGGTTTCAACTATGCGTATGTATATCCAGGGATGAACAAGGTTCTTCAGGCAGGTGGCAGACTTATTCGCACAGAGCATGACGAAGGGCTGCTGGTCCTGGTAGATGATCGTTTTGCCAAGGAGCCATATGCTTCTTTGCTGCCAGACGAATGGAAAAGCTACCGTTTGACGGAACAAGCAGATTTAAGGAAGGAATGGATGGACTATGAATTTTAATTTTCATAATGACTCCATACGCGGGGTGCTGCGTAGCTTTGGACATGAGGATGCCGAAGTAGATAATATAGAGACTTTTGTGACATTTGCGCGCTTGGCTAACGGTATTTTCAGGGAAATGGATACAGATTTGACCAAGTTGGGGGCTTCTCAGGGCCGGATTATTGTTCTTAGTCTGTTGCATTGCCATGCGCCGCATCGCATGACACCATCGGAGTTAGCGGAAAAAGCGGATGTCACGCGTGGAACCATGACGGGGTTGATCGACGGATTAGAGCGAGATGGCATGATTGAACGTGTGGCTCATGAGAGTGACGGACGGATGGTGACTGTCGGCTTAAAAGAGGCAGGACGAGAGCTATTAAGTAAGATAGTCCCTTATTATACGAAGCTGATTCGGTCATGCATGTCTGAGTTTACGCCACAGGATCATAAGATGATGAAGGGTTTGCTTGGAAAAATGAAAAACGGTTTTGAGCGGTCGTTGCCGAAAAGCTGAATTCCTGATGTCGGGGATAAGGAATAGGAGAGGGAAATATGTTCTTTTATACAGATGAGGTCTATGAAGGCCGTGATTTTGGCTCAATGGATGCCAGAGAAGGCGAGTGGAGAAATTGCGAGTTTACCCGTTGTCGCTTTCGGGGTGTAGAGATGAATGAGTCTCTTGTAGAAGGTTGTACCTTTGTGGACTGTGATTTTACCGGAGCCATCCTGAATGCATCTCACTACAAGGAGTCCGCTTTTACCAATTGTCTATTCACCAGCGCGAATCTGTTTGTAGTCCGGTTTGATAACTGTAAGCTGGTAGGTTCAGACTTTGCAGGGGCAAATATGGATGGGATCACGATTACGGGCGGAGACTGGTCCTATACGAACTTACGTCATGCAGATTTAAGAAAACAGGATTTGCGAAAAATACGCTTCAAGGAAGCTGATTTATCCGAATGCCATCTGGAAAAGGCAGATTTGCGGGAGGCGGATCTTACTCGGGTAAGGCTGCACAAAGCCCACCTTCAAGGAACAGACCTGCGCGGTGCGAAGATGGATGGCGTGAATTTTAAAGATTTGGACATCACCGGAGCTAAGCTAGATATCGAGCAGGCCGTAGCAGTGGCCCGCTCCTATGGAGCCAAGATAGATGGTTAAAAGCACGGAGATACAAGGGCTGTCTCGACCTGTGTTACCCCGTGCTGGAGAATTGGAGAATACTAAGTCTGAAAAATTATTCTTTATGGGATGCCGGCAGTAGCGGAATCGCTGCTGCCGGATTTTGATTTGGCAACTGATCAACTCCCACGGGATCTAGAGGCTGCTGTGGTACTGTCCAGTTGCGTGCCGTATCTGCGGCAGTTTGCTGCTCCAGCAGGCGTTTGGCCACTTCGTAGCACTCATCAATATGCCGGTTGCCAATGGTCCGCATTGCAGTAAAGCCAATCGCTGCGGCTAGTCCTTGCCCCAGTAGAGGGACAAACTTGCTAACCTGCTTGGTGGCGATGCGAATGCCCATTTTCTGCAAAATCTTCACGATGGCTTCTCGGGTGATGAGTCGTCCGATTAGCTTGCTGCCAATTGAAGTGATAAAGCCATACACCATCGACTTTGTTTCTGCATCCAGACCCTCCAACTGCTGCTCAGATAATCCGAATTTTTCATTAATGGCAGGCAGTAGCTGCATCAAAATGCCGACATCAGCAAGAACGTCAGCCCCTGGAATGGGGACCAATACAGCTCCCCCTGAAGCTGCGGCCCTTTTCGTCACCATGGATTTACACTCTTTGCGGATCTGCTCCAACTCTTCTATTGTTCGGACTGTCATATGCATCTCTCCTTCCTACGCTTCCGATTAGGACCCATGCCTCTACCCTGTTATTACACACAATTCTACCTTTTTTAAGCATGGAGCAGATAAAAAAATCCCTGATGCACGTACTATCACACATTTACTCCTGTGTAGCGATCAGGCATAATGAAGGATGGTTGCCGATAAAAGAACAAGCCTGTTTTACGGGGATAAAGGAAGGAAGAGACAGATGAGTCAGACAAACGTTTATTTTAATCATGATGGTGGAGTGGATGATCTAGTATCCCTGTTTATGCTGCTTCAGATGGAACAGGTTCATTTGACCGGAGTATCGGTTATTCCAGCAGATGGTTACCTGGAGCCGGCGACGGATGCCAGCCGTAAAATTATTGATCGTTTTGGACAAAATAAAGGGCCTGTTGAAGTCGCCAAGTCTAATTCACGCGGTAAAAATCCGTTTCCTGCCGCTTGGCGTTTACATTCCTTCTATGTAGATGCATTACCTGTGCTGAATGAATCGGGGCGAATGGAAGCACCGCTTTCATCCCTGCCAGCTCATCAGCATCTAATTGAAAAGGTACGCGGAGCTGAAGGTAAAACGCTGTTGCTATTCACTGGACCGCTAACCGATCTGGCACGGGCGCTGGATGAAGCACCGGATATTGAAGCCAAGATTGAAAAGCTGGTATGGATGGGCGGCACCTTTGAAAAAGGGAATGTGGAGGAGCCGGAGCATGACGGTACCGCAGAGTGGAATGTATTCTGGGACCCGGAAGCGGCCTATCGAGTATGGCAAAGCGGCATCACAATTGATCTGGTAGCGCTGGAAAGCACAAGCAAAGTGCCTTTAACTCCAGCCGTACGCAATCGTTGGGCTGCCGAGCGCCGATATGAAGGCGTTGATTTCCTGGGCAATTGTTACGCAGGATGTCCTCCGCTCGTGTATAGCGAGACCAACTCAACATATTACCTGTGGGATGTACTGACCACTGCATCTGTAGGACGCCCGGATATTGTCAAGAAAAAGACGGTGCATTGCAGTGTTATCGCAGAAGGCCCAAGTCAGGGCAGAACGGTGGAACAGGCGGATGGACGCCCTGTGAACCTGGTATATGATACAGACCCGGAAGCCTTCTTTACGTATATGGCGGATTTGGCCAAGCAGGCTGCTCCCAAACGTTACTAAGTCCAACTGTCCACAAACGTGTGGCATACAGTGATCATACTACCTAGTGCGTATGCATAGCTAAAACCCGTGACGCTATCTGTCACGGGTTTTATTAATTGGCCCAATATGATCGCAAGCCTACCGTTTGTTCAGGCTGACTCCTGGTATATTTTCAGGGTAAACTGGAGCGTAATCTCCGTCCCTCTACCAGGTTCGCTAATCCCTGTCATTTTACCATTCATTCGTTTCAACAGCTGTTTGGTAATCTGCCAACCCAAGCCGGGATTGTCATATGAGGGAGGGTACCCATGGTCATGCTCAAGCCACAATTTCAGCTTATTCGGAGATATACCAATTCCGGTATCCTTCACCCGTACTTCCAATTCAACCTCAGGCGCATCGGTCACAGATTGAGTGGTTGCAGATAAGATGACTGATCCTGTGCTTGTAAACTTCACTGCATTATCCACCAAATTAATCAGCATACGCCGAATTTTAGCCTCATCCCCGATAAAAATAGGCGAACTGGCAAGATTCCAATCCAGCTTCAATTCTAAATTCCGTTGCACAGCTACTTCTGTGTACAAGCTCAACACATTTTCCATCATCGTTCTCAGGTCAAATGGGTCCTCAAGATCATCAATCTGTCTGGATTCAATATTGCTATAATCCAAAATATTATTCAGCAGCATCAAAAGTGAGCGACTGCTCGACTCCATGATACTCATATATTGCTGTTGTTCTTCTGTTAACTCCGTGGTCAGCATGAGATCCGTGGCTCCCCAAATTTCAGTGAGCGAAAACCGAATTTTATTACTCAGGGAAGAAATCAAATCCAGCTTGTTCATAGAAGAGACTTCAGCATCGAACTTGTCTTTTTCCAGTTCTACCACATAACCCAGAAATACAGCCATAGCCTGAAGAGCCTTTATTTCCGTTTCTGTCAAATGGGCAGATGGCGCATCCAAAACACAAATGGTTCCGTAAGCCTGACCATCTTTCATGCGAATAGGAATTCCTGTAAATGAGTGGTTCCCAATGGTTTTAGTCACATCTAAACCACATGTATACGGGTGAGTAGACGTTTCCGAAATGGTGAGATAATCGGCGGAATGGTTCAGCACCAGACTGCAATAGCTAAGCTCAAAAGGAAGCTCCTCACCATTGCGAACCAGTACCTCTTCCCGGTTAAATGAATCTAAAATCACATTGGTAACCCCATCATTAGCGGCAATAAAAATGGTATTTACATGTAAAATATCACTCAGCACATCAATGACGTGTGCGGTAGCTTCTTGAATACTATTATAAAAACCTGTAGGTGAAGTAGTCATGTGTCTCCAATCCTGATGCAAAGTGGTGGTTATCAAAACTCTAGTAGTTTGTGTACCCCATTCCTGGTTCTCTGAAAGTGTTGTTGGAGCGTATCGTTAATTATACATGATTATTTCATTATAAACCGAGCTTTCTACTTCGATTTACCTATTCATTTGCACAAACCTTCATCTCCTAGGTCTAGTCTACAGTTTTTCTAAGAGGTATGGGGTATGCGAGTACACATTTATGAAATCATAAAATGATTTTTTTGGGTTTTTATACATTCGTTTGCAATCTCATCATATGAAAAAAGTGTAATTAAATAGGAGAATAGAACCAGTAAAATCATGTAAATATTCTATATAATAGGTTCAGAGGTGGAATTATGAATAGACTGGAAGCCCTAGATCACTTCCATAAGACCTATGGGGAAGCTGTGTTGAATCAGAAATTACATCAGGTGGCGTCTTTGTATGAGCACAGAAAAGAAGAGCTCATCTTCTCTTTTATCCATTCCTTTCAATTGATCTGCCTGCAAGCGAATTCTGCAGAAATGGCCAAAATAAGAATCGGATATATTACCTATTCTATGCGGCGCACATATCTGATGGATCGCAATTATAACTATGTCATCGAGATGTATGGTAAGGATTGGTACTTTGACCCTCAACCTTGGCATGGAACCTATGATGCAGGCTGGGCGTTCAGCTTGTTGGCAGAAATGGAGGACGAACTGAATCAGCTTCGAAAACCTTATATGAATAAGGTTATTCAGCCTGATGTCGAGCGATATGTCCTTCAGGCTGCGTGGGAATTTCATCAATACATTTTGAAATTAGCTAAAGACGCTATACAGCAGGCTGTACAACTCCCTGAATTCCAAGCATTGAAATGCGAGAACGATTTGGAAATAAGAATAGGAGAGTATAAAGGAATCAGTGAGGTGGTGTATCCAACAGCTTATGGAGTACTACATGATTCAACAGGATAATCGTATTACAGAGTATATGTTTCCAGTAGAGACAAATCGTAGACAAATGTTGGAATGGGCAGAACGCTCATTGTGTACTGATGAAGAGTCTATTTTGCAATGTTATGTATCAGGCGATGCGGACTATATTGATTTTATAGAGCAACCAGTAGCCATTGTTTCTGAGCAACTAAAGGAAATCTTTGATATATACCAAGCCGGATTACGCTGGAAGCTGATTGTTTTTGCTGATATGCAGCGTATGCAGCAAACGAGGTATTGGCTGGCTCATCCGCCTAGCCTGATGTGTTTATCACCACTTAGCGAATGTCATAGGGACGGTACACTGAAGAAAATCATTTTAGATGAATATGCAGTCGAGAATCATAAGATATTCAGGGTTCAGCATGCCAATCAGCATATCATTGTGGACCTAGATGTAGCTGAATGTATTTTGAAGTTTAATCTGGCTGGCTTGAAATTACAAAAGGTTGATACGGAGAGGCCGTCTATATAAAGGAGAGTCCGATCATGAGTGAGAGCTATGTAGTGGACGGGGCACAGATACAGTGTACCTATGGAAGTCATTCGGGCAGGTTTAGTGTTTCAGCTAACAGGGGGATTAGTATTGGTGATAAATTGCAGGGGAATATTCAGGATTTTCACCCGCAGACGCATATCCCATCTTTCGGCATGTGCCGTAGTATGCACAATCCTACAGTTTCTTCTGCTAACAAGGGCAATTCTGGAAGAATCATTCCGCAACCCTGCATACCCAGCGTGTCTATGCCTTGGTTGAATGGAAAGAAGGATGTATACGTAGATCAATCTCCGGCTCTGATGAGCTGCTCCACGAACCTATGCATGTGGTGCGGGAAAATTTCATTCACGTCAGATGGGCAGGAATAGCTACTCATTGTAGAAACATCACATGTTAAGACAAATGGGGGGAGTAAGATGGGACTGGCAGGAACTGTGCTGACTTATGGAAATATTAGAGTGAATGCGCCGTATGAAATTGTCCGTCTACTGGATGTTCAATTGACACTGAAGGTAAATGAGCACGGCAAAGTGTACATCACTGCTCTCATACCGGATGAAGATCATGCGAAATATGATGGTTTAGCGCATGATGAGGATGTGCTAGAGGTATACGAGATGGATGAAGATCGAGGCACAGTAAGCATCTTTAAAGGAATCGTCACCCATATTAGAATTGGATTCACAAATGGTGTATATCACATGTACATAGAGGCAGCCTCTTTTACATATATGCTGGATCGACAACGGAAAAATCGTTCGTTTCAAAACAGCAGCTTGACGTATTATCAATTGTTTCGGGAGCTTATAGATAGCTATCCACACGGCGATTTTATTGACCTGACAGACAGCAACCAAAAGCTCGGCGGCTTTACTATTCAGTATGGGGAGAGTGATTGGGAGTTTCTGAAAAGGATGGCCTCTCATCTGCACACTGGACTGATTGCCGAGATTACATCCGTATTTCCGCGGCTATGGTTAGGTACCTCAAAAGAACAGGTGAAAGGTGAACTGAGCAGCATTAACTTTTCCCTCCAAAAAACAAAGTCAGGCCCCCAGTATACGTATGCTGAAGTGGAGGACACGAAACGTTTTGAACTTGGAGATGTGGTCTTGTTTCGACGAAAGCATTGGGTTATTGATCAGATTCATGCAGAGATGAAGCAGGGCATTATGACATATGACTACGTTCTCGTTCCAGAAGCGGGCATTCCGAGGGAGGTTATACATAATCAGTTTATCAAAGGTGCTTCTATTGAAGGGAAAGTTATTGAATTAAATAGCGAAAACGAATCCGTTAAACTTCACTTGTCCGTAGATTCCACGCAGTCCAAAGCTGAAGGGTGCTGGTTTGCTTACCCCACTATGTATACCGGTGATGGGATCGGCTGGCATTGCATGCCCGAGCTTGGGGATCATGTCCATTTGTATTTTCCATCCAACAAAGAAAAGGAAGCTCGTGTAGTTCAATCCCTGCGTAAGAGAGACTACACAGGAGATGAAATCAGCCAGCCATCCAGAAAGCTGCTTCATACCAAATCACAAAAAGTGGCGAGATTCGATGATAAGGAATTGGCCCTCTCCACCCAGAAAGACAAGATACTTGTACGCTTAAATCCTGCATCTGGTATTCACGTGTACAGTCATCACGATCTTACCTTTCACGCCGATACAGACCTGGTGCTGCATGGCAAAAAGGTACAGATGACCGCTACTCGCGAAATATCTCTGACGTGCAAAACCAGCTATATCCGAACCGATGGAACACTTCATATCAAGGCTAGTAAGTTCATGAAAAATCAGATGCCTGATGCCGAATTGAAAGCTTATCAATCCCTGATTCAAGAATTGAAGGGGAAGGGATATCCACAATGGGTACAGGATTTGCTGCTTCAGTACAAAGCCGACTACTACAAGGCCGTGGCAGCAGGGGACAAAAAGGGGGCCAAGGAAGCAGCGGCCAAGGCCAAGCAATTGCGTCAGCAGGTGGCAGAAATAGATCGTATGCCTGCCTGGGCCAGAGCGCAAATGCATGGATACACGTCCCAATGGTGGGAAGCGCATGGCGCAAACGACAAGGCCAAGCAAAAGCAGATGCATCTTCTCGCCAACCAACTGCGTGACAACGTGCTAATCAACGAGCTGATTCGTGGTCATTCAGCCAAATCCTATCTGGATGCGAATCGGCTGGAGGAACTGTCCGGGCAATACGCAGATGCGGCCCATAAGCTGACCGTTGCCGACCAAAAGGCTATTGCTAAGGAAGCGGCCGCTCTGCGGAGTAAGTACGGGGTGAACAGTCAGCTTGCCAGAGAGAATTTGAACAAGCTTGCCAAGAAGTATCCAGACAGCTTCTCGTACAAGCTACCAACTACAGGCGATTGGGATAAAGAGCTTAACGCCGCACTGCATGCTTTTGCGAAAAAATACGGCCTGGAGAATAAGGGCTACGGTCGGGATGTACTGGCCGTATACCTGCATCAAGTAGCCAATGGTATTCTTCCATGGCCTAAGGTTAATAAGGCTGCAACGCCAGCAGCTCCAACAACGAAAACGGAACCGGGCAAGAAGACGCCGACTACTCCTGATAAACCGTCGAAAGAGGAAACGAAGCCATTAGATCCTAAGGATTATAAAGATGGATTGGTAGCGGTGAAAAAGATTGAAAGCTATATAAGTAGTAAAGGCATAAAAGGTAATCAAGCCCGGGCTCTGTACAGAGTAAACGATTATACCAATAGTAGTATCATTCAAAAGAAGCTGTCCTCGAATCGTAAAGCACCGCTTGTGTTTTTCTTTGAAGGGGATGGTTCTTATAGTTATAAACAAGAAGACCACCCGGAAGGTCGATATGGAGCAATGGTAATTGTGGTGATAGACGGCGAGATTAAGTATACAAGCAAAAATGCCAGCACACTTCCTGATTATGAGAGCAAGTATAAAACGGTTAAAGATGGAGTATATGAGTTTGTAGGCGGGTTGCATTTGAGTACTTATCCTGCTTTGCGTATTCGGAATGGTGCACCAGTTCCAGCAACCAAAGGAAGTCAAAAAAAGGAGTGCACAGCAGAAGGTGTAAATATACACCAGGGCTATAATGCTGATAAAAAGCCTAAACCAACTTCGACAGCTTGTATAACGGTTCATAAAGACGAGTATGTCAGATTTCTGAGTTCAGTAGGCGTGGTGAAGAACTCATTAAATGAAAAAGCTAATCCTGTAGAAGGATTAGCTATTCTTGATCGGAAGGATAGAACAAAGTGAAGATAATCAGAAGCATATTAGTCATTCTTTTTTTAATTATGTTGTCAGCATGTAATGCTTCTCCAAAAGACCCCACTTCCTTTTCTTCGAAAACAGTAGGTGTGACTTCAGAAGCGATAGCATCATCTAATAAAGATAATAAAACGGAGCTTGTTAAGGAGAAAAATAAGAAAGAATGGGCTGTAACGATAGAAGAAGGCAGAGAAGATCCTGAAACCTATTTAGTTCAGCTGGAAGGGACAAAAGTCGAACGGTTCTTAAATGCCAAGAAACTGATTAGTCTCCTACAGCCGAAGGAGGATAAAGAGAAATATCGAGATTCCTATGTAGATGTAGGGAGAGTTCAAGAAGATGGGGGTCAAGTCGCATTCGTATTAGATTTATTTAATGAAGCGAAATTAATAATACAGATTTATGATTTGGATTCGGGTAACAAAGTCAATGAATTTAAACTACCTTATAACCGTCCGGTAATTTCTCCTGATTTAACCAAGTATTTATATGAGGATAAAGATAGAACGTATATATATGATACGGTAACAAAACAATCAACAGCTATTCATTTAGATGGAAGTTCTATAGATATAGATGACATTCATCTAGGACAATTTTCACCAGATAGTACCCAGTTTTGTTTTACCGACAGCCAGCAGAATCTTGTCATATTTGATGTATCGAATTATAGATTCATTAAGAAAATCCATATAGATTCTGGTATGGCGATAGTCAACCAATGGACTCAGAAGAATCAATTAATCTACTCTATTGATTCCATGTCTGTAAATAAAACGTACTTGTTAAATTTAAATAATGAAGAGCGGCGCCTTTTAGGCAAGGGGATGGAACAGCCCTTAATGTCTCGAGATGGTTCGGAGGTATGGTTTGAAAAGTTAGATTCGCCATCCAACTATAAACTGAATATAAATACAGGTTTAGAAAGTAAAGTCGCATCTATCACTATAATTAATGAAAATATGGCGACACCTGTGCAGTGGTTTTACACCGCTAATGACTTTTCTAAGTATGAAAGTGAGATAAAAGTGCATCAAATTAAAGCTTCATCGACTCTGCCAAGTAAAGGCACGCAAACTTATGACGCCAAAAATTTGGTAGATAGAGATTCATCTACTGCATGGTGTGAAGGCGTGAACGGCAACGGGGAAGGAGAAACAATAGTATTAGACCTAGGCTCTTTACAAAAGGTAAATGGCATCCAAATTATTAATGGATATGCTAAATCTGAAAAAAGTTATCGGGAGAATAATAGAGTTCAACAACTAAAACTGGAATTCTCGGATGGTTCCTCTCTAGAAATGAATGATTTTAACACACGTAAAAAATTTAAGGAGCCTATTCATACCTCATTTATCAAACTTACGATTTTATCAGTTGAACGTGGAACAAAATATCAGGATACATGCATTTCTGATATACGGCTTTTCTAGCATTCTTACAAAAGGGAGATAGCCTATGAAATGGAAAGAGCCAACGTTTGGTGCAACCCCTATGTTGAAAGCTTTAACAACCGCTAATGCACGCAGAAAAGCACAGGCTTTTGATCTGGTGGCAGAACAGAAGAAACAGAAACTGAATTACCCCGAATGGGCCCAGTCCTGGCTGCGTAAATACAAAGAGGACTGGTACATCGCTCAAGCCAACGGTGATGAGGTAGGCATGCGTAAAGCGCAAAAGCTAGCAGAGGGGCTGCGAAGCAAATTACGTGAAATGGCCACATTCCCCAAGTGGGCTCAAGAGGAAATGAAAAAAGAAACAATCCGCTGGATGACTGCAGAGGCAAGCGGGAATATCAGGGAAAAGTTAGCTGCTGAGAAGGCGGGACGAGCCATTCGAGAGAAGTTGGGGCTGATTGATACTAGTATTAAAGAGCCACCAAAAGAACCAGTTACCAATAAATCAAAGGATGGTTCTAAAACTGAACAAGCACCTCCTGATAAATCAGGAAATGATAGCTTTGAAGCTGAGCTTGCTAAATTTCCGGAATCATACAGGCCAGCTCTATTAAAATTACACAAGCAGCATCCTTCTTGGCGCTTTATAGCAGAAGAAACAAATGTAGATTTTAATAGTTTTCTCAAGGCAGAAATGAAAAATGGACTGGTGTGTACGGAAGTAGACAAATATGGATATTCACCGTCTTGGAGAGACCCTAAGTTCAAATATGATAGAGGATATAACGCTGCTTCTCCTAAGGCAGTTTCATATTTTTTAGACCCGCGTAATTTTTTGACTGAGTCTCGTGTATTTCAATTTTTGTCGGGAAAGTATGATAAGAACACCCAAAATAAAGAAGCTGTTAATAAAGTGCTAAGCAAGAGCTTGGCTAATAAAGGGGATGTATTCTTAAAGGCAGGTGGCAATGAAGCGAGTGCAGTATTTTTAGCAGCAAAAGCTATGGTTGAATCAGGAGGCGGAACTTCAACTTTAGGTAAGGGACAGGTTCCGGGATATATCGGATGGTACAATATGTATGGCATTGGCGCAAACGATGGGAGTGCGCTCAAAAATGGTGCAAAAAAAGCTAAGTCAGAGAATTGGAATTCTGTCGATAGTGCAATAATTGGCGGAGGTAAATGGATTTATAGGAATTATATTAAAACAGGGCAAGATACGCTTTATAGCTTAAAGTGGAATGTAAATTCCTTTAGGAGTAACGGAACTGTTAGTAAGCAGTATGCCACGAATATTATGGATGCTTATGTAAAATCGGATCGCTTTTCCAAGGGTCTTAAAACCGTAGATGCACCTCTTACTTTTAGAATACCCGTATATAAGAATATGCCTGCAACGGCTTGTCCTGAACCTACACAGGCTTCATCAAGGTAATCAAGCTAGTATAAAATAGGCATTTTGAAAGAAGGGAAAGTGTGATTAGTGATAAGTTATTTGCACTCGTTTTAGTTGTTTTAATTCTTAGTGGTTGTGGTGTGAATAAAGAGGCTGAGGTAAAAAATATCGCTCCTAAACCATCTACATCAACTGTTGTTAGTCCTGAGATAACGGAAGGTACTAGTAAAGTTACTGTGGAGGATACTAGGAAAACTAATGTGCAAGATTCTAACACCTTAGATCAGTTTATAAAAAAAATTCAACCCCCAAATGAGCAGCTTCAAAAAGTATTAAAAGAAGATTTGGACCGTGATGGAAAGCCGGAATATGTGCTTGCTTTTGGATTAGAAAAAGGGGGGATTGACAACATATTTGTAGTCCGGGAGGATGATGGCTATCACATCATTGGTAAATTAGAGGACCCAGTTATGGTTGCACATCTTAATACAGACATGAAAATTATGAAGCTGGATCAAACAGAACAAAAATTTATAGTTGTATATTCCACTAGCGAAGTGGATGAGGCCGAAGGATTCTCTATATTTACTGTAGACCATAACCGAATTAGCAACCTGAATTACAATTATCCAGAAGCAACAGGGCAAGGGAGCAGGAAGCTAGAGGACATTAATAAAGATGGTGTTTTTGAGGATGTGAGTTACTACCGTTTTCAGGATACTCAGAAACATACAATAATAACTTATCAAAAATTCGACAGTACCGGACCCGAAAAAACAAAAGTACTATATGAAAATAAGAATAAAAAATTTGTATATCCCACGGATCCCAAAGACATTATTCAAAATTATTTGGAGGATCATTATCTTAGGAATCGCTTCTTTATACACTTGCCTGAAATGGCGGAATTTATTGCTTTGTCAGCAAGTCCAAAAAATAATTTTGAAAGTATCATAGATTTTTCCGCTATGGACTATACAGGATTAGACTTGAATGTAAAAGAGATTGCTTATGAGGCTAATCAGCGGGTGTTTTTGGTAAAGAGTAGCTCAGAAGAAGAGGAATCAAACCAAGGACTTGTATTTACGTTAGAAAAGCAGTCAGGCATGTGGAAGATTATGAATATAGAGATGAACGATAAATTGTAGAAAGCGTGATCTCCAGCATGAGTTACTTGAAGTATGTGCGAATTTGTTACGTGCTGTTATTACTCATTTCCTGTGTAGTGCTGAATGGATGCATGAAGGGACAGGATTCTCCAGCAACAGAAACAAATCATACACTTTCTCTCCAAAATGACGTTAAAACGATTTCTTATTCAAAAATGTTGGATGTGTTAGTTCAAAAACTTCGTATAGTCAACGATGAGAATAAGGATTCTGATATCAGACAAAACAAGCTTGAGGAGTTCACACAGGAACTTAATTTGTTGTTAAACGAGCCAGAAAGTGTAGAGATGAAGGATGGAGAATTAGTAGAAAAATTCGATAACAATCTCACTATCTTAACAAAATCGTTTCAGTTAAAAAGTGGGCAGCTAAACGTTAGGGTTATGAATTATAGAGCACCTAAAACGCTGACAGGTACGATCGGAGATAAATACACATTTATTCAGTGGTGGAGTTCGAAGCAACTTGTACACGCCCAGATCATTGAGGATGGCGGGCCAGAATTGACTACAGACTTTGTGGTTCGAGATTCAGACCAAGGAATACAGTTGTGTTTAGGGGGACATGTTTCCATATATCATCCAGACCCCGTATTTATTGATTTGTGGGAGTTGTCTGGACAAAAGTGGACGCAGAAAAGTATAGATGTAGGTAAGATAAAGCTCCCGGATGCGTGGGAACTGAACAAGGATACGAATGAGCCTATTATTATCGAGAATCGACAACATGATAGCATGAGTATCGAGGTTTTAGACCACGGCGATGGTTTCTTAATAAACAGTGATGATTCTGAACAAAACCTTATCATTGAGTTCTCCAAAAGTGGAGAAGTCCGTATTGATTCCGAATATAGCATCGCCTCGAATACTCATGGTGAACCGCAAAGCTATGAGCTCACTCGAGAGAAGTATTCAAAAAATGGGATCGTGATTAAATACCCTCAAATTACAAAACTCAAGGATATTGCAAAGCAAAAATCTTTAAACCAAATTCTTAAGACTGATGCTTTAGAAGGGTTACAAAACTATGCGGATTCCAATTCTGGAGTTCATGTCGAAATTGATTATGAGATCAAACGACAAAGTGAACGATTCTTGAGCGTTCAATATAAGGGTATTCGTTATGTGAAGGACGCAGCCTATCCTACTCATATGTTTTATACGACGAACCTGGATATGAAGCAGGCTTCAAGGATAGGATTGAGGGATTTGGTAAAAGTCGAGAAACCTTTTGTTGAGCTTATAAAAAGCGGGAAGATTACAGCTGTTCAGCCGGAGCAACAAGGATTAATCGGTGATTTCACAAAAGATGATTTGGTGCAATTGTTAGCAAACGCAGATGTAACCAAAGGTTCGCTTGCGGAAGTAGAAATGGAATCGTTTAGTTATCTCACAAATGATTCGTTGGGGATGAGTGTACCTATGGCTCATGTAGTAGGGGACCATGCGGAGTATGAAATTCATTTTGCACAAATTCCAGAGAATATCAGGCAGAATAAAGAACTATGGAGTGAGCTAAGTTCTGTTGAGGATCAGTCTGTTTCCACAGTTGGCGGTGAAAAATTGGATACCGACCAATATGAAATTGAAGAGTCGCAGTCTTTTCAAACTACTCTCGAAGGCTTTGGAAAAGTACGTTTTGTATCCACATATGGGTATCCAGAAGGTTTTCGTAAATTCTTTTTCTTCCTACTGGATGACCAAGGACATATTCTATATCCATTCCCCAATTTCTACGGGAACCGTGAGTGGGTTGCACGTTACGGAGGAGTAGAAGCAGTGGCCTTCAAGGATGTGAATAAGGATGGATTGAAGGATGTTATCATCATTGCCGATGTTGACAACGGGATTCATGGGCCTGGTAGAGTTGATGAATTCCCTATAGCGGATATTTATTTTCAGAAAACAAATAAAACCTTTACCACGATCCCTGCATTAGATGAGACTCTTAACGATCAGGGACATAATCAAACCATTCAAGATGTCGTTCAATATGTAAGCAAACAACGGATAAACGTAAATTAACCGATAAAAGGGAGCGGTAACATGGGATATCCAATCATCAAGTATAACGGGACGGTTTTATCTCTTAAAAACCCGAAAGTTAAAGTTGTACAGAAAATGAATGAGCATGTGAAAGTCTTTTTGACAGGTGTGTTAACGGGTGCCCAAATGGAAGAATATACAGATCATATGGAAGCAGGGGCGAAGTTAGTTGTATCTTATGTGAATGATGATCATAAACAGATTGTATTATTTCGAGGATTAGTCGCGCAGTTTAGAATCAAGTTGGTGTCCAATGTAGCCCATTTGGTCGTCGAAGCTCTATCCTATACAAGCCATCTGGATGAAGTGCTTCATAGACAAACTTTTCAAAATGTAAAGATGAAGCTGCAAGTATTGCTCGAGCATGTGCTCAAATCCTATCCCAAATCCAATTGTACGAGCCGCTTAAAAGATCAGCTTTTACAGGAATTTACGATGCAATTCGACGAAACAGACTGGTCGTTTTTGAAGCGTATAGCGTCTCGACTCGGTTGGGGACTGATACCTGATCCGATTGGAGAAAAACCTCAGTTTTATTTTGGATTACCGGATGGTGCGAATCAAGGCGAGCTGAAACAGTATAACTACTCCATGACCAGAAAAACCAAACCAGGTTCCGGCAAGGACGACAACCTTTTGTATTATAAAGTGCAAACGACAGGAGCCAAAGATGTCCTACTGCAAATTGGGGCTGAGGTTAAATTTAAAGGGAAAACTTTATACGTCCTGCAGTCTGTGGCGTTTATACGTCATAGTGCTTTGTGGCATGAGTATGTGCTGACTACAGCGGATGGAATGAAGCAGGATTTGATTGTAAATGAGAGCATTCGTGGCATCTCGTTGAAGTCCAAGGTCATTGGAATCGAGCAGGATCATGTGAAGGTTTTCTTTTACGAAATGGACAAGGTCAAGCCGAACGTAAAGGAAACCTACGCGTTTCCAACGGCTACATTTTATACATCGGAAGGAAATACAGGATGGTACTGTATGCCGGAGTTGTTTGACTTTGTAGACATTTACTTTCCGACCGCTAAAGAAAAGGACGCCATCGTAACTCATTCAATCCGCAAGAGATCCAAAGGGGGCGACTTTATTAAGGACCCGTCCACGAAGATCTTTATGACCAAGTACCGCAAAGCCATTATATTTGAGAAAAATGAAATTTTAATCACGGGGAACGACGATGAAGTAGTGATTCGACTGCTAGATGACCACGGCATCGAATTGCGGAGTAAAAAGGACATCCGTGTTAAGGCTGATGGAAACCTAGTACTCAATGCGGGTAACACCATACAAGTCACAGCCAAAGATGCCATTGGTTTAAAATGTAAAACGAGTTTGGTCGAAATGGACGGAAACATCAAAATGACTGGAGAAAAGATAAAGACGCAGTAAATAAAACCACCAAGGGAGGGGGAAAAGCATGGCTAAAGTAACTACAGGAGCAATCGTGAATGAGAAAACGCCGACCCAGGAAGATATGGTTCAAGAATGGAAACGTAAAATAAGCAAAGGCGAATATCCTTTTATTTATATAAATCAGCCTCTCGCTCAAAGTGAAAAACGGTAAATGTGTCAGGCAACGAGTAAACAAGGCTCCTTAGGAGCCTTATTTCTATGTTCATCTGTGCAACTTTCACCTAACATACAGTTACAAAGACCTATTCCGCCCAAGCTATGTACTATGACCAGAAATACTGAATTCAATGACTTTATACTTATTTTTCCTCTCGACTATATCACTCGTAAATAGGATGCACTATAATTATACTACTTCTTAATTTGGGAAAAATTAGACGTTAACATTTATAATAGCCCTTCTCAGGAAGAAGGGGTCTTGTATTTGGGAACTTCGCTGTCGATAAACCAATCTGGCCCAGAGACGTCGATTACTTCTTTGGTTTTATAACTGTAATAAATAGTAATTTTGCTGTCTTCGTGACCTTTAATGTACCCATACAGATATATTCTTGAGTGGATAGCCGGATCGTCCACAACATAATCTTTTAGTATGAAATCAGCATTATAGTGTTCTTTAATAAATTCCACGCCGATCGGAGTGGCGACGTCTACTAATTCTTTTTTCTCTTTGTCGGACAAGCTGGAACAACCTCCTAAATACATAATAATTAAAATAAGTGCCAGAATCAGTTGGATTTTTCTGTTCAAGTTACAATTCTCCTTTTCTGGTAATCACCTTTTTTCATAACTCTATAATATATTTACACAATAGACAAGGTGGGAATAACTTGACCTACATTAACGACAAAACATATTGGACCATTGCAGATAGAGTGTATGACCGGGATTTGACTGCTAAAGATGCTAAGAGCAGAATTCTTCCTGACTGGAAGATTGTTGAACCTGAAGGTGCTATGCTGCATGACACAAACGGTTCTGGATTCGATGCGACGGTATTCCATAACGAAAAAACCAATCAGGTGATCATCGGTTATAGGGGGACAGAACCTCCAGATCGGCCCAAGTGGAGCGTGGCGATGGACTGGGGGACGGACATCAGCGATGTCGTCGGAGGACGCGCAAAAACGTTGGAAGAAGTCCATCATTATTATGAAAATAATAAGGAAGAGGTGGCTAAACTCCCACCACAAGTGCAAACTGCATTTCTTCAATATGAGGAAAAGTATCAGAATAATCAATTTACACAAGCTCAAAATCTATATGATGTTGTAAAAAAAGAGTATCCTTCTGCTGAGATAACGACCACAGGCCATTCTTTAGGAGGAGCGGAGGCAGAATATGTGGCGGTGCGGAATGGACTGACATCCGTCAGTTATAATCCACCAAGCATTGTACATCTATTACCGGATGATCTTCAAAAGAAGGTAGAAAATGGCGATTTTCGAAAGACGAATGTCGCTTATGTCAACCCGAAAGATACTATTGGTTCGGGAGTTAATGATGCACAGCCACATGTGGGTGCAACCTACTTTATAGACAATGATTATAAGACAGCTAATGCAGCCAAAATCACTGTTCCTGTTTCATTACCAGTCGAAAGAGAAAATAAATGGGCCAACTTTTTTTTGGGACCCAAATGGACTCCCATTGTTTATGTCCCAATTACGTTGCCCATGATGCAGCAAGATGCAATTACCAAGTTCTATAATTCGGTATTGGGTGAAGCAACGCATAGCATGGATCATTTCACATTTGATGAAAATGGCAATATTAGCAATCCGCTGTACACCATGGATGGACAATTGGTAGAAGGAAATCCGCGGGTCCAAGCGTACGAGCAAATGCTGGCTGCGCAGGCAGAGCTCAAGCAAGTCATGGGCGATTTGGTCGAACGCTACGGTGGACAACTGGGTGCCTTCGGTCAGTTTGCTGCTAATGCCCTAGGTGTGAATTTGATGGGAGCAGGCCAACAAAATGGCCGCGCTAATGGTGGAGCTTATTTTGTAGGCAACAAAAATGGGGGTACAATTCAATTAACACCTGAAGAGCTAAAGCATGCGGCTAATCAGATGCGCTCTAGCTTGCATGGATTTTCTAGTGATACCCGTGCGTCCATTCAGTTATTTCAGGCTCATATCGGAACAAGTGAAAGTCAGTCTTTGACCCCGCTTGCGCATAGTGCTACGGCGACACTGGATCGAATTAATCGCTGGTATCAGGAATCGATTACAGAGATAGCAGAGTACATCGATCGCAAGGGTCAGGAATTTACGATGGTGGATCAATAAGAAAGAGCAGCTGGAAGAACACAACGGGAGGCGAAAGAGATGAGCAGAATATCTTTGAGCCTGGGGGATCTGCGGAGGGCTGTACAGCAGTGCGAGCAGCTAAAGCAAAGACTTCAGCATCAGGAGCAACAGATGAAAACTATATATAGTCGTCTGCAAGACTGGCGGGGTGAATCAGCTGCTGAATTAACACGCAAAATGGAGGCGTTCCTCCAAGGAACCACATTACGGATACACGAGTTGGATGAGCATAAAGAGCAGTTGAAACGTTATATTCGCAAAATGGAAGAAGCTGATCGGCGGGAAGAAAAGCGCAAACGAGCAGCACAATGGTGATTAGGCGTATATCATAGCTAACTTTATGTTGTTGTGCCAGCTACATAACTTAAAAGAACCGTACTATCGCTAGGGGACTTCTGCGGGGTACGGTTTAATGGTGTGTACATAAAAAATACATATATAGTAGAAGAAAAAATATCTCCCGAAATGCGAAAATAGCATCTTTGGAGTCTGTAGCTTGAAGTTGCTATTATTATTGAAGCATTGTTATGCTCACTACAGTTAATGTAAGTTTCATATGATCAATGGAAATAGCTACTTATTTCCTTTCGTTGTTATCGGTCCTTTGGTAGGATGGATCTAAACCGAGATTTTTGAAATCGGTAAGTGTAAAAATGTTCTAAAGCTACAAAGTTCGACATATTGTTCGCTTTTTCGCGATGTATACTATTGAATCAGGGATTTTAGTTTGCTATTTATCGTATATTTATGTATAATCTATCGTGTTGAAAGATTGATTGTACGTAATATGCTGATGAGGGTGGGTTCATGACGCTGCTCGACAGTAACGAAAGCAAGAAGCGGATGTGCCAGATTTACAATGAAGTTTCAAAGGAACTGTTCGGCTTCGGGACCACGCTGTTGCGGGCCACCGTTGAGAACAACATTGTTACCTTTGTAGCGAAGCACCGGCGTTCTCCACGCTCGGCGGCATTGGAAGTGGAAGCCCCCGGCTTGAAGCTGGAAGTGGATTTCCGAATGTCCATGCTGTACAAGAAGAGACTTCGCGAGAAGCTGATTGAGGATATGGAGCTCGATATAGAAGCTTTACTGCGCGATTATGATTCAGCAACGCAGTGGGCCATTACGAACATCATACTGAAAGAATCCTAATAAAATTGGATATTCGGCTTTTCGCTTCGGATCTATCTGAGGGGAGAACCTGTTATAACGCGCAGCGGGATCAACTTATTCTTTGTTTACGAAGAAAAGTATTCTTGTTTTACAAGAGTACTTTTCTTTTTTGTGTCATAAGGTGTGCAGAATAAAAAACAGGGGGAGTTTCATATGAAAAAGTGGTTTAAAGGATTTATGGCTGTGACCTTGGCATCTGTGGTACTGGCAGGTTGCGGCAGCAATGCTACTGGTGGTCAGGCAGATGGAAAAGATGGCTCAGCTGATGGGAAAAAGAAACTAGTTATTTCCACATGGGGCTTCTCCGAGGACTTTTTTAATAAAGAAGTGTACGCGCCTTTTGAAAAGGAGCATAACGTTGATATTGTTGTAGAAATCGGAAATAATGCGGAGCGATTGAACAAAATCAGTCAAGGCAGCACGGATGTCGATCTGATTTATCTGTCTGATTATTATGCCCAACAGGGGATTCAACAAGGGCTATTCGAGAAGTTGGATCGCAGTAAAGTGCCGAACTTGAACCAAATTTATGATATTGCCAAAGCACCGCTGGGTGAGGAATATGGACCTGCTTATACAGTTGGACGCCTCGGTATTGCCTATAATCCGGAGCTGGTGAAAAAAGATGTGAATTCCTGGGCTGATCTGTGGGGCACTGAATTCAAAGGAAACGTGACTCTGCCGAATATTACGGCAACGGCTGGGCCGATGATGGTGGATGCGGCCTCCAAGGTAGCGGGCAGCAAGGAATTTAATGAAGACCAAGCCTTTGGGAAACTGAAAGAGCTGAGTCCGAATATTGTTAAGTTTTATAGTAAAACGTCTGAGTTCGTAAACATGTTTAGCCAGCAGGAAATTGCGGGCGGTCCGATTATGGAAATGTACTTCAAAGATTTGCAGGCAGCTGTGCCAGGGGCGAAATTTGTGGCTCCTAACGAGGGTGCCTACGCAGTAATGAACACAGTTAATGTAGTAAAAGGGTCTGACCAGAAGGAGCTGGCTGAGGAGTTCATCAACTGGCAGCTGAGCAAGGAAGTTCAAGAAAAATCCGCCAAAGCAAAGGTTGATTCTCCGGTGAACACACAGGTGGTACTGTCTGGTGCGGATACAGAGGGAATTACGTACGGTGCAGATGTAGTGAATAAGCTGACCAAGCTGGATATGAAATTCGTTAACGATCATATCAAGGCATGGACAGATCGCTGGAACCGGGAAGTTGCACAATAATGAAAAAGATCATATTAGATGTAGATACAGGCATTGATGATGCGTTGGGTATTTTACTTGCGGCCAAAAGTGGTCAGCTGGATATCCAAGCGATTACTACAGTATGCGGTAATGTTTCACTTAAACAAGCAACACTGAATACATGCAAAATCCTCAACCTGCTGGATAGACCGGATATTCCGGTCTATCGGGGGGCAGAGGCTCCATTAATACGCAAAGGTCTGCACGAGCACCGTGTTCATGGAGAAGACGGCATCGGAGGCGCATTGAGTGGAATAGTCCCAGCCATCTCTGCATCCGAAGGTTTCGCACCGGATATCATCATTGAGACTGTGATGGCTCACTCGGGGGAAGTAACGCTGGTTTGCACCGGACCGCTCACCAATCTGGCGTTGGCGCTGCTGAAGTGTCCCGATCTGACGGATCACGTCCATGAGGTCATTTTTATGGGCGGCGTTATTCACGGATGCGGTAATATCACACCTGTAGCGGAGTATAACATGTACGCTGATCCTGAAGCCGCACGGATCGTATTTCACGCAGGATTTGGTCGATTGATACAAGTGGGGCTGGATGTAACACGGAAGGCGCTGCTGACTGCCGATCATATTGCTCGTCTGACCCGTCCAGAGATTCGTAATTATGTAGCTGAAAGCACGGCCGTGTATACTAAGCGTTATGAAGAACGCAACGGCGTAAAAGCGTGTGCGCTTCATGACCCGCTTGCCGTAGGTGTGGCATTGAATTCGAGGATAGTTGATACGACGCTGTTATATGTCGACGTGGAAACCTCCAGTCGCATATGTGACGGACAGACGGTAGGCGATGTGCAGAACCGCCTCAATCATAGTCCCAATATGACTGTGTGCGAACAGGTGGACAGCGAAGCTTTTCTGGAACTGTTTATCCAGGTGCTGAACAAGGAATAACATTTTGATAACCGCAAGGAGCTACCCATGAAGAAAACATACTTGTATTGGCTGCTGCTGCCAGGTTTGCTCTTTCTGGCGGTGTTCATGGTCATTCCGATTGTGTTGACGATCGGTTCGACCTTCGTACAGAACAGCTCATTCACCTTAGAAGGCTATCTCCATTTCTTCAAGGACCCTTATTTTCTGAAAATATTGCTGACTACGCTGGAGGTCAGTGTCGTAACGACTCTCGTATGCGTATTGCTCGGTTTTCCGACGGCTTACTATATTTCACGAAAGGCCCCGCGTCGTAAAGGGATTTTGCTGGCGCTGGCTATCTTCCCCTTGTTGACTAGTCCGGTGGTGCGATCATTCAGCTGGATGGTCATTTTGGGTCGCAAGGGGTTATTAAACAACGTGCTAATGAGTTTAGGACTCGTGGATGAGCCGCTGAATATTTTATACACCCCGGCAGCGATGATTATTGGTCTGGTCCATTTGTTTTTGCCGCTGATGATTATTTCACTAATTGGTGTGCTTGAAAATATCGACGGTGATCTTGTCCATGCTGCTCAGAGTCTTGGAGCTTCCAGATTCAGCGCATTCTGTAAAATTGTATTCCCGCTGTCTGTTCCGGGTCTGATCATTGGAAGCATTCTTGTTTTCGTGGGCAGCCTGACCGCTTATACGACCCCAGCACTGCTGGGAGGAAAACAGCGGGTTATCGCTACATTTTTGTATCAAAATGCGATGACGCTTAACGACTGGTTTTTAGCCTCTGTTATCGCAACAATTATGATTGCTATTACATTTATCGTGGTCGGTCTCTTAAATAAGGCGGCCCATAAACTCAATCCGAAGGGGTAGGTGGATATGCGGGAGAAACATTACGGACTAGGCTTCTTTAGCCTGCTGGTCTTCATCTTTCTGCTCGGTCCGCTGTTGATCATATCGGTCACTTCTTTCGAGCCGGGCACGGTATTAAAATTTCCTCCGCAGGGCTTTTCCTTGCGCTGGTATGAAAATATTTTTGAAGTGGATTTGTTTATGTCTACGTTCAAAACGTCGATTGTCGTCTCTCTGCTGGGCAATATCTTGGCGTTGTTAATCGGTATGCCAGCCGCTTATGCACTTAGTCGGTTTTCCTTTCGCGGGAAGGATGCGCTGAATGCCTTGTTCCTTTCCCCGTTACTTATACCAGGTATTGTGCTTGGTTTTACACTGCTGCGTTATTTGATCATTGTGTACCATTTACCGGTATACGCTGGACTTTTGATCGGGCATACGGTGATTATGCTGCCGTTCATTATTAGAGTCATTGCATCCAGTTTGTCTAACTTTGATTTTGCGATTGAGGAAGCAGCGCTTAGTTTGGGAGCTGGACGGCTGGAAACCTTTTTCAAGGTGGTTCTACCCAACATCCGCTCAGGTATTATTGCGGCTATCCTGATTGCCTTTCTGGAATCATTCAACAATGTCGACATTTCCGTCTTTATGACAGGACCGGGCTTCAGCACCCTGCCTATTCAAATGCTGACTTACGTCGAGAATTACTTTGACCCGACGATTGCAGCGATCTCGGTTATGCTGATGATTTTAACGGGTATCCTGATGTTCTTGATTGAACGACTGATGGGATTGTCTTACTTCACTAAAAGGTAATGGAGGCTTCAACCTTATGGCACTGCTTACTCTGGATCGCGTTTCGGTCGCTTATGACAACCAACTGATCTTGCAGGATTTCGATTTGCAGCTCGAACGGGGGCAATTGCTCTCGTTGCTCGGACCGAGTGGTTGTGGCAAAACGACTACACTTCGTCTTATTGCAGGATTTCTCGAAGCTAAACAAGGAACATTTTTGTTTGGTGATAAGGATTATACCCGGGTTCCAGTGAATAAACGGAACTTCGGTTTTGTATTTCAAAGTTATGCGCTTTTCCCGCATTTGTCAGTTTTTGATAATGTAGCCTTTGGTTTACGCTTGCGTAAAGTAAAAGAAGATGATGTAAAACGACGCGTTATGACTATGCTGGATACGGTGAGCCTGGGGGGATTTGAAAAACGTTTCCCCGGCGAATTATCAGGCGGGCAGCGTCAACGTGTGGCGATTGCACGAGCGCTTGTAATTGAACCCGATCTGCTGTTGTTTGATGAACCTCTGAGTAACTTAGATGCTAACCTGCGTGTGAATATGCGCGTAGAAATCCGCCGTATTCAACAGGAACTGGGCATCACTACCGTATATGTATCGCACGATCAGGAGGAATGTTTTTCGATTTCTGACCAGGTTGCGATTATGAATAAGGGGAACATCGAGCAATTAGATGCTCCATCGACCATTTTTAAATATCCGACGACCGAATTTGTCGCCCGCTTTATTGGGTTTAATAATTTTCTAAGCTTTGACGAGCGCACTGAAGAAGGGGAACGTATTCGATTGAATACAAGCGACCTTTCGTTTAGCGTAGTGCGTAATCAGGGTACAGTCCAACCGGGTGCTCGCCAAGGCGCTATTCGCCCGGATGATTTGGTCATTCGAACTGAAGGCAACGAGACAGGAGAAAATGAGCTTCCCGGTGTCATTAAGGTAAGTACGTACCTAGGACGCAGCTATCAGTATGTGGTAGAGACAGCGAAAGGAAACTTTACGGCTAATCAGGAAATGGATACGCCTTACTTGAGTGGTCAACGGGTTACCCTGCATTTTCCGGCAGACAAAATGGTGCTGGTCCAATAATCAGCGGGTTCGATGAAGGAGATACATCATGCGTGCAGACAAAATGATTTTACAAGTTAAGGTGTATAACAGTTACTACAAGACGTTCGAGGAAGGCAATGTGGCTATACTTGACGGCAAGTTTATGTATATCGGTCAGCGCGGTCTGGAGTCTTTTGAGGCTGCTGAAATTGTGGAGGGGCACGGGAAATATATGATTCCCGGCCTAATCGACATCCATCTGCATATCGAAAGCACAATGGTGACACCAGCAACCTTTTCCTATGGACTCATTCGCAATGGGGTCACGACGATTGTACCAGAACCGCACGAAATGGCGAATGTTTTCGGACTGGAAGGCATTCAGGAAATGATGGAGGCCAGCAAAGATTGCGTGGCTGATATGTTTTACGGGATTCCTAGCTCTGTTCCAGCGACGCCTTTGGAAACCTCAGGGGGTGAAATTGACATCCCTGAAATTGATGCTTTGTTGCAAACAGGTGAGATGATCTGTCTGGGTGAAATTATGAATTATGTGGATGTCATTCGTGATCCGGAGAGCAAGACGAACCGCATCTTACGCCACGTTCGTGAGCACTACCCAGAGCTGATCATTGAAGGCCATACGCCGCAGTTGCTTGATCTGGATCTGCATCAGTTGATCTATGCAGGAATAGGCTCAGACCATACCCACCAAAGCATTGAGGGTATGAAGGCCAGAATGGCCGCCGGGATGTTTATTGAGATCCAGGAAAAATCCATGACCCCTGAGGTGATGGACTATCTCATTCAGGAAGACGTGGCACAACATTTTTGCTTCGTAACGGATGATGTGATGCCGGACTCTTTCGTAGAGCGAGGGCATCTGAACCACATCGTAAGTAAAGCGATCGGGATGGGAATGAAGCCTGAGGATGCGATTTATGCAGCGACGTATACTCCTGCTGCCCGGATGCGTATGCATGACCGCGGGACCATTGCGCCAGGGAAAATAGCCGACTTCGTGCTGCTATCGGATCTGGAGCAATTTGATGTAGAGCAAGTCTATAAGGACGGACTCAAGGTATTCGATAAATTCGAGGAATACCATCAGGCACCGGTAAAAAGTTGCTTTCCCGCCCACTTTTATCAAAGTGTGAAGCTCAATCCGCTTACGGAGCAGGACTTTACTGTAAAGTTGGATGTAGCTGATGGCGCACATCCATGCCGTATTATGATGGTCAAGGATGGATCTACTTTTACAAGCGAACGGATTGCACCTGCACAAGTAGAGCAGGGTGAACTGGTATGGGAACATGGTGAACATGGACTCATTGCTACGTTTGAGCGGTATGGCAAGAACGGCAACCGTGCTTACGGTTTGATCGGGGGAGATACGATTAAACGCGGGGCAGTGGCAACCACCTATTCGCACGATAACCATAACTTGTTGGTCGTGGGGCATAACAAGCAAGATATGATATTGGCCGCGAATACGGTTTTATCCAGCCAAGGGGGCTTTTGCGTAGTTGAAAATGGCAAGGTGCTGTCCCATTTACCGTTAACGGTGGGCGGAATTTTAACAGAAGGACCGCTAGAAATGGTTGCTGCCCATGTGAAGGAACTGCGTTCAGCCTTACTGTCGCTGGGCTATCGCCATTACAATCCAATCATGTCGCTCAGTACTCATTCTTTGCCAGTCAGCCCGGCTTTGAAAATTACCGATCACGGCTTGATTGATGTAAATGCAGGCAAAGTTGTATCCTTAATCGTGGAACCTTCTGAAATATAAGAATAAAAGTAGAGCTGATCCATTGCGGGTCGGCTCTTTTCATTATTCAGGCAGACAAAATTAACATCTTGTAGAGGCTTATTGTTGTAACCTATTTATGATGCGTTGGGAGTACTTGATGAATATTAATCAATTGGCAACTTCACATAATCTTCATGATTAAACTCTAATAAAGTGCTTGAAAAACACTAACATAGTGTTATAATTAAAACAGGATTTAGATTAAGTCTAAATTAATTGCTAATTATTTTTTAGTTTTACGCATGGGATTTAGAAGAAAATCAGACACTACTGCTAGCGAGTATCAAGCATCACTCAACTATACTATGAATCATAACGAGAGGGGATTTTACACATGAGTACATTAAATCATACGAACGCACCTACACAAGAGGCAATTCAAGAACTGCACAAGGCATTGAACCGACACGTGGCTACTTGGTCTGTATTGTACACAAAACTGCATTATTTCCACTGGTATGTAAAAGGACCTAAATTCTTCACACTGCATGCTAAATTCGAGGAGCTTTACAATGAAGCAACAGCTAATCTAGATACGATTGCTGAACGTTTGTTGGCTATTGGCGGCCGTCCTGCTGCGACCTTGAAGGAGCATTTGCAACTGTCAGCTATTCAGGAGTCCGCAGGCGAGCAGACAGCTGAAGATATGGTGAAGTCCGTTGTAGCCGATTTTAAAACGATTACTGTTGAACTGGCTAATGGTATGGAAGCAGCAGAAGCGGCACAGGACAAAGCGACAGAGGATCTTCTGAATGGCTTGAGAGAAGAAATGGATAAACATATCTGGATGCTTAGCGCATATCTGGGATAAGTTTCTGGGAGTGTTTTCCACGGATATGGAGATCAGGTGAACAAGATATACATCCCGTTGGTTCCGGCCTGCTACTGGAGTATAATGACAAAGAAGCATGGAAGACCACAGGCTCATAAGGAAGTGAGCTGCCGGGATGGGGTGTAGGTTATGGAAGTGAAACAACAGCTTTTGCATGAAGCGGAGCAGTTTATATATACATGTTATGAGGAGCTGGGTCGAAGCCGCGATGATGCGGAAGCCCGGCTTCTTCATATTCGTCACGACATAGAGACTACTGGAACATACGATCATACTTACGAAGAGCTGGAACACGGGGCACTTATGGCTTGGCGGAATAGCAATCGTTGTATCGGTCGATTGTTTTGGGACAAGCTATTGGTCAGGGATGCACGTGGAGCGTCAGATGCGACGCAAGTAGTTCACGAGCTACTGGAGCATATCCGTATAGGAACGAACGGCGGTAAAATTAAGCCAACGCTTACTGTATTTCGCGCCTCCCAGCCGGGACAGCCGAATATTCGTATTTGGAACCATCAACTCATTCGTTACGCTGGATATGAAACGGCTCAAGGGGTCATCGGGGATCCAATCTCGGTGGATTTCACCAATGCTTGTAGGGATATGGGGTGGCAAGGAGCGATGACTGCTTTTGATGTATTGCCGCTGGTTGTGGAAGCGGGGGGTCAGCCTCCCGAGCTCTTTGATATTCCTGAACATTTGGTGATGGAGGTGCCTATTGAGCATCCAGAACTCTCTTGTATAGCCACTCTTGGATTGCGCTGGTATGCTGTGCCTATGATTTCGGATATGACACTGGAGATTGGCGGTATCATCTATACAGCAGCTCCGTTTAACGGCTGGTATATGGGGACAGAAATCGGTGCCCGTAATTTTGCGGATACCTTCCGTTATAATATGTTGCCACAGGTGGCCAAACTGATGGGGCTGGATACGACGAGTGAAACAACGCTTTGGCGTGATCGGGCGCTAGTGGAGTTGAACATTGCTGTGCTGCATTCTTTTAAAAAAGCGGGGGTCAGCATTGTTGACCATCATACCGCAGCGGCCCAATTTAAGTTGTTTGAGGAACGGGAAGCCAAGGCTGGCCGCGCACTGACAGGTAATTGGACGTGGTTGATTCCACCATTATCCCCAGCAACCACACATATTTTTCATAGTTCTTACGATAATCGGCTTGTGAAGCCGAATTTTGGAGTTCAGGAAAAGCCGCAAGGTTGTCCTTTTCATTCTGGTTAACCTAACGGGAGACTAATTGCTGGATCAGGAATCCGGTTTATCCCCGACAACGATCAATAGGGTCGCGATCGGCCCTATAAGTAGTGAGAGCGCAAACCAGTTAAGTCTGCTCCGATTTTTGGACTGTGCCAAGCCGGCATTAATAAGGGCAAGTGTTCCCCAGCCTAAATAATAATCTTCTGGCATGGTATTCTCCTTTGTAAAAAGGTATAATATCGTACTGTGTATTGTATGAGTACATTTATAATTTCATAAGTTATATCGTAAATATAACTTTATATATCTTGGTTTGAGGAGCGAAGCTAAGTTGGAGAGAAATCAGGCAGAGCGCATTGTCGCTGAGCTTTTGGAACGGGCTGCTATAGGCGTAACAGTGAAGCTGGAGAAACGTTTTCCTGGTGGACGGCTGATTGGGGGCAAATATGCTATGCATGCTCACGCCATTACCATGTATACGGATGTTATTGAAACACAATGTTTACAGATGTTCGGCAGCGCGGATCGAGTTGAGGAGTATTTTACGGTTGTGCTTGCGCATGAGATCGGGCACGCCGCCGATACTGAATTAGAGGGTCTCTCCGATGCGATGGAGCAAGAGAACATGATCGGGACCCGGCAACGGCTTGCGCTGCAAATTGAGGAAAACGCATGGAACTATGCGCTTAGACTGGTGCCTGAAATAGAAGCATCGTTTATTTCTGCCGTAATAGACGAGTCCCTGCTTGCCTATCGAGTCCCGATTATGGAGCGGTCTGACATTGCGTAATAATGAATGATTCCAGAGCCGACAGGCTCTTTTTTTATTATTTTTAACAAACGAGGTGAACGGATAGATTCAAAGGAGCAGCTTTTTAAGCTGTGAGACGCGACCTTGAGACAATTCCAGCATTTCGGCTAATTCTTTTTGAGAGACATTAGGGTATTCCTCCATGAGCTGCTTAAGTTTATTCAGGAGCTCATTCTGATTTCTGTAGCTCCTTCTTTTCTTCGGCTGGACAGGACGTGCTTCACTCAAATGACTGGAGGGATTATCGCTCTTCAGGTTCTCAATACAACTCTTGCATATCAGATGATCTCTGAAATAGCTTAAATGATCAACGGCACCACAAAAATAACAAGAAACCCCCGTATACTTGCGAATCATCAGTCCCTCTGGTGTAATAAAAAAATCGAGAGCATCTCCAATATTAATATTCATAGAGGTGCGCAGTTCTTTGGGTAGCACAATGCGTCCCAAATGGTCTAGTGGTCGTGTCATTCCTGTATTCTTCATCATTTTTCCCCTTTCTTGGAATGCGCTTATGGTTGCTGGAATTGTATGTTATGTATGCTGGAAGTACAAAGCGCTTATATTACAGTTTGTTTTGGTATAGCTATCCTAAAAAAAGCTCCGGCATGACGAACAATTACGTCTGCCGGAGCTTGGTGCAGCCAATGAATCTAAGATGTCATGTCGAATTACTGTGGGTTGGTTGTCCAAATGCCGGCTACTTTTAATTGAACCCGTGGCGGCAGCTTCAATGCAGCTAATGTCAGATCGGCCAAATCCTGCGGCTGAAGCATGCGGTCCTCGTCACCAATATTCAATCCCGCATTTACCGCCAATTCTGTATTGACCGTGCTTGGAGTCAGCGCGGTTACCCGAATATTGGATTTGCGAACTTCCTGCATCAGTGCTTCCGTGAAGCCCATCAAAGCAAATTTGGATGCGCAATATGCCGAGCCTGTTGCAAAACCTCGTTCCCCTGCTGTGGAGGAAATGTTAATAATATTTCCGCTCTGTTGCGCCAGCATGCTTGGAAGAGCGGCGTGTGTAACATAATAGGTTCCCATCAGGTTTACGCGAATAATACGTTCCCACTCTTCGGGGTCCATATCTGCGACTGTGCCGAAGGTGGCGATGCCTGCATTGTTGATCAAAATATCGACGGCACCCAGCTCATGCTCCAGTGAAGCTACAGCAGCAGCGGCCTGTGTACGATCCGATATATCTGCAACAGCACTCACCACTTTCACACCGTATGTACTCCCCAGTGAATCCTGCAGCTTTTGTAGGTCGGTCAATGTGCGTGAGATTAACCCCAGATTAACGCCTTCCTTGGCCAAGGTCTCGGCAATTGCCTTACCAATTCCTTTGCTGGCTCCTGTAATAATGGCTGTTTTGTTTTTAAGTTCCATCCAGTCTCCTCCTTATCACTATATAACGTGGTTGTGCATCTGAGCACATGGTTACATTATACTAGGTTAAACCCCTTGAACCAAACTTCGCCTGATGAGACATTATGTAGTAGCCTCCTATTTGGAAATATCAATATCCCCTGAAGTGGTTTCGACCTTGATCACGCTCGCGGCGCCGGGAACAGATTCGGGAGTGTTTATGCTTCCAGAGTCAGAGTGGACATTATAGACACCTTTAAAATCGAGAGCCTGCTTAATATTTACATCACCGGAATCAGAATTCACTTCCAAGTTGGATACGGTGCGTTGCGTAATATTAGATTCCCCTGAGGTTAGGGATAGAAGGCCGTTACCGCTATAATCGCGGATGGTGACATCTCCTGAAGTAAGCTTTAGCTCCATATCTGCTGTAAGCTGATTGGCTATAAAGTTACCGGATGTTAGATTTGCGATCAGGTGGGTACTTCGGAGGTTTGTAATCTCGGCAGTGCCTGAGGTAGCAGTAATAGAAGTATTCTCCACGGAGGCATCTTGAAGTTTTACATTTCCTGAATGTGTATCTACCTGCAGATCAGCTAGTGTTTCCCCAGCAGGCATCTCTACAGTAATCGTTTGATCCAAATCAGGGGTAAACGAAAGGAATGACAAGGAAGGGGCCGGCTTCGATTGAATGGTAAGCTTACCGTTCTCAATTCGGGCATTATGAATCTGGTCGGCTACTTTTGTCTGAACTTCTCCGCTGATGCGTATCGTACCTTGGTCGCCAGAGCCAGGAGTGAACAAAATAGAAACATCATCAGAACTGTCCACTTTCAGGTTTTGAAGCTGACCACGTGTGAATGTCCATTTTTTATTTATAGCTGTTGTTTCTTTCATTACTTGTTGATTCCATGGAGCACCGTAGACCACCATTCCGGCTACACCGATGACAATGCACAATCCAGCTGCAATAAACCACATTTTATTCATGTTGTTAGTAAGCTCCCCTCAGGGTAGTCTGATTCCATTTCCAGTATCGCACTGTGCCCTTTACCATAAGGAGTAGGAGATAACGTACCCCAGGCAGCAGCAATAGCCCCATACCTGTTAACGTGATGGAGAAGAAGAATTTGGTCGGGTAAAAGGTGCTGTTGAGCGCATAATCAGTGACGGCGAGTAGAGGGGCTGCAACGAAACTGACCGCCACTGCGGTTAATGAAGCCCATACCGCCCATAGGGTAGCTAGAATCGGGATGGAGATCAACAAGTTGAGAAACAGCAGCCCTAAGAAAGTAAAAAGATTGCGTGCGAAGCTTCCTTGGCGAAGTGGAGGGGAAGCGTTCCAGCCTACATTGGGAACATCCAATGCTTCTCGGGCAATATCCTCTGGGTTCCCCAACTCATGGGCAATTTCAGTTTCGCTTTTTCCATTGGCCAAGCCGTAGTCAAAATGCTGGCTCAAATCACTAAGCAACTCATGGCGTACCTCTGCAGGGAGAGGAGATAGGCGCTGCTCCACCTCTGTAAGAAACTGTTTTCTATTCATCAGGATCTCCTTCCTTCAGTAGGCTTGCGACATGATGGACAAAATCATTCCATTCCCGTGTAAGTAATCTTGTATAATGGCTGCCGGTATCGGTCAGCCGGTAATATTTACGGGGCGGGCCCTCGGTCGATTCCTGTAAATACGTCGTGCAGTATCCCTCGGATACCAGACGGCGAAGCAGTGGATATAGGGCTCCCTCTGCTACTTCGATATGACGGGAGACGGCTTGAGCCAATTCGTAGCCATAGCGGTCTCTACGTCCAATTAGAACTAGAACGCATAGTTCCAGTACCCCTTTTTTGAATTGGATGTTCACATTCACGAGCGATGCTCCCTTCCTGATGTAATCATAATTCATAGGTGTCGTTCGGAATAAGGGGAAGAAACGTGTGTTTGTGCATAATTTGTCACGGGTACTAATTATAAATCAGTAGTCAGGTATAATTTAACATCATGTACTGATTAATGCAAGGTACTAAATTTTTAATAATAAAATCTTCGGGTCAAAATGGGCCGGTTTTCTTTCTTGAAGGCTTACACGAATAGCAAATCTTGTAGAATAAAGTAGTTTTATTTGGAAATTCCTCGATTTCTGGCTGGAAACACCCACAGAATGTTACTTTAATTTCATTCATTAAAATGATAGATTGTAAAGTGTTCAATAGAGCTAAAGATTACCTATTATAAAGAGGTGGATAAAGGATGGACTGGAAGCACTGGTATAGGGAATTGGAACAGGATGATGAGACTTGGGATGTGTCGGAGGAGGTTGTACTGCGTGGTGTGGTACATCTTGATTTTTGCGGGCATCCGTCGGAGGTAGAAGTCGAATTTATCGTGGGAGCCGACTCTGAAGAACAGGCACAGGCTATAGAAGAACCTACGGAACCTCAGAGAAAGACATGGGAGAAGTATATGGCATGTTCGTCAGCGATCCATCCTCAAGTATTGGAGTCCATATACCATCATTATGTAGACATCGTGGAAAAGTATCGGAAGGCATACAGCTTATGGGGAGAGGACCCTAATGAATATGCGCCTTATGTGGAGCGACCAGAGCAATTGCTGGATCGAATGCAGCTTATATCTATACTGATTTCCGACTCATCGGAAAAGGATGAACTATATTTGAATTTTAATTGTTCCTGGGATCGAGAGCATGGCTTAGGCGTACATCTGAAGCAGCTAAAAATCGAGCATATTCAAGGTTTATATACATTATATGACTTGGAATAAATAACTCCCTTCCGGTCTCTAATAGAAAGACCGAAAAGGGAATAGGATATGATGGATATAACAACGTGATTGGATACGATAAAAATATTAGTTGGATACAGACAGCACGGCTCGGGCTGCTTGAGCCGCCTGTACCATTTGCCGCAACGCGGCGACAGATTCCTCCTTGGTGCGGGTTTTCAGCCCACAGTCTGGATTAACCCAGAACAAATCTGCTGGCAGTACGCGCAAGGCACGCTGAATCATGCTTAGCATTTCTGATTCATCAGGAATGCGCGGGCTGTGGATATCGTACACGCCCAGACCGATGCCTTTGTCGTACACCTGATCCTCAAAGCTAACAATCAGTTCACCATGACTACGAGAGGTTTCAATAGAAATCACGTCGGCATCCATGTCTGAAATGGACTGGATCATATCTTGGAATTCGGAATAGCACATGTGTGTATGGATTTGGGTCGCAGGTTCAACAGTGGCCGTGGTCACAAGGAAGGCTTGAACCGCCCAATCCAGATAGGCCTGCTGTTGTTCTTTTTTCAACGGGAGCCCTTCGCGAATTGCGGGTTCATCCACCTGAATCATGCTAATACCCGCTTGTTCGAGTGCCTCTACCTCTGCCCGTAATGCCAGAGCTAATTGCAAAGCAACTTGCCTGCGTGGAATATCATTGCGTTCAAAGGACCAGTTCAAAATGGTCACAGGGCCTGTAAGCATTCCTTTAACTGGTTTGGAGGTTAACGATTGGGCAAATGCCGCCTCTTCCACAGTCATTGGTTGATCGAACGACACATCTCCGTAAATAATCGGCGGTTTAACACAGCGGGAACCGTAGGATTGCACCCATCCGTTTTGTGTAAAAGCAAAGCCTTTCAGCTTTTCGCCAAAAAACTCCACCATGTCGGTCCGTTCAAACTCCCCATGTACAAGCACATCTATGCCAATGTCCTCTTGAATATCAATCCATTCCTTGATCTGCTGCTGGATGAATGTCCGATATTGCTCGGCAGACCATTCTCCTTTGCGATAGTGCAGACGGGCCTTGCGAACCTCAGCAGTTTGCGGGAAGCTGCCGATGGTCGTCGTAGGCAGTGGGGGCAACTTCAGCCTATTTTGCTGAATTATACGGCGCTCGGCGAAAGGAACGCTGCGTGATAGTGGCTCCTTTGCCAACAGGTTGGCCAAATCGGCAGCTGTCTGTACCCTTGCCGCTGAGCTGTTGAAGCGGGCTACCGCTTCCGCACTTTGCTCAAGCTTGGCAAGTGCGGATGGATCATGCTTACCAAGTGCAGCCGTCAAGACTGCGATTTCATCCAGCTTTTCATCGGCAAAGGCTAGGGCATGCACCAGCTCTCGGTCCAGCTTGTGCTCTGCTTCCAGACTGACCGGCACATGCAGCAGACTGCACGATGGCTGCACGATAAGCTGTTCTGCATTGATTTGTTCTGCTAACTGGCCCAACAGCGCAGCCATGGCATTCAGGTCGCTGCGCCATATATTGCGCCCATCAATGACACCAGCACCCAGCGTTTTCCCTTTGGGGAAGCCATGTCGCGATATATGCTGGAGATTTTCGCCATCATCATAGACAAAATCAAGACCCAGTCCCTGGACTGGAAGTTCAGTCAGACGCTCATAATGATCTAGGCTACCAAAGTAGGTTTGCAGCATGATGTTTAAGGAGGGAGCAGCTTGGGTCAAAGCTTCATAGACCTCCTGAATAATATCCAGATCCTCTACTGGGAATGAGGTGGTCAGGACAGGTTCATCGATTTGGACCCATTGTACGCCTTCTGCTGCTAGTTCGGACAGGACTCGGGCGTATAAAGGCAGGAAGGTTCGTATAATAGAGGCCAGATCCTTACGATCATAGCCTTTGGATAAAACAACAAATGAGTAGGGACCGATGAGAACCGGTTTACCGTCAATACCTAGCTCCTGCTTTGCTTCACGATAAGCGAGTAAGGGCTTATTTTCAGTGAGCACTGGAGCCGCATTTTCCAATTCGGGAACGATGTAGTGGTAATTGGTATTCATCCATTTGGTCATTTCGCTGGCGGTAGCTCCCTTCTGCCCACGTGCCATCCCGAAATACACAGACAGAGGAACCGGACCTGTAGGACGATAGTTGAACCGTTCGGGTACGAGACCGAACATCACAGATGTATCCAGCACATGATCGTAATAGGAAAAGTCTCCGACAGGAATGCGATCAATCCCTTTGTCACGTTGCTTGCTCAGATGCTCCAGACGCAATCTTTTCATCTCACTATGCAGTTCACTTTCGTTAATACTACCCTGCCAGAAGCGCTCCAGTGCTTTCTTCCATTCCCGGTTCCCGCCGATACGCGGATATCCCAGATTACTGCTAGTCAAACCGGACAATGTAGATCGTTCGTTAATGGACATGTAGGTTTCCTCCTAAGTGGTAGCCAGTTTATTTTTACGTACCAAAAAAGGCATTCTGTCCCCAAGGCTAAAAATAAGTAGGGGAAAGAATGCCTCCGCGATTAAAATTCAAAAATACGGCGACTGCTCTTAACACCTCCCTATCTTCCGTAGGTACTGCGATGTTGTTAAAATAGGCAGGTCTCCTGACTTACGGATCATGACGTTCAGCATCCCTTCCCGGTCTGTGGACCAGTGGGTGTATGAGCAGCTGAACATTCCCCGTTTACAGTGGCGGGACCGTCCCGGATTTGCACCGGCTTCCCTTTTAAGTCTGATCTGAATAGAACAGACACCTATTTCCAAACTATGCGATTAAGGTATGACGAATAATTATGCACTCGTATACTTGTTCACCATCATAAGTGAAACTCACAGGATGTGCAATAGAAACAGTAATAGAAACTGGGGTGCAATCTGTTAGTTATATGCAAAAAAGACAAGCCCAACCCATCGTGGGGAACTTGTCTTTGGTATAGCATCTTGCTAAGTAGAACATCGCCTTTAAGCTAATGAAACGGTGTAACCTGCTTGAGTACTGGCTTTCACATCTACCAGGCGCTGATTACGGCTGCCCCGAAAGGGGAGGGTCAGATCTTTTTGCTGTTCAACAAAACGGCCATCTACAATCACGTCACACAATAGCGCCAGCTCCTGTCGCTCCTGATCCATGAGCAGATCTTCGTAAACAAAGCCTGTGTAGGCCCAGACGGTTCGGTCGGGACAAGCCGCACGGAAGTCACGTACAAATTGCGAGCATTCTGCTGCTGAGAAAAAAGGGTCTCCCCCGCAGAGAGTCAATCCGTCCAACAGCGGATTATCCATGATATCACGGATGACCTCCTGTTGACGCTCGGGCGTGAATGGCTCCCCTGCGCGAAAGTTCCACGAAGCTGGATTAAAGCAGCCGGGACAGGCATGGCGGCAACCGCTAATGAATACGACGGTGCGCAGGCCGTATCCTTCATTCAGAGATTCCGGAATATAGCCGCACAAATTCACTTATGCTTCACCCGGTCGCGAACTTCGGCTTGCTTGGCAGCATTAAAACGAACGGTATAATCACCTGTCAGATATCCGGTTACCCGACGTAAACGCTGAAAGTGCGTGTGTTCCTCATCCGTGCCGCATTGAGGACAGCTTGTCCCGATAATCCCTTCATAGCCGCATTCCGTACAACGATCCACCGGATGGTTGATGGAGAAGTAGCCAATGTTCTGATGCAGCGCGTATTGAACAATTTTAAGAAACGCCTCCGGGTTATTCCGCGCATTACCGTCCAGCTCGATGTATGAAATTGCACCCGCATTACATAGATTATGGAACGGAGCCTCCAAGCTGATTTTACGAGCAGCCGGGAGCTTGTAATACACCGGAATATGAAAGGAATTCGTGTAATATTCCCGGTCATTTACTTCAGGAATAACTCCGAAGTCACGTTGATCCAGCAATGTGAACTTGCCCGACAGCCCTTCGGCAGGTGTCGCGAACAGTGTAATATTTAGATTGTGATGTTCACTCATTCGATCACAATACACGCGCATGGAGGTGATGATTCGCTGTGCTTCACGGTATACAAAATCATCCTCTCCGTGGTGTTTTCCGTATAATGCTTTCATACACTCAGCCAGCCCGATAAATCCGATCGAAAGCGTACCGTGCTTTAGGACGCTTCCCACCTTCTCATCAGGTGCCAGTTCTTTTCCGCCTTCCCATACCCCTTCGCGCATCATAAAGTCCGAGGCTTTGGCTGGCTGGCTGGTCTGGATATGATAGCGATGGATTAGACCGTCTACTGCAATTCGCATAACCTCTTCCAGTCTCGCGTCAAAGCGGTCACGGTCAGGTGTCAGACGCTTGCCTGTGCAAATACCATATTCAATCCCGAGCCGTACCAGATTAATAGTATTAAATGAGAGATTACCCTTGCCGCTCTGGCGGTTTCTGCCGAAACGGTCAGAAATGGTACGGGTACGGCAGCCCATCGTGGCAATGATGGTATCCGGGTCATCTGCGCGGTAATAAGGCAGATTGAAGGTAGCATCCACATTCACAAAGTTGGGATACATCCGCTTGCTGGAGCATTCTACCGCTTTTATGAACAAATCGTAGTTGATATCGCCCTCTGCCTGGTTGACTCCTTTTTTACATTGGAAAATATGTTGTGGGAAAATAGGAGTTTCCCCGCTGCCCAGTCCACGAATCGTGGCTTCCAGCAACGATTGCGAAACAAGCCGACCTTCAGCAGACGTACACATCCCGTAATTCAGTGAAGTGAATGGAATTTGCCCCCCTGCCCGACTGCTCATCGTGTTCAGGTTATGAATGAGCGATTCCGCCGCCTGCCGGGTTTCTGTCTTTGTCTCTTCGCGTGCGAATGAGTATGAACGAGGGCAGACCTCTTGCAAGTGAGTATTGGCTAAATGCAGCTCGTCGTCAGACCAACGGGAGTCTAGCTCTTCCTCGAACAGCCGGAGTCCTTTGCGCAGATGCTTGCGGAAGGAACGAGCAACGTATGGAGCAAGATCCCAATCTATTTTATTGGCAGAGACACCACCAAATTGGCTATTTTGTTGAGACTGGAATATGATGGCGACCAGTGCCATAGCAGACATAATTGTTTGCGGTGTGCGTACAGAGCCATTGCCTGTATTGAAACCGTCTTGTAGCAAACGACCAAATGGGATAAAGATACAATTTGTAGTTCCGAGCGCATATTGGTCCAAATCGTGAACATATACATATCCATGGTCAATCGCGTCTGTTAATTCAGGCGGAAGCACACGCAGGCGCGCATACCATTTGGCATATTCCGAGCCAAGCTTGCTCATTTTGCCGCTGAACGATTCTCCATTTAAATTTGCATTCTCCCGCAGCATGTCCAGATCTTGTGCCCCAATGACTCGCTCACCGATGTCGTATAATTGATGTTCCTCCAGCACCTTCATCGTAAAACCCTCCATATAGTAAAAAATATATATTTTTCACAAAAACAACATATTGATGATATCTAGTGATAACCAATTGTTTCGATCTATATATTGTATATACGTAGACATTGAGAGTATGTGACTATTGTCACATTGATAGAGGCGAGAAGCAGGAAAAGGCCAGGTATAGAATAAGGGACACATCCACAGATATGCACCTTACTCTACACCTGGCCATTGTAGTTACAGTGAAATAAGTAGGTTTTCGAGTACATCGTATATGATATTGGGAAAAAAATTTTTAGAAGGTTTAGAGCAGCTTTTTCAGTTGGGACACACGGCCTTGGGAAATATCGAGCATTTCTGCATACACTTTTTGTGGCAGGTTCGGATGCTCCTGAATCAGCTTGCGGAGCTTTTTTACCATTTCACCTTGTTGCACTCTGGAATGCTTGGGCTGCCAGGTAGTGTTGGCTTGGTTCGATTTGGTATGTTCTTGAGCCTGGATGGCATCATTGCTTGTGGCATGTACATGTTCATCGTTCTTTAATAACTGGATGCAATCAGCGCAAATAAAGCTGTCCCGAAAATAAGTTAAATGATCCACTGCGCCGCAAAATTTGCAGGAGACACCCGTGTATTTCCTTAATACAAATCCTTCTTCATCTACGAAGAATTCAAGCGAATCACCGATATTGATATCCATAGTGGTGCGCATTTCCTTAGGGAGTACAATTCGCCCCAGCTGATCCAGAGGCCGTGTCATTCCGGTATTTTTCATCAGCGCTTCCTCCTTCAATGATATATCCTGATTATACCAAAAAATATCATTTTTAGCTTTATATAAGAAAAAGAAATTGTAACTTTTTTTCTCGTATGCCGCGGTTTGTATTTCATCCAATTTAGGATGTTTTCGGTATTGTTGCTGGTGTACTCCTTTTTCGTTATGATATATTAAAGCGCTTTCGTGCATAACTTTTTATCATCTTAATGAAGCTAAGGAGATGACGGATTTGAGTCATGAAACAACGGGTATCGAATATTTATTTCAAGATCCGAAGATTCAACTAGATGAGCGTGTACGGGATCTCGTGTCGCGACTAACCTTAGAGGAAAAGATCGAATCTATGCTGCAATACCAGCCGGCCATTGACCGTTTGGGAGTTGCAGCTTACAAGCACGGTACGGAAGCAGCACACGGGATAGCCTGGTTGGGGGAGGCCACTTCATTTCCTCAGCCTGTGGGTTTGGCCTGTACTTGGGATACGGAGTTAATGCGTCAGATCGGCTCTGTTATTGCAGATGAGGCGCGTGTCTACTATCGTCGTGATCCAAAATTGAACGGTCTTACCCTGTGGGCGCCTACAGTGGATATGGAGCGTGACCCAAGATGGGGAAGGAATGAGGAGGCCTACGGCGAAGACCCGTATTTGACGGGAGAATTGTCGAAGGAGTTAGTCAAAGGGATACAGGGTGATCATCCGGTATATTTGAAAGCGGTTGCGACGTTAAAACATTTTCTAGGTAACAATAATGAAGTGGACCGGGGTATTGGCTCCTCCAGCATAGACCCACGAAACCTGCGAGAATATTATCTAAGAGCATTTGAGAAGCCTTTTACGGAGGGCGGAGCCCAGTCGATGATGACTTCTTACAACTTGATTAACGGAACGCCTGCTACGTTATACCATGGTGTTAACGATATTGTCAGAGGCGAATGGGGAATGGACGGCTTTGTCGTAAGTGATGCGGGTGATGTGATGGGGATTGTAAACGACCATCAATATTACGATTCCCATACGCCGGGCGTGGCTGAATCTATTCGCGCTGGAATTGACAGCATTACCGATGATGCAGAGCTCTCCAAGCAGGCGATTCGAGAAGCTTTGGAGCAGGGCTCGCTACAAGAAGAGGACTTGGATCGGGCATTGTTCCATACGTTCCGTGTTCGTTTTCGTTTGGGGGAATTTGATCCGGCGGCAGACAATCCCTATGCCTCCATCGGGGAGGAGGCTTTAATGACAGAGCAAGCCCATGCATTGTCGTTGCGTGCGGCGAGGGAGCAGATCGTACTGCTCAAAAATGAGCAGGAACTTTTGCCATTGAACCCTGCCCAGTGTGGCAAAGTAGCGGTCATTGGTTTGCATGGCAATGAGGTGTTCCGCGACTGGTATTCCGGTACGCTACCTTACCGGGTTACACCGCTGGAGGCGATTCGTGCCAAGCTGGAAAGCGGGGGCGCGGAGGAACGTGTCGTGTACTCCAATGCCAAAGATCGTGTGACCTTGACGGCATCGACTGATGGCGCGAAGCTCATAGTTAATTCTTCTGGCGATATGCGCTTGTCCCAGGATGGAGAGCCAACGGTATTGACCATGACAGATTGGGGCTATGGCAGCGTGACGCTGCATGATGAACATCTGGGTACCTATGTGACGAGCGATGAGGAGACGCTTCGCGTGACAGCTGCTGAAGCGTATGGCTGGTATGTTAAAGAGGTCTTTGGACTGACTCCTGTAGAACAAGGAGAGCATCTGTGGACCACGTGGAATGGTAAGCCAGTGATCGCAGGAACGGAAGGCTCCTTAAAGGTGATGGAATCCGCAACTCCTGCATCTAATGTCACAGACTCCGACCGTACGACTTTCCGTATTGAGACGGTATCGGATGGCTTGGCGGAGGCGATAGCCGCTGCGCAAGCGGCAGATACAGCGATTGTATTCGTTGGAAATCACCCGCTCATTAACGGAAAGGAAGAGAATGATCGCCCAGGCCTGGAACTTGCTGCTTCCCAGCAACGACTTATCGAGGAAGTATATCGCGTCAATCCGAATACGATTGTGGTTCTGACGGGCAGCTATCCATTTGCGATTCCTTGGCTTCAAGAGCATATTCCAGCGATCGTATATACGTCTCATGCGGGACAAGAGCATGGTACAGCCATAGCGGATGTATTGTTTGGAGATTACGCACCCGCAGGGCGTCTGAACATGACCTGGGTTCAGAATGAGGATCAATTGGGTGATATCAGGGATTATGATATTATTCGTGGCGGTCGTACCTATCAATATTTTGAAGGTGAACCGTTATATCCATTTGGACACGGGCTAACGTATTCGCCATTTGAATATAGTGATCTGCATACAGACGCCCATAAGGATAACGTTAAATCTATGGCTACACTTGACGCCGCAGATACTATCCAGGTGTGGGTAGATGTGACGAATCGGGGGGAGGCTGCTGGCGAAGAGGTTGTACAACTGTATGTACGCTCTGAAGCCTCGCGCGTAAAGCGCCCGTTGAAGACACTGTGTGGATTTCAACGCATTCGCTTGGAGTCAGGTGAGACGCGAACGGTCTCTTTTACGGTTCGGGTAAAGGATTGGGCGATTTGGGATGTCACACGGGATTGTTATTGCGTTGAATCGGGTGAATATACACTGCTGGCAGGTGCCTCCTCAGCAGATATTCGATTGGAGCATCCTGTGTACGTTCGAGGTGAAGTTATTCCACCACGGCAAGCTGGACCAAGGATACGAGCTGAAAACTTTGATGATTGCTTCGACATCCTGCTGGATGAAAGCAAGGAGCAAAGGGAGGCCTGTGTACGTCCCCGTTCAGCGCAACGTTCTGGTTGGATTGCTTTTCATGGCGTAGACATGAATACGGTGAGTGTAGCCGAGTTTCAGTGCCGCGTGTCAGGCAACAGCAGTGATGCAGCCATTGAACTGCATTTGGATGGGCCAGACAGCCAAGCTGTGGCACGCATCAATGTGGGCAATACAGGAGGGGCACAAGCATGGGTGACACTCTCGGAAAAGGTACAGTCAACCTCCGGCATCCGGGATGTTTATCTGTCACTTAGTGGAGAAGTACGACTAGGTCATTTTACTTTGGGCGCTAGGGATCCAGAGGGTTCCGGCTTTCAGGCTTGAACTTACATCTGACATCACGTACAATGCATTCAACGAAGTTTCTACAGCTTAGGGGTGTCATCTCATTTGAATAGTGAAAAAAGACTACGCACCGCAACGCCCAAATGGCTTGGAATTGCGGTAAAGGCGCTTGTCTATTTGGAAAAACACGGGGAGCTTTGTGCCAGTGGCTCTATTGCCCGCTCCATTGATTGCGAAGTCACTTTGGTGCGCAGAGTGCTGACACGGCTTGTGCAGGCTGATTTGATTGCAGCACGTGAAGGGCGCGAGGGAGGTTATGTGCTTACCCGTTCGGCGGATCATATTACACTTGCTGATATATACCACGCCATTGAAATATGTGATCCCATTTTCCCGGGGATGATGCATGAACCGGAGACGAACCCTTTTTGCGGGGAGTTGGCGATCGCCGTATCTGAGATTTTAGCTGAGAGTGAACGTCGTATGCTGGAAGTATGGGAATCTCATACGCTTGCTTCGCTCGCCAAGCGTACATCACTTGTGGTGGGGAATTGCAATCATACTGAAGATAAGGATGCCAAGTCACCTTCCCCAAGGGATTAACATCTTTTGATTTAAAAGGATAATAGCCGATACGATCCTCAAGAGAGGGTTGTATCGGCTATTTCTGTGTAAAGGTCATGCCTCAAATTATATTTCATAGGAGCAAACCCGATTACGTCCTGCTTTTTTAGCTTCATATAGTGCTTTATCCGCCTGTTCCAGCAGGGCTGCTCCGGATATATCTTCTCCTGTACCAGGGAAGGTGGTCACGCCGATGGACACGGTAACTTTAAGAATAAGTCCGTCCGCTAAAACAAACTCATACTGATTTACTCCGCTAAGAATCTGATTAGCTATGCGTAGTGCTTGCCGAAAAGCACAATTCGGCAAGAGTACGGTGAATTCTTCTCCCCCGCTGCGAGTGACTACATCATTAGTACGGCACTTTTCCATTAAAATCTGTCCAAGCTGACGCAGCACTGCATCGCCTGCGGCATGTCCGTAGGTATCGTTGACTTCCTTGAAGTGATCAATATCCAACACCAGTACAGATAAGTGCTCATGACGTTGACGAGCTTGAGGGAGCTGTTCTTCCAATGAGAACTCAAGCTGTCTTCTATTGCTTAAATTAGTGAGATGGTCTGTGTAGGAGGTATGCTCCAGTCGAAGTAACAGCTCATTGGATGTGTTGATAGATTCAGCAATGAGGTACAGAAGACATCCGCCGACCATGGAAATGAAGAATTGGAGCGGATACACGTGCAGAACATCATCGAGATTTTTCAAATTTATCATAAGGGGACAGAATATAATGCCCAAAGCAAAAACATTCATCATAATCAGCTTGGGTAAACGCGACCAGGACAAATGTGACAGTACAGCACACCCCAGACCAGCGAGCAGTATAAAAATGGCGCCTACGATGGCTTGAGTGTTGATACCAAACAGCAATAGTCTGCCTAAACATATAAAAAGCGTTGCCATAAGCGCAGCTGGGGCGCCGATATAAGTTGCGGTAGCTACGATAGCCAGATGTCGAAGATCAGCGATGGTATTAAATCCTACTGGAATGGAGTAGTACATGATAACAATGCCATAGCACCCAAAAAGAGCGCCACCAATCCAATGTACCTTATGCGTTAAGGTGTGTAGACGGATTTTATACCTTTGTGAAACAAGACCGGTTATGTACAAAAAGGTGACAAGGATACAGGTATTTACAAAAAACGTACTAAACAAGATGTTAACCCTCCCGAGAGGCATATTCCTTCATTTTATCAAAAAGAACTGACATTAGGCTTAAAAAATTAAAAATTTATTCAAATTTATTACGCTGGGTTTGCTTAAAACGTTTCGATCGAGTGCTTGGTGCATAACTGGGAACAGATTGAGCATACTCCAAAGATACATTAATTAGGAAATAGGTAGTGTACTGTTGCCATTTGGAGAGGAGGTTTGCTCATGATTCGCTATCCCTATCGCAAACATAATAGAAAATCGGGTGTGGATAAGAAGAATGGAAATTCTCCGCGCTATTTAAAAATCGAGGCTTGTTTGGAAACCAACTTGCAGCAAGTTAAGGAGTTGACGTCAGATAGCCCAGACTTTCTGATTCGCCGCTTTAAAGTGGGCCTTAGGGCGGATGTCCCCGCCGCTATTGTGTTTCTAGATAGTATGGCCAAAACGGATACGGTGAATGAACTCATCATGAAATCCATGCTTAGCCGCCCATCTGCTGAGGTAGCTGTGGAGGTGGAGAGCGCAGAGGCGCTGTACACAAAAATACAGAGTCACGCGCTTGCACTTGGAGAAGTGAAGGACTGTGATGATTGGAATTCCATGATGAAGCAATTGTTAATGGGGGACACAATCATCTTATTGGAAGGCTGCGAAAAAGCCATTGCGTGCGGTACACGTGGGGGAGAGACACGCGCTGTCAGCGAGCCAACAACCCAGACAGTCGTCAGAGGACCAAAAGATGGATTTGTGGAATCTCTGTTCACGAATATTTCTCTGGTTCGGCGACGGATTAAAAGCTCTGATCTTACACTGGAAATGTTTCAAGTGGGAAGCACGTCTCTCACGAATGTGGCCATGCTATACATGAAGAATATTGCGAATCCACGTGTCGTAGAGGAGGTTCGTAAACGGATAGAAAGCATCAACATTGACGCTATATTTGAGTCCGGCATGGTTGAGGAGATGATACAAGAAAATCATTTCACACCCTTCCCAACGATCTTTAACACGGAAAGACCTGATACCATCAGCAGCAATATTATGGAGGGCCGAGTGGCGCTCATTATAGACGGAAATCCGTTTGTATTGGTGATGCCCACAGTGTTTGCTCAATTTTTCCAGAACTCTTCGGATTATGAAGAGCGTTACGATATGGCGACTGTTGTTCGGCTCATTAGATATATCAGCTTCATTATTCTTATTCTAGGGCCTTCTCTCTACATTGCTTTAACAACATATCATTATGAAATGATACCGACTCCATTGCTGATTAGCATATTAGCTCAGCGGGAATCCGTTCCTTTTCCGGCATTTCTAGAGGCGTTAATTCTGGAGATCACCTTTGAGATTTTGCGTGAGGCAGGTATCCGAATGCCGCGTGCGGGTGGCCAAACGGTATCCGTTATAGGAGCGCTTGTGCTGGGTCAAGCGGCTGTGGAAGCCGGAATTGTCACCCCGCTGCTCACGATTGTAGTAGCCCTGACGGGGATAGCCAGTTTCGCAATCCCAGCCTACAACATGGCAGTAGCCGGGAGACTGTGCCGATTTATTTTCATGATCCTGTCTGCGTTCATGGGCCTATACGGCATTACATTGGGGCTGATTGCGCTAATTGCTCATATGAACAGTCTGAGTTCCTTCGGGGTGCCCTACATGGCGCCTTTTAGTCCTTTTGTGCTGGAGAGTCAAAAGGATGCCGTATTGCGACTCCCATTCTGGATGATGAAGAAACGTCCTAAAAGCATTACGTCTAAGAACCAGAAACGAATGAAGGATGGAAGCGGAAATTCCCCTTCGGATAAAACCACGCCGATGCAGGAGGGGGGCAATCAGGGTGTATCAGGGGAAGAGGAATGAACAAAGTGCTGTAACCTTTAAGGGGAGAATAGGAGGACTGTGTTTGGTCTTGCTTCTGTTCGCTCCATTGTTATCCGGTTGCTGGGATTCTGTGGAGTTGAACCAGCGAGCCGTAGTAGCGGGAATAGGAATTGATATGGCGGGGGAGTCAGAATATGAGGTCTCCCTGCAGGTGATCGTGGCAGATGAAATCGCTGGAGCCAAAGCGAGAGGAGATACCCCTGTCGTTTTGTATCGGGAAAAGGGCAAAAGTCTGTTTCAAGCGATTCGCAAAGCTTCACAGAGGATCCCACGGACTATTTCTCTGGCGCATGCTAGATTGGTCGTCATCGGAGAAAAGCTGGCACGGCATGGAATTGGCGATACGCTGGATTTTCTGGAAAGGTATACGGAAACCCGTCTGACGATGAAAATGCTGATAGCACGCGGTGAAACTGGAAAGGATGTACTGGCAACCATGACTGCGATCGGCCGCATTCCCGCTAATGATATTTCAGGAAAGCTGGAATTATCTCAAAATTTGTACGCTGGAGATTACGCGGTGAGTGTCGATGATGTCATTCGCAGCATGTCCAGTAAAGGGAGTGGTCCTGTGCTTACGGGCGTAGAGGTGAGCGGCAATTTGGAGCAGGCCTCACGGAAGGACAATGTGGACAATGTCTTACCGGAAGCAGTTGTTCACATTAATGGGATGGGAGTATTCCAAAAAGATCGCCTTGTCCGCTGGTTGGACGATGGCCAAGCAGTTGGACTGTCTTTGATTAATAACAAAGTGAAAAGTGCGGAAACAACAATGAGTTGTGATAAGAAAGGGGAAACCGTTAGTATTGAAACCTTGTTCTCTAAAACCCATATAGACAGTCAGATGGAGCGAGGGGAGCCTGTTTTTGTAATTCATTTGAAGCAGACCGGAGCAATACAGGAAGCTGAATGTTCCATTAACCTGAAAAGTTCAGAGGTTATCAAACGATTGCAGGAGCAATGGGCAGAGGAAACGAAACGCGTCATTTTATCAACCGTCAAAGAGGTTCAGCGTACTGGCAGCGATGTGTTCGGCTTAGGTCTTGCACTTGAGAGGAGATACCCAAAACAATGGAAAAGGCTCTCTTCCGATTGGAGCCGTTATTTTGCAGAAAGCACCGTTCGTGTTCAGGTGACTTCGGTATTGAAGCATACACAGTCGCGAACCAACCCGTACTCAAGGGGAGAAGCCGACTAGTGAAATAAGGAAGGGGGGAAGGCGATGAAGAAGACACAGATAAGTTCAAAAGAAATGATCTCTCTCATGGTGCTGTTTGAATTGGGCACATCCATGATGTCTATTCCCGGAAGGGATGCGGGTAAGGATGCATGGATCGCCATCCTCATTTCCACGATTGTTGGGGCATTGCTTTTTGTATGCTATGGCAGCCTGCACCGACGTTTTCCTGATTTGCTTATGACACAATACTGCAGAGCTCTTTTGGGCAAGAAAGCAGGGAGCGCGCTTGCTTTTTTATATATCGTGTTTTTTCTCTACGGCGGAGCACGGGATCTTAGGGATACGGGGATCCTGATTGCTGACCGTACACTTCAGCATACGCCGTTGACAGTCATCTGTGGCTTAATGGTTGTACTTGTCATGTATGTGGTGTATTTGGGAATTGAGGTTGCAGGCCGGACGGCCATTATCATGTTGATTTTGCTACTGCTGCTGGGTCTCGCTACTAATATGTTGATTTTGTTGGCAGGCATTGTGGATGTGGGCAATATATTGCCCATAGCCGAGCATGGCTGGCAGCGGATATGGCAAGTAGTTTATTCGCAGGCCGTAATGCTACCGTACGGCGAGATGGTTACGTTTGCGATGATTCTTCCCACCTTAAAAAAAGGCTATCGTGCCAATGGGGTAGGGGTCTCTGCTATATTGTTTGGAGGGCTACTCCTGTCTGTTGTTACGCTGTCCAATGTGCTTGTACTAGGAGAGGACGTGTTCAAACGGGCGACTTATCCCCTGCTTACTATGATCAGCAAGGTCGAAATATCTGATTTTATCGACAGAGTCGATGTGATCGGCGTGATGAGCGTTATAATTTTTGATTTTTTCAAAATCTTCATCTTTTATTATGCCGCAGTTAAAGCGGCAGAGGATGTATTGAGAATATCCTACCATAAACTGATTCTGCCATTTGGGCTGATCATGTTAGTCTCTTGTGTATTAATGGCACTGGGTTATCAAGATCACCTTGAAACAGGCGAGTTTGTACTGAAATGGCTGTTTCCGATATTTGCCGTGTTTTTTCCACTCTTACTTCTAATTGTATCGTGGCTGAAAAAGACCCGGAATAAAAAAATAGAGGAGAATGCCCCATGAGTCATCGTCTTGCCAATAAAACATACATCAGTACCGGACAAATGCTCATTCTGATGTTCCATTTTATTCTAGGAAATGCAGTCATTATTAATATGGATAGTGAATATGAACGGAATACTTGGATTGCTCAGACTATTGCTATGCTGGTCGGAATGGTATTGTTCCGGATGTACACCTACACGGCAGAGAGATTCCCCGGCCAAATGTTGACTACCTATGCTCGTCAATTGGTAGGGAATAAGGGTGGAACGGCAATAGGGGTACTGTACATTCTGTTTTTTTTGTATTTGACCAGTAGAAATTTACGTGATGAGACTGAACTGGTTCGTGTGTCTGTACTGGAAAAAACACCGAGCCTAGTCGTGGCTTTTCTGATGATTCTCTGTGCAATCTATGTCCTCTGGCTTGGCTTTGAAGTACTGGCCCGTACGGGACAGGTGTTTTTTGTAGTAATCCTCATCGTTATGCTTTTGGGAAATACATTATTGCTTTTATCGGGCAGTGTTCATCTTGAAGAACTGATGCCCGTCATGAGTAAGGGTTTTAAACCTGTACTCATGTCAGCCCTAAGGGATCGTTTGGCTTTTCCTTTTGGTGAGCTGATTTGTTTTATGATGTTTGTCCCTTCTGTAAAAAGGCCTTTACAGATCACCAAAGCTGGATATATAAGTATTTTAGCTGGAGGCACTATTTTAGTTGAAGTCGCAATATTAAATGTAACTGTGCTGGGGACCGATATAACAGAGCGTTCTATTTTTCCATTATTAAGTACATTCCAGAACGTGCAGCTTTCGGAATATGTGCAGCGTCCAGATGTTATTGTACTGATGTCCATTATTATCGGAGACTTTTTTAAAGTGGCCTTGTTTTCTTATGCAGCAGTGTTGGGGATATCGGATATATTTGGTTTACCGTACCGAAAAGTGCTCTTACCTTGCGGTATTATTGTTTTACTATGGTCACAGATAGGGGCAACAAACCTGAGTGAGCACTTTGAATTTGGACGACTGTCCCTCATCTATGTTCATCCATTATTTGTTTACGTTTTCCCTTGTTTGTTCTTTCTGATGGCCCTCTTGCGGAGAAGCAGAGGAAGAAGTGGAAACTTTGAGGAAACGTGACCATTGTGAGAAAAGGAAGCGAAGTGCGTTTCCTAATGGCTTTTTGCTCACATTTATAAGGAGCACCATAAGCATTCCAGCCAGGACGATATATTCTGATGGTCGCATCGTGCGAAAAGCCAATGAAATAGGTTCCCAAGGATGATGAATACCGAAAAGCCATTTTATTGACACACTTGTCCCAAGCATTAGCAGCATAAAAAGTATGAATATCCAAAGTGTTTTCATCAAACATCCCTCCATGAGCTGAATGTATAGCATGTATACATTGTGTTGCAAAGCGGCACAATTTATCCGATCTCATTGACTTGAAATAAATTAAGATTTATACTTATTCTAAATTAATTTTTATTGTGATTATAAGTTTGTAATAAATATAATCTGCGTTGGTTAAGGGAGATGCGGTATGAGAACTTTAAATTTAACTTCGCAGCGCCAAGCGGTATATGATGTGGTCCGTGAGGCCCACGATCATCCTACCGCTGCCGATGTTATGAATCGGTTGATGGAGCGCGGATATAATCTGGCCTATGGAACGGTCTATAATTCATTGCGTTATTTAACGGATAAGGAATTAATCCGTGAGCTGAAACTAGGAGAAGCTGCTAGTCGTTATGATGGTCGGATGGACGATCATCAGCATATTATTTGTCAGGTATGCGGCCGAGTAGATGAAGTGATGAGTGAAGTCCCACACGATTGGATTGATACGGTTGCGCATGAAACGGGATATACGATTGCCCATGCCCATGTCGTATTCGGAGGAGTGTGTAAGGAATGTCAAAGCAAGCGAATCAAGTAACGAATCGTATTAAAGTAGCTGACATGCCTAGACGGGTGAAGGGCAGTTGGACATCGATGTTGTCTAACCCGTCTACACCTGCGGTGCAGACCGTTCCTTCTAATGAACCTTTGTATTGTCCGACCACGCGTCGCATCATCCTGATCAGTTCCGTACCGGGTGTAGTCCACGGTGTGGTGCGTACGTTGTCAGATGCGTGTTTTGACGTAATGGTCTTCCATCGCTGGGAGCCTGAAGTGCAGCGTCATTTGGGGAGCGACCTCTTGATTTACGATTTGACCGCCACTGATCCACGGCGTGAATTGCTGAGTATCCGCAATAACCTTGAACATGAATATATGAAAGATACACCAGTCATGTATGTGGTTCAGGATCGGATGTCTGTACGTGCGCATGAGCTGCTTCCTTCGGAAGAGGTACTGATATGGCCACTAGCATCCAACCAAATGGTGCATGACATTGAGCGGATGATTGTGCGTCATCCGGTGATTTCCCGCCAGGCAGCGCAAACCAGTCAGCGTACGGTGTTCAAGGATATCTGGATTGACCGTGATAAAATGTTGGTATATAAGGAAGAGAATCTATTGAATCTAACCAAAACGGAATACGATTTGCTATTGAAGCTGATAGATTCTCAAGGAAAAGTGATCTCGCGCGAGCAAATGATGCATGATATCTGGGAAACCGATTTTGTCGGCGGCAGCAATGTTGTAGATGTGCATGTCAAAAGTTTGCGCAAGAAGCTGGACGATCGACCTGCGGAGCCTGAATATATAGCAACCGTAAGAGGTGTAGGATACAGATTGGCAGATTAAACGGAAAGTTATGAATATCGATAAATTCCGCCGGATGAATACCATTCGGCGGTTTGTATACGGTGCCTGAAGCTGACACTAGGTGTGACAGTTGACTTTATCAGGATACATACACTACAATCGGTAGTGTGAGGTGCTTCTTATGAAACGACTGAATTTTAAAGCTGGCGAAACCGGGCTTAACCGATTTTTCGGGCCTCTGGAAGCCAAAATCATGGATATTTTATGGTCCACTTCGGATCGGAGTATCAAAGAAGTGCAGACCGCATTGGAGGGGGATCGGGACTTTAACTTCAATACGGTAATGACCGTGATGAACCGTTTAGTGGAAAAGGGGATTTTGAGCAAAAGTATACGCGGGAGAACGTCCTTATACCGTCCTGTTTTAAGCAGAGAAGAGTTTATGGATGAGCAATCCAAAGAGCTGAGTCACGAACTGGTGGATGAATTTGGTCCGCTTGCTGTTAACCATATGATTGATGCTCTGGAAGTAGCTGATCCGATTTTGATCGAACGTTTGGAACAAAAAATTAAACAATGGAAAAAGGATATGTAGACGATGTGGAAAACACGTTCTAAATTACTGTTTACAGCAGGCGCCTTGATTTCGGGTTTTGCCCTTATGCAGATGGGGATGTACGCCGGGCAGCATGTTTTCGGCTGGAAATTGAATTTTAACGTGTTTCAAATTTGCAGAAGTTTGTTGCAGCACTACGGAATCGGCTACATGGTGGATGCGCTCAGTGGACTGGTTTTTGTAACCTTCGGTATCGCCGGAGGAGAAGCAGTCAGACAGTGCATGGCTACCAGGGCAGCTTTCCGCAGACTGCATCGAATGCGCGACCTGCCGTTGACCGAAGCACTGGGTGAGCGATATCGCGAACTCGGGACCAATCGAATTTGGGTCATTGATTATGCCAAGCCTGCTGCCTTCACCATGGGTTTATGGAAGCCGCGAATTGTATTGTCCTCTGCACTGTTGTCCGTACTGGACAAGCATGAGGAAGAAGCGGTTATATACCATGAAGCCTATCATATGAAGCATTATGATCCATTGAAGACCTGGTTCCTGCAAATGTGCGCTACACAGCTGTTTTACTTGCCGGTGCTACGTCACATTACCAACCATTATAAGACGGCCCGTGAAATCTTGGCGGACAACGAAGCGATTCATCGAGCCGGTTCACCGGTTGGAATTGGGAGCGCATTGCTCAAGCTTCTGAGTATGACACCCGCTAATGCCCGTCTGGTAAACTCCGCCGCTTGTTCCTCTTTTGCAGAAACGTCCATTAATTATCGGATCTCACGTATTCTAGACCCTCAACAAAAGCCGACCATTCAGATGCCTTGGCGTTCGATTATGTTTTCAGGCTATGTACTCGTCATGCTAACGCTTATGTTTACACTGGCGTTAATCTAGTTTGGCAATATGTATTATAGAAGGTGGCGCCTTGTGCGCTACCAGTTCTTGATATGTATAACACTACATTTTGTAGTGTTAATTATCTAATCCGTATACAACTTAAAGGAGATGAGCTTATGAATCAAACGCTTGCGAATATTGGATTGTTATTGGTACGAATTTTTACAGGAGTTATTTTTATCGTTCACGGTGCACAAAAGTTTCAGGGACTAGACGGAACCTCCGGCTTCTTCCAGAGCCTCGGACTCCCAGGCTGGATGGCCCCTGTGGTCGCTACGGTTGAGTTGGTTGGAGGGATTGCACTGGTTCTGGGTATTGGAACACGACTGGCTGGAGCAGCATTGACCATCGTAATGATCGGAGTATTGCTGACTGCAAAAAAAGGACAACCTTTTGGCTCGATTGAATTTGATCTCCTGATTTTATTTACCAGTCTTCAGCAAGCCCTTGTCGGTGGACGCTTTCTGGCGGTTGATCAGTTGTTTGGCCGTAAAAAGGCTGAAAATAGTAACGTACAGGTCTAAATATTCATATAACCGCGTCCTTAGTCTCATAGGGCGCGGTTTTTGTTTTGCTCCTTTGTGAAATTTTCTTGTAAATCATTTGCTGCTTTCAACCGATATAACTAACATTGAATGTAATACAAATATATCGCTTTTTAAGCAAAGGGGAAGAAAGATACATGGGAACAAGGCGAAAGAGAAAGACAATTTGGACACTCAGGAACAAGTTAATTTTAGGTTTTTTGCTTGTTTTGCTGATTCCGAGTTTAAGTATTTCCATTGCAACCTATAAATCATCATATAATGCTATGGAGAAACAGCTTTACAGCAGTGCAAATCAGGGGGTAACGACAGCTAACTCCGTGATTGAATATGCAATCGCCAGTAAAATTGAAGATGTGCGATATTTGGCGGAACGCCTCGACGGTTCGATGATTGATGGTCGAAATAGCCCCTTGATTGAGCCCAAGTTGATCCAATACAAGGGCTTGCACGAAGATGCTACAGATATTTTTGTCGGTACACCAGAGGGCTTGATGATCCGGGGGGTGCCTAAGGAGGATGAAGGAACATTTGACCCTCGCACACGACCATGGTACATAGAAGCGATGAAGCAGCCCGGTAAGGTTGCAATTACGCCTGTTATCATCAATTCATCGGGTATTCCTGTTGTTGTAGTATCTCAGACGCTTTCCGACCAGTCTGGAGTTATCGGGATCTCTCTGAATCTGGAAAGTGTACGTAAACTGGCCTCCATCAAAGTGGGCCAAGAGGGGTATATCATCATTTTGGATCATTCGAAGAAATTCGTGGTCCATCCTACGGCTAAAGCGGGTTCATCTCCTCAGGAGAATTCGCTTGATAAGTTGTATACTGCGCCGAGCGGGAATTTTAAATATATGCATGAAGGTCGCGAAAAATATTTGACTTATGTAACGAATGAGGATACCGGCTGGAAAATTGCAGGTACCTTCTATCAATCCGAGATTAACGATGCCACCGCTGCCATGCGTTATGTAACTATTTTCGTGCTGGCTGCCTCGTTGGTAATTGCGCTTATCGCGATTTTCCTAATTACCCGTTCTGTTCTGGTACCGATTCGTAAGCTGCAAAAATCAGCAGAACGAATCAGCGAAGGAGATTTGACGGGTGATTTGGAAACTGGAAAAACAGATGAGGTAGGCGAGCTATCTGCTCACTTTCAAACCATGGTGGATAGTTTGCGCACGATGATTCGAAGCGTACGCGAAACGACAGATCGGGTAAGTTCTTCAGCGGAAGAACTGGCTGCTGGTGCCGATCAGACGACCCAAGCTATTGAGCATGTTACTATTGCTATTCAGGAAGTAGCTGTAGGCAGCGAACGTCAGCTGCAAAGCGTCAAGCATGGCTCTGTGAGTATGGAGGGACTGGCTCAGCAAGCAGCGGATGTATCCGAGCGTATGGTGGGTGTATCTGAACATGTGAAGATGAACGCCGAGTCAGCACAGGAAGGTAGCAAGGCTGCTACGCAGGCTGTACAGAAAATGCATGATATCGACGAGACTGTTCATGATCTTGGACAAGCTATGGACTCCCTGAGTGAGCGCTCCGGTGAAATCGTGAATATTATCAGTGTTATATCTGGTATTGCCAAACAGACTAACTTGTTGGCATTGAATGCATCCATTGAGGCCGCACGCGCTGGGGATCATGGCAAAGGATTTGCCGTGGTGGCTACAGAGGTACGCAAGCTGGCTGAGGAATCTGCCAAATCGGCTACCTTGATTTCGGAGCGCATTGAAGCGATGCAGGTGGATATGAACCATGCTTTGGGCGCGATGCAACAAGCGCGGGCGCGGGTGACGGAAGGTATTGATTCGGTAACCACATCCGAGCATTCCTTTGCGGAAATCAGTCAGGCTGTCGAACGCGCGATGGGGCATATCCATGATATTACCGGAGTGACTCAGGAAATGGCACGGGGGACTGTAGGCGTCGCAGATATTATGAGCGATATTTCCCACATCTCGGACGAGGCAGCGAGCAACACCGAGTCGATCTCAGCGGCGGCTGAGCAACAGCTGGCTTCCATCGAGGAAATTGCCTCATCCACAGCAGACCTGAGCCAAATGGCAGAGGAGCTGCGCGAACTGGTTGGACGTTTCCAGGTTGAAAAAAAATCCTGAAATGATAAAAAGCGCCCGGATACCGGAGGTTATATTCCGTATCCAGGCGCTTTTTTTGATGTTTTATCATAATTTTGGTTCGCAGGGTTAGAAGTCACCGTTGAACGACTTGCGGCGATTCAGACGGAAACGGGCACCCCGTGAGCTGTTGGACGGACGCAGAGAGCTTCTCTGAAACATATTGTTCAGAATCAGTGCGAAAATGACCAGTACAGTCCCGTACAGTTCAAAACGGCTAATGGCATAGCCTTGGAAATACATTAGTACCAGCGTGGTAATCGGTACAAAATTAATAAATAGAATACCGTTTAGCGGAGACAGCTTGCGGATTCCGGCATTCCAACTCAGCAAGGCCGCTAGCCCTGGAAGCAGGATCATAAAGCTCATTTCGTATTTGACTGACCATACGTGCTGCCAATCCGGCACTGCAATCCAGTTGAAAGCAGAGGCAAAGGTCACGACTACAAAAGAAACCAGAGTTCCAAGCAGGCAGGTCAAGGTTGAATATCGAAGAGTAGACCACCCTGCAAAATGACTGCCTCCCATGGAATATACGACCCAACCGACGACACCCACGAAAATAAGCAGCAGCGCCAATAGATGTTGTCCGGCAAGCGTGAAAAAGGTCCATTTGCCGTTCGTGATAACCAGTAATGCCCCAGCCAGCGCAATCAACATGCTGATTAATGTATATTTTGGAGGCATTTTACGGGTCATGATCCACACCATCGCAATGGAGATCATCGGCATTAGCACTTCCATAATAGCAGCTACAAGGGTACCTGCTGCCCCCATCGCGTGCTGTCCCTGGAAAACGGCCATATTATAAATGGTAAATCCCATAGTTCCGAAGAACAATAACACCTTGCCCTTGCCATCAAAGCGAAATGCAGTCCGTCCCTCTTTGAGCCACAATAGCACTATTAATATGAGTGTAACCGATAAATAGCGCAAAAATGAAAAGTACAGTGGATTAATATGCTGTAATGCAATGTGCGAAACCGGAAACATCGCCCCCCAGGACATACTGGCGATCAGGCATAGTAAAGATCCGGTCATGATCTGTTTGTTCATGGTGTACAAAAGCTCCTCCTTGCCGGTCTCAGCGGACATATCTTATGGACACATCATAAAGGATAGGAAGCTGTTGGTAAAATGATTGAAAATAAACATTATGATCATTTAAAATGATGATAAGTGACAAGGCGCGTCAATTTTGGTGGTCCTTGCCCTTCACAATAAGGGGGAACAGTAGTGGATCTGAACGATTTAAACATTTTCCAGACGGTGGCTGCACATGGCAGTGTCAGCAAGGCTGCAGCCGAGCTTAGCTACGTCCAGTCCAATGTAACGGCCAGAATCAAGCTGCTGGAAAAGGAACTGCAGACGCCTTTATTTTATAGACATAAGCGGGGGATGATCCTCAATGCTGAGGGCAAGCGTCTGCTGCAATATACGAAAAGCATTTTATCGCAATTTGAGGAAATGAAGCATGCGTTTCAGAACACCTCTACACCTTCAGGGGTGCTGGAGATTGGTATCGTGGAGACTGTCATTGCCCTTCCAGCCATTTTACATGCTTACTACAGTAAGTACCCGGATGTCGAATTGTCCCTCAAGGCCGGGGTTACGGAATCACTGGTGCAGGAGGTTGCAGAAATGCGACTGGATGGAGCCTTTGTAACCGGACCAGTCAAGCATCCGCTCATTGAACAGTTTGATGTATTTCAGGAAAAGCTGGTCCTCGTATCTCAAGGAAATGACTTTTCGGTTGACGATTTTACAACTCGTCCGCTCCTGGTATATAAAAAAGGCTGCGGATATCGGGGAAGACTGGAAACCTGGCTCAAAATGGAGGGGATTATCCCCAAGCGGATCATGGAGTTTGGGACATTTGAGACGATTATCGGCAGTGTAGCGGCAGGCATTGGAATGACCGTTTTCCCCGAATCCTCGATCAGCGGGCTGGTGGCTCAAGGTCTTGTGTGCGGTCATGCCATCCCTGAGCCTTACAATGAAGTGACAACGGTGTTTATCCGCCGTAAGGAGGCCTTCGTTACCAGTACCTTGCAGTCTTTTATAGATGAGATTACCACTCAGACAGAAGCGTAGCTTTATGGCTTGGGCTCGGGTACAATGAGAGGGATTTGATCTCATTGTTCATCCTTGAAGGAGGGCTATTATGTTTACAATATATCCGGCTGCTTCCCGATTCAGCTTCGATAAGGGATGGCTGCGGGGGAGCCACAGCTTTTCATTCGCGGAGTATCAGGATGAGAACAATACAGCGTTTGGTCCTATGCGTGTCTGTAATGACGATGTCATCGCACCAGGCCGGGGCTTTGGGGCGCATCCGCACAGCGATATGGAGATTGTCTCCATTGTGCTGTATGGGGAGCTGCGTCATGAAGACAACCGTGGACATGTGGCGGTGACCCGTTTTGGAGGCATTCAGCGAATGTCAGCGGGGCACGGCATCATTCATACGGAGCACAACGCTTCGCAAACCGAGGATGTCAGTCTGCTGCAATTGTGGTTCAGTCCGCACACAAGAGGATTGCAACCTTCCTATGAGACTACAACGTTCAATACGGAACGTCTGCAAGGTCAGCTCCTGCCTGTCGTTGCTGGAAAGCGTGTACCCGGCACGGAGGGTGAAATAGCTTCAATTAATCAGGATTTAACGATTTATTTAAGCAAGCTTCAGCCCGGGGAACAAGTAGAATTTACACAGGCCGAGGGTCGGCGCGTGTTCCTGTTCGTCATCGAGGGTTCACTGCGTGTCAACGGTGGACATCTTCTCCAAGGCCGAGACTCTGCTCGCATAGAGGAGGAGCCGAAGCTATCACTGAAGGCAGAGGATTCTGTTTTTTATATGTTGATTGATTTGCCCTAAAAGGAGGTGCGCACAATGGCGCAGCAGGAAACATGGCTGATCAAGCATGCCGTCACAGGGCGAAGCTTTGCTGACAGCCGCAAGCAGCGTTTCGATTGTCGTTTGGAATCGGCGGACGGCGTGTTTCGCTTCACGCTTCAAGAGTTGCCGAGTGAGGCAGCGGAGGCGATTGTGCGTTTCAGCAAGGAGCTGAACGTATTTCGTTTTGTAACACCCGCAGATGGCGGATTCGTGGTAAAGCATTGGTATTACGTCACCCCGGAAAGTGTACAATATCATGCTCAGATCGGCGAGCTTACGTTCGAAGCCGGTTCTGAGATTGAATACCATCCCGAGGAGTATTGGGGAGATTAAATCTTCTTGATCATAAATGTTCGGATGTATAATTGATTTTTGAAGGCTCTGCATCATTGCAGGGTCTTTTTGTTATGTGTTCAAGATGGTGAGTTCATTGGATACATAATCCTTTGCAGGCTGGTACATCCTATATGTCATATTAACTGATCGGTTTATTCGTAAAGGGGGGACTAACGATGAAGAAAGGGCGCTTTCCCAAGCTGCCAAAGCTACCGTGGAGCCGGAGAGCGGTTCCAGCCGCTGAACGCAAAACACGAAATGCTCGTGTGCCCAAAGGGCTGCCTGAGTCTTCATGGCTGGAAGAGCCACTGCGCAGCAGTCTGGAAGACAATAGGGTCGCAATGCGTGATATTTTCAAGGAATGCTCTGATATCGTCTACCGAGAGCTCATGATTTCCCCTGAACGAAAAGGGTTGCTGGCATATTTCGAAGGCACGGTAAAATCAGAGGATTTGCAGGATCATATTTTGCGGCCTGTCATCTTGGGTATGATGCTCAAGGACCCTGAAGTGAACGGCAAATTGGAGCCGCTGGATGAGACTCGTATCTCCATGTCCCAGACCAAAACGATGGACGAATGGAAGCAGGTATCGGCAGCGATACTGGACGGCAATGCCGCTCTGTTCGTAGATGGAACGGCTCGTGCTTATATTTTCAGCGCCAAGGGAGGCGTTCGCCGTGGCGTGGAGGAGCCGCAGACCGAGGCTGTTATTCGTGGGCCACGTGAGGGTTTCACAGAGACGCTTCGCGTGAATACGGCACTGCTACGATTCAAGCTGAAGACCTCCAAGCTCAAGATGCACAGCATGACCCTCGGAACAGAAACTCAAACGAGCGTCGTCCTTACCTATGTTGAAGGGATCATAGATCCGAAGCTGGTGGAGGATGTTAAAAAGCGCCTCAGCGATATTAAAATTGATGGTGTTCTGGAGACTGGATATATTGAGGAACTGATTGAGGATCACCCATATTCACCGTTTCCGCAAATGGAATACACCGAACGTCCCGATACCGTCACCGCGCAATTACTGGAAGGACGGTTTGCCATTTTTGTGGACGGCACGCCTTTTGCCCTGATTGGACCAGTCACGATGTGGCAAATGATGCAAGCGAGCGAAGATTATTACGAGCGCTTCTTCATCAGTAATATGGTGCGCTGGATTCGTTTTCTTTTTCTCATCATGGCTCTCTTTCTGCCAGCATTATATGTAGCGGTGACGACCTATCATCATGATATGCTGCCGACGACACTCATATTGAGTATTGCGGCGGCTCGGGAATCCATCCCTTTTCCAGCCCTGGTGGAAGCATTGATGATGGAAATTTCCTTTGAGGCGCTGCGAGAAGCTGGGATTCGTCTCCCCAAAACGGTTGGTCAGGCCGTCAGTATCCTTGGGGCGCTCGTTATTGGTCAGGCCGCAGTACAGGCAGGAATCGTATCGGCGCCAATAGTTATTGTTGTGTCGCTCACAGGTATTGCCTCGTTTACCATACCGCGTTTTAATTTTGCCATTACGGTTCGTCTGCTGCGATTTCCAATCATGCTGATGGCTGGTTTATTTGGCTTGTTTGGCATCATTATTGCGACAACGCTGATTGCTACGCACCTAACCAAGCTAACATCGTTTGGTGTCCCTTATATGAGTGGATATAGCCCGTACAACCATATGGATCAAAAGGATATTATCGTCCGTGCACCTTGGTGGAAAATGACCAAACGTCCTTCATGGATTGGTAAGGACAACAACAAACGAGCGAAGAAAGAGATGAACGGATCGCCTAAAACCGAGGAGGGATGGTGATGAAGCCCACATCAAATACACAGCAAATACGTAAAGCAGCTGTACTTTGTTGTCTACTGCTTTGTTCTATTCTTTTGGGAGGATGTTGGGATCGCCGTGAAGTGAATGATGTGGCCTTTGTGATGGGTACCGGACTGGATAAGGAAGGCGATCAATACCGGGTAACGATGCAAATTGCTCTGCCCGGACAGCTCGGATCTTCGGGCAGCACAGGAGGAGGGGGGGGTACCAGTGGTACGAAGTCCTACTACCTGGAGTCCAAAACAGGTCCAAGCTTCCGGGGAGCAAGTACTGAGGAACAGCGAGAGGTTTCGCGAACACTGAATTATTCTCATCGACGGGTGCTGCTGCTCGGGGAGACGCTGGCACGAGAAGGGATTAGCAAAATGATGGATGTCATTGCACGTATTCCGCAGAATCGTCTGTCTTCCCTAGTTGTTATCACAAAGGGGTCAGCGATGGAAATGCTTCAGGCAGATGCTCCGATTGAGCAATATCCAGCGGAAATGGTGCGTGAGCTCAACTTTTCCTATATGAAGAAACCTCGTTCCGTTAAGCTGCTGATGAATTCCGTCCTGCTGGAAGGCATTGACCCGATAGTTCCGGTAATGTCTCTGGTGAAGAATGGGCCTGATAGTCTTAAAGACAAGAAGACAAATATTCAGGTTGATGGACTGGCTGTCTTTCGCCAAGACAGATTAACAGGGATTATTGATAACCACCTCAGTCGGTTTCTGCTGTTGGGTATGGAGCAAGCCAAAGAAACAGAAATTTTTATCCCCCCTCCCAAAGGTAGAGGCTATATATCTGTGCATCTCATCGAAAATAAAGTTCATATCGAGCCTTTTATTCGGGGGGACGAAATTCGAATGACGGTTCATATGAACTGCAATGGGAATGTGAAGGAAAATGAGACGAGCTTCGATATTTCCAGGGAGGAGAATTTGAAGTGGTTGGAGCAGCAAACGGTCGAGGAAATTAAGAGGGAGCTGGGAGAGGCTGTTCATGTGATTCAGCAAAAGTATCATTCAGACGTGCTTGGCCTGGGCCGGGCTATTATTACGAATCACCCGGATGAGTGGAAACGGATTAAACCTCAGTGGGAGCAATTGTATCCCAAGGTGGAGGTCACCATAGATCCGGTCGTGCATATTGAGAATATCGGGGCGGTCACCAAGCCATTTGGGGTCAAAAAGGAGCAAATCCAGAATGAATAAAGTTTTTCTATTACCTTTATTGCTGGCTATGATCTTCATGTATCTGATTGACCGTAAACGTATTAGCAATGCACCTGCCGTCAATCGCTGGGTCTCCCGCGTATTGTATGTCATTAGCATTGGCATCTGGATTTATGGCACATCGACGAAGAGCACTGTTTATGTGGCTACTTGGCTGACCCGCTTTATTGACATGTGGCTCCCCCCTACGTTGTAAATCGTGTAATGGATGCCTGCGGGCAAAAGGAGGATGTACCTGCATGAAACAGTTCACAACCAGACAAATTGTGCTGCTTAGTGTATTGATGGAGGTCGGTATTACCCTTATACATGCTCCGGCGCAGGCAGCAGATCACGCGAATCAGCATGCCTACTGGACCTGTGCAATTGCGGCCATCGTGCTATGCTTGCCGATCTGGGCGATGTTGAAACTCAAGCGGCGTTTCCCTGATCAGGATCTGATGGAGGCGATGGTAAGCTCTCACCCTGTGCTGGGACGTATGCTGCTTGCAGTCTATTTCATTTTATTCCTGATCATTTTTGCGCGGGATTTGAGGATTATTACCGATCTGGTGGAGGTGGTTCTTTTGCCGCTGACTCCGATTGTGATCGTATCTCTTATTGTGCTGTTGACTCTGGCATTTATGGTTAAAGGGGGGATAAGTACCCTCGTCAATATGACCGAGATTTTTGTACCGTTGTTGATTGTGACGTTGTTGACTATGCCGCTTTTTTTTGGACGTAATATGGATTTTTCGATGCTGAGACCCTATTTACATCCGGAAGTAGATGGAGTTATTAAAGGCAGTTGGCGGATGCTAGGTTATATGGCCGATATCATGATGGTTCCCTTTGTGATTTCTGGGAAGAGCTATAATGGACGTAGTGCGTGGTTGGGACATTTACTCGGAACCGCTATTCTGATCATGCTGGTGTTGCTGTCGGAGTTGGTGATTGGAGTTCCTATCTTGTCACGACTGTTTTATCCATCGTATGAACTGGTGCGTCAGTTGCAACTAACGGACTTCCTGGATCGGTTCGACTTGTTCGTGGCAGCACTGACCGTACCAGCCTTTCTTACGAAGATTGGAATTGATCTGTACGTTACCAGTTTGGCGGTAAAGCGCATGTTTGCCCATGTCTGGGGGAGTCTGATGGTTTGGCCCTTAGGTTTGTTAGGTTATGTCTGTTCGTTTATGCTGTTCTCCAACATCGTACAAATTTATGATTTCAGCCGGGAATGGACTGCGGTGATGGTCATCTTTTTTGTATTCATGCCCTTCTTGCTGTGGATGTTGCTCCGACCCAAATTTAAAGGGAGAGGTGATGATGATTCATCATCTGGCAGGGAGAGGGATAGAAGTGATCAGAAAGAAGGTCAGCAGGAAAGCCAGCAGGAAAGCGAAACAGGACACGCCCACTTATAAGATTACTGTATTTATCGAAAAAGTAATTCTTATTTGTCTTTTGCCTCTCTGATTGTATACTTGGTAGAAAGAAATACGACATCTACAAGGGAGGCAACAGCATGGCACAACGCATGGCAGGTAAGAGAGTCGCTCTTGCCGGTCCCCGTAAAGCAGAAGAAATGGCGTTGCTAGTTTTGAAGATGGGGGGCGAGCCAGTAGAACGCCCGGCCCAGGGGACTGTTTTTCTGGATGATATCGAGCTGCGCAACGCTGTTGTATCGTGGGTGAAGAACCCTCCGGACTGGTACATCTTCACGACAGGTATGGGACTGGATGCTCTGTTCGATATGGCAGAGGATATGGGCGTGGCCGAGCAGATTATAGAGTTGCTGCAATCCTCCAACATTGCAGCACGGGGCTACAAGACGGTCAATGGACTCAAAAAGCGTGGCTTTACGCCAGCAGTACGGGACGAGGACGGAAGTTTGATCGGATTGACACGGGCTTTTGCCCCATATGATCTGAAGGGGAAGGAAGTACTGTTGCAACTGCATGGAGACCCGGCCCCCCGGTTGGTAGAGTGGCTGGATGAGCAAGGCGCAGTGACCCGCCAAGTACTTCCTTATAAGCATATCCCACCTGAAGAAGCAAAATTGCAGGCGCTACTAGATGATGTTATAAACCGTACGATTGATGGCGTTACGTTCACGAGTGGTCCGCAAATTCGATTTTTGGCCCAATATGCCAGAGAGCAAAATCGACTGGAGGATTTACTGGAAGCTTTTCGTGAAGATGTCATTGCTGTATCGGTAGGCAAGGTGACTGCACAATCCATTTTGGAAGAAGGGATTGAACGAGTCGTATTTCCAACTGAAGAGCGCATGGGTGCGATGATGGTGGAGTTGGGCAAATATTTCGAACATAGCGATTCGGTGCATGGCTGTGGTCTGAAGAGCGTGAACGGTCATTTGAAATGAGCTAGAACTGATAAATGCAGTAAGCTAAAAATGAACTTATATTTACTAATACAGAGTAAAATAGAGATAAGGGCCTACGAGGTCTTTATCTTTTTTTGTTGGACATGCATCGACAAAGTTTTTTGTTATAGCGAAAATATTTATCTAATATAATGAATAAGTTTCGATGCATGATATTGAGGACAGGAGCTGAGACGTTTATGAATTCTATTTGTGTATTTGCAGGGTCCAGACCTGGACATTCATCGGTATATGTTGAGGCGGCAGGCAAGCTGGGTGAAGCTATGGCTCGCCAGCATATCCGTTTAATTTATGGAGGCTCCAGCAGAGGGCTGATGGGTAAGGTGGCGGATGGACTGTTGGCGGGTGACGGTCAGGTCACCGGCATTATGCCCACCCTGTTATTCGATGCAGAGATCATTCATCGGGGAGTTACCGAGTTTATTGAGGTAGCAAGCATGCATGAACGTAAAGCGGCGATGAGCGAGATGGCCGATGCGTTTATAGCCCTTCCGGGAGGCTTGGGAACCTTTGAGGAGCTGTTCGAGGTATTGTGCTGGGCGCAAATCGGTATACATCGCAAGCCCATTGGGCTGCTGAATGTGAATGGATATTTTGACCCGTTGGTAGAAATGGTACGTCATAGCGTGCAGGAAGGGTTTACCGGAGCTGATCATCCAGCGCTACTGAGTATATCTGCGGACCCGGATGAACTGCTGCATATGTTGAAAAATAAAGCAGATAACTTGAAATAAAGCTTTTTTCATGCTTGCACAACTGATTGAGGCAAGGTTATGATAAGACCCATAATCAAATAGCGGACAGACAAGGTGCCTTTGCGGTTGAGCAAAGGGTAACAGGGAATCGGGTGCAAGTCCCGAGCGGTCCCGCCACTGTAAGGAAGAGGGTTCTTTTAAATGGTCACTCGTACAAAACGGGGAAGACGAGAGAATCCGTTGATGCCAAGCCAGGAGACCTACCTTGATCTGTATGCACCGTTAACCTTCGCGGAGAGGATGGGTGTACGAAATCAGGAAATCAGGCACACGTTGCTTTTTCCATGTTGGTTACAGGTTTGCGTGGATATGAACGTGCAGCAGCGTTTGAAGCGTAAACAAAACAGATGGAAAACAACGGCAGATAGGAGGAAGACAAGAACTGTCTTCTTACGCTGTTTCGTCTGGTGAGAGAGATACGTACATAGGAACCCCATCCGGGCAGGATGGGGTTTTTTGAGTTAAAGGATGCCACAAATTATTGAAATAGATAGTATAGCTGCCCTGAAAAGGATGATAGGAGGAGCACGATGAGCCCATTAGGAAAATTGCTGGTGATTGGATTTGGACCAGGAGATATGGAACATATCACAAAACGGGCGTTGGATGCGCTGGCCGAAAGTGAGGTCATTATCGGCTACAATACCTACGTTGATTTGATCCGTCCGTTGTTGAACGGACAGGAGATTGTACGCACAGGGATGACAGAAGAAGTGAGCCGTGCGCAGGAGGCGGTTCGCCAAGCAGAGATGGGTAAGAAGGTAGCCGTCATTTCCAGTGGAGATGCTGGGGTCTATGGCATGGCAGGGCTGGTGTACGAAGTGCTGATGCAAAAAGGCTGGCGTCGCGAGGACGGGGTTGAGGTAGAAGTTGTGCCGGGGATCTCGGCTATTCAATCCTGTGCTTCGTTGTTGGGAGCGCCGGTTATGCATGATGCTTGCACAATCAGTCTGAGTGATCATCTGACCCCGTGGGAAACGATCGTGAAGCGTGTAGAAGCTGCGGCTTCGGCTGATTTTGTGATTGCCTTGTACAATCCGCGCAGTGGTCGGCGTACCCGCCAGATTGTGGAGACGCAGTCCATTTTGCTCCGTTACCGTGATCCGCAAACTCCAGTTGGACTGGTGAAGAGTGCTTATCGTGAACGTCAGCAGGTTATTGTAACGACGCTGGAAGATATGCTGAACCATGATATCGGGATGCTGACGACCGTAATCATCGGCAATTCCTCGACGACAGTGTATGACGGCTTAATCGTGACTCCGCGCGGCTATCAGCGTAAATACACGCTGGACGCGACCGAGCAAGTGCTCAAACCGCATCAGCGGCTTCGCACGGAAGCGGAGCCGTGGTCGCTGGGCGCGCAAGAGGATCGCGCGCTGGATACACCGCAGGGAGGCGGAGCTCTGACTGCGTCTCCCGAGCCTTCCGCGAGCAGCGCTGCGGTTGCCACGCAGGCACGCCCGCAAGCGATGGCTACCGTGCAGGCTGCGCCCGCGAAGCCAACCGGAGCGGCTCCAGCATCGCTGGCAGCAGAGGCACTAAGCCGCCTAGCTGTCGGCGGCAAGCTGCCGGGCGAAGCCAATGCTCGCTGGAGCGGGCAAGCGCCTACCGCCCAGAGCGCCGTCGGAACGGCAACGGTGGCTACGACTGGGAAGGCGTCAGGCGGCTTTGGCAAGCCTGCACTGTTTGAGGTGGGGGTTTCCCCTGGCGTGGGAAACAAGAAGTTCACTGCTCGGCAGATGGCACTGCTTGCCGAGGTAGCGGGTGATGATGGCGAGCTGGAATACACGCCAGATCATCAGATCGTGCTGCGCGTGCCGTGCGCAGACCCCGAGGAACTGGTCGGACGGCTTCGGGATGAACGATTCATTGTCATGCCGATCGGCGATGTGTTTAAGGTGAAGGCCTGCGACTTCTGCAATATGGAGAAAGATGATGCGGTGCCTGTGGCTGAGCATCTACAGGTTGTGCTTGGCGGATTACAGGCACCCAAGGAAACGAGTATTGCTTTGAATGGATGCGGCATGGCTTGCTATGGAGCGGTGCTGGAGGATATCGGCGTCGTCTATCGCAAGGGAGGATACGATCTGTTTCTCGGCGGCAAAAAATTTGGCCGTAATGCTCATGCCGCTCAGCCCGTAGCGGAAGGGATTCCGGGTGATCAGATTACAGATATCGTGGAGAACATTATTGCTGAATATAAGGAAAAGGGGCATCCGAACGAGCGTTTTCATAAATTCTTCAAACGTGTAGGCATCGTTGCGGGTTTCCGACATGAAGATGCACCAGCAACAGTAGAAGTGAACGCGGTTTGTGGTGATTAAGTGGGTTGGTAGGCTTGATGAACTGGATACAAGCATATATATAAAATAGGGCGTCATGTAGGCTATCCCTATCAATGAGGAGGAAAACACAGCAGTGGATGCAATATTGTTGGTTGGACATGGAAGTCGGGACCCAGAGGGTAATCAGGAACTACTGGAATTTGCGCAAGCGGTGGCAGATCGGGCGCCAGGTACGTGTGTAGAAACCTGTTTTCTGGAGTTGGCACGCCCAAGTATTGCCGAAGGAGTACAGGCGTGTGTGGACAAAGGGGCGACACGTGTCGTTTTTATTCCGATTATTTTGTTCGCAGCAGTGCATGCCAAAATTGATATTCCGAAGGCAATCGACCGGGCAAAGGCAAAATACCCGCAGGTGGAATTTGTATACGGACGTCCGATTGGCGTTCACGAAAAAATCGTTAGCATACTGCTAAACCGCTTGAAAGAGGCCCGCCCTGTTGCAGTTCCAGCAGGGATGAATAGCGCTGTAGAGGCATCTGCCCAGGTATCTGACGAAGAAACAGCGGTACTTGTATTAGGACGCGGAAGTAGCGATCCAGATGCGAACAGTGACTTTTTCAAAATCACCCGTATGCTGTGGGAGAAGCTTTCTTATACGTGGGTAGAAAGCAGCTTTATCGGCGTGACGCAACCCTCTTTTCCAGACGGTCTGGAGCGTTGCGTACGACTGGGTGCCAAAAAGATTATCGTGCTTCCGTATTTTCTGTTCACAGGTGTGCTGATTAAGCGCATTGGAGAAATGACTCAGGAATTCGCCGAGGCTCACCCTGCATTACAAGTGGAAATGGGCGGATATTTTGGCTTCCATCCGCAATTAGTTGAGCTGGTGCTGGAGCGAGCTAACGAAGGCTTGTTCGGCAAGGTTACGGCTAATTGCGATAACTGCCAGTTCCGTCTGGAAGCGCAGGAGCATCATCACCACGACCATGACCATGACCATGACCATGACCACGACCACGATCACCATCACGACCATGACCATCACCACCATCATGCACATGAGCATCATCATGATCACCATGAACACAGCCACGATCATACTCATGAGCATGTCCATGCTCACAGCCATAATGACCATGATCACGATCATTCACATGCGCCGTCTGTAGTGAATGTAACCGGGCAGGTGAATGGCTCATGATTTTTATGCTATGCGGAACGAGCGATGCAAGGGAATTGGCGCTGCAAATCCGTGACACCGGCTTTAACGTATTAACTTCGGTCGTAACCGAAAGCGCGGCGGCCAGCTTGTCCGAAGCAGGGCTGGACGTACGTACAGGCCGAATGACAGCCAATGAAATGGGTGCAATGATTCGGGAGAAGGGGATACAGGCCGTTGTTGATGCCAGTCATCCTTTTGCAGAGGAAGCACATGCGAATGCGATGACAGCTGCTCGCGAGTCTGGAGTTCCTTATATTCGCTACGAGCGGACGGGACTGGTGTATGACAATCATCCATTGCTCCATATTGTGTCTTCTTATGAAGAGGCCGCATTAATTACTAAGCAACTCAAGGGCTCTGTCATGCTTACGACGGGCAGTAAGACGCTCGGCACATTCACCAAGCATTTACTCGGAGACCCGGAGATTCGTCTGGTTGCACGTATGCTTCCGCGTCTGGACAATATGGAGAAGTGCGGCGAACTGGGCATGGAGCAAAAAAATATTATTGCCATGCAGGGGCCCTTTTCCCGTGAGATGAACGAAGCATTGTACAAGCACTTTGGTACGACCGTGATGGTCACCAAGGAAAGCGGACGCACGGGAGCAGTGGATGAGAAGGTTCAATCTGCTTTGGACCTGGGTATTCATGTCATTTTGATTTCCAGACCGGAAGTAGAGTTTGGTACGGTATTTGATCATTTCGACGGAGTAATTGATACATTGCGCACAGCAACAGGGAAGATTTCCATTTGAGTTGGTTCAAGTCCCTACGGGTTCAGTTAATCCATAACGACTGCTGGCATGTATCTAAAATATAGTCATCTTAAAATGCGTGTTTTAATAGAAATATCTGTTGTTTTAATACACGAGCAGTTATTTTTCCTAAACTAATTTTCAATAAGGGAGTGGGTCGATACCATGGACTTTAAAACAGACTTTAAACCGCTAACGGTACAGCCGCAGGAGATTGAGGGTAAAAGCTTCGCAATGATCACAGAAGAATTGGGAGAGCATCCATTTACAGCTGAACAATATCCTGTCGTACAGCGTGTCATTCATGCATCTGCTGATTTTGAGTTGGGCCGCAGCATGGTATTTCATCCAAAAGCCATTGAAGCCGGAATTGCAGCTATTCGCGCAGGACAGCCGGTGGTGGCAGATGTGCAGATGATTCAGGCGGGGTTGAGCAAGGATCGCATCCGTCAATTTGGCGGGGATGTTCATGTGTACATATCTGACCCGGACGTGATGGAAGAAGCCAAAAGGCTGAACACGACACGTGCCATTATTTCGATGCGCAAAGCGATTCAGGCGGGCGAAGGTGGAATCTATGCGATTGGTAATGCGCCGACAGCGTTGCTGGAGCTGATTCGTCTGGTGAAAGAAGGAGCGGCTAAGCCTGGACTGGTGATTGGTATGCCCGTAGGTTTTGTATCGGCGGCAGAATCCAAGGACGAGCTACGCAAGCTGGACATTCCGTTCATTACGAATATTGGACGCAAGGGCGGCAGCACGATTGTCGTAGCAGCATTGAATGCAATCTCCTTAATGGCTGTCCGCTAGATGCGGTTGTCCGTTTGCTGTATCATGAAATGAATTAGAGCATGATCAGCAGAAGAGGTTAAGGAGGAATTGGCATGGAAAAGGAAGCGGCGTCCGCCGACAGGCCCAAACGGATGAAAAGTGGTGAAGCTCCCGCGCCGGACAAGCCGATGCGGTCAGGCTTTACGACGGGGGCCTGTGCGGCTGCAGTAGCCAAAGGAGCGGTACAACTGCTCATTACGGGCATAGCGCCGAAGGAAGCGGTGATATCGCTGCCCGCGGGCTTCGATCATGCATTTGAACTGATCGAGCCTGTGTTGGATGCGGACGAAGCTTCCTGCACGACGATCAAGGACGGAGGCGATGACCCGGATGCCACGCATCAGGCGAGAATTAGCGCCTCTGTTAGCTGGCGCGAGGAGCCGGGCATTGAGCTGGACGGCGGCGTCGGCGTCGGGCGGGTAACGAAGCCCGGTCTGCCTGTGCCTGTCGGGCAAGCCGCGATCAATCCGGTGCCGCGCCGGATGATTACGGAGGCCGTATCTGGCGTGCTTGAGGAGCACGGATCGGCCAAGGGTGTCCGTGTCGTCATCAGTGTGCCGGACGGCGAGGAAATCGCCAAGAAAACGCTGAACGGGCGACTTGGCATTCTTGGCGGTATTTCCATACTGGGCACACGCGGTGTAGTCGTTCCGTTCTCCACGTCTGCTTATAAAGCCAGCGTGGTGCAGGCTATATCGGTCGCACAAGCGATGAACTGCGAGGAAATTGTCCTGACCACAGGCGGCAGCAGTGAAAAATATGCAATGCAAATGTATGATCAGCTGACGGAAGAAGCCTTTATTCAGATGGGCGACTTTGTCGGCTTTGCAGTCAAGCATGGCAAACGATTGGGAATGAAAAAGATTATTCTCGTCGGTATGCCCGGCAAGCTGTCGAAGGTTGCTCAGGGCGTCATGATGGTTCATTCCAAGAGCGCTCCGGTGGATTTTGGATTTTTGGCCCAGGTTGCGCGTGAGGCAGGTGTGGATGAGTCGCTTGCAACAGCAGTAGCTGAGGCGAATACAGCTACGCAGGTGGCGGATATGATGACCGAAGCGAATGCGCTGAGCTTTTTTGAAAAGTTATGTACCTATGGGTGTCAGCATTGTCTGGAGCATGCAGGTGGTGGAATCACCGTGGAAATGGTACTGGTAACGCTGAAAGGGAACGTGCTGGGGAGGGCGAGAGTCGGTGAGTAGAGTAATTCGTGTCATTGGTATCGGTGAAAATGGAGCGGCAGGTCTGTCGCAGGAGACGCTGGAACAAATCGAGCGTGCCGACCTGCTGGTTGGTGGTGAGCGCCAGCTAGCCTTTTTCGAGGCAGCCGCAGGAGAAAAACGAACATTAAAGAGCGGCTTATCCGCCGTGGTGGAAGAATTGGGACGGTTGCGTGAGCACAAGGATATTGTCGTGCTTGCGTCAGGCGATCCGCTTTTTTTTGGAATTGCAGGCTATTTGTCTGCCAAGCTGGGGGCTGAGCACCTGGATATTTTACCCCATCTCAGCTCGGTTCAACTGGCATTTGCGCGTCTTGGTGAAAGCTGGCAGGATGCGGTGCTGGAAAGTGTACATGGTCGTCCGATGACCGGACTGGCGCAGCGGATCGATGGACAGAACAAGATCGCGCTGCTGACGGATGACCGCAATCATCCCGCCGCGGTTGCCGCTTATCTGTTGCATTTTGGCATGACGGAATATGATGCCTTTGTCGGCGAGCATTTGGGAGGACCAGATGAGACGTATCGGCATTATACGCTGGAAGAGATGGCGCAGGGAACCTTCCAACCCCTGAACGTGGTTGTTTTGCGCCGCCGTAAGGGAGAAGACGTGCCGGCAATTCGCCGGGGATTTGGCTTCGAGGATGCGGAATTTCACCAGCGCAAGCCGGAAAAAGGGCTGATCACGAAGCGTGAAGTGCGCGTATTTAGCTTGTCCGAGCTGCGATTGACCGAGCGAAGCATCGTATGGGACATCGGCGCAGGCTCCGGTTCTGTAGCTGTGGAATGTGCGCGGCTGGCCAAGTACGGGCAAGTGTTTGCCATTGAGAAGAATGAAGGCGATCTGGCCAATGTGGAAGCGAACAAGGTCAAATTCCGCACTGATTTTCCAGTGATCCATGCCAAAGCGCCTGCCGGATTGGACGAGCTGCCAGACCCGGATGCCGTGTTTATCGGCGGGAGTGGAGGAGAACTGGTAGAACTGATTCGTCTGTGCGCTTCCCGTCTGCGTAAGGATGGGCGAATTGTAGTGAATGCTGCAACCATTGAGACGCTGCATGACGGTATGAAGGCGATGCAAGCCGTAGGACTCGAAACCTCGGTGACGTTACTGCAAACAGCGCGTAGCAAGCCGATTTTGAATATGACTCGTTTTGACGGACTCAATCCGATATATGTTATTACAGGGCAGCCGCCGGTAGACGTGGCTGACGGAGCAGCAGGGGAGTAGCTGGTAAATCAAGAGGGGGAGAGACAGCATGAATACGGCGGCAGTAGGAACACTTTATGGCGTAGGCGTGGGGCCGGGTGATCCCGAGCTGATCACGGTCAAGGCGTACCGGATGATTCAGGAATGTGAAGTTGTGGCATATCCGAAGAAGCGCCGGGGAGGCAAATCGTATGCTCACGAGATTGTGGAATTATACGTTAACCCGGAGGAAAAGGAGATGTTGGGACTCATTTTTCCAATGACCAAAGACCCGGTTGTACTGGAGCGGGAGTGGAACAAAACGGTAGTTGCTTGCTGGGAAGCTCTGAGTCAAGGAAAGGATGTAGCCTTTGTCACAGAGGGAGACCCTAATCTGTACAGTACCTTTATTCACTTGGCGCGTCTGATGAAGGATCTTCATCCCGAGGTGCCGATTGTATCTATTCCAGGCATCTCTTCTGTATTGGGAGCAGCGGCAGCGCTGGAATTGCCTTTGGCAGACGGAGACCAACAGGTAGGTATTATTCCGGCTACGGAGGATCGGGCAGCGATGAAGCGGGCGATTGAGAATCACGATACAGTCGTATTTATCAAGGTTGCCAAGGTACTGGATTTGATTTTGGATGTGCTGGACGAGCTCAATCTTGGCGATCGTGCCTCTGTCATTACCAAAGTCACGTCTCCTTATGAAATGGTATGGCACAACGCCCGTGAGCTGCGCGGACAGGAGCTTGAATATTTGAGTTTAATGGTGGTGAGCAAATGACGTTGGAGCCAAAGGTATATATCGTAGGAGCAGGCCCTGGTGACCCGGAGTTGATTACGGTCAAAGGCTCCCGGATTCTACGTACGGCAGATGTGGTGTTGTACACGGATTCACTAGTGAACGATGAGCTGATTGCTACGGCTAAGCCCGAGGCGCAAGTGCTTCAAAGCTCAGGCATGGATTTGGAGCGGCAGGTCGAGATTATGAGCGAGGCTGTGCAGGCTGGGCGCAGTGTAGCCCGTGTACATACAGGTGATCCGGCAGTATACGGTGCGATTTTGGAGCAAATGGTGCTGCTGAAGCAGCGCGGCGTAGCCTACGAAATCGTACCGGGCGTCAGCTCGGTCTTTGCTTCTGCGGCCGTGCTGGGTGCAGAGCTAACCGTGCCTGACTTGACGCAGACGGTCATTCTGACGCGTGCCGAAGGCCGTACACCTGTACCGGATCGTGAAAAGCTGCGTGATCTGGCATCCCATCACTGTACAGTGGCGCTGTTCCTCAGTGCAACGCTGGCGAAGAAGGTAGTCGTTGAATTTTTGGCGGCTGGCTGGAGCGAAGACACGCCTGTAGCCGTTGTGCAGCGCGCAACTTGGCCAGACCAAAAAATCGTGCGCACGACGCTTGCCCAATTGCCAGCCGATCTGCGTGCAGCAGGCATTACGATGCATGCCATGATTTTGGCAGGCTGGGCGCTCGACCCGGGGCTGGTGGACAAGGACGCACATCGTTCCAAGTTATATGACAAGTCGTTCACCCACGGCTACCGAAAGGGAGTGAAGCCTGGTGAGTAATCCATTTGCCGCTGTGGCGATCACGAAGCATGGAGTCGAGATGGTCCGCAATTTGGGAGCCAGCTTTCCGGGTACGGATGTGTATTACATGTCCAAGTTTGAGCGTGGAGACGAGCAGGAGCGTGGCATTCAATTGTTCGAAGGTTCGGTCAAACTGATTTTGCCGGATTTATTCAAACAATATAACGGTATTATTTTATTTATTTCCCTCGGTGCGGTGGTTCGTATGATTGCACCGATTTTGGTGGATAAAAAGGTAGACCCAGCCGTGGTCGTCATTGATGATCGCGGAGAACATGTCATTAGCGTACTGTCTGGGCATTTGGGCGGCGCAAATGAATTGACCCGTCATGTAGCCGCTGTACTGGGGGCACGTGCGGTAATCACGACTGCATCGGACGTGCAGGGCACGATTCCAGTGGATATGTTGGGTCGGGAATTGGGTTGGGTGGTCGATAGCTTCGACAAGGCCACGCCTGTGAGCGCCGCTGTTGTGAACGAGGAGCCCGTTGTACTCATACAAGAGACAGGCGAACGGAACTGGTGGCGTTATGACAAGCCAGTACCTGCACATATCAAGGTATATGCCTCAATGGCGGAAGCGGCACAAGAACCGTTCAACGCCGCGTTGGTCGTAAGTGACCGTTTGTTGGAGCCTGAGGAAGAGGAGAGGTTTCTTTCTAATGGCGTGCTGTATCGTCCTAAAAGCTTGGTGCTTGGCATTGGCTGCAATCGGGGAACTGCATTGGAGGAGCTGGAAGCTGGGGTGCTGAACACCTTGCAAGAGCTGCGTTTGTCTGTAAAAAGCGTACGGAATATTGCTACGATTGATCTGAAAAAGGATGAAGAGGGCTTGCTCGCCCTCTGCGCCAAATACGGCTGGGAGCTGGTGACGTACACTCCGTCAGAGCTGAACACGGTGCAGCTTCCCAATCCATCGGAAACTGTCTTCAAATACACTGGCGCCTATGGGGTCAGCGAACCATCAGCCCTGTTGTCTTCCGGTGCGGACCAATGGCTGCTGGAGAAGAAAAAAAGCGGAAATATGACGTTGTCTGTAGCGCGGGTTTCCTATGACTGACGATATGAAGCAGGCTATACAGCCAGACTCGTCTGCCACGGCACGCAGAAGTCGTATCGTTGTCGCCGGTACGGGCAGCGGCGCGGGCAAAACGACTGTGACTCTCGGGCTGATGAAGGCGTTCGCCGACAGCGGCCTGCGAGTGCAGGGATTTAAGTGCGGTCCGGATTATATTGATCCGACCTATCATACGGCCGCGACCGGAACGCCTTCCCGTAATCTCGATTCCTGGATGACCTCGCCGGATACGGTGCGTGAAACTTTTATCCGCGCATCCGAAGGCGCAGATATCTCCGTGATCGAAGGCGTCATGGGGCTATATGACGGCAAGGACCCGCTCAGCAATATTGGCTCGACCGCCGAAATCGCCATGCTGACGGATAGCCCGGTATTGCTGGTCGTCGATGTACGCAGCATGGCACGCAGTGCGGCCGCTATTGTGCTCGGCTTTCAGCGCTTGGAGCCCAAGCTGCGCATTGCGGGCGTAATCGTGAATCGCTGCGGTAGCCAAGGGCATTACGGCATTGTCAAAAGGGCAATCGAGCAGGAATGCGGCATCCCTGTGCTCGGCTGGTTAAAGCGCGATGACGGATTGGATATTCCCGAGCGTCATCTGGGCCTGGTGCCTGCTGTAGAACGCGGCGAGCTGGAGCCGCTCTTCCAACGGGCGGCAGAGCTGATTCGCGCGGGTACGGATCTGGATGCACTCCGGGCATTGGCGGATTCGGCTTCGCCGCTCAGTCTGCCCGAGCACCCATTATTTCCTCCAGATCAGCCTCCCACAGCAGGACATGAAGTCGAGACTGGGGAACGTCCCATCATTGCTGTCGCCAGAGATGCGGCGTTCAATTTCTATTACCCCGAAAATATGGATTTGCTGCGCCTTGCGGGAGCAGAGATTGTCTATTTTAGTCCGCTGGCGGGAGAACGCGTCCCTGAGCACGCCAACGGCCTATATCTGGGCGGCGGCTTTCCCGAGGAGTTTGCGGCAGATATCGCTGCCAATACGGGCTTTCTGGAAGATATCCGCACCGCCGTGAGCCGGGATATGCCTGTATTCGCCGAGTGCGGTGGTTATATGGTACTGGCCCGGACACTTACGGATTGGGCGGGTCACGCCTATCGCATGGCCGGGGTGATCCCTTCGGATGTTCGCATGCAGGAGAAGCGGGCTGCATTGGGATACCGGGAAGCAACCGCATTGCATGATTGCTTGCTGCTGGAGGCTGGAGAGACGATTCGGGGACATGAATTTCATTATTCGGTCATGAGCTATGATGAATCTGCCGCCCCCTATCCCTTTGCCTATCAAACCAAGGGGATGCGCGGACTCCAGAGTGAAGGTTATGCCAAAGGGAACCTCTTGGCAGCCTACACACACATCCATCTCGCTTCTCTACCCAAGGCAGCAGCACGCTGGGTTGAAAAATGCCGAGCTTACGACTAAAACACAAAAAAGCCGGGTCCCTATAAGGATCCGGCTGTTCTAAATATAAAGAAAATTAAATCTTACATAACATGGAAGCGTATACATTGTTTTTTTGGGCGATTCGCCTACATGAGCTTTTTCAGTTGGGAAATCCTTCCCTGACTCACGCCAAGCATGGAAGCGAGTTGTTTTTGTGAAGATGCCGGATGTTCTTCCATAAGCTCTCTCATTTTCTCCAAAATAACATCCGTGCGCTGATAAATCTTTTTCATATGCATGTTTTGCTTCAGTGGAGGTGACTGGGTTTCAGTCGCTGTGACCGGAAGCAAATCTTCCGTTTTCATCGAGGTGGTACATGCATCGCAGATAAACTGATCTTTAAAATAGGTGTTGGTATCAACCGAACCGCAAAATATACAATTAGTTGATTTGTACTTACGGAGCATGAGTGTTTGGCCTTCAATAAAAAACTCTAATGGATCGCCGATGTCAATCTCCATCGTCATGCGCAACTCTTTAGGAAGCACAATTCGTCCCAAGCTGTCCAAGGGCCGGGTCATTCCAGTCCTTTTCATTCATGCAACCTCCCCGTGTTTTAAGATTTATAGAATGTATAAGCTTTGAGGCAATTCTTATCAATTCTATAACCGCAAGCATAGATTTCTTACGAAAAGCGGCCCCTCATTGCTAATAGAGCATGGACGCACTTTTTTTCTTACGAGTATACCATAAACGGGCGGAATCGCCAGCGTTCATGTTTATAAATTTATAATTAGTTTATTCCGAGCGAACATATATGCTATAATCTTCTGCTAAAGGATTTAATAGGCCGTCTGTAGAATTATTTATATATGCCGTAGCTTGGACAACGATGGCGGTGTTATGGGAAAAAGATGAGGGCCAAAGGAATTTTTTAGAGCTTTTTGACCCCACAAACAAGAGACCGTTGGCACGGGACCCGCCTTTAAAGTCCTTATATACAAGTCAGGCAAGGAGGATTTATGATGGAAAAAAGAAAAGCATTGCTGCTAGGAGATTATTCATATCCGGAGTTTCACCCGCTACAAGGGGTGGACGAAGAGATTAGTCATATTTTACAAGATTGGATGACGGTTCAATGCAGTGAGAATCGTAAAATGCTGCTCAAGGAAAATCTAGCCTCATTCGATCTATGCATCTCGTATTGTGATAGCCGTAAGGAGGTTCTGTCTCCTCAACAAACAGCAGGACTGCTGTCCTACGTCAGCGGCGGAGGTGGACTGCTTGTGCTGCATAACGGAATCACATTGCAAGGACGTTATGAAATTGCACAGCTCATGGGAGCGCGTTTCCTGCGGCATCCGTCAGCGGAGCAGCTTTCCTTCAAGGTAACAGAGCCGGATCATCCGATTATGGAAGGGATCGAGCCGTTTGAGATTCAGGAGGAGCCGTATCGTTTTGATTTTGATCCATTCACTGAAAAAACACTGTTGATGGAATACGAGTATGAAGGTCAGTGGTGGCCAGCTGCATGGTCATTGTCCTATGGCTTGGGCAGAGTCGTCTACCTGATGCCTGGACATAATCAGCCAAGTTTCCAGCACGAGGGATACCGTAAGCTACTGCTTCAGGCTGCTAAGTGGGCCGGACGCTTTCCAGGTTAAGTATAATCATTCATTCCAACCATTGTGGGGGGAGCTGCGAACTTTATGCGGCTCCCCTTTTCAGGTTATACTATAGGTAATCACAGGTAGGGGAGGATATATTATGAGCGATTTGTTCAAAAAAGCCATCTCATTGGGGTGGGGCCTCACCGTTGTCAGCAAAGAAAAGGTGGAGAAAGCCGTCGAGGATCTTGTAAACCGTGGAGAACTTGCGCCCTCGGAATCCAAAGCGCTGGTCGATCGTCTGATCGAACGGGGAGCAGAGGAGCAGGGACAATTCAAAACCATGATCCGCGAGCAGGTTAGCCGCATTTTGCAGGAGCTGGAAGTACCTACCGAAAATGATGTCACAAGTTTGGAGCAGCGTGTGGCATTGTTGGAAAAAAAGGTAGCGGAGCTGGAAAAAGAAAAGGCGGCGCTTACGGGTTCGAGTGACGCTGAAGAAGCGAACCGGTTGGATTAAAATGGCCGTTCGCATGAAGCACGCCGGTCGTTACCGGGAAATTGCCATGGCGCTGGCGCGTCATGGCTTTGGCTATATGGTGGAAGAAATGGGACTGTTCCAGCTGCTATCCCTGCCCCGCAAGTGGCTAACGAGAGAAACCCCCGAGTCCAAAACCTTAGGTGAACGGATTCGGCTTGTGCTGGAGGACCTGGGGCCTGCATTCATCAAGCTTGGACAGTTGGCAAGTACACGTGCTGACCTGCTGCCAGAGCCTATTATTCGCGAACTGGTTAAGCTCCAGGATCAGGTACCGCCTTTTTCGCCTGACACGGCGCGTGGCATTCTGGAACAGGAGCTGGATACGTCATTAGAGGACATACTGGTTCGTTTTGACGATGATCCGCTGGCGGCTGCTTCGATCGGGCAAGTGCATCTGGGCAAGCTGCACAGCGGCGAGATGGTCGCGATTAAAATCCAGCGTCCAGGCGTTAATCGCATCATTCGGCGGGATTTGGACATTTTACGGGAACTGACCGCAATGGCAGCCAAGCGCTGGGAATGGGTGGAGCGTTATCAGCTTCGCCAGATGGTGGAAGAGCTGGGGAGATCGCTCATTCAGGAGCTGGATTACAACCATGAAGCTCGTAACACGGAAAAGATTGCGCTCCAGTTTGAGCAGGACCCACATATCTATATTCCGAGAATATACTGGGACCATACTTCCTCACGTATATTGACCATGGAGTTTCTGGACGGAACTCACTTAGGGAGTCGTGAAGAGTTATTGCGCCGTGGTTATAACTTGAAAGAACTGGCGCAGCGGCTGGTCAACAGCATGCTGCATCAAATTTTTATAGAGGGCTTTTTTCATGCCGATCCCCATCCGGGGAATTTGCTCATCCTGAATAATGGAAGCCTCGCTTATCTGGACTTTGGCATGGCGGGAAGGCTAAGCGAAGAAATGAAGAATCATCTCGCTTCTCTCATGATCGCCCTGATGCGCAAAAATACCGATGCTATGGTTCGCGCCATCGAACGACTAGGGCTGGTCGAACCGGATACTGACCTGAATGCACTGCGAGCCGATCTGGACAAAATACGCGAAGATTACGCGGACGTTCCTTTCTCACAGGTCAGCATTGGCGATGCCTTGAACGACCTGTTTGGCGCAGCACAGCGCCATCGGATTGGTTTGCCGTCAGACGTTCTGCTGCTGGGCAAGGCGCTGCTGACACTGGAAGGGGTCGTAGAGCATCTGGACCCTGATCTCAGCATTATTGCTTTGGCCGAGCCTTTTGGCAATAAGCTGCTGAAGGAACGCTTCAGCGGCCGCCGTATTCGGGGCAAGCTGTTGGGGAGTGCAACCGAGCTGATGGAGACGCTGATGGAATTGCCGAGACAGACGAGGCATCTGGCCTCAATTATCAGCAAGGGTAAGCTTAAACTGGAAGTTACTGTACCAGAGCTGGAACAGCTTTTGCGCAAGCTGGATCAGATCAGCAATCGCCTGTCATTCAGTATTGTGCTGTTAGCATTCAGCATTATTATGGTCGGGCTGATTATCGGTTCATCACTAAATCATCAGGCGACCATGCTGTGGAACGTACCTGCGATTGAAATTGGTTTTGTTGTAGCGCTCTTGATGGTTGCCTTTTTACTATATTCTATTTTTAAATCAGGAAGATTCTAGATATCGACAACAAAGGAGGCGTCATGGACACTCATAAGATAAACACTGTCTCAATGAATACTCTTCAAATTACAGATGTACCGTGGCTTCGCCTGACTACTCCTTATGGTAGGGGCACGGAATTGCCGCATTTGATATCCAATAGGGAGTATGCAGCCATCGCTGATCTGATAGAGCATCAAGGTACATTGTGGCAGGTTACCCCATGGGCGCTACTATTCTTATTGCGGAATATGCATGCCAGAAGCCCGGAGGATATCACGCTGAGTGAGTTGGATTTGTACCATACGGTTGTTCAAGCATTGGACATGGAAAATCTACAAGCAGACTCACAGAAGTCTGTAGAATCCTTGACTATGCTGCTAGAAGAAAAATATTTATGGCCGGTAGACAGCGCTCCAGAAGATGATGAAGTGGAGTGGGAAGAGGAAGAAGCACGTGGCTATGATCCGGTAGCTTTTTGGAGCTATTATGTCTATAGCTGTCGGTTACTAAAGCAAGCGCTGCCTGATTTTGAGAGTTTGCTCCAGCGCTATGCGGACTCAGAGATTGCTGAATCCCTATCAGAGCTTGTGCAGCAATTACGAAAATTTTAAATATAAGAAAACGAATCAAACAAGCTATGATCGGAAACTAATCTTTTGCTAAGGAGTGATTTTAGTGGCAAAAAAATTAACGGATATACATCGAATACGTCTCCTAAGTCTCCTTCGTGATATTGGGTTTGAACCATCAAAAGTTACTATTGAGAACAAACAAGGGGAAATGGAGGTCATTGATTTAGAGTCTCCGTTACCCAAAGGGTTGCAAGCTGTTCTGAATTCCCGAGGTAGCCTGAGCAAGGAACAGTTGCTTGAGATCGAGGAGAGTGTTAAGCAATCCAGGGAGGATTGGGATTAGATGGGGTATTTATTTGATACGAATGCAGCTATTGCCCTTCATAGACTTGATACATCCTTGGATAAAGTAATACAACAAGCAGAGAAAGATAAAGAGAATATTTTCTTTTCTGTTATAACTCAGTCCGAGTTTATAGCTGGATTGTCCACTGAAACAGACTTAGGCTCGATACCTTTTCTTGGCGGGGAATTTATTGAAGTTAATTCAGAGATCGCAATTAAAGCGGGTCGTATCAGAAGAGAGCAAAAGGATAAGTTTGCAAGAAGGCTTAAGACCCCAGATGCTCTGATTCTTGCGACAGCTATTATAAACCAATTGGTATTGGTTACGGCGGATCAGGATCTACAGTTCGCAGAATCAGAGTATGAAGTTAAGGTGATAAACTTTAGTAGGTTGGAATCTTAGAATTACGAAAATTTTAAATATAAGAAAACGAATTAGATAAAGAAAACGGGCGATATTTCAAGTAAATAGACGTTTTCATTCTGTAAACAGCCTTTTAACTCATTCGTCTCTGCGAATCCCTTGCGTTATAATGATGGACTGGATGTAACGGAAGGGGTTCGTTTGAGAGAGACGAGCTGAATGATAGGAGAGCCTTAGTGTTTGACCGCTGGACGGATGCCCAAAGCAAGATCGGGTTGCGGGTCAAAATGCTGTTCTCTGTGAATATAGGAGGCTGGAACGAAACAGTATGAATCTTAGACAACAATGGTTCGGTAATATCCGGGCTGATATACTTGCGGGCATGACCGTGGCGCTGGCATTGATACCAGAGGCGATTGCCTTCTCCATCATTGCAGGTGTCAACCCTATGGTCGGACTGTATGCCTCCATCTCGATGGCGATTGTCATTTCTTTTGCAGGTGGACGTCCGGCGATGATCTCGGCAGCAACCGGGGCTGTAGCTGTAGTGGTTGTTGGTTTGGTCAAAGATTATGGCGTGGAGTATTTGTTTGCAGCTACTATTTTGGCTGGGATCATTCAGGTACTGCTGGGTGTTTTGAGAATTGGTCGCTTTATTAGCTTTATTTCACAGCCGGTCATGACCGGGTTTGTGAATGCGCTGGCGATCCTCGTCTTTATGGCACAGCTAACCCACTTTCATGGAGCCAATTGGATCATGTACGCGATGGTAGCGGGGACATTGCTCATTGTGTATATTTTACCGAGATTTGTGAAAAGCATTCCCGCCCCGTTGACAGCAATCATCATCATGACGATCATTACGTATGTTTTTGGATTGAATGTCAAAACGGTAGGGGATATCGGTACGCTGACCAGCTCGCTGCCTTCATTCCATTTGCCGCAAATTGAGTGGTCGTGGCACACGTTGCGGATATTGCTGCCATATTCCTTTACGATGGCGCTGGTTGGACTGCTGGAATCACTGCTGACAGCCAGTATTTTGGATGAAATGACCGAAACGAAAAGCAATAAAAACCGGGAAGCCCGTGGGCAAGGGATTGCCAACTTTGTAAATGGCTTTTTTGGGGGTATGGGTGGCTGTGCCATGATCGGACAATCCGTCATTAATGTAAGCTCAGGCGGAAGAGGACGACTGTCCACTTTCACGGCGGGGGTGTTCTTGGCTTTTCTGCTGCTTGTGCTTGGCGGTGTTGTAAAGGAAGTACCTATGGGCGCATTGGTGGGAGTCATGTTCATGGTGTGTATCGGAACCGTGGATTGGAAGTCGCTCCGAAACATCGCCAAGGTTCCCAAAGCAGATACGTTTATTATGGTGGTCACGGTCATCATCGTGGTGGCCACGAACGATTTGTCCAAGGGCGTGATCGTAGGCGTACTGTTGAGTGCCCTGCATTTTGGCTGGAAAATGGCTAAAATCCGTATCAGTGCGACTGAGGATCAGGAAGCAAAGGTGTACCATGTCAGAGGGCCGATGTTTTTCGCCTCAACGACTCATTTTGTCGATCATTTTGAACCTTCGGATGATCCGGAGCGCGTTGTAGTGGACTTTAGCCATTCACATGTGTGGGATCACTCGGCGGTTACTGCCATTGGCAAGGTGCTGCAAAAATACAGAAACGCAGGTAAATCTATTACCTTACAAGGGTTAAATGAGGAAAGTCGTTTAATTGTAGAAAAGCTCGGTGGTCCTGTAGTTACAGAGCCGATCGTGTGATGAATCGTATAGCATAAAGCAAAGCCTAAAATGGAATTCATCCATTTTGGGCTTTTTTTATTTATTTCTGAAATGAAATAACAGTTTTCTTTCTTAATCATAGATAAATATGACAAATTTTCAGCAAAGTATTGACGTAATAAATGGGCAGGAATACAATCATTGTTATTAAGCATAGCAAATACATAGGAATAATTGAAAATTGAAAGGTATGTACATATGAACTTAGACTGGGAGTTTATTGTAGAAAGCTTGCCGCTATATGGAGAAGCCATGTGGCTGACGTTGAAGATTGCCTTTTTTGCTATTCTGTTTTCATTAGTCGTCGGTTTGCTGTGTAGCATAGTGCTGTATTACAGGGTGAGAGGAATTAGTGGAATTATTGTAGCCTATATCGAGCTTTCCCGAAATACGCCGCTGCTTGTACAGTTATATTTTCTGTACTACGGGTTTACCAAAATAGGTCTGCATATGAGCGAAATGACATGTGCCATTGTGGGCATGACCTTTTTGGGCGGGGGCTATATGGCTGAGGCGTTCCGTGGTGGAATCGAAGCCGTGAGTAAAACCCAAACGGAATCCGGGCTGAGTCTCGGACTGTCCAAGATACAACTGGCGAGATATGTTATTTTGCCGCAGGCATTTGCCATCAGTATTCCGTCTTTGGGAGCCAATGCAATTTTTCTTCTCAAGGAGACTTCCATTGTGGGTGCCATTGCTTTACTAGATCTGATGAATGTGGCAAAGGACCTGATCGGTATGTACTACAAAACGACAGAATCGTTGATTCTGCTGGTATTGGCATATCTCGTTCTGCTTTTACCTTTGTCGATGCTGCTGACGTGGGTGGAAAGGAAGGTGCGATATGCTGAGTTCGGGGATTAATGTGCTTTTTGAGGGTTCGAATTTTGAGCGTCTGTTAGGGGGATTGCTCGTTACGCTGGAAATTGCATTACTCTCCATTATTATCGGTACGCTGCTAGGCATTTTGATGGGTCTGCTCCGCACTTTACAATCAAGACCGATTCGATTTGTGCTGAGATTTTATTTGGAGACATTTCGCATTATTCCGATTTTAGTGTGGTTGTATGTCGTGTATTTTGGATTTACGCCTTTGCTGAATGTGAATATCAGCGGGGAACTAACGGCCGTTATCGTATTCAGTCTGTGGGGAGCAGCCGAGATTGGTGACATCGTACGTGGTGCGCTGGAATCACTGCCTAAGCATCAGGTGGAATCCGGGCAGGCATTAGGGCTAACCTATTGGCAATTATACCGTCATGTGCTCATTCCCCAAGCGGTGCGCCGAATGCTTCCGGGTTCTATTAATCTGGCGACACGGATGATCAAAACCACGTCACTCGTGGTACTGATCGGTGTAGTGGAAGTGGTCAAGGTTGGGCAGCAGATTATTGAGCTTGGTGTAATCAAAGCGCCTTCGGCATCCTTTTGGGTGTATGGCTTTATTTTTATATTGTATTTTCTCGTATGTTATCCGTTATCCAGACTTTCCAAAAGATTTGAACGCAGATGGCAAAATTAGCAGGATGGGGTGGTGTCATGGAAGAGGCTGTGGAGGTTTTATTGGAAATTCGAGGGCTGGACAAAAGCTTCGGCGACCGAAAAGTGCTGCAGCAGATTAGTCTGGACGTAAGGAAAGGGGAAGTCGTGGTCATTCTCGGTCCTTCGGGATGTGGAAAAAGCACGCTTCTTCGGTGCCTCAATGGTCTGGAGCCAGTCCAGGGCGGAGATATCCGTTATAGAGGACAGGATTTGACAGATACAAAAGTGAATTGGCGTGAGGTGCGGCAGCATATCGGAATGGTGTTCCAAAACTATGAGCTGTTTCCGCATATGACCGTCTTGGAAAATATATTGCTTGGCCCGCTTAAAGTTCAGCGGCGAAACAAGCAGGAGGCGCTTGCGCAAGCGGAGCAGCTCTTGGAGCGAGTCGGTCTGCTGGATCGCAAGGATGCGTATCCGCGACAATTATCAGGCGGGCAAAAGCAACGGATTGCGATTGTGCGCGCCCTGTGTATGAATCCTGAAATTATGCTTTTTGATGAGGTCACCGCATCCTTGGACCCGGAAATGGTCAGAGAGGTGCTGGATGTCATGCGTGAGCTGGCCCAACAGGGCATGACGATGATTATCGTGACGCATGAGATGGGGTTTGCCAAGTCGGTAGGAGATCGTATCGTTTTTATGGATCAAGGACAGATATGTGAAATGACTACACCACAGCAATTTTTTACCCAACCGGAAACAGAGCGTGCCCAGCACTTTCTGGATATATTTCAGTACGAAACGATATGAGCATTTTGCATCAATCCCATGAGCGACTTCCAATCACAATATAGAGATTGAAATGTTTCTATTGGTCTCTATATTGCACCCAGAAGCGAAAGAAACCGAATGATGCAAAATGCTGACAAATAAGGGGATGAATACAGATGAGAAAAGGAATGAAGTTCACAACGTTATTACTGGCTTTGAGCTTGCTGATTGTCGGCTTGGCAGGATGTGCAGGGGCTGGCAATACCAACGGTAGTTCAGGCTCGGCTAAATTTGCTTCAATTGAGGACATTAAAAAGAATGGCAAGATTCGAATCGGTGTATTTGCGGATAAGCCGCCTTTTGGCTACGTAGATTCAGAAGGGAAAAATCAAGGCTTTGATGTGTATATTGCGAAACGGTTTGCCAAAGACCTCTTGGGCGACGAGTCGAAGGTGGAGTTCGTTCTGGTGGATGCCGCCAGCCGGGTTGCCTATTTGGAATCCAACAAGGTAGATATCATCATGGCTAACTTTACTGTGACCGATGAACGTAAAGAAAAAGTCGATTTTGCTAACCCGTACATGAAATTATCCTTTGGCATTGTGTCACCCGACAGTGCTCCCATCACCACGATTGACCAATTGAAGGGCTCGGATCAAAAGCTGATTGTTGCCAAGGGAACGACAGCAGAGACCTATTTTACGAAAAATTATCCTGACATCAAGCTGCTCAAATTCGATCAATACACCGAAATCTTCTCGGCTCTCAAAGACAAACGCGGTGCCGCCATTGCGAACGATAATACAGAGCTGATCGCTTGGGCCAAGGCCAATCCCGGCTTTACCGTAAGCATTCCAGCCTTCGGTGGTCAAGATACGATTGCCCCTGCAGTAGCGAAGGGAAATAAGGAACTGTTGGATTGGATCAACAACGAACTGGCTACGTTGGGTAAAGAAAATTTTGTCCATCAAGCCTATAAGGACACACTGACCTCCGTTTACGGAGAAGGCTTTACGGATCAATTGGTTGTGGAGGGCGGCAAGGTTAATTAATCATCGTATAAATTGCTATTAAGTATAAAAAAGCGTTGGGCTTGCTGTCCCGACGCTTCTTTCATATGGGCAAAGGGAGATTCGCAAGTTTTTAATCGAGATAATACTTCCCCAAAATCTCTTGCATGCTCGTATATTTCATTATATAATTTTAAATGATTATGATTCTCATTATCATTATCATTTAAGTCTTTAGGCGCAGACTCCCAATGAGCCTAAGTGAATAGGATGGTGCTTTACACATGGCTAAAACGGATGTGGCTACTGCCAGAAGACAGCTCAGCAGTCCGAACAAGGTAACGCGCAGACGGGCTTTGAGAACGATCAAAGCTGCGAAGCGCGCGAAGTAACAAGCTTCAAGTTAACTGCAAATGCAATACCAGTGTCAAAATTTTTAGTCTCCTCATTTTGATATTGCACCTGCCTTCCTGATGGTGGTATACAGGAAGGCAGTTGCCTTTTTTTATTTCTTTTGTGCAAACAGCCATTCAATCATATCCTGATTTTGTAAAGCCGGAACCCAGGAGAAGTGTCCTGTAGGTTTGATAATCCCTGCTTCGTATTCAGTGAAATGAATGAGGTTTCCGTTCTGTGCTTTAATGGCAGCGACCATTTCTTGCGAGTTCTTAGGACTTACTGTCGTATCGTCTGCAGCATGGAAAGCCCAAATCGGAACGTTTTTCAACACTTCAACGTGTGCAGGGTCAACAGGGGCATACATGTTAACAGCTTTTTCATAGTTGGTCAGACCGGCAATCGGCACGCCCGCAGCGAACAGATCAAGATTTTTTTCTAACAATCTCCATGTCCCCATGGCTCCTTGAGAAATACCTACGATATAGATGCGGTTGGTGTCGATCGGATATTTTAGGGCCGTTTCACGTACCAAATCGGCAACAGCACTGTTGCGCGGTTCATCTGCCCAAATAAATTTATGCTCTAGGTCAATCGGGCTTTGAGGAGCGATGACGAAGGATGGGTGCTTGGCTTGCTGCTCAGGAGAAGCCCAAGTAACGGCCCCGGCATTCGCTAACAGGTTAACCCCGTTTCCGTCACCACGTTCGCCGTTGCCATGTAGAAACACAACCAGCGGATAGGTTTTGCCAGGTTCTACTTTAGGCTCAAACGTAAAGTAGTTCAGTTTGAAGCCGGCTTTATTTTCAAAAGTGTTTTTTTGAAAATCATCTACGATGGGTGTCACTTTATCGGTTGCTTTAACAGGCTGTGCAGTCGCTGGAACGACTGTTTTCTTCGAAGTTGCAATATCTTTCTTTTGGCTAATGTAATAGTTCAGCGGATTAATACGATTGACTGCGCTTGTCGAATCGTAAGTAAGGGTGCTTGCATTTTTATCCTGTGTATCCAGCTCGATCACGACATATTTGCCATAAGTGCTGCGGTTGGTGATGGCACCAGTATCATTGGTGTATACACCAGTCACAGTTCTGTCTGCGTATACATCATTAAGCACAGATTGAACCTGAAAACTGGAAGTGGACAGGGATGATCCGTCAATATTGGTGCTGTACTTCAGTACAACGGCAGTAACAACCTCACCCAGAGGCTGTACCTCAGTAAGCACGGTTGCCTGTGGTGCTGGAACATCGGCTGCTGCGGCAGAGCTGGAGGATGGATAAAAGATCGTAAGCAGGAGCACGAAAGATAGTAGAACAAGGGCGAAACGTCTTCTTTGCATAAGATAATCTCCTTTGGCGTTTTTATAAAGCGCTTACTATATGCTCAGGATGCTTGACTGTATGCTGTGGAACTCATACAAATCAAAAAAAGGCAAACTCCGGGTACACAAGTGTACTCGGGTTTTGCCTTTTCAGTAACAATCCCAATTGAAGGATAGCATCCTCATTGGAATCTGACAAGTGAAAGCGCTACAATTTTGGATGTTTTTATAAAAAATTTTCCTTCTCAACCGGGATACGATGGTATATAATCTCCTTAACTTAACACCGTTAACTTATATAACGACGTTAACAAGGGAGATGAAATCATGAACCAATATGATGTTATTGTCATTGGTGCTGGGCTGGGTGGTTTGTCTTGTGCAGCCAGACTTTCTGCGTTGGGTTACCGGACAGCTGTGTTTGAAAGTCATACTTTGGCTGGCGGCTTTGCTACTGAATTCACACGAAAGGGATATACCTTTGATGTCTCCTTGCACGGCGTCGGCGGACTCGAAGAAGGCAGCTTCGGTCAGATGTTAAAGGACTGCCATGTGGACCAGCAAATCGTTCCTCTCCGTAAAAAGCACCCTTACTCCATTCGCTGGGAAGGGCAGATCATTGATATCCCATCTGATGTGCAGGAGTATGTGCAACTCCTCAAAGGCATGTTTCCTGCTGAGGTAGCAGCCATTGACAAGCTATTCGCGGGCATTCGCCGTTTTGAGACAGGCTTTACCGCTTTTTCTTCCCTTACTTCCTGGCGTAAGCTGGCGGGTCTGTTCAAAGCAGGCACCTTCTTCCGCTGGACGAAAATGACCACCTGGGAGGCTGTAAGTCAGTTTGGCTTGTCTGACCGATTCACGGAGTTCTTCACTGCACTCTGGCCCTATTATGGGCTGCCCCCGAAGCGGTTGGCGGCTTTGTACTTTTTTATTCCCTGGATCGGCTATCATCTCGAGGGGACGTACTACATTCAGGGAGGTGCACAGGCCTTGTCCAATGCGCTGGTCGAAGCTATTCAATCAGCTGAAGGAGAAGTTCACCTGCGCAGTCAGGTATCTGAAATTATACTTGAACGCGGTAAAGCAGCTGGTGTACGTCTGAAAAAAGGGGATGTATATAAAGCCAACTGGGTTGTGTCTGGGATCAGTCCCCATCATACCTATGGCCGTCTGCTGGAGAGTCACAATGCCGCCCGTCGCGAGCTGGAGGCTGTAACCAGACTGGAAACTGGCACGTCTCTCACTCAACTGTACCTAGGGCTATCATGCGAGCCTCATGAGCTTGGGATCAGCGAAGAAGACTTAATCCTGTGTAACGAGCCGGATTCGGAGACGGATTATGAAGTCATGATGAGCGGCGAGTATATGAAAGGCAACTGGATGCTCACAAATTATAACGCCATGGACCCTACACTCAATGAAGCGGGAAAGGGTGTCATCGCTGTTACATTTTTGGACAGATTGGAGAACTGGCCTAGTGCACGTCCCGAATATAAAGTCAAAAAGAAAGCAGTAACACAGCAGATACTGGAATGTCTTGAACAGCTATATCCTGGTTTTAGCAGCAAAGTCGTGGTGGCAGAGTTGGGCACACCACGCACCATGCAGCGGTATACTGCTAATCCCGGCGGAGCCGTTTATGGCTATGCACAAACGGTCCGGCAGTCCGGCATAAACAGACTGAAGCGCAAATCAGCAGTGAACCGCCTGTCATTGGTAGGAGCCTGGACACAGCCTGGGGGCGGGTTTCAAGGAGCTATGAACTCGGGTATAATGGAAGCTGATCGTATCGCCGCCAAATTGAGATAGGCAGAAAGGGCAAGTATATCTACTCATGAAACATATCAAACGCCGAGAACGTGAAAGCAGTGAGATCCGCCGCAAAATCATTGAGGCCGCCCGCTCCCTCTTTTTGAACCAAGGGTATGCTGAAGTCTCCATGCGTAAAATTGCGGATCAGATCGAATATTCACCAACGACTATTTATCATTATTTCTCCAATAAGGAAGCGGTTGTTCGTGAACTGCTGTTAGAAGGGAATGCTTTGTTCCTGAAGGCTCTCCAGCAGCGCGTGGATGAAGCACAGGCAGCCGGACTGAACGCTCTGGACACACTGAAAACAGTGTCCGATGCTTATGTCCGTTTTGGCATGGCTAATCCCGAATACTACAACATCCTGTTTATCAGCAACCTTGAATCTGTAAGCTCGGTTACCCTTATAGACAGTGGGAGTTTTAAAGGGTTTGAGTTGCTTGAGGGCGGACTCAAAGCCGCTATGGAGGAAGGCTGCATCATTCAAGGAGATGAGCGCCTGATGGCTAGATCCGTATGGAGTATGCTGCACGGATTGACTTCTTTGCTCCTGAATTTTGAACTTCCTATGGCAAAATCAAATGATGAATTGATTTCATTTACTATAGATACTTTTATTCGGGGAATAAGCCGCTGATGAAACGGCTTATTTTTTTTATCCTTCTCCCCCTGTGCATGCAAGTCTGCATACGTCGATTCCAGTGTTAACGAAGTTCCAGATGTGAAAGCTGCTCAAGCACGGCTTCAATGCGACGTTTATCTTTTTTGAGCATCACGAGCTGTAAAGAAGCATGAAGCAGATTTGAGATGCTAACCCAAGCGTCTGCTTCTAGAGTGGGCAGAAGATCGCGCTGAATCATGATATCCAGCGCCTCGGTTGCAATTTTCTGATGAAGCTCGCTACCGGATAGCCATTCAATCACCTGCTCATCTGTAGGACGTGAGTAGGCGAAAAGTACTGCCCAGCCATCAACCGGATGATTGACCTTATCCCGCATCCAGTCGATGACCTGGGGGGAATGAAAATGCTGTAACTGCCCGTTAACGGTGTATCCTTCTAATTTGCCATCCTTCGCCCTATGCTGTATCAGATCATTGTAAACTTTTGTAAGCCCTTCCTGCTCGGGTAGGCAGCGGGCGGATAGATAGGCACGTGTCGAGATAAATGCGGCCCTAGCATGTGTGTTATTTGAAGCGGGAGGTCTCCATGCTTGCGCGGTATCCGTGTCCGGCTCCCATAAGGAGCGAACCCAATCAGCAGCCCCAATACCTGCGGTCTCCCCAACGAAAAATGCCCATGTAGCGAATTGGGCCGGGTTACACTGAATGCGCTGCTCCCAGGCAAGAAAAATATCCTTTGGATCATAGGCCTGGAAAGCCTGCAGTACAGCAGGATGATCTACGCCATGCATGGTGGTGTAGTGGATCAGTGTATCCAACGACCGGGCATCCTCCAGTTTCATCGTGCAGAACATATCCAACCAGCGTTGCCACAGCTGCAGCGACGGGCTATTTAGCTGAATACCATGCTCGTCTAACACGTTAGACCAGTCCCACAGCCATAGTCCGTGCAAGGTAAGCATGGTTTCTATATAGGTAGGTAGACTTTCTGCAAGCAGCGTGAACTGGTCCAACTCATGCTCATAACAGAACACTGCTGGCTCTGTTGCGGATGTCGCTCTATCAAGCAGGATCGGATCACCAGCACCGTTATAGTTCAAAATAAGATATCGTTGTTCGTCCGCTGCTGAGTCGGTATCTTCTCCATAGGATGTAAAATAGCCAATATCCTCATAATTCCAGCCAAATTCTCCTGTAATATCGTCAAGGTTAGTCGGTTCTTGTTCAAGGTCATGGCTGCCTTCATATGAATACTCTGATTCATCGACTACAACACAGTGTTGAGGGAGGCACCATAGCAGATGTAAGCTGCCACACCGCTTTAATAATTCAGACAGGGAGGCAGGCAAAGTGATCTGGAGCCGTTCCTCCAGCTCAGTCAGTTCCTCTTCGGAAATCCCCTTCGTGCATTGGTATGCCACGTCAGGCATTCCACCTTGTCTCAGACGATCAGCGATTTCCCCCAGCTTTTCTAAGGTATATGCAAAATGTACTGTCATTCGTATTCGTCCTCCTCTTACTCTACAACTCGGCAATGCTCTTTTTGCAAGAATGATAGAATTTCATCATGAAGTGCTATCGCCTTGGGTTCATAAATGATCGCCACTTCGCGTCCATATGCATAGTTGAAGCGCACATATCCGCCAAGAAGCTGGAAAAAAGCCATGCAGGTATGCTCGTTTTCGATCCATAGGTTTGTGTCAAAATGCTGTTTAAACCGCTGAGCCAACACTTGTATAGATGCTGGAGCTATATTTGGGATTGGATCGTTCGGATTGGCTGGATCGTAAGCTTCGGCCGTATCCGGGGGATTAAATAGTAGGAATGTCGCGGTTCTGTCCAGACTGACAGGTTCGAAATAACGGGGGAATGGCTCTATTTTTCTGAATTCATCCCGTAGTATATGCTCCAGCGTATCTGTAAATGGGGTTTGAACATCTAATGGCCTCATAGTAATGATTTCCGAATGTCGCGGTAGCCAAAGCAAGCCTTCGACCTGAGGGTGCACCGCTAGAAAATCACCATCTATGGAGCTGCCGATGACCACGCACTCGCTCAGCTGTTGCGCGGTGATCGGACAGTTATCATCATGCGTCCACAGTTCGTAATCTGCATAGGATTGCAAAAGTTGAGGATCAGGCGGTTCAATCACCAGCAGGCCGCAATAGGTGCCTGGCCCGTATTGGGTGAGAAATGAAGCATAGGGAGTTGGTAAAGTTATGCCATGGGTATGTTCGAAATTTGTCATTTCATCGGCAGCCACTGGCGTGTGTCGTGTGGAAACCCAATACATGAAGAATACACCTGCTTTCCGGCACTCTATCTATAGGGATGGAGCCCAAATGTAAATGAGAGATATGCTATAATCAGGAAATAAAATAGTTAAATATTAGTCTATCTCAATTATGTAAGAACTACAATTTGTGAGGGTACGAAAGGGGAACACATCGTATGACATCGGGGGTACAGGCCTACATAGATCCAATTTTTGAAGAGATTGACCAGAGATACGCTTCTGAGCAAAAGCGCATCGCGGAATTCAAGAACAAAAGCGTCCTTCACGAAGGGATTCATGAATACTTAAAAGTTACCTGTAAGAGAGATGGGGTATGGGTGGATACCTACGAACCGTTTGATTGGGATCATCGTAGACCAGACACAAAAATTCCTGGTTTTACGGAGGAAGTGACGCTCCAGCAGGTGCAGGATGAATGGATGCCAGTGTTCAAAGAACGGATAGCGGCTCTGTATAATTCGGAAGAATTTGGTCCTATGTTTTTTCGTTATCGGCTGGAATTTCATCTGGAGGTGGTCTTGGAGAATAAGGCCAGTCATTTTACATTCTCGCTGCTGAACGAAGATAAGCGGCAGCACCTGTTAGCCTCTATTGAACAGTTTCTGGAGCAGAAGCTCAATCCTGCCAGTAGAGCTATGCCAAAGGAAGAGGACGATTTTTTCTTAGTAAGGCACTTGCTTGATCCTCATTTGTACCCTGTAGACGCCCAGCGGGTGAATGAACTGCTGAATCGAATGGATGCAAAAGTGCAGGTCAGCCGCAAGCGAGAAGAAGCATGGAGGCATCAGCTGAGCAGAGGCTTAATGCATTGGGCTGAAGATGAATTTTTGGCTAAGTATACAGATCAGGAAAAAAGTTACGGGCTTGATTATACGGTGAGACCCGATATTCTTCCTTCAGATATTCCCGCCCCGGTTATGGAGATGTTCCTGCTGACCGCGATGCGAGTGGGTCTGACCGATGCCGATGCACGGCAGAAGTATTTGGAGATTGCTGCACAACTGGGCTCAGAGCAGGCTGTTCAGTGGCTTAAGAGCGGATCAGGCAGCATTCCAGCGTCATATACAAGCGAGCGTGTCACCTGCCAAGCGAATGATATTTTGCAAACACTAGAGGTTCAGATTCGTTCTGAGGAAGAAGAGAGCTACAGAGAAGCACTCGTATATCTATGTGATATATTACGGAAAGGCTTTACTAAGGAATATGGGATGAAGTTTAAAAGCAAAGTGAAAAACTATCTACCCGTACCCAAGTTGGCCAAATCTGCATTACATCGTTTCTTTGCTAATGCACTTGAATACCCTTCGCTGCTTCCGTTGCTGGCGGAATATGCCGAGACCGTGATGGAAGAATTCAAGTGGTACAACGATGTAGAGCCGGGGGAGAAGTCGGCGATGCCAGGAACCTATGCGGTGATGGGATTAGGACTTAAAGGAACGGAGTATTTTTCGCTGGTGAATCGTTATATGAAGCTGGTAGACAGTGAGCATCAGTCGGTACAGGACGGTTACGCTGCTGTATTTGCTGAGGCGCATGGACTGACACCGGATACGATCCCCGTTTGGGCGAGGATTCTTTTGGCAGGTAATGATTCCGCCAAACCACTAAAATCGGCTGGCATTGAAAGTGTAGAGCAGGCACAGGCGTTAGTAGATGTGCTTCTACAACTGGAAGACTACGAACAAGAGATGCTCGTTTATCGTATATGGGGTGGCGCGAAGAAACTAAAAAACAGCCTGAAGCAGGCTGTCCCTGAGGTAAAAGAGTTACTGGAGCCGCTTATTCCATAAAAGCATCGTATTCTTGATCATATCGCAGTCCCTGCGCAATGTGTTGAATATCTGGCTCGCTTCCACTGCGGCGTAGCACTTCAATAACATCCTGTACAGTCGATATTTCCAGCCAAGATTGCACGTGATGGTCTGGGAAACGGCCTGGATCAGTGCTTCTAGGCTGTCAAAAGTTTGTATACTCATGTTTGGTAATGCTCTCCCTTAGACGCTTGTTTATGCTGTAGCTTTTGTAATATTTTTAAAATGGCCTGGCGATTTTTAGCATCCTTAATGTATTTGGGAATGGAATGGGAAGCCGTACGCATCATACCGGATGAGGGTTTTTCTCGCAACTCGGCAGAGATATAGGAGAGCAGGTAATTCAGGTGTATCCGGTTAAGAGCCCAGACTGGTTTCCCCCGATAGTAATCAAGGAAGTACAGCTGGAGCTGGAAAATAGGATCTTTTCCATTTTGGATCACGTCCGTATGCCATTCACGTGACTGCATACGATGCACCGGAACCTGATTACGTGTCTCGCAATGCGGACAGTGTATATTCGTATTTTTATGAGCAACCGTTCGGTCATCATGGATTTCAATATTAAAATATCGCTCGCAATGGCTGCATACACCGCGTGCATAGAATTTATACGATTCTGGCTGCTGAAATGTGTAGTAACAATGAGAGCAGCGAACAACGTAATAACAGTCTTCCTTTGATTTGGAAATAGAAGCTTGACCCTGACAGCGAGGGCAGTGGACAGCTACCTGTTCTCCCCTCCAGATCACGGCGGCAAAGTCATATTTATATCCATATTCATCTTTGAAGCGTTTTTGCTCCATGTTCGTTCCTCCTTTTCGGAAAGAGCGTAAAAACGTACTTTTTATATATCATATGTTATAATATTCCTTAACAACAGAATGGCTTAGATGGGCGGTCGGCTAGTCTCCTGTAAAGGAGGTGAGGCCTGTGGAGGTTAAAGACACCTTAATGTTGATGATTCAATTTGCAACGTTGGTGATTCTGATTCTTTCCTTCCATAAAAAGAAATAGACCGCCCTCGACAAAGGCAAACGGTCTATTTCAATGATCATCCTTTGACACGGCTACCGCCCTTAAAAGCGGCTGTTGCCAAAGAGTGAGGATGTTGACGCATCTTCACTCTTTTTTAGAATATACATCTTATTCCCATTTTAACACTTGAAAAAGGCCTTTTCAATGTGCCGAAGCGTGGAAATAGGATTACGTAGTGCAAAGGAGAATGGGTATATGAGCATTTTTACAGGTTTGCAGCGTCCGCAATTCCAGGCCTACTATGATAAGGAATTTCTTATAGAGCATCGTTTTGAAAACGGTCGAGGGTTTCCGCCTTCCTATATAGATTACGTCAAAACTCTCGGCTACGGGCGGTTATGCGGCCTATGGAACATCCATATTCCTCTCGGTGATCACCCGGATTCATGGCTCCATCGTTATTATGACTGGCGTGCTTGGTTTGATGATGTACTGGAATCGGAAGAGGTTTTACAAGAAGCGGCGCTGGAGCCAGATGGTTTCCCGGAACTATTGGAGCATGCAGTTCCCTTCGCTTCCAGTGAAGGAAATGACCTGCTGGTCTGGGATGATCAATCGCCTGATGAACGGGGGGAATTCCCAATTTATGCTTTGAATCTGCGCACATGGGGCAACTTTCGGTATGCAGCCCCTGATTTGTATAGCTTCGTCGAAGCGCTGCTGGATGGGGAGCGTGTAAAGTCGGTTTTGGGAACACATCGTACACCATTCCCTTATACATTTGAACCCTTTTAGATCGTTAAAGAGCCACCCTAGTTTTCGAAGTCTAAGGTGGCTCTTTGCGTTGCTATTCTTCTAGCTTTTATGTTTGGGCTAAATATTGCTGTACCAGTTCATATCCAGCCACGCCCATTACAGCATATTGAGTATATTCTTTTAGTTCCAGGTTGCGTACATATTCATCCCCGTAATACAGATGGCCCGCGCAGTTAAAATACTTTAGCTGCTGTTGCTCCTCGGATAGAGGGCGATGATCGATAATGGGCCATACTCCCTTCGTCAGATTTTGGGTAGCGGTGAATATAACCTCAAATCGACCCCGGTAATCTGTGAAGGAGAGATAGGTGGTTTCATCCTCGTACGTTTGATTCTGACCTATGGATAGTACACCAAAGGAGAACGCCTTTTTGAATCGACCATACAGCGCGCAGATCACCTGACATACCGCAAAGCGACCGTCATGCATGGGGATAACAAAAATATCGCCTTCCTGATGTTTGATTCTTTTGAATATCATCGTCAGGCCAGCTCTTCCTGAATGATCTCTGTTTTTAGACCTTTAGCGCTGGTAATCGTAATGCTGATCGCATCGAAACCGTTTCGCTTGGCCTCTTCAAAATCACACCGTTCGCCGCTGATCAACTCCAGCTGCCCGTTCTCATCCACATCATCCGCAAACTCGTCATCCCAATCAACATTATAAAAAGCAGTCACGGTCACCTCAAAGGTATCTTCACCATCATCGTCCAGATAAGGTAGCAGGGGAGTGCGATTGTTCTGCTGTTTTTCCGTATATACTTCACACAGCAGTGCATCGTAACCATGGCGGGTTCCATCAAAAATCACGATCTGCTCACCTGTGACTGCATCTTCTGCAATAATGAGCTGGGGTGCAAACTCCGTTACAGCGATCAGCTCGTCCATGAACTCTCCATAATAAAAAATGTGGAATTTCGTATTTCCGGCCTGTGAACGGAGCTTACCTGTCCATTCCTGCTCGACCCATGCCTCCGGGTTTTCGGGTACAACCCAACCATCCAAATAAGCGGGTCCTAATTTAACATGATGTGTTTCTGTCATCCGTAGCGCCTTCCTTTCTTTTCGTTCATTATGACATGGACAGGGTCACGATTTTGTTGTCCTCGTCAACATCTACCTTCACGTTCACTCCCAGCTTGTCCTTAAACAGCTTACTGATATTGATATAGTTATCCTTTACCGCACGGCTTGAATTACCAGTGGTGCGAGTCATCCCAGCGGTGATGATGGAGCGAACATAGGTTTTGTCGAGCTTGGCTTCAGGATTGTAAGTATAAATAACCTGCTCTTGTTGATTGTAATAATGGGTTAACTCCGTATAGTCATTGGCGTTCTCATACTGTTTTTCCTCACGCACATAATCGGGATGGTCCATGGTGTAGTGGATTCCCCCGTCCAGAAAAGGATTATCCTTGGAGGGTCTGAGTTCATATTGTCCATATGCGAGTTGAAACAGGTATTCTATGCCTGAGCCCTCTGCTTGATAGTAGAGCTGACGATGATCCCCTTTTTTATCGATCGCGGTATAGCTACTGATTAAAGGCCAGGCATCATACTTTTTACCCTTTACCTCAACGGCAACCTTATAATGTACGAGCACCTTTTCATTTTGGAATAACCCAAAGCTGCTCATAATGAAATACGCAGGCACACATATAATTCCGATAATCAATATGAATATAAATATTCTTACACGCATGAGTAGAGTAATTCTCCTTTGGTTGTCGATTATGTGGACAGCTCTCGTTGGGCAGATGCGCCGAATTCCTCATGTTGCAATAATTGCTTCAGCGCATGTTGTGCAAAAGGGTGGGCTTTATGTGCGCGGAGCAGTGCAAAAGCGGCCCCCTTGACTAAGATATATGTATCACTGCAGATTATGTCCAAAGCTAAACGTAGCTCTGCTTCTGAACAAGGCATCCATGCCAAAGTTTGTAAAGCTGCGTTTTGCACATCATCATCTTCATCAGGCTTGCACAGCAGCTCGCGAATTCCTCGCATGATCATCGGCTGCTGGTTCTGATCTGCATATAGTCCGATGACCTTCAGCGCTTCTATACGAAGCAGATCCTCCTCGGATGATTGCTGCGCAAGCTGCAAAAGTAATGCGGTGGTGTCCTCTACAGGCTGGGGGATCGCTGTTAATTCGCGTAGTGATACCAACCGATCTTCATACGATAGTGTAGGGAAAATAGATAAAAATGTCTTTCCCTCATCATCGGTTTGTATGGACATATACCCTCCTTATTTCTTAGCCAGATTACTTTTGGCATTGTGTATTACCTACTCTTATGTCTGTAGTTCGATAAAGCTTCTTCCGTTCCGCCCCCCTCCAGCAGCACCATAATTGCATAGGAGATTGTATCAATCCAATCGCCAAGGGTACTAATCTGCTCTACGGTCAGCAGGTTGTTTCGCTGCAGCATACCATCAGGATACAACGCCCATGCCCGTGTATATTGGCAAATTCCCCACAGAGCGGATATAAGCTCCCGTTCTACGGACGGTTTCTCCAACTCATCTGCCAGAACCTCAATGATAGTCATGAGCTCATGAAAATTATCCTCGATCAGTTCGCCTTGAAAGGGACGAAGCATCCCTAGAAATCCGCTTTGCATTTTGGGATGCTCCAAATCAACATGAATAAAAGAATGACAGCGCAACAGCTCACGGGCTTCTTGTTTATTCATGAAGTTCCGTAATCTCTGCACGGATACCTCTGCACAGAAAGCTACCTGACAGTCCCGACAAGGCATCAATGTCAACGACCATGTCTGCTTCTTCATAGCGGAAATCAAGCTGCAAGATAATATTTTCTGTTTCTACAGGGGTTAATACATGCTCTTTGGTTTCCAGAAATGTAAACGTCACTGCATAGCGTGGAATATCTTTGACTGGAGTTTCAGGAATCACAGGTGCCTCAGCCGAAGGCTCCAGATCCGGTGATTTAGGAACCAGCACACTAGCGGGGGATAGCTCAATCGTCAGTGTAATCTGGTCTTTGGTCATATTGGCAGCCGTGATTCGGTCATAGTGAAAAGGTGGAAAATAGCCGAGCTTTTCGACAATGCTGTCTGCACCTTGAATAGAAACGGTTGGAGAGAAAGCCAGTTCCAGTCCGATGGCCCCTGTCAGTTGGTCTTCATATTCTGGATTGATACGGATAAGGACTTGTTCCGATTCTACTTTCAAAATCGTACCTATAAAATACTGTTTGCCATGGATCAGGACAACATCATGCGGAACGAACGGCAGTGCTCCTCCGGCTTGATAATGAATGAGATATTCGTTTCCTTTTTTTTCAATGTTGTGAACTTGAATTTGCATAAATTGCAGCCTCCTAGGGTTAATGGGATGACGGATTGTTTAAGTGTGACGTAAAGGGTACGGAGTCCACGATTGAAAAACATACTTCATATCCGGGGTATCCTTTTCGAGCATAAATGGGAGAATATCCATAATAGCCCTTGCTTTACTGCCAGCATAAAAGTTACGCGAGCTGTGTAACAACTTGTCTGCCTTCAACCACTGGCTCAGCTTCATCATAACGTCTTCGACGATTGTTTGGTCGATATGTTCATAAACGTCCTGACGGATCGAAACAAGCATCCCGCAATTGTTGGAAGATTGACCCATATGGTCATTGGACAAAAGAATGTACACTTCCGGCGTCGTCCCTTTGTTATAGGACGATTTGATACTAGGAGCCTCTATAACCAGCATCAAAGGAGTCATTTCATCATCGGTTACAATGCGGAGCAGCTCCTGCTTGTCCCAGCGGATCTTGCCGTGTTTGGCTTTCTTGGATTGATAGATAGACACACGGGTGTTACGGATTCCTGATATGTTCAGGAGCGTTTCAAAACAATCGAACAGGTTAGTAAAGCAGTCTTCGGCAAACAAAGTGTGTTTCTCCGATAAGGAGCCTGTCATTATGAAATTATAATGCAGGTTGTTAACCACAAGCATCCACCCTTTATTCATGAATTACCAATTATCCTACCATAATATATGACATGGTGATTGAATTCACCTTTTGCGGGATTCGTTAAAATCGTTTGGAAACCAGTTCAACTTCGCGTATACTAGGAAAGTCATATATGGAACGGCCTGAGCCGCCTTGCGGCCGTATGTTGAGTTACATGAACAGATTCAACGATAACGGATATGCTCCCTTCCTGAAAAGGGGAGAATGAGAACCGATACAAAAATGGGAATTCTGAACTATGGAACGATAGATGTCATATGGCACATGAACCTATTTTACGTGACACATATTGAATACAGATAAGGGAAGTGAATACAACTTGAAGAATTTTACAGCATTAGGCGTGGAGCAACATTGGGTAGAAGCCTTGAAAGAGCAAGGCATCTCAGCGCCAACACCTGTACAACAGGAGTCCATTCCACTGTTGATGGAAGGTCAGGATGTGATTGCCGAGGCACATACGGGCACGGGGAAGACGCTTGCGTTTTTACTGCCGATTCTACAAAAGCTGAATTTGGACAAGCGGCATCCGCAGGCGCTCGTGATTGCACCTACGCGTGAATTGGCGCTCCAGATTACAGAGGAAGCAAAATGCTTGGCTGCTGCGGAACCGAGTTTATCTCTGCTAGCTGTTTACGGAGGACAGGACGTGGAGCGTCAGCTTCGTAAACTAAAAGGTGGCGCACAACTGATTATTGGTACACCTGGGCGACTGTTGGATCATCTGAGACGTGGCACGCTTGATTTAGGCGGCATTAAAATGCTGGTTCTGGATGAGGCTGACCAAATGTTACACATGGGCTTCTTGAACGATGTGGAAACGATTCTTCAGGAGGTTCCTTACCGGAGACAAACCATGCTGTTTTCCGCTACGATGCCAGCTGGTATTCGCAAGCTGGCTCGTGTCTATATGAACGAACCCGTTGATGTCAAAGTGAAATCGGCTTCTTCCGTTCCCGTGAGCCAAATCCGTCAGGTCGTTGTGCAAACAACAGACCGTGGTAAGCAACAGGCATTGGTAGATATGCTGAATACGGATCGTCCGTATCTGGCTGTTATTTTCTGCCGTACCAAGCGCCGGGCTTCCAAACTGAATGAAGAACTCCAGGAGATGGGGTTCGAGAGCGGTGAGCTGCATGGGGACTTGTCCCAGAACAAGCGGGAGCAAGTGATGAAGGCGTTCCGTGAAGCGAAACTTCAATTGCTCGTAGCGACAGATGTAGCCGCACGCGGCCTCGATGTAGAAGGCGTCACGCATGTCTTCAACTATGACATGCCGCAGGATGCCGAAAGCTACATCCACCGCATCGGACGTACCGGTCGTGCCGGAGGCAAAGGCGTTGCGGTGACGCTCGCCACGCCAAGGGATGTTCCTGAGCTTCGGAACATCCAAAGAGTTGCTGGTGTCACATTCACCAGCAGTGAGGGCGGCGGGCAGCGTAGACCTGCTCCCGATACGCCTGAGCGGCAGGGTAGAAATGACCGCTCAGGCAGAAACGACCGCCGTTCCTTTGGCGGCAACGATGCTGGCGGCGGACGCCGCAGCGGCCGCGAACAGGCGGGTCGTCGTGACGGTGCAAGCGGCGAGCGTCGCTCCAACCGCAGTAGCAGTGAACGTGGCGGATATGACCGCAGTAGCGGCCGTTCTGTACGCGAAGGTCAAGGCCGCTCGGCGGGCCAAAGCAGCGGACGTGGCGGATATGACCGCAGCAGCGGCGGATCTGCACGCGGAGGTCAAGGCCGCTCCGCAGAGCAAAGCAGCGGACGTGGCGGATATGACCGCGACAGCGGCGGTTCTGCACGCGGAGGTCAAGGTCGTTCGGCAGGCCAAAGCAGCGGACGTAGCGGATATGACCGTAGCAGCGGCGGTTCCGCACGCGGAGGCCAAGGTGGACGCGGTGGACAAGCCAAAGGCAGTCCGCGTGGTGGTCAAGGTCAAGGAGGCCGACGCGGTCGGTCCAGATAGATAAAATGGGGGTATTCTCATAGAATGCTCCACTATGGTTATCATAATAGCCCCGGGGAGGCTCATCTTCCGGGGCTATTATAATCTTCATATATGCCGCTGTAAGAACAGCATCATAAGATAAAGAGCAACCAAAGATGCCCTGAGATAACCGAATAGCGGTCAGGACATTTTTTAAAAGATAATTTGGAGGGGTTATACATCATGCAGGAACAGGATATGGGCAAGCGTGCCATGGTCTCAGCATGGATCAGCCTGATCAGCAACATCCTCTTAACCGGCATCAAAATAATCGCAGGACTCATGTTCAACAGTAAGGTGCTGGTGGCCGATGGTGTGCATAACGCCGGGGACGTCATTGCTTCTGCAACGGCACTGGGAGCGATGAGAATATCCAGCCAGCCGCCGGATGAGGATCATCCTTATGGTCATGGCAAGGCAGAAGTAATTGGTGCTAGTGTAGTGGCGGTCATACTGTTCGGGGCAGGCATATTTATCGGCTATCATTCCATTGCCGCACTGTTCGAACCGATGCCACAGGAGCATATACTGGCATTGGTGGCCGCCATTATTTCCTTGCTCTGGAAACAGTGGCTGTATATCTACACGATTCGTATTGGCAGAGCGGCCAATAGTCAGGGTCTCATTGCGACGGCAAAAGATCACCTGGCTGATGTGTATGCCTCGGGAGCGGCTGTCTTGGGGATCGGATTAGGACTGATCGGGGAACATTGGGATATTCCGATTTTATCTTACGGCGACCCCATTGCGGGGTTCGTAGTGGCGTTGCTGGTTCTGAAATTGGCGTGGGAAATGGGTCGCGAATCCATAGATGTGCTCATGGAGAAGGCCATTGCAACCGAGGAAATCGAAAGCTACGCAGCAGCGGCACTGAGTGTAGTCGAGGTTCAGCGTATTGATCGTATCCGTGCCCGTGAGCATGGTCATTATATTATCGTTGATATCCGAGCTTCAGTGGATGCCTCTTTGACGATTCAGCAGGGACACGATATTATCCGGCTGATCAAGAGGGCCGTCATGAAGCAGGAGCCGCGGGTTTATGAGGTGCTTGTCCATTTGAATCCGTGGTATGCAGACGACCTCCATGCTGTAAAATCAACACAAAAAGACCCTGAAGATAAGGTATAACCGATACGAATAACGCCCCTAGAACATACGACGCGAATTGACAGATAACTTGCCGGAAGGGTATGCTTTTAAAAGCCGAACGATGATGAATAAAAGCGAGGTTACCCGAAAATATGCGAAAATTTTTAAAATGGCTAGGTATTTCTGTGACTGCTGCAGTCCTTTTAGTGGGCGGATATTATGCTTATTCTATATATCATTTTACGAACCAAATTTCGGTTGCTTCCGGACAGGATTCGAAATTTAAACCGCAAACCCAAACTTCAACCAATGTACAACCTGTAGAGGTATCACTCCCACCGGAATGGGATGGAACAGAAAGAGTAAATATTCTGCTGCTTGGCGGAGATTCCCGTGGAGAAGATTCAGGGCGTTCTGACTCGGTTATGGTTGCTTCTGTTGATCCGGTTACGAAAAAGGCCACCCTTATGTCGATTCTTCGTGATACGTATGTCAAGATCCCGGGTCATGGGCAAAGTCGATTGAATGCTGCCTTTTCCTACGGTGGGCCGGATTTGACCAGACAGACTGTGAGCGACCTTCTGGGCATACCGATTCAATATTATGTATATACTGATTTTAATGGTTTCATTGCACTGGTTGACTCTGTAGGTGGTATTGACCTGGATGTCGAAAAAGATATGCATTACACGTCCAAGGCAGACAAACACCAGTTTGATATTGACTTGAAAAAGGGAATGCAGCACATGGACGGTAAAACAGCCTTGCAATATGTACGTTTCCGTCATGATGCGACTTCGGATTTTACACGTACGGAGCGACAGCGCAAATTCATTACCGAACTGGGCAGTAAAATACAATCGACCTCGTCGCTCATTAAACTGCCAAGTATTTTAAATAGCATTTCTCCTTATATTGAAACGAATCTGAGTACAACGGAAATGCTGCAGTTGGCTTCATTGGGTTTTAATATCGATGCTAAAACAGTAGCGAAGCAGCAAATCCCGCCAAATGAACTGGTGCGCGGGGAAACCATCAAGGGTGCACAGGTGTTGGGTGTGGATGAGCGGAAGCTCAAGCGGTTCATACAGAATCTTTTTGATCAAGAAAACAAACCTGTGACTACGACAGTGGAGGCTGCCACCACGACAAATGATACTCCATAACCATTCAAAGCAAGCGAAGTTCGTACAATAACGTACAACTTTGTTTGCTTTTGTGTTTATTTGGGTATAACCTTGTATATTTTGTTCCAAAAATATATCGTAATTATGAAGAACGTATACTCATCTGTCTAAAGAGAAGGGGAATGTCATGTGGAAATAACTCCGGCATGGAAAGACCGGTTTAAGAAGTTTTTTCTGAACAACAAGTTTGTGTTATTCCTGTTGGTACTGCTGCTGATCGGCTTGAATATCTTAGTGCTTACCAAAATTTCATACATATTTACCCCTGTCATCGTGCTGCTGAAAACGATTATTCTCCCTGTCATTTTGTCCGGTGTATTGTACTATCTGCTCAATCCGTTGGTAGATGTACTGGAGCGGAATAAGGTAAAGCGAGTATACTCCATTGTTGTTCTGTTTTTGCTCATTATAGGGATTATCGCTATTGTGGTTACGTCGGTGGTACCTGTGATCCGTGATCAGATACAGGGCCTTATCCAAAATGTCCCTGCTTATACCGAGCAAGTCAAACAACAGTTTGAGCGACTGATTGGCAGTAACTTTGTGAACCAGTTCCAGAACACCATTCAAATAGATCCATCTGAACTGGCCTCCAAAGCTTCTGAAAAGTTATCTGGCTTTATCAATAATGCATGGACGGGGGTGGGAAGCTTTTTGGGTGTGATTACGGAAACTGTGCTTGCGATCGCTACGGTTCCGTTCATTCTGTTCTATTTGCTGAAAGATGGACACAAGCTGCCGCAGTGGATTCTAAAAATGCTTCCACCTATGTTTCGTAAAGAGACAGATCGTATCATGACCGAAATGAATCATCAGGTCAGCTCGTACATTCGTGGACAAATTATTGTTAGCTTCTGTATTGGAGTGCTGCTATATATAGGTTATCTGATTATTGGATTGGACTACTCTTTGACGCTTGCGGTCATTGCGTCTTTTACGAGCGTGGTTCCCTACTTAGGTCCTGTAATTGCCATTACACCCGCGTTAATCGTAGCTATAGTTACCTCACCGATCATGCTGCTCAAAATGGTTATCGTATGGACAGTTGTCCAGCTTATTGAGGGTAAATTTATTTCACCACAAATTATGGGCAAATCGCTTCGAGTACATCCGATTACGATTATCTTTGTTATTTTGACAGCAGGCAATTTGTTTGGTGTGGTGGGGATTGTACTGGCTGTTCCAGGTTATGCCGTCTTGAAAGTCATCGTGACCCATCTGTTTAGTTTCTTTCAAAAGCGTTCACATCTTTATGAAGCAGATAAAGTAAAGTAAAAAGCAGTCTCTATGAAAAGTAAACATGACTAATGGGCGCGTTAAATCTACTATTTTGCCCCTCTTGGTTAACTGTGGCTTTACGTGCTATACTTAATGCCTATTCTTATTCCAAAATAGAAAGGTCAGACTTTTTATGATAAAACTCAGCATTCTTGACCAATCTCCGGTATCGGAAGGCATGACGCATGCACAAGCATTACAAAAGACTGCTGAGCTTGCTATAGAGGCGGAACGTCTGGGTTATCATCGCTTCTGGGTATCCGAGCATCATGCAGCTTCTAACCTTGCAGGCTCCAGCCCCGAGGTATTGATTTCACACCTGGCTGCTCGTACCCAGACGATTCGGGTAGGGTCGGGCGGTGTGATGCTGCCCCATTACAGCGCTTATAAAGTAGCGGAAAACTTCCGGGTACTGGAGGGATTGTATCCGGGGCGCATTGATCTGGGTCTGGGGCGAGCGCCCGGAGGAATGCCGATTGCTACCAGAGCTTTGCAGGAGGGGAAAATGCGGGGCGGCATTGATCTGTACCCCGAGCAGCTGGATGATCTGCTAGCCTACTTGCACGATAGCACAGGCAGCCAGCATCGCTTCGGTTCGCTACAGGCGATGCCGCTCGTAGAGACTGTGCCGGAAATGTGGCTGCTTGGCTCCAGCGGTGATAGCGCGGGTCTGGCCGCCGAGCGTGGCGTAGGCTTTGCGTTCGCGCAGTTTATTAATGGTGAAGGCGGCACAGGTGCTATGAAGGGATATCAGGAAAACTTCCAGCCTTCCCAGCATAGTGACCAACCGCGTTCGCTTGTCTCCGTATTTGCGATCTGTGCGGATACTGAAGAGGAGGCCAATCGTTTGGCATCCAGCATGGACTTGTCCCTGGTGCTTTTGGAACAGGGAACGCGTTCCGCAGGAACACCTTCCGTCGAAAAGGCGCTTGCGTATCCGTATACGCCATATGACCGGATGCGCATTCGTGAGAATCGCAAGCGTATGGTGGTTGGTTCACCCGCACAGGTCAAGCGTCAGCTTGAGCAATTATGCAAGGACTATAATGCACAGGAGATCATGGTTGCGAGCATTATTCACGACTTCGATGCCAAAATGAAATCTATACGTCTCATGGCTGAAGCATTTGGACTGTCCTCTGTACAGGCTTAATGCGAATGGCCAGAATCAGAAGATCACAGCTTGAGGGCTGTGATCTTTTTTTGTGAGTTAACACTTGATAATGATTATCAATATCTTTATTATATAAAGATAGAATGAAGTTTTGATGAATGTCGTGCGTTAAGCCCGTGATTATATATATTGGATTAGGGAAAGGGATGATTCCAAATGTTTCGTCTGAAAACGGCAAATCTGGATATTGCTTATGAAGATCGATTGATAGTAGAAGATCTGAATGTAGAAATACCGCAAGGGAAAATTACAGCGTTGGTGGGTGCAAATGGCTCCGGTAAGTCGACCATTTTGAAAACGATGGCTCGCATCATGAATCCTAAAGGCGGTAGCGTTCTGTTGGATGGTAAATCCATTCATAAGCAATCCACCCGGGAGGTAGCCAAGCAGTTGGCTATTTTGCCGCAGAATCCGACGGCACCGGAAGGATTGACCGTGACGGAACTGGTATCATACGGACGTTTTCCCTATCAAAAAGGTTTTGGTTCCATGAAAGCGGACGATCGCAAAATGGTAGAGTGGGCCATCCAAGTAACAGGAATGAGCGAATTTCACGATCGTCCGATTGATCAGCTTTCTGGGGGGCAGCGTCAGCGTGCCTGGATTGCTATGGCGCTTGCACAAGATACGGATATATTGTTTTTGGATGAGCCGACTACATTTTTGGATATGGCGCATCAACTGGAAGTGCTGCATCTGCTAGAGTATCTGAATACTTCGGCAGAACGCACCATTGTTATGGTCGTGCACGACTTGAACCACGCAGCCCGCTATGCTCAGCATATGATTGCGATCAAAAAAGGGAAAGCGAAGGCGGTAGGAGCCCCGACGGAGGTTATGACCCCAGATGTGCTGCGTGAGGTGTTCGGGATTGAGGCGGATATTGTTACTGATCCTCGTACGGGGGTACCACTCTGTCTTCCGTATGCTTTGGCTGGTCAGCCTGCGGTAAGCCAAGCAGTAAAGGGAATGAATGTAGAAGAGAAACAAACGGTGGGTTCTGTTGCCGAGCGGCGTGATGCTAGACCACAAGTAGCAGCAAGAGGTTAGAGGGTGCGCCAAGTGGCAGCATCACGGTAAGGTTTTGTGAATATTGGCATGTCCGTCACGTTTTGGGTAAAATAGGTTGAGAACCTAAACCAAGCGACACGAAGGAGGATGCTATATGTCTGTCTATTCATATAATGCCGTAACACCAGCTAATCAGGAGGTTTCTCTGGAAACTTACACAGGTAAAGTGCTGGTTATTGCGAATACCGCTAGTAAGTGCGGACTTACCCCGCAATATGGGGATTTGCAAAAGCTTTATGACGAATATAAGGATCGGGGACTCGTTGTTTTAGGCTTCCCTTGCAACCAGTTTGGCGGTCAGGAGCCGGGCAGCAGCGAGGAAGCGGCTGAATTTTGCCAATTGAATTACGGGGTTAATTTCCCGGTATTCGCTAAAGTGGATGTGAACGGACCAGATACAGCCCCTCTGTTTGAATATCTGAAGAAGCAACAGCCTGGAGAACAGGAAGATGGTACAATTCAGTGGAATTTTACAAAATTCATTGTGAATCGGGAAGGTGTGCCTGTGGGACGCTTTGAGCCCAAGGAGTCACCGGAAGCGATGAAAACGGCCATTGAGCAGTTATTATAATAGCTTCGTGTAATTTCAAAGTATATGTGTAAACAAGGTCTGATTTCCGCTTGTCTTAGGGGAAACGGACCTTTTTTTATTCCCTACATACGCATTTGCCTAAAGATTGACGTATCGTGGGAAAGTCTGTTCCAGGAGCATAATCAAGAGGCAGGTAGGGAAAACTGAATGGAGCAAAAAAAGATTTCAGCAAACGGCTGAGTTCAGATATCCTTGCCTTTTAAAATGTGGACAAATTGTGAATATCATAAAAAGCTATTGTAATGTGAAAAATATCACACTATAATAAGCGCATGAAGTGAAATAAATCACAAGAAGTAATGAGTTATCTAAGTGAAAGTATTCACAATTATTATACATTTTATGCCCACACACCAAGGAGGAATTCAACATGAAAGTAGCAGTTATCGGATGTACACACGCAGGTACGGCAGCCATAGTCAACACAGCTAAATGTTATCCAGATGCCGAAATTACGGTCTATGAGCGTAATGACAATATTTCATTTTTATCTTGTGGTATTGCACTGTATGTAGGTGGTGTCGTCAAAGATCCGCACGGATTGTTTTATTCGTCCCCAGATCAACTGGCTGATATGGGTGTAGTGACCAAGATGCTTCATGAGGTAACGAGTGTAGATACAGCGGGCAAGACGCTGCATGCACGTAATCTCCAAACCGGTGAGGAATTTACGGATACATTTGATAAATTGATTGTGACTACTGGATCGTGGCCAATTATTCCGAAGCTGGAAGGCATTGAACTGGATCATATTTTGCTCTGCAAAAACTATAATCATTCGAATGAAATCATTGAGAAAGCCCAACATGTACAGAACATTACTGTCGTGGGAGCTGGATACATTGGTGTTGAGCTGGTAGAAGCTTTTCAAATGAACGGTAAGAACGTAACGCTGATCGACAGTGCTGATCGTATATTGAATAAGTATTTAGACCATGAGTATACAGACCGGATTGAGAATTCCCTGAGAGAACATGGCATTAAGCTGGTACTTGGCGAGACAGTAAGTCGTTTTGAGGGGACTAACGGTAAAGTAAGTAAGGTCGTGACCTCCAAAGGAGAATATGAAACAGAGCTTGTTATACTCTGTATCGGTTTCCGACCTCAAACGGATCTGCTCAAAGGTCAGGTAGATATGTTGCCTAACGGTGCGATCATTGTGGACAATTATATGCAAAGTAGCTGCCCAGACGTGTTTGCAGCAGGCGACAGTTGTGCAATTCGTTATAATCCGACTGGCAAAACAGCTTATATCCCATTGGCGACCAATGCGGTTCGTATGGGTACGCTGGTGGCGCGTAATCTGGTACAACCTACCATTGCCTACATGGGAACACAAGGAACCTCGGGTATCAAAATTTACGAAGATAATATTGCGGGAACAGGAATGACGGAAGCCGCAGCAACGGACGAGGGGATGACTGTAGAAGCTGTAACCATTGAGGACAGCTACCGTCCTGAGTTTATGCCGACTTCTGAAAAGGTGTTGCTGAAGGTTGTATATGAGCAGGAGACACGGAGAATTGTTGGGGCACAAATTATGTCGAAGGTCGATTTGACACAATCCATTAACACCCTGTCTGTAGCCATTCAAAATCATATGACCATTGATCAGTTGGCCTTTGTCGATTTCTTCTTCCAGCCGCACTATAACAAGCCTTGGAATTTCCTGAACGCGGCAGGTTTGCAGGCATTGCCTACAATATCCGAACGGAACCCAGTTACTGTATAATCCGATTTGTCTGTGACATTGTTCATAAGTTTGTCAACAATCTGAAAGCGTACGGATGAATCCTTATAGTACAATATAGAGAGCATAAGGATTAGGGGGAGAAGTAGATAATGGGTTTGTTTTATATCCTTTTTCTTGTAGTTGTCGCAGCCATCGGTCTGGGCGGAGTACTTTGGTTCTTGAAAGCCGTTGAAAAGGAAGAATATAATTAAATGTAAAGCGCATAGCAGCTCAGTAGCAGTAGATGTAATAATATAGAAAGACAGTCCTTTTTCGAGGGCTGTTTTTTTTATAGTTGAGAAAGTGATTTTTTTCACAAACAAAATCACTGATTTTAAATAAAATATGAAAGAAGAATATTTTGTTTAAAAGATATTAAAGGAGCGGGGGCAGATGGCAAGCTATAAACCGGGGCAAATTGCCGAAAAGACGGTGGAAACAGGAGTGGCCAAGGCGAACAACCCGTGGACTGTGGCGGTGGTATTGGGATTTTTGGCAGGTGCATTTATTGCACTCGGGTTTTTGCTGGATATACGCGTTATTGCAAGTGCACCTAAAGAATGGGGAAGCATTGCTACCTTTATTGGAGCTGCGGTGTTCCCTGTAGGTCTGGTGTTAGTTTTGATAGCTGGTGGGGAATTGCTGACCGGCAATATGATGGCAGTCCCTTTGGCAAGATGGGCAGGACGAATTAAGACAGGAGCCATGCTTCGTAATTTGGCAATTATTACGCTCAGTAATTTTGCAGGTGCATTATTTGTTGCATTTTTCTTTGGGCATGTTCTAGGCTTGACCGAAACGGGTCCTTACCTGGATAAAGTGGTGGATATGGCAGGACATAAGCTGCATGAAAGCTTTTTGCAGTCTTTTATATCAGGTATAGGATGTAACTGGCTCGTAGCACTTGCTGTATGGTTAGCGTACAGCACAGACTCCGTTGGTGGAAAAATTATGGGAATTTGGTTCCCGACCATGGCCTTTGTTGCTATTGGATTCCAGCACGTTGTTGCCAATATGTTTCTCATTCCGGCGGCTATATTTGCAGGTCATTTTTCGTGGGCAGAGTATGTTATGAATTTCATTCCGGTCTGGTTGGGGAATTTGGTAGGAGGCAGTCTGTTTGTGGCTGGAGCCTACTGGCTGGCCTATCTGAAAAAAACTCAAGCCAACACACATTCCGTGAATGAACCTCAAACTACTTCTTCAGTTACATCCAAGCCGTTGAGTGATCATGCATAATCACGTTACTTTATGAAGCAATAAACAAAGCAAATCCGCCATGACAGGCCCGGGGGAACGAAACCTGTCATGGCGGATTTTTTTGGGAGTGGTCCATGATTTGGCATGGAGGATGAGTGTGCTCTCGTCCATAATGCCTTGATCTCTTTTACCCTGGGTATGTAATGATGAAACAGAATGATAAAAAAATAATTATACTTTTTAAAATCCGTTTTGCTCTATGCAGCAGACGGATTTTTTTTTATATTTTGGAGAGCTACTGTGTGGTAAAATCCTTCTCTTGCCATAGGCCAAAGCTGTAGATATGATAAGAACAGTGTAATTTTTGGAAACGGTAACGGAAAGGAGCATTTAACCATGGATCATCGCAATAGCGCGCCTCTTGAGGCCACACTTCAACAAAATCTACAAAGAGGACAGCGGATGACGGAGCAGCAGAATGGTATTTTTCCGGCTGTATGCCCGTTGGATTGCCCGGATACGTGTGGGCTCCTGCTTCACAAGGAAGATGGAAAGATAGTCAAGGTGACTGGTAATCCGGATCATCCCATTACCAAAGGGGCTATATGCAACAAAGTCCGCAATATGACCGAGCGCGTATATGATCCGGATCGGGTGCTTTATCCGTTGAAGCGTGTAGGTGCCAAAGGGGAAGGGAAATTTGAACGAATTAGCTGGGAGGAAGCGGTCGATACCATTACAGGTCGGTTCAAGGAGCTGATACGTACGGATGGACCGGAATCCATACTCCCCTACAGCTTTTATGGCAATATGGGCGTATTGAGTGTGGATGGAATGGATCGTCGCTTTTTCAATGCACTGGGTTCAAGCCAGCTGGATCAGACGATTTGTAGCGTGGCTGGGAATGAAGGCTGGGCATCCGTTATGGGGTTTAAGGGCGGCACGAGCCCGGAGGATACAGAAGATGCAGAGCTCATTATTGTATGGGGTGGAAATGTCATAAGCACCAACATGCATCAGGTCGTATTGGCTGAGAAAGCACGTAAAAAAGGTGCTAAGGTGGTCGTAATTGATGTTCATCGCAACCGGACGGCGCAATGGGCGGATTGGTTCATTCCATTATATCCGGGTACGGATACGGCGCTTGCGCTGGGGGTTATGCATGTACTGTTTGATCAGGGACTGACAGACGACGAATTTTTACATCGCTATACTGTAGGTCACGAGGAACTGCGCGAGCATGTTAAGACCTATACACCAGAGCGGGTTTCGCGGATTACCGGCGTGCCGAAAGAGGATATTATCCGTTTGGCGGAAATGTACGGAAAGGCGCGAGCGGCCTATATCAATATTGGAAATGGGCTTCAGCACCATGATAATGGCGGTATGAACGTACGCGCAGTTACATGCTTGCCTGCACTCACTGGACAATGGTTGAAGCACGGCGGAGGAGCGTCGCGCTCCAATGGCGCTTATGCCAAGATTAACAGCGCCCATCTGGAGCGTCCTGATCTGCGACAGAACCCGGATGCCCGGGTGATCAACATGAACCGGATTGGAGAGGCGCTGCTACAAAAGGAACAGCCGATTAAGGCGTTATTCGTATATTGTAGTAATCCGGTAGTTGTAGCACCCGATTCGCAACGGGTAACGGAGGGATTTGAACGAGAGGATCTGTTTACGGTTGTTCATGACCTGTTCCTTACTGATACGGCCTGCTATGCAGATATTGTGCTGCCTGCTGCGTCTTCTTTTGAAGGAACAGATCTATACAAATCGTATTGGCACCACTATATCCAGATGCAGAAGCCTGTTATTGATCCGTTAGGTGAAAGCAAAAGCAATTATGAGCTATTTAGCCTGCTCGGACAGGCAATGGGCTTTGATGAAGCTGCCTTTACGGAAAGTGAAGAGGATATGATCGCAGGCGCGCTTGATAATCCAACGAACCCTTATCTCAATGGTGTAACCTTGGATGCCTTAACAAAGTTGCCTTTTGTAAAGCTCGATATGACGCCAAAGGCTACTTATTTGGAGCGTTTAACTACTCCTTCAGGCAAGATCGAGTTGTATTCGGAAAAGATGAAACAAGCAGGTCTGCCTGCATTGCCCTCCTATGTACCGCTGGTCGAAGGGTATGACGGAGAGCATCGGCCGCAAGCGGATGACCGTTTTCCATTGATGTTTGTTTCACCGCCAAACCATAATTTTTTGAATTCTACATTTGCTAATTTGCCCAAACATCAGCGCTTGGAACGGGAGCCCTTGCTGCAAATTCACCCGGAGGATGCTCAGGCAAGAGACATCGCAGATGGTGATCCGGTTACCGTCTGGAATGACAGGGGAATGTATGAATTGAAAGCCAAGGTCACCGATCTGATGCTGCCCGGCACGGTGATTAGCCAAGGATTATGGTGGAAAGGCAAAGGACGCAGACAGCGCGCCAATGCGTTAACCTCTGACCGGCTGTCGGATATGGGGCAGGGGGCTACTTTTTTCTCAACGGTGGTGAATGTGAAGCGCCAATGAGAAACTGCCTTTCATGGCGCCAGGTGCAAAAGGAGAAGTAAAACATATGAAATGGTTGGAGTCTTATCCGAAAGAAGTAAAAGTATTTCTCATTGCCAGCCTGATTAATTCCGCCGGAAGTTCCCTCATGTGGCCGCTCGTTAGCATGTATGTATTTGACGAACTGAACCGTAGTATGGAAGATGCGGGGATTGCAATTTTAGTGCAGTCTTTAGGCGGAATTTTCGGTCAAGTGCTGGGCGGAGCCCTTTATCATCGTATTGGAGCCAAGCAACTGATTGTCGGCTCACTGGCCATGAATGCGTTGGGACTTCTCTCGCTTCCATTTACCAGTGGTCATTGGGTAGCTTTTGTCATCATGATGGGCATTATCGGCTTTTTTAATGTAGTATCCGTGCCTGCGATTCAGGCTTTTGTAGGTTTTCGTTTTGCTGACCGACGTGGAGAGCTGTTTAATATCATTTATGTCGCGAACAATATTGGGGTGGCACTCGGAACGGGACTGAGCGGCGTTCTGGCCGACCTTTCCTATCAGCTCAGCTTTGTGATGAACGGGGTGACTTCTGCGGTATTTGCTGGATTCTTCTGGTCTTATCTAAGCAGGGTAGATCGGGAAGAGGGAGAAGTCCAGCTCAGCAAGTCTGTGATGAAAAAAGAAGAAATACCCGCTCGGTTGCTGTTTCGTGATACCAGGCTGTATCTCTTTGTGGGGTTAGGCTCGCTTTTTTTATGGTTCGGCAATTCGATCTGGAATACGGGAGTCTCTCCCCATATTATTGAACAGGGCTTGCCTAAAACGATGTATGGATTATTATGGACGTTGAATGGTATTCTCATTTTTGCCGCACAACCTATTATTTTCTGGATCAAACGGCTGTACGCTCATCACGCTTCTGCGCAAATGACATGGGCTGGAGGATTTTATTTGGCAGCTTATATTGTCATACTGGGCACACAGAACTATACTGGGATGATATTCGCTATGGTACTGGCGACTCTGGGAGAAATGCTGATTGCACCTGCGGTTCCAGCATTCCTGTCTGATCATGGAGGTCGGGGCGCCCCCTTTTACATTGGACTTGTGGGGGGCATTGGTGCAGCCGGACGGGTGATGGGACCTTATTTTATGGGAAAGTTGTATGATGGCGGTGGGTTACCTCCTACACTTTGGCTGGCAGCGGGCGTAGCGGTGTTGTCGATTCTATTTTTCGTCCTGCATAGCTGGTTGAATCGTTACCGTCACAATATGGGTGATTTTGACACTTCTTCCAAGATGGACGTTCCCAGTCCTTAAGTCCTAATAAAAGTTCAGTAATGAGCTGCGATTATGGTACAATAAGTGACGAATGGTTGCAGTTATTGCTTCAGGAAAGCCTTCACAGGAAGGATTGAAAGGAATTGTTTACAAGTCAACCCTTGACGATACGTCATTCGGAGATGAAGGATGCTCCTGATCTGATTGCGCTGGATGAATTGGTATGGAATGAACGCACGGCTCCTGCTTCGCTGTCATGGAAGTCGCGCGGAGAGTTTCTGCGCAATACGCCTCCAGGCTCTCAACTGGTTGCCATCGAACAGGAAGTGCTCTGCGGGTATATTGGATTTCGTCCTCCAACGCTGTTGGCTAGTAATTGTCATGTGCTCGAAATAAATATAGCTGTGCGTCCAGACTATCATCGCAAAGGTATTGGGACGGCGCTCATGAACTCCATGAAGGAGATTGCAGCTGCGGAGGGCATCCGCAAGTTAAGTTTGCGTGTACTGTCCTGTAACACGGAAGCCCTTATGTTTTATGAAAAATGCGGTTTTGCAATTGAAGGGCGGCTGCATGAGGAGTTTTATATCGCAGGCCAATTTGTGGATGATGTTCTAATGGCCTATTTCTTAAAATAGACCGGATGATACAGACAGGCAGCAACATTCGGTTGTGATGTCCAGTTCATAATCAACAACGCCGCAGACCTGATCAGGCCTGCGGCGTTGTTGTGCAGTACAAGGCTATCGAAGTTGCTTCCATTCATTCTGGAGCATACCATACACTGCGTGGTTCATATAGCCATCTGGCAGCAACTCTGCTTCGCGTACAATGCCTTCGAGCACAAAGCCCAGGCGTTCTGGAATACCGCGGCTGCGGCGGTTTGTCGTTGCACAACGGATTTCGACCCGATGCAAGTCCAACTCCATCAACGCATATTCGACGAATACGCGGCAGGCACTGGTCATGAGACCCTGTCCTTCGTAACCGTGCCCAAGCCAGTATCCGATGCTAACCGAACGGTGAGCCCAATTGATCTCATGGTAGCTGATGATGCCAGCAAGCTCGTTGTCTATCCAAATTCCAGCGGTCAGGCTACCGTTCTCTGCGGCTTGTTTCAAGGCGCCTTGCACGAACTGCTCTGTATGGCTGATTTCCGTGGTGGAGTCTACCCATGGAAGCCATTGACGCAGACGGTCACGGGACATTTCGATCAGCTCAAACAGAGGCTGCACATGCTCCTTGGTGAGCGGCCGAAGGACTGTGCGTTCGTCCAACGCATATGTAAACATGATTAATCCCCTCTTTCACTCGGAAAATCGCTAAACCAGCCAGTCTAGCATTTAATCCCATGCTACCTTATTCTGCGAGAGTCGTCAAAAGGGAGAGGAAGCTTCAAACTTTATAGGTCCCACCCGGAACCGCCCCTGCTCGTATACATATTTCAGATCCAAATCCCCTACAAATTCGCTTGGCGATACGCTACCGGATACAGTGGCATGGAGTGGGAATTGTTCGGCGTCATACATTACAACAGAGCTAAAATCGAGATGCTTTGTAAACTGGGCTGGATCATCGTAAAATACAGACGCTTTGGGGTCCATCGTGTGTGTAGTACCGTCAATCATAACAGCGATATGTACCTGGCGGTTGTGGTCACGTAGCTCCACGGAGCTGTGTACTCGCTGGGATACAGCATTTTCCGCTGATTCAACGGCATATTCCTCCATTGTCTGTACGTTAACAATATGCAACTCCTGCAATTCCACACCCGTTCCCGAGGCACGCGTGAGAATGACAACGGCTTCACGGATCCCGTCTTCGTTTACATCTCTGTAAAATAACTGTGGTGCGGTGGAAATATCCGCCGAGCCCGACCACTGGAATGTTCGGCGCTGCTGGCCGATTTCCAGTACGGCTGAATGAAAGAGCCCCTGAGACGGGCTCACGGCATATAAGCGGACAGATGAGTCTTCTGGCGCGCTGGCCAGCGGATGAGATAATGCAGTTTCGGTCACCATGCTTGAAGAAGGATGATCGGTAGTCATAACGGAAGAGGACAGTAGCATAGACAGCAGGATGACGATCAACAGCTTAAACACGGGTGGGTCTCCTTTTCCGGTAAAATAAAAGATATATACACTATAACGAATTTATTTGCCGAAAATGTTAACTCTTTTTCATAACTTGCATCTTTTTTTGCTGAAGAGAGCATCCCGATTTTCATTTTATTGAGTTATGCGGTGTGAAAGGGTATATTTAAGGGAACAGGTTGTATACAGATTATACGGAAGAAAGGTTGATTAGTGTGGAGAAGCCGATTACTCCCCCCAATTTTATTAAAAATGTTATTGAAGAGGATTTACGTACGGGTAAGGTCAAGGAGGTTGTTACACGCTTTCCACCTGAACCCAACGGATATTTGCATATTGGACATGCTAAAGCCATCTGGATCAATTTCTCGTTGGGAGATGAATTCGGAGGACGCACGAACCTGCGCTTTGATGACACCAATCCGGCGAAGGAAGACACGGAATATGTGAACTCCATTCAGGAGGACGTAAAGTGGCTTGGCTATGAATGGGAGGAGAAACATTTTGCCTCCAATTACTTTGAAGAGATGTACAAGCGTGCTATCCTGCTGATCCAAAAGGGGAAAGCCTACGTAGATGACCAAAGTGCGGACCAAATCCGTGAAACGCGCGGAACACTGACAGAACCGGGACAAAACAGCCCCTATCGGGATCGCAGTGTGGAAGACAATCTGAAGCTGTTTGAAGAGATGCGTGCAGGCAAATACCAGAATGGTGAAAAGGTGTTGCGTGCCAAGATTGATATGGCTTCGCCAAACATCAATTTGCGTGACCCGGTTATTTACCGTATTTCACACACGGCCCATCACAATACAGGCGATACCTGGTGCATCTATCCGATGTATTCCTATGCTCATCCGCTGGAAGATGCAATTGAGGGCGTAACCCATTCGCTTTGTTCGCTTGAGTTCGAAGATCAACGACCACTGTACGATTGGGTTGTAGCTGAATGCGAGATGGAAAACGTACCTCATCAATACGAATTTGGACGGCTAAATCTAGCTCAAACGGTAACCAGCAAACGTAAGCTCAAGCTTCTGGTTGATGAAAAACACGTAGACGGCTGGGATGACCCGCGGATGCCAACCATTTCCGGTTTGCGTCGTCGCGGCTATACGCCAGAGGCCATTCGCAGCTTCGTATATGAGACAGGCATTTCCAAAGCCTACGGAGTCATTGATTTGCAGGTGCTGGAGCATTTTGCACGTGAGGATTTGAAGCTTAAGGCTCCTCGTACGATGGCAGTTATAGATCCGTTGAAGGTGGTCATTACGAACTATCCTGAAGGACAAGTGGAAATGCTGGAGGCGGAGAACAATACAGAAAATCCGGAGCTTGGAACACGCCAAATTCCGTTTTCTCGTGAGATTTATATTGAGCGTGAGGATTTCATGGAGAATCCGCCGAGCAAATACTTCCGTTTGTTCCCTGGTAATGAGGTGCGTCTCAAACATGCTTACTTCATTAAATGCAACGATGTCATTAAGGATGCGGACGGTCGTGTAACGGAGATCCACTGTACCTATGATATAGAAACCAAGAGTGGATCGGGCTTTACGGGACGTAAAGTGAAAGGTACAATCCATTGGGTTGAGGCTACTCAGGCTGTTCCGGCTGAATTCCGTTTGTATGAGCCATTGATTAACGCAGAGGAACCAGAGGTGCTGGAAGAGGATGGATCGGAAAAAACATTCCTTGATCAATTAAATCCGAACTCTTTGGAAATTGCTCATGGCTATGTGGAGCGGAATATGAAAGAAGCACAATCGCAGGACAAGTTCCAATTTTTCCGTCATGGTTATTTCAGTGTAGATCCGAAGCTTTCCAAACCGGGTGAGCCTGTATTTAACCGTGTGGTATCATTGAAAAGCTCTTTCCAATTGCCTAAGCAATAAGACGTTGGAAACAGTGGGACGGATGGTTGCTTCGTGCGACCAAGTGAAAAGGAGTCTGCCAACGGCAGACTCCTTTATTTTACGCACAACCGTTCTTCAGAGCATGACCATTGACTTGGAGACACTCTATTGTCGTTGTGGTGCTTCTTCTATTGGTTTATGCTCGCCTGGTTTGTGCTCGCCGCCATGCCCTGGCTGGTAGCCGTTCTTGTACAGCATATACCACATGATAGCGAATCCCGCAGAGCCCAGCAGGGCGAAGAAGACACCTGCATGGTACATCATTTCACCGCCGAAGTTCTGGAATAGCCAACCGCCAGCAAAACCTGCTACGATACCGGATATACCACTCCAGGTCAAGGTATATACGGCCTGTCCGGATGATCGGTATGCTGCAGGAGTGAACAGGACGGTCAACTGGGTGCCTACATAGAAATATCCACCGAAGGTGACACAATGAAGTGCCTGAATGAACACGATCTGGATCGGGTCTGTAGCCAGCGCCATGAGTTCCCAACGTAAGGCAAATAGCAAACTGACGAGTGCCAAACAGCCGACCATCACGGTCATTTTTTTCCTCAAGAAGCGATCAAACAGTAAAAAGACAATAATTTCGAATACCGATGACATAAAAACGGCAAAACCAAGCATCAGCTTGGACCCACCCAGTTCGGTGATGTACAAGGACATAAAGGCGCCGTTGATTGAATTAGGAATTGATACAAGGATGCCTAACAAAATGAAGGATATGAAATATCCGTTTAATATAATACTGCCAAAGCCACGCAAATGAATGGTTGCCGTCTCCACAGTGCTTTTCAGTGGTGGAATTGCCAAAGTGCAGATCAATGCAGCTAGAAGAAGTATCGTAAAGATAGTCGATATACTGGATACTCCTGTGTGGTCAACAACGATGCCGGCAACTGCCGCAGTCACAGCCCAACCGAAGGAACCCCATATGCGAAATGAACCAAATTTCCGGTCTGTGCCCTCAATATAACTGAGAATCAGGGTATTGCTTTGGGCAAATAACGGGCTTTGAAAAAAGTAAAAGCCAATCATCGACACATAAATCATGACATACGTGTGAACATGAAATAAAGCTTGGAGCAGTAACAGTGTACCTATAATCATAAATAGTAGGATACGTCGGAGATTTCGGCTGCGGTCGCTTGTATATCCCCAGAAAGGATTCGCGAATACAGATACAAAAGGTCCGATGGCCATCAGACTCCCGATTTCCAGCTTGTCCATGCCGATATCTTGTAGATACAACGGAAAGAAGCTGGAGAAAATGACCATAGCTCCATATAGAAAAAAGTTATATAGCTTTAGGGAATATAGGGGAGTCTCTTGAATTTCTCTCTTTTGCAAGACAAGCCATTCCTTTCTTAGCCCGATAGAGAACTACGCACCGATGTCGATCTGTGGGAATGTTCTTTATTCCAATGTATCATGTGTTGAAAGGGTTAACAAACCAATAAAATTACAATTATGTAAATTTCAATTTTGTCCAAAATTCCATATGCATATTTGTGATTGTTTTTAGAAAAAAAGGAGGAGTTTTCCGTGGAAGTGACTGGTATTATCATCGCAGGAGGACGTTCCAGCCGAATGGGACAGGATAAGGCCCTGCTTGAGATTGAGGGAGCTACTATGCTTGAACGGACATTTATTACCTTACAGCAGGCGGTCCAACGGGTGGTAGTAGTCACTCGTGACGATCAAGAATATGGACTGAGCGGTATTGAGACTATATCTGATATCTATCCGGGTATGGGACCCTTGAGTGGTATTCATGCAGGCTTATCTGCATCTACTACCGAATGGGGAATAGTCGTGGCCTGTGATATGCCTTTTGTACAGCTGGAAGTGCTGCAAGCCTTGCTCGTTTTAACTGAAAAGTGGGCGGCACCCAAAGAAGTAGCGGAATCACCACTGCAAGCGGTAATTGCTTCTGTGGCTGGACGTATGCATCCTTTGCTGGGAGTGTATCATCGGAGCATACTGCCATCTGCTGAGGAACGTTTGCGGAATAAACGGCTCCGTCTCACCGAATGGTTGGAAACGTTGAATGTTCGTTATGCCACTATAGAGGACATGCCGGGAGTGACAGAGAATATGTGGCACAATGCCGTGTTCAACATGAACAAACCTCAGGATTACAAGCTTGTGTTAGAGCAGTTCCGGAAGGATTAGAAGCATTTAGAGAATATTAGGCAATGAATTTGGGGGAGTACATAACATGCTGGAAGCTATTATTCATGCCGTTTTATTGGCATTGGGATTGATTTTGCCTTTAGGGGTACAAAATGTATTTGTGTTTAATCAGGGGGCGTCCCAGTCGCGGTTTCGCAATGCCTTGCCTGCGGTCATTACAGCGGGTGTCTGTGACACCATTCTGATCACGCTTGCAGTTGGGGGAGTATCCCTCATTTTGCAGCAATTTCTATGGCTCACGAATGTGCTTTATGCGGCGGGCTGTTTTTTTTTGCTGTATATGGCTTGGACTCTTTGGAGGTCCAAGGCTGCTTCCTCGGGAGAAAGTCAGCCGATGCTGCCGAAACGCCAGATGATCTTTGCCGCTTCGGTATCGCTACTGAATCCACATGCCATACTTGACACGGTTGGTGTAATTGGAACCAGCTCCCTTCAATATAACGGCGGGGAACGTTGGGCCTTCGGTCTGGCTGCCGTGTCAGTATCGTGGATATGGTTTGTGGGTCTGGCAACGGCGGGGCGGCTTGTAGGACGTATGGATTCAGAAGGAAAGTTTGGTACTATGCTCAACAAAATATCGGCACTGATTATTTTGGGTCTGGCCATTTATATGGCGATAACTTTTATGACTAGTATGTGACCCAAGCCTTGTTAGAAGAAAAATTTCAATAAAGCGAATACCCCGCTCAAAGCAAAGGGGACACCGATCAAAAACAACATAAAGGCCAGACAGCCTGCACCATTTACACCGCCAGCAATTCGGGCGTCCCGAGGGTTGGCCGGATTGTATAATACCTTAATCTTGCTGCCAACCCGGTTGAGGCTGAGATTGGTACTATAAGGATTCCAGAATTCCACGACTTCACCTGAAGCGGTATAGAAGCGTACCTTTAATCGGCGGGTGTAGCTGGTATCTACCGGATCATCACGGTCAAAAGGAACGACATCTATGTCTACTTCGATATGCGCGTCAACGATTTGCCCTTTGGTACGGACCCAGTGGCGTTTACGATAACGGTGGCGACGGATCGTTCTGAATCCGAAATAGATGAGCAGCAGACCGATCAAGCTGAACAACGGCATGAGCAGATCGGAGCTAAAATGAAACCAGTACACATTGAAGTCAATTGAAATGATAATCTACTCCTTTAAACAAGCGATAAACAATATATCGGAAATACTTAGGAATAGTTTAATTTTTCCATAGAGAATAGGGTGGAGATGAATGGAGTATAAAAAAAAGATCCGCTTCCCCGGGAAGTGGATCTTTTTAATAGCTGTGCGGACTACTTCTTGCTCGTTTGGGACATGTCAAAATCAACATCCTCGATAAATTCGATAACCTCACCATTAGGGCTGTGGACTAATGCATTGGTGACTAGTAGAGGAGGTTCGCCAAGTGTAAGCTGATTGGGTTCCACAAAGGTTCTTGCTCCGTGGACAAGGGCTTTTTGGTATATTTCATCCACATTGTCTACGTAAAATGCGAGGTGTAATAAAGCCCCATGAGCAATATCCTGCTCGGATGCAGCCTTTTTCCCTTGGGCAGGAATGACGGCATCGTTATCAAAGATCTCGAGACAGGTTCTTTGGTCAGGTGAGATCAGCATGGAAGCTTCTTGAATCCGAAAGGATGGAAGACTCCAGTGATGTCCTCTTTTAAATCCCAGTACTTCGGTATAAAATGCAATGGTTGCTTGATAATCACGGGCTTGGATGGCCACATGAGCTAGTCCCTTCACACTCATTTCAGATCCTCCTTATATGTAAGTAAACCTTATTATATGAATAATTATGTGCTACATATATATTTAAAATAAGCTTTTTATACTATATTGGTTATGAAACCGAAGATATTTTAGATGAAAAACGTTACTTTTTAAATTCGAATCAGGAGGTACTTGATATGCAGCATCACATAGACGAGATAGACTACAAAATCATGAAATTGTTACAGCATGATGCGCGAATAACGATTTCCCAAATCAGCAAAGAAATTTCGATGTCACAACCGTCCGTTAAAGAAAGAATGACCAAGCTCGAAGAACGAGGGATTATTTCTGGATATAATGCTGTATTTAATTTACGGGAACTGAATCGAGGGACAACTACGTTTATTCTGATAAAGACAGAACATTGCCAAGAGCTGATTGATTTTTGTAAGGAGGCGAAGGAGGTTACCGATTTGTTTCGCATCAGCGGGGAATTTAATTATCTCATTAAGGTACAAAGCGCGTCTGTAGAGGAAATTGCAGAGTTTCAGGATTCACTAGTCAAGCTGGGGCCTTCCAAATCGCATATTTGTATGAAAAATATACTGGAAAACAGGGTTTTGTTGTAAGTCATCCGGCAACGCATATTTGGAACATAAATCATTCAGAAAGCTATTATTCGTAACATTAAATTAAGCAAATAATTTGGATGAAATAAAAAAAAGTGACGCTGAATTACACCAGCGTCACCGTAATTCCTTGCTTCAGACGTTCCACGTCCTGAAGCTCGATCTTGCCGGCCATGGCGTGCAGAGCTGCCGCCGTGCCGCAGGCCGCTCCCTGTCGTAGCATGGCAGGGAGCTCCAGCCCCGCCACCGCGCCGCTAACCAGCCCGGCGACCATGGCGTCACCGCTGCCGAGCGCGCTGACAATGTCCGCGTCCGGCAGGCTTACGCGGTAGCGTGCATCGCGCGTTACCGCTAGCGCCCCGCGTGCGCCGAGCGAGATGACTGCCAACTGAGCTCCGGCTTCCAGCAGCTGTGATGCCGCCGCTTCAGCGGCATCTGGGCGCGTGGCGTCGATCCCCGCGAAGCGGGCGGCCTCTTCCTCGTTAGGCTTTACGAGGTCGGGCTTCCCGCGCAGCCCCAAGCGCAGCGCTTCGCCGCTCGCGTCCAGCGCCACGCGCGCGCCGCGTTCCTTTGCCAGCGTGCACAGCTCGGCATACAGATCGGACGGGCAGCCGGGTGGCAGGCTGCCGGAGAGAACGACCCAAGCCGAATCCTCGGCAAGGGTCGCGATTTTGCGCCGCAGTGCGGCTAGTTCAAGCGGCCCAACGGTCGGGCCGCTCTCAATCAGCTCGGTCTGCGTGCGGGCAGCCGGGTCGAGCACGGTTATGGCGAGACGGGTTTCCCCGTATGCCGTTTCGATGAAATCGGCGCTTACGCCCTCCGCGCTCAACCCGTCGATGAGCAGCCGTCCGGTATGTCCAGCTACAAACCCGGTCGCCCGTACAGGCTGACCTAGCGTGCGAATGACACGAGCGGCATTCACGCCCTTGCCGCCTGGTACCGTTAAGCCCCCTTCAATGCGGTGGACGGCATTCAGTCCAAAGCCTGCAACCGTGTAGATTTTATCCACTGCTGCGTTAAGCGTTACGGTGGTAATCACAAGGCATCACTCCTTTAAGAAATCAGCTTTAAGCCCAATGCTGCGGCAAGAATCATGGCGATGAATAAAACACGCAGTACGCTTTTTTGCTCACCATACAAGAACATGCCTGTAATCGTACTGCCGACGGTTCCAATGCCTGTCCATACGGCATAAGAAGTTCCCATCGGCAAACTTTTCATGGCGAAGCTGAGCAGAGAGAAGCTAAGAATAAAGGATAAAATCATAAGTGCTAAAGCCTTCCACCCTTTACCGACCGTAACTCCCTTCATGCCGATGACTCCAAGCACTTCCGAGCAGCCCGCGATAACCAATGCAATCCAAGCCATTATGCACCACTCCCTTCCTGAGCATCACGATCGGTAACTAACTTCAAGCCGATCACACCTGCTAGCAAAAGGGCGATTAGCAGCGTTTTGGACCATTGAAACGGTTCCCCGAAAAGCAGCATTTCGCCTACGACGGTTCCCCCTGTCCCCAGTCCGGTAAATACAGCATACACCGTGCCTACAGGCAGACGCTTTGCAGCCTTCATGATTAAATAAAAGCTGGCCACCACAGCCAGCACAGTTACAGCCCAGGTGAGTTCAGAATCTGCATGCTTCAAGCCTGATACCCATACGACCTCAATCAGGCCTCCAACAAAAACGTAAATCCAACTGCGATTCATGATGAATTTCTCCTCAATTCAGTATAATTTTCAATTACGACTGCTTCACCCTTCATGAGATGAAGTTAACGTAATCCCACGCCAAAAAATAGGCCATGCAGCGTTCAGCCTTCGGTGGTAGTTGGTGCTTCCGCTGTACAGCAGCTCTACCATGATTCCATCCACCAGCGTCATGTAGGCTAAGGCCACATCCGCTGGCTTCATATGTCCAAAGGGTTCCCGATCCCGTACATTTCGGAGGCGACGAGTTAATTTTCGCTCCATTTGTTCCAGGAAAGGATTCACAATATTCAGTACCTCGTTATATAAAGATACAGGCGGAAAAAAGGAAAAACGAAGCATAAACTTGGCTGAGTTGTTGCCCTCATATTCCTGTTCCATCCAGAACAAGAAATTATGCAGTGTATGCTCCAGCGACTGTTCTTTGCGTTCCGTAAAGTATTCAAAAATACGTAAATTCTGCTCTTGAAACGCGTAACTTGCCACCTGCAAAAACAAATCCTCCTTACCCTGAAAATGCGCATATATAGACGGTTTTCGGATTCCAACCTCGGCGGCAATACTGCTCAAGGATGCTCCCTCATACCCATTGGCGGCAAATTGGAAAAGAGCGGCCTTTCGAATCTCTTCCATTCCCATTATCATCACCTACCTAACGTTCGTTAGTTTATTTTCACATGAAAAAAAGTAAGTGTCAACCCATCGACATTTCATTATGTACTCTGGATTTTTTTATTCAACATTTAAATAAAAAAGTGGGAAGAAATAAGGGGCTCATGTACAATATAATGAGGAATACCTGTTCAAATGCAGTCCATTGGAAGTGAGGTTAGTTATGAGGCGAAGCTTACTGGCCGTATTGATCGCGGCTATGGTGTTTATTATTTATTATTTTGGCTTGTTTAATTACATCGGTAAAAATGAAGGAACTGTCATCAGTATTTTCTCTACCTTGACGGTTATTTCCATAAGTCTGATTATTTTCACGGAGAATCGTAATCCTTCCACCACCATGTCATGGATTTTGCTGCTGGCGTTGTTGCCAGTCGTTGGACTTCCTCTTTATTTTTTATTTGGGCAAAATGTATTCAAGCGCCGTAAGTATGACAAAAAGGCATTGCGTGACCAACAGGCGTATGAGCGTATCGAAAAGGATGCTTTGCGGGTCAAACGAGATCTGACCTGCTTTACAGATGAGCAGCAGCAGTTAATGCGCCTGGCCCGGAGATTGGCCCGCTCCCCGATTTATTTTGCGACAGAAACCCAGATTCTGAATAATGGAGATGAAACCTTCTCCACGCTGCTCGAAGAACTGCGCAAGGCGCAGCATCATATCCATATGGAATATTACATTTTCCGCTCGGATGATATCGGTACCAGCATTCAGAAAATTTTGATTGAAAAGGCTAAAGCGGGTGTTAAGGTTCGGTTTATGTACGATGCGGTCGGTAGTATTCAGTTATCGAAGGCATTTTTGAAGGAAATGAAAGATGCAGGAGTCGAGGTTGTTGCATACGGCGGCGCTCGGATTTTGTTCTTCTCCAGCCGGGTAAACTACCGTAATCACCGTAAAATTGTAGTTATCGACGGTAATATTGGATTAATCGGTGGCCTAAATGTGGGAGATGAGTATCTCAGCCGCAATAAAGCCTACGGCTTTTGGCGTGACACACATATGATTGTGAAAGGCGAAGCTGTGCGGACGCTGCAACTTATATTTTTACAGGATTGGCTTCATATGACGGGCGAATCGGTGCTGGATAGCGAATATCTGTCTCCCGATATTGAACCGATCACGGACGGCGGCGTACAGATTATTGCCAGCGGTCCAGATAACGAGCGGAGAGTGCTTAAAAATCTGTTTTTCTCCATGATTACATCCGCTCGAAAATCCGTCTGGATTGCCACTCCTTATTTTATCCCGGATGAAGATATCCTGACTGCTTTGCGGATGGCTGCTCTATCCGGGTTGGATGTGCGTATTCTGTTCCCCGCGAAACCGGATAAATGGCTGCCTTTTCTCGCATCCCATTCGTACTTCCAATCGTTGCTAGAGGTGGGAGTCAAGGTATATGAATATGAAAAAGGGTTCCTTCACTCCAAGCTTCTCATTATTGACGGGGAAGTTGCGACTATTGGGACAGCCAATATGGATATGCGCAGCTTCCATTTGAATTTTGAAGTGAACGCTCTGTTGATTCAAACACACAGTGTGCAGCAGATGGTGAACGACTATGAGCGAGATTTGCACAATGCCAGCTTGATCGTACGTGAGGAATTCATGAAAAAGCGTCTGTTCAAACGTTTGATGGAATCGCTCGCTCGGCTGCTTTCACCACTGCTGTAATGTACAAACGATGAGCTGTGGATATGGAAGCAGATCTTAGAGTCAAAATGTAGTAAAGCCCAAAATATCCTGGAGACGGTATACAATATCTTTCCAAAATGTTGAATGATCCTCGTAGGCCGCCAGCTCCAGGCTGTATTCAGCTCCCCGGTTATTCCACAGCTTATCAAAATAGGCCGCCACCTGTCGGGTCAGCTTGCTGTCCGCCGGAGCGGCCACCCACAGTTCATTCTCCAGATTCAAATCATCCAAATTACGGGGGGTCAAATTGGTAGAGCCACCCCAAATCAAATGCTCTCCTTGTGCCTTGGCAATATAAATCAGCTTCGTATGGAATTGCTCATGGGTAGTATGATACCAACGAATTTGAATGTTTCCATCCGATTTATCGGACAACTCTTGGGCAACCGGACGATTAGGGATGCCTATTTTTTCCTGACCGAACGCGTTTTCATTGGGGTCCAGCAGCAATTGGATGTTTACGCCGCGTGCCGAGGCATCCAGCAGGCTATTCAATATTTTGCGATCAGCCAAATAAAACATGCCCATATGAATGCTGTCACCTTGCTTCGTCTGCTTAATGCCATTCAGAACGGAGGCATACACTTTGCCTTCAGTGAGATATTTGATCCGGTAGCTGTCCTTACCTGATGGGACTAGGGGCTCTGCTTGAGGTGTGTAGACAGGAAGTTGCCCTCCGCCCGAGAAGTCCAATACCGCCTGCTCTGTTTGTAAAATATCTCCGATGATCGGTCCCTTCACTTCTAGGGCAACATTGGAATGATAGGCACTTGCATCGTGAACATTACCTGTAGAAATGAGAGCAGTTTGCTCGTTGGTAACCAATTTTCGGTGATTGGCTTTGACGTTTAACAGCTTTAAATAGGAGCGAGCCGTAACGTCAGGTCCGTCACTGGCCATCAGATTGGGAATCCAGCCTGTGCCTTGCTGCCCGAACCACTGGAAAAAGGTACGCCACACCGCTGAATAGATGGGCGTGGAGTCCCGCAATGGATCTACATCGGTCTGCACGACCTGAATTCCTACTTCCTTCATATTCTCCAACAAAGGATTGGGAGCAGAATTATAGTTGGTATTGACTTCATCTGTAATGAAAAAGATAGGCATCTCAGGATGGGCTTTCTTTTTGGCGATAAGATGCTGGGCCATTTGTGCGCTGACTTCGGGGAAGTGCTGCCCTTTATGTTTATAATCGTTGAACAGAAACAGGTCAATGACGATAAATTGCTGGGCTTCATCAATGATTCCGAGCATACGATTCAAAATTTGCCCTTCATGTTGTACAGTGCTTCCATCCCCAGTAGGGTAGGTCAAATCCGTCCAAAAGTTTACCTCGTTCGTTGAATACTCCTGACTCTCATAAGAGACGAACGGAGGCAATGGTTTATGGGTTTGATACAGCATAACGGCAATCAGCCACAGGATAAGCACCAAAATGGCGATTTTAAGAGCACGGCCCTTGTACATGAATTTTCTTTGGGATTCCGGCGCAGAATGCAGCGGATTTTGTTTAGTCATACGACGATCAGCTCCTCCATTGAATGCTGCATTCCATTTTATCGTGACCGAACATGCAGATTATGATATAGATACTGTCTAATTATTACCGCAAGTCCACAGGATTGAAGCGGAATGCTGAACAGAATGAAATGAAGAACGTTTTATTAATTGAGGACATATGTCCTTTATAGGCAGGCTGACCTATACTTAAATAGATACAAAAGTCATTTATATGGGGAGAATAACGATTTATGAGAGGAATCTTGTTTGCTTTTCTGGGAGGCGCTTGTATTACGTTACAGGGGGTAGCGAATACACGGATTAGCCAGGATATCGGGACATGGCAGGCGGCTACCGTTACTCAGCTAATAGGTTTTATTTTGGCAGCATCAGTTTGGATGTTTACAAAGGATGGCCGTGTGTCTGAAATGAAACAGGTAAAGCCGATGTATCTTTGGGGTGGTGCTTTTGCGGCTATCATTATATTTAGTGAAGTCACAGCCATTCAACATATTGGGGTTACGTTCACAATCTCGGCGCTGTTGATTGCTCAGTTATGTTTAACCTTCCTGGTAGACATCAAAGGATGGTTCGGCATAGTGAAGCAGAAGATGAAGCTGCCACAATTTATAGGTATTGGTATGATGATCGCGGGTGTCATTATATTAAAACTCTAAAATAAAACTTTATTTATAGAAAAAGCTTAGAACGTAGAAAATGAAGGTGAGCTAAGCAATGAGAGAAATTCAGGATCAAGAGCAGCTAAAGTATTTTTTGCATCTGCATCAGTTAGAATCCATACTCTACGAGCCACTACATCCCTATTTGTCGCTGCATCGTTTGGAGCAAGGGGAAAAGCTCTGTTCGCAGGGGGACGCCATTGAGCATCTGTATATTCTGGTGCAGGGCAAGGTCAAAATTTTTACCAGCTCTACAGAAGGAAAGACTCTGATCCTTTGCTTCAAAACCCCGATCGAGGTCATAGGAGATGTTGAATATATTCGTAATAGTCACGTCATCAATACAGTAGAGGCAGTGTCGCCGATCTATGTGATTGGTGTTCATCATCAATGGATGAATAAGTACGGCAGAGATTATGCTCCTTTGCTGCAATTTCTATTGGATATTGTCACGCGGAAGTTTTGCCTGGACTCTGATTTCTCCAATTTCAACCTGATGTATCCGGTGGAAGTTAGGCTTGCGAGCTACCTGCTATCTGTTTCTTTTGACGAATCCAATTCTGCCTTTCATGAGGAACTACGGGCATCCAGTCTGGTGGATGTGGCGAATTTGATCGGAACCAGCTACAGACACCTCAACCGTGTCATTCGCAAGCTGATCGAAGAGGGATTGGTTGAACGGGCAAAAGGCTATATTGTCATTAAGGACAGAAAAGGTTTGAGTGAACTGGCTGGCCATAATATTTATGAATCGTTGTAATCATAGTGCTTTGAATAAGTGCAGCACAATAAAGGGACTATCAAGGGAGAGTTAAATATGTTATTAGGGCTTATATTGGCAGTTATCGCAGGTGCTTTGGTCAGTCTGCAAACGATATTCAATAATAAGGTGAATGAGCGGACAGGTTCATGGGCCACAACGACATTGGTACTGGGAACAGGGTTCTTGGCTTCCTTGCTCGGAAGTCTTATTTTTGAAGGGAAAAATACATTTGCTTTACAGCATATGCAGCTGTGGTACTGGTTCAGTGGCATGATTGGTGTCGGCGTTGTGTTCTGTCTGGTCCAAGGAATGAAGCGACTTGGCCCTACCTATGCGATCTCCATCGTATTGACGGCACAATTAGGTACAGCCTTGTTGTGGGATTCATTAGGATGGCTTGGACTAGAGAAGATTCCGTTTACCTTCAATAAGTTGATTGGTGTATTGGTCATTATCGGTGGTATTCTCGTTTTCAAATTTGGACATGGGCGTACAAAGGAACCACAAGAAAATATTACAACTATACCTGATTCGATGAAGAGCTAAAGAAGGTTGTGATGACCTTAATCCTGCTTGATTGGGGTCCCACTTTCGGAGGGGTATTTTGCATTTTGCAGAGAAGCTGCATCTTAAGCAGGTGCTGCTTTTCGATCCCATAGGCAAAGAAAAATGTTCACGGTCATGTATATATTTTTCCATCCATGATACAATGAAAATATCTTAAAATAGTGCTTTAAGGGCCTGGATATTTGATATATGAGATGATAAATAGATCGGTTACCGTGTTCGGGAACGGTCTTATTTGTGCTTCACGAACCTGATGGAATGCACAGATTGACTTTGGATGAGGTGGAACATAGATGAGTAATACAGAAAATAAAAATGGATCACCTGACGGCTCAGACAGATCCGGCTCTTTGTTGCCTGCCACGCAGACAGGTGAACGGAAAATTGAGCATGTCCGCCTTTGTCTGCAGGAAGATGTGGCTGGACACGGCATTACCAGCGGGCTGGAGCGTTATGCCTTTAAGCACTGCGCTTTGCCGGAGCTACATTTTGACGAGGTGCGTCTGGATACAACTTTTATGGGGCGCACTGTACGGACACCGCTGCTCATCAGTTCGATGACAGGCGGTAGCGCCGAGACAGGAGCGATTAATGAGCGGTTGGCAGAGACAGCAGAGAGACGTGGCTGGGCGCTCGGTGTCGGCTCCGTACGAGCTGCGGTGGAAAAAGAAGAGTTGGCTTCAACCTTTGCAGTTCGCCGTCTAGCACCTAGCATCCCGATCCTTGCCAATCTGGGCGCAGTACAGCTGAACTACGGGTTTGGTGTGGACGATTGCCAACGTGCAGTGGAAATTGCCGGAGCGGATATGTTGGTGCTGCATTTAAACGGCTTGCAGGAGATATTCCAACCTGAAGGGAATTTGGATTTTAGCAGGCTGCTTGAGCGCATTGAGGAGTTGTGTCGTCGTCTTTCGGTGCCTGTAGGCGTGAAGGAAGTAGGCTGGGGCATAGATGGTGAGACGGCATCGAGATTATATGATGCAGGCGCTGCTTTTATTGATGTCGCTGGTGCGGGCGGGACAAGCTGGAGCCAAGTGGAGAAATTTCGCAATCCTGATCCTGTGCGCCGTGCAGCGGCAGAGGCGTTCGCCGATTGGGGCAATTCGACCGCTGATTGTATCGTGGAGGTTAGAGCAGCCCAGCCTAATGGCGCTCTGATCGGTAGTGGTGGACTGAAAAACGGTGTCGATGCTGCGAAGGCACTTGCTTTGGGCGCTGACATGGCAGGCTTCGGTCGCTCTTTGCTTGGCTCGGCGGTTACCTCCAGCGAGGCGCTGGAAGCGCGATTGGAGCAAGTGGAGCTGGAATTGCGTACAGTCATGTTTGGCATCGGAGTAGCTAGGATCGAAGGTCTTAAAGAAACGACCAGACTAAGAAAGAAGGCGAACGGATGAGCGGATTCATTAAGTTGGTTCCGATGAACGCAGAGCAGTATGATCGCTTTGAGCAACGCTCGCTCGCAGATTACGCGGAAGAGAAAATCCAGGCAGGCACGTGGACGGTGGAAGAGGCACCAGAACGGGCAAAGGAGAGCTTTGCAACATATTTGCCGCAAAGGCTAGACACGCCCCATGCTCACCTGTACATGCTTGAGTATTCAGGTAGTGTGGGTCAAGGCTCCGAGGAAGCGGGATATATCTGGTTCAACATTACAGAAGGTACGCAAGGCAAAGAGGCCTTTTTGCTGGATATTCTCGTTTACGATTCATATCAGGGGCGAGGCCTGGGTACGTTGACGATGCAGGCGTTGGAACAAGAAGCTCGGAGGCTGGGTGCGGTTCGCATCGGTCTGCATGTATTTGGGCATAATGAGCGGGCTTTACATGTATATCGCAAGTCTGGTTATCGGGTTACGGATATCCAGATGAGCAAGGAAATTTAAATAAAGCTATCTAAATAGGGATGCAGCAAAATCCTAAATTCACAGCCGTATGCTTGCCGCATGTATAGGTTCTCCTATATAATGTGGGTTGGTAAACTAACAGAGGGTATAGCGCATATTTTATATAAACGGGAGTTGTTCTGATTATGGCTTTAAAAGCGGGGATCGTGGGTCTGCCGAACGTGGGCAAATCAACACTGTTTAACGCAATAACGCAGGCGGGGGCTGAATCCGCAAACTATCCATTTTGTACAATTGACCCTAATGTAGGGGTCGTTGAAGTACCGGACGAGCGACTGGATAAGCTGACTGAACTGGTAGTACCGAACAAAACGGTACCAACGGCTTTTGAATTTGTTGATATTGCAGGACTTGTACGAGGTGCCAGCAAAGGCGAGGGTTTGGGTAACAAGTTTTTGGCTCATATTCGTGAAGTAGATGCCATTGTTCATGTGGTACGCTGCTTTGAAGATGAGAATATTACTCATGTGGACGGCAAAATTGATCCGATCAGCGATATTCAGACGATTAATCTGGAATTGATTCTGGCGGATATCGAAAGTGTAGACAAGCGTATTGATCGTTCCCGTAAGAACATGAAGGGCGGCAACAAGCAGTATGCCCAAGAGGTTGAAGTACTGGAACGGATCAAGGAATCGCTGTATGCCGATAAACCTGCACGTAGCGTAGAATTGTCAGAAGACGAAAAGCTGATTATACGCGACCTTCATTTGCTCACGATGAAGCCTGTATTGTACGCGGCTAATGTCAGTGAAGATGGTGTAACGGAAGCTGACAGCAATCCATATGTGCAAAAGGTACGTGAATTTGCAGTAGCGGAAAATGCTGAAGTGGTACCGATCAGTGCCAAAGTAGAGGCTGAAATTGCTGAGCTGGAAGGCGAAGACAAGGCAATGTTCCTTGAGGAGCTAGGGCTGGCTGAGTCTGGTCTGAACCGTCTAATCAAAGCAGCTTACCGCTTGCTGGGACTGTATACGTATTTCACAGCAGGTGTGCAGGAAGTACGCGCATGGACTATTCACAAAGGAACAAAAGCACCTGGCGCTGCGGGCGTAATCCACTCGGATTTTGAACGCGGATTTATTCGCGCTGAGGTTGTATCCTACGATGACTTGGTCGCTGCTGGATCTATGAACGGGGCCAAAGAACGTGGTCAGCTTCGTTTGGAAGGCAAGGAATATGTGGTGCAGGACGGAGACGTTATGCATTTCCGTTTTAATGTTTAGGATGCATCTCGGCGTATAGCAAACAGAGTTTATATACAAACATATTAAGTAATGATATATGTTGCCTGCATGTACCAATTACGTAGTCGCTGCCTGTCCCGGGCGGCGGCTTTTTATATTTGATTCGCATTTCTTTTATTAGTTGAGAGTTTGTTATTCAACTCTTTAGCGAGATTTTGTTTATTCGACTTCAATTGATTTGCGGATTTTTGCAAAATCCTAAATTAGCAAGTATTTTATGTAGCTAATTAATCGAATAGTTGTTATAATAAAGAGCTGTAGCCAGTGAATTTAAAGCTGGTTTCATATTAATTTAACTGAAGAGGTGAATCGCTTGTTGGACCGATTGCAATCATTGGCGGACCGCTACGATAAACTGAGCGAACTGCTCTGCGATCCGGATGTGGCGAACGATAGCAAAAAACTTAGAGATTATTCCAAAGAACAGTCTGATTTACAGCCTGCTTATGAAGCATATACCGAATATAAAACTGTCGTTGAGGAGCTGGACGCTGCTAAAGCCATGCAGGCAGAAAAGCTGGACGACGAGATGCGTGAAATGGTCAAAATGGAGATTGAAGAGCTGAGTGCCCGTAAGCGGGAGCTGGACGAGAAAATTCGTATTTTGCTGCTGCCGAAGGACCCGAACGATGATAAGAACGTTATTATCGAAATTCGTGGTGCTGCCGGTGGGGACGAGGCCGCGCTGTTTGCAGCGGACTTGTACCGGATGTACACGCGTTATGCAGATACCCAAGGCTGGCGTGTAGAGCTGATGGATGCAAACATGAATGACCTTGGAGGCTTTAAAGAGGTTATTTTCATGATTAACGGACGCGGTGCATACAGCAAAATGAAATTCGAAAGTGGCGCACACCGTGTACAGCGGATTCCGACAACAGAATCTGGCGGACGTATTCATACATCTACCTCCACGGTGTCTGTGATGCCTGAGGCAGAGGAAGTGGATATCGAAATTTTAGACAAGGATATCCGCGTGGATACTTTCTGCTCCAGCGGTGCGGGCGGTCAGTCCGTTAATACAACCAAGTCGGCGGTGCGTGTAACGCATATGCCAACAGGTATTGTGGCAACCTGCCAGGACGGCAAGTCCCAAAACTCCAACAAGGAGAAGGCGCTGCAAGTTTTGCGTGCCCGTATTTCGGATATGATGCGCCAGGAAGAGGAAGCCAAATATGCAGGCGAGCGTAAGAGCAAAGTAGGTACTGGAGACCGCAGTGAGCGTATACGTACTTACAACTTCCCGCAAAGCCGTGTAACGGATCATCGCATTGGTTTAACCATGCACAAGCTGGACCAGGTGATGAACGGAGAGATCGAAGAAATCGTATCAGCGCTCACGATTGCAGAGCAGGCTGATTTGATGGAACAAGAGGTTTAAGTTTTGGGGAACGAACGCGATTGTGTGTATCGGATGCCGCCGGAACGGAACATGAGTGTCAGAGAAGCCTTAGTTGAGGCTTCTTCTTTTTTAGGAAGTTGCGGCGTGTTGGAGCCGCAGCATAATGCCCGCTTGCTGCTGGAACATGTGCTTGGGCTGGAAGGTACGAGGTTTTACGCCGCTCTGGGCGATCCGTTCCCTTCCTCCGTTAAGGAGACGTGGGAACGGTTCATCGCCCGCAAAGCTGCGGGTGAACCGGCGCAGTATATTATCGGACGGCAGGAATTTTATGGCCGCCCGTTCGCGGTTTCACCGTCGGTGCTGATTCCGCGCCCCGAGACAGAGCTGCTCGTCGAGGCGATACTCCAGCACGGCGACCGGTTGTGGCCGAGCAGTGCTCCGCATGCGCTCGATATCGGCACGGGTAGCGGCGCGATTGCCGTGACGCTGGCAGCTGAGCGGCCGCGCTGGCACGTAGCAGCGGGGGATATTTCTGCTGCTGCGCTCGAAAGGGCGTCCCAGAACGCCGCCGCAAACGGCGCAACCGTAGAATTCCGCGAGGGCGATCTACTGGTGCCGTTTGCGGGAACAGCGGTGGACATCCTCGTGTCCAACCCGCCATATATCCCGGCTGCTGACATCGCTGGCTTGCAGCCAGAGGTGCGCGACCATGAGCCGCGAATGGCGCTGGATGGCGGTCCTGACGGGCTTGGCCCGTATCGGGCAATGCTGGAGCAGCTGGGGCTCCTTCAGGCCCCACCCCGGCTAATCGGGTTTGAGCTGGGGATGGGACAGGCCAGAGACGTGGCTGGCCTGCTGGAACAGGCAGGTCATTGGAAGAACATTCTAATCATTCCTGACCTTGCGGGGATCGAGCGACATGTCCTAGGCGTCTCGGAGTAATGCTGCATTTTCTTTTTGCGAGTCTTTCCTTTAGAATAAGAGGAGTATGACCGAGAAACGGCTCAGGGGGAAATCATGCTTCAGAAATTGAAAAAAATTGATGGTCCGGTTATTTTTATTCTGGTTTTGCTCATGGCGATTAGTATCATAACGGTATACAGTGCTGGTAGGGGTCCTACGAACTTGGCAGAGCACGGCAACGATTACCAGAAGATGATCGGGTATTATATATTGGGCTTTGTAGCGATCTTGGGTTTAGCGATAGTTGATTTTCGGATATTCATTAAAAAAGCCTTGTATGTATACGGAGGCGGGATATTTCTGCTGATTCTCGGCTTTTTTGGCGGGACGGTTAATAACTCTCAAGGCTTTTTGAAAATTGGTGGCTTAAATCTCCAGCCTGCTGAGGTATTCAAGCTGGTTCTTATCATTTTTTTGGCGTATATGCTGATTAAAAAGCGCAAGAGCAAGCTGTATTTTATTCAGGATGTCCTTCCAGTTGCTCTGGTGAGCTTTGTCCCATTTGCCATGGTCATGGCACAAAATGACTTGGGTAATGCGCTCGGTTACATTGTCATCGTCATTGGTATGCTATGGATTGGTAATGTGAAGGCATCCCATGCGCTAATCGGATTTATCGTATTTGCAGTCGCCGTTGGTGGCGGGATCAAAGCGTATATTTCGTTTCATGATGAGATTGATTCCTTTATGAAAGGCATTGGACGTAGTCACTGGGTAGAGCGTTTAGACCCTTGGCTGGTACCAGAAGAAGCGACTGCGAAGGCATCTTATCATACGAAAAATGCCAAACTGGCCATAGCTTCTGGCGGGATGATGGGCAAGGGCTTTTTGCAAGGAACCTCGGTACAGTCCGGACGTGTTCCCTATACCTATGCGGATTCTATTTTTGTAGTTGTAGCAGAGGAGTTTGGGTTTGTAGGCTCATCCATTCTGCTATTGCTATATTTTATTTTGATTCATCGAATGATCCTGATTTCGCTGGAATGCCGGGATCGAGCTGGACCATATATTATTGTCGGGATTGTGTCCATGTTGCTATATCAGATTTTTGAGAACATTGGTGCGTTTCTGGGCATTATGCCACTTACGGGGATTACGCTCCCGTTCATAAGCTATGGCGGTACCTCGTTGCTTATTAACATGGCTAGTATTGGCTTAGTTATGAGCATTAAGGTGCATGGTCAGGAGCTAGAGGATGACCTGCCGCAGCCTTCCAGAGTAAGCTTGACGAAGGCGAAAAAAGCCTAGTACAGGTGGGTTGTGGCTTAATATTGATAGTTATTTGTACGAGTTGAAACGGTGCAACAAAAGAGTCCAGATTGTGAAATCTGGGCTTTTTTATATTCCTAGGTGACGATCTAGCTTGCAATAGCTTGAATTATTTTACGAGATTCATAGGTTTAGACTCTCCCAAACCGGACAGACTGATAGACATGATAGAGTTTGGGTTTGGGGGGACGAAGATGAGAAGTTGGATAAAGCAAGCTGCAATGATACTCTTTTGTATTTCAATATTAATGATGTCTTGGGAAGGTCAAAAAACAGATGCTGCGATGACCACGGGAGCAAGAGGAACTTTAGCGTCTGGAGTAACCACCACAGGGTTGAAGGTAATTCCGCACGATTCCATTCGACTGCGAATTTTAGCTAATTCAGATCGTCCAGAGGATCAGTTGGTTAAGCGCGAAATACGGGATGCCATCGTGCAGCAGATGAATGCGTGGGTGGGTGAGCTGGACAATCCACAAAGCCTAAGTCAAGCCAGAGTGTTGATTGATGCACATTTACCTGAAATTGATCGCTTGGTAGGTGAAGAACTGGCTCTTCGCGGTATAGCGTATGATCATCAGGTGGAGCTGGCAAGTGTACCTTTTCCGACGAAAATGTACGGTGGCCTTGTGTACCCAGCAGGGAATTATGAAGCACTTCGGGTTACACTGGGGCAAGGGAAAGGACAAAATTGGTGGTGTGTGCTGTTCCCGCCGTTGTGCTTTATTGATGCAGGCAGCGGTGAAGCAGCAGCACAAACTGTATCGGCAAAAACAAGTCATGAAGACAATCGAACGAACGCCGCTGACAAGGAGCCGGAAGTACGTTTTTTCCTGTGGGATGCCCTTACGGGTCTGTTGAACTGGGTGAGTGGCTTGTTTGCCTAAATGTTTCGTCAGTGCTATGGAAAAGAGAACAACGAGTGTAAGTTTCCCCATATGTTATAATGGAACTTACGATAGATATACAGAGGACAGAGCCAATTCGAACTGATTTGTTAAAGTAGGTTTTTTGGGGATCAGGGCCATGAAATGGCCTGTATGACAATAAGATATGGGATGATCTGATATGAGTGATAAAGTGAATCAAATGCATGACATGCACGTAGGTTTTGTGAAAAAAGAGAGCGTAGGGCAGGAGCAGGCGCCACAGTCTTCTCATACACACTGGTGGGATGTAAGATGTCTGGTTCCTATAGAGAGCACGACTGTATCTGCTACCTCGTCTTTTGAGGTGGAAAAAGTGGATTCTGTTGGTTCTGTGAACAACACTGACGGGGATGGTTCTGACGAACTTTCAGCTGGACAGGCTCTGATCGCAGCGGAAAAGGGCATACGCGAGGCCGCCGTACTTCTCCAGGCTGGAGAGACGGTAGCCTTCCCTACGGAAACCGTGTACGGACTGGGGGCCGATGCACGCAGCACTAAAGCGGTGGAGGCGGTATTTGCTGCCAAAGGTCGTCCTTCCGATAACCCGCTCATTGTACATATTTCCGATGCTGCTCAATTAAAAGGTATGGTAGCGGAAATTAACGATACAGCCCGAGCGCTGATGAATGCATTTTGGCCAGGACCGCTGACCCTCGTATTGCCGGTAGTGCCGCAGGCACTGTCATCGCGTGTGACAGCAGGCTTGGACACGGTCGGTGTGCGCATGCCGGATCATCCGATCGCGCTGCGCTTGATCACGGAAGCCGGTTGTCCGCTGGCTGCACCAAGCGCCAACCGCTCGGGAAGACCCAGTCCGACTCTAGCACAGCATGTGCTGGAGGACCTGAAGGGTCGCATCGGCGGTATTTTGGACGGAGGTCCCACGGGGGTGGGACTGGAGTCCACGGTAGTGCAAGTGGGTGACGACGGAACCGTCACCATTCTGCGCCCTGGCGGCGTGACGGCTGAACAGCTCGCTGCGGTTGCTCGCGCCGTCGTATTGGACCCGGCGTTGGCTGCCACACCGGGGCAGGATGTCGACAGCCTGGCGCCACGCTCGCCGGGCATGAAGTATACGCACTACGCGCCGCGAGGCCGCTTGAGCGTGGTACAAGGCCCGTCGCCTGTTGAAGTTACGGGCTGGATTCGCGACGCGCTGGCGGAGGCTGCCGCGCGCGGGGAGCGCACGGCGGTGCTCGCGTTCGACGACCATGCCGCCGGCTACGCCGGAGAACGGGTCTACACGCTGGGCAAGCTGGACGCGCTTCATGAGGCAGCGCAGCGTCTATATGGCGTGCTCCGACGCTGCGATGAAGACGGCGTCACCTACATTTTGGCGGAAGCCTGCCCGCCGAAGGGATTGGGAGACGCCGTCATGAATCGACTGCTTAAAGCGGCAGGTCATCGAATTATCCGATTGTAGCTTCTGTAAAGAATGGAGTCTCTTATTTTAATTCCTCCTCTCTCCTCGTCTCTGTTTTGGGTATTTTCAGTACCTGCTTGTACTGATTTACCCCTTGTCCGCATAACGTGTACAAGAACAGACGGATAATGGAGGGATGGAGTATGCTGGCAGCCTCTGCCGATGCTGGGCAGGTTGTAACGATTCTGATCATGGCGGTAGCGCTAGGGATGGATGCGCTGTCGCTGGGCGTAGGGATCGGTATGAAGGGGATACGCCTGCGAGACGTGCTGCGCATCAGCATTGTGATTGGTTTTTTTCACATCCTGATGCCGTTGCTGGGAATGTTCACAGGCCATTATATGAGTTCTTTATTAGGCCATGTGACGACCTATTTCGCAGGGGGATTACTCATCCTTTTGGGCGGGCATATGGTGTACAATTCCTTCAAGGGAGACGGCGTACACGTATTGGATCATCGGTCGCCTTTGGGTCTTTTGCTATTTGCACTTGGGGTGAGCATTGACTCATTTTCTGTGGGAGTGTCCCTGGGGATGTTCCAGAGTGACCTGGTGCTGACTGTTCTGGCCTTTGGTTTTTGCGGGGGAGCGATGGCGATGCTGGGGCTGTTACTGGGGCGCAAGGTCAGCCGCAATCTGGGGGATTATGGAGAGGCGGTGGGCGGTGCCGTTTTGCTGGCATTTGGCTTTATGTTTATGTTTTGATTTTAACGTAGACAGTGTAAAATAAATACAGGATTTGAGTAATCCTCTGTTTATATATTTTTTCAACATACGGGGGGTGAAGACGTTGAAGAATATCTTATTTGTATGCACAGGGAACACCTGTCGCAGTCCAATGGCTGAGGGGATGCTGCGTAAGTTGGCTGCTGAGCATGGACTGGAACTGGAAGTGCGTTCCGCTGGAGTAGCTGCGATGGACGGGGCGTCGATATCCCGGCATGCAGAGGCGGTTCTACGTGATCACGATATATCCGATCAGATCACTTCAACCCCTTTAAGCGACGGGCTTGCCGAGTGGGCACATCTGATCTTAACCTTGACGCAAGGACATAAACAGCATGTCATTCAACGGTTTCCACAAACGGCGGGCAAAGTATTTACGCTGAAGGAATATGTGGAGGACCGGGACGCAGTGCTGAATGACGTACAGGAGTTAGATGGTTTGTATGCATCACAGCAGTTGATGGCTTCACTTGGACAAGAGCTATCAGCGCAGGAACGTGAGCGAATGATTGAATTACATCAACGGATTCCGGGCTTCGATATCTCAGATCCGTTTGGCGGTTCGCGGGAGGACTACGATGTCACAGCTGCGGAAATCCGTGTAGCTTTGCATAAGTTGCTGGACAAGCTAAAGGGATCTTCCGAATAAAGTCGGTACCATTCCTCTATTTTGTACGGAATCTGTTGATTTTCGAAAGTTAATCCGTTAAGATAAGGTGGAAAAATGAGAATCCGATGTAACTGGCGACAAAAGTGGGATTAACCACGATGGAGCATCGGATATACGGCCGGTCGCCTGGGCAAAAGAGCAATTCCACATAGGTGTGGACTGCTCTTTTTTCGTATACGAGCTACAGCAGATCTTCTGTTGCCTTCTTGTTCTTCCATTTTTTCTGCTCGAAATCTGAAACATCGGCTATAATATAGTCAGATTGTGATCAGGAGAGAGTGTGTTGAACTTGGGGCATGGGACCATGCCTAGTCTCTGAGAGGCTGTTCAACCAAAGGAGGTTCCAATGGTAGAACAATTGGATCATGAGATTTCACTCGAAGCACAGACCGCTTCTGTCGTGCGGGAAATTGCAGAAGTGGCCAGTCTTAAAGCTGGTCGCCTGCTGGTTATTGGCGCAAGCACGAGTGAAGTGGCTGGAAGTCGGATCGGCACAGCAGGAGCGCTGGATGTGGCTCAGCAAGTGTTGTCTGGAGTAGAATCCGTTCGCAGAGAGTATGGCTTTGATGTGGCGTTTCAATGCTGTGAGCACTTGAACCGAGCACTGGTCGTTGAACGTTCTCTACTGGAGCGATTAGGCCTGATGGAGGTTGCGGCTGTTCCTGTTCGTACAGCAGGGGGCTCTATGGCTACCGTTGCCTATCGCTCTATGGACGATGCGTGTCTGGCGGCGAATGTGCAGGCTCATGCCGGGATAGACATCGGCGAAACGCTGATTGGCATGCATTTGCGCCCGATTGCCGTTCCGTTTCGCCCAAGCCTTCGCTGGATTGGTGAAGCACGTGTGACGGTTGCGTTCACTCGTCCTCCACTTATTGGCGGACAACGGGCAGTGTACAGTCTGGAACAAGAAGCCGGTGGAAACTGCGATTAGCATTTGGCATGACGGCATGTTTGTACTGACCTTTTTTGCATTGATGATGAGGTACCCAACAGAGGAGCAGGCATTTGCTTGTATACCCAACAATTTGACCATGGAGAGGGAGTAATCAATCATGATGGAACATCTGCGTAAAAGTGACCCGGCAGTGATGGAAGCAATGGGGCTTGAACTGAAACGGCAACGCCACAATATCGAGCTGATCGCATCTGAGAATATCGTCAGTGAAGCAGTAATGGAAGCCATGGGCTCCGTGCTTACCAATAAATATGCTGAAGGTTATCCGAACAAACGCTACTATGGTGGCTGTGAGCATGTAGATATCGTCGAAGATATTGCACGTGACCGTGCGAAAGAACTATTTGGCGCCGAGCATGCGAACGTGCAGCCTCACTCTGGAGCGCAGGCTAACATGGCGGTATATCTGGCAGCTCTTCAACCTGGAGATACTGTACTGGGTATGAATCTGGCGCATGGCGGCCACTTAACACACGGAAGCCCGGTTAATGCCTCTGGTTTGTTGTATAACTTTGCTGCTTACGGTGTACGTGAAGACAACTTCCGCATCGACTACGATGAAGTGCGCAAAGCAGCCTTTAAGCACCGCCCTCGTCTGATCGTAGCTGGTGCAAGTGCATATCCGCGTACTATCGATTTTGAAGCCTTTGCTTCCATTGCTAATGATGTAGGTGCTTTATTCATGGTGGATATGGCACATATCGCAGGTCTCGTGGCAGCAGGGATTCATCCTAGTCCGGTTCCTCATGCTCAATTTGTGACAACAACGACGCACAAAACGCTGCGTGGTCCGCGTGGGGGGCTAATTCTGACTCGCAAAGCGTGGGCGCAAGCGATTGATAAAGCTATCTTCCCTGGTACTCAAGGAGGACCACTGATGCACGTGATCGCGTCCAAAGCAGTTGCTTTGGGTGAAGCGCTCCAGCCATCATTCAAAACCTATGCGCAAAACGTAGTTCGCAACGCACAGGTGCTGGCTGAAACACTGCTGGCAGAGGGAATCAACATTGTATCCGGCGGTACGGATAATCACCTGATGCTGTTGGATACCCGCAATTTGAATATTACAGGTAAAGAAGCGGAGCATGTATTGGATTCCGTGGGTATCACGGTCAACAAAAATGCCATTCCTTTCGACCCAACGAGTCCGTTCGTTACCAGCGGCATCCGTATTGGTACACCTGCTGCAACTTCTCGTGGTATGGATGAAGAAGCTATGGTTAAAATTGGTAAAATTATTGCTGATACTCTTAAAAATCCAAAAGATGATACTGTATTGTCCAAAGCAAGCCAATCGGTGGGCGAGTTGACAGACAAGTTCCCGATCTATCCAGGAACACAATACTAATTCATCGCCATTCCTTTTAATCTTTATATGATAAGGCTGTTTTCCTTTCGTTAGCGAAGGGAGAACAGCCTTTTTTTGATTCCAGACGACTCGAAACTTACGTTTTTGGGTAATAAGCGATTAAAGTAAGGATTTATGCGCATTTTCCTTCATGATCTACGACAAAGGAGTGATTGCATTGAGCCAAAGAAAATCCGCGCAATTATTGCAGCAGCTCATATTTGTAGGACCGATGGCGTTGTTTTTCGTCTTAATTATGGTCATTCCGTTCCTGTTGGGGCTGTATTATTCCATGACGAACTGGGATGGCGTATCTGAACATGTCCGATGGCTCGGACTAGGGAATTACATTCATATTTTTAAAGATGATCCGGACTTCCGTAATGCATTTTGGTTTACGGTCCGCTTTACCGTATGTGGTGTCATTCTAACTAACCTGGTGGGCTTTTTCCTGGCCTATGCGCTTACAAAGCCGTTGCGTACCCGCAATGCACTGCGAACTGTATTTTTTATGCCTAATATGATCGGCGGCTTGCTGCTCGGCTTCATCTGGCAATTTATATTTGTACGCGGCTTTTCGGCGGTGGGAGAGGCCACAGGGCTTTCTTTTTTCAAACTGCCGTGGTTAGGTGATGGGCCGACTGCATTTTGGGGAACTGTCATTGTGTTTGTTTGGCAATACGCAGGTTATCTCATGGTTATTTACATATCCTCTCTAAATAATGTCCCGCATGCTCTTATTGAATCAGCCCAAATTGATGGTGCGAGCCGAAGACAGGTTTTGCGTCATATCGTGGTGCCGCTTATTATGCCAGCAGTGACCGTCTGCTTGTTCCTGGCGATATCCTGGTCCTTTAAAGTATTTGAGCTGAATTTGGCTTTGACAAAGGGTGGACCATTCAAGGCGACAGAGTCTGTAGCGTTGGACATATATAATGAAGCGTTTACAAATAATCGACTTGGATTGGGAACTGCTAAGGCTATGATTTTCTTCGTGGTCGTTGCGATCATTACCAGCATTCAGGTGCGCCTCACGAAGAAAAAGGAGGTCGAAATGTAATGGAAAAAACATCGAACTATCGTTTAAGCACATGGGTAGCTGAAATATTGCTTATTGTGATTGGGTTGATCTTTCTAATTCCGTTCTATTTTTTGCTCGTGAACTCGGTTAAATCTTTTGGAGACATTTTGGCTTATTCCGCTTCGTGGCCGACAACCTTCCGTTTTGAAAACTATGCTAACGCCTGGAATAAAATAAACTTTCCCACAGCACTGGGGAATTCACTGATCGTCACCATCGTCAGCAATGCGCTTTTGCTGCTGATCAGCTCGATGGCCGCCTACCAAATGGTTCGGCATGATACTCTTTTTAATCGGTTCCTGTTCGGGCTGCTTGTGGCTGCGATGGTCGTACCTTTTCAATCGATTATGTTGCCGCTTATGGAAGTGTCCAACGTATTGAGCCTGAACAACAGCATACCAGGACTGATTTTGTGCTATCTGGGTTTTGGAGCGCCTTTATCAGTTTTTCTGTTTCATGGTTTTATTAAAACGGTGCCTATTGAGGTTGAGCAAGCGGCGAGAGTAGATGGTTCCTCTCGCTACGGGGTGTTCTTTCGCATCGTTTGTCCACTGTTGCTCCCTATGTTCGTGACCGTACTTATTTTGAATACGTTATGGATCTGGAATGATTATCTGCTGCCTTCGCTCATTTTGAATGATCCTGAGCTGCGTACGATTCCGATTGCGACCTATATGCTGTTTGGTCAATATACCAAGCAATGGGACTTGGCGTTGCCCGCACTGGTGCTCGGAATCACGCCAATCGTTGTGTTTTTTCTGGTGATGCAAAAATACATCGTTTCTGGCATTGCGGCCGGAGCGGTTAAAGGCTGATGGGAGGGTTATCGGATGAAAAAGACAGTGCTGCTTGTCATCTCCCTGATGTTGCTGCTTACGTGTATGCTTGCAGGTTGTGGTAATACAAAGGCTCAACAGAGTGGGACCAAAACGATACACATTTATCAATTCAAAGTGGAGATTTCGGAACCGTTGAACAAACTGAAGGCTGAGTATGAAAGAACGCACCCTGGTATCAAGCTGGATATTCAATCTGTCGGTGGGGGTACGGACTACGGTGCTTCGTTGAAGGCTAAATTCGCCTCAGGCGACCAGCCGGACATTTTCACGAATGAGGGTTACCAGGATCGCGATACGTGGTTTGAGTATCTGGAGGATTTGTCGGATCAGCCATGGGTGAAGGACCTGGACGATTTCGCCCGTAAGCCGATGACGGTTAACGGTAAGATTTATGGACAGCCTATGAACCTGGAGGGATTTGGTTTTGTTTATAATAAGGATTTGTTCAAAAAAGCGGGTATAACCAAATTGCCTCAGACGTTAGATGAATTGGAGGAAGCAGCCAAGCGACTGAAAGCAGCAGGGATTATCCCTTTTGCTAACGGCTATGCAGAATGGTGGGTTCTGGGAAACCATTTTATCAATATCCCCTTTGCCAGACAGCCGAACCCGGAGAGTTACGTTGCGGATTTAAACCAAGGAACTGCTCGCATTCCTGGTAACCCCGTGTTCCATCAGTGGGTGAAGTTGCTTGACCTGACTTTAAAATATGGAAACCCCAATCCGCTCACGACGGACTACAATACACAAGTGACACTGTTTTCAACAGGTAAGGCCGCTATGATGCACCAGGGGAACTGGACGCAGCCGCAAATAGATGGAATTAATCCTAACTTGAATTTGGGTATTCTTCCTACGCCTATAGACAATAATTCTTCCACTGGAGACAAACTGGCTGTGGGAGTGGCCTCGAACTGGGTTGTCAACAAAAACTCGCCTGTGAAGCAGGAGGCAAAGGAATTTCTCAACTGGCTGGTCACATCAGAAACAGGTAAGCATTATATTACCAAGGAGTTTAAGTTCGTTCCTGCCTTCAAAAGTATCATGTCCAGTGACGAGACCACAGGTGATTTGGGTGCGGAAATATCACGGCACGTGAAGGAAGGCAAGATATGGAGCTGGAACTTCCAACGCTTTCCAAAGGGGCTAAATCAGGATTTAAGCAGTAGTATGCAAGCCTATATCGCAGGCGTTATTACGAAGGACGAAATGCTTCAGCAATTTCAGGGAGCGTGGGACAATCTGAAGTATAGATAAAGAATATATGCGTGGGATAGCAGAGGCTATATCTCAGGCAGGAAGTTTAGAACTGGTAGGCTTTGACGGTCAAGGACCGTCAGAGCCTTTTTAGTATGATTTCATATGACAAAAGTCACACGTAAATGGGCCTTGCCAAGTATTTTGCCTGTCATATCTTTCCCTTGACAAAAGGTTGCAGTGGCAGGTGTTAAATCAATCAAGGGAATGTTATAATAAACAGGATTTACAGGCACGCATTGCATCTGTGCTTATTTGGTTTGTACAAATAGGTTACATAGATCCTTTCGAATCAGGATGTTCGATATGCTGGTGCGGAAGAACGTGACGATAATACCGGAGGGAATATATTATGGCAAAACTGGTGGTTTGCGATCACCCTTTGATCCAACACAAACTTACATTTATCCGCGATGTACGGACCAACACGAAAGATTTCCGTGAACTGGTTGATGAAGTAGCAACTTTGATGGCTTATGAAATTACAAGAGATATTCCGCTGGAGAGCATTACGGTACAGACTCCAGTTGCTGAAACTGAAGGTAAAGTGATTTCTGGTCGTATGTTGGGCCTTATCCCGATTTTGCGTGCAGGCCTGGGTATGCTGGATGGTGTCGTAAAGCTTTTGCCTGCTGCAAAAGTAGGACATGTGGGGTTGTTCCGTGATCCTGAGACATTGCAACCCGTAGAATATTATACGAAGCTGCCTACGGATGTAACTGAACGTGAATTGATCGTAATTGATCCGATGCTTGCAACAGGCGGGTCGGCGATCGCAGCGATTGATGTGTTGAAAAAAAGAGGCTGTACTCAAATTAAAATGATGAATCTGATTGCCGCTCCTGAAGGAGTGAAAGCTGTGCAGGATGCGCATCCTGATGTAGACATTTATGTCGCTGCACTGGACGAGCGTTTGGATGATCATGGTTACATCATTCCGGGTCTTGGGGATGCGGGAGACCGCTTGTACGGGACTAAGTAGACTGCTTTTAGCGGTTCGGCACAATCTATGGACGCTAAGACAGATCATCTATCTGAATCACGGAAGATCTGGGAAGCAGACGTTTATTATGAAAAGGGGTTCAACGGAAAATGTCTAAAATTAAAGTAATGACCATTTTCGGTGTGCGTCCGGAAGCGATTAAGATGGCTCCTCTCATTTTGGAGCTTCAGCGCCATCCGGAGCATATCGAGTCCGTAGTATGCGTAACAGCTCAACATCGCCAGATGCTTGATCAGGTTCTGGAAGTTTTTAATATCCACCCTGACTATGATCTGGATGTAATGAAGGATCGCCAGACACTCAATGAAATCTCCATACGTGTACTTCAAGGTCTGGAACCCGTATTGCGTGAAGCCAAGCCTGATATCGTGTTGGTTCACGGCGATACGCTGACGACTTTCTTGGCTAGCTATGCAGCCTTTATGCAGCAAATTGAAGTAGGGCATGTGGAAGCAGGTTTGCGGACATGGAACAAGCTTTCTCCATATCCTGAAGAAATGAATCGTCAGCTCACAGGTGTGCTGTCCGATCTGCATTTTTCGCCTACTTCTTTATCTGCTGGAAATTTGCGGAAGGAAAATAAACCTGAATCGCGAATATATGTAACAGGCAATACAGTAACTGACGTGTTTCAGTATACAGTTCGCCAGGACTACGAGCATCCGGTACTGGACTGGGCTCAGGGCAAACGCCTGATTCTCATGACAGCACATCGCCGGGAATCCCAAGGGGAACCGCATCGTCAGATTTTTACTGCGGTTAAGCGGATCGCAGATGAGTTTGAGGATATTGCAATTGTTTACCCGGTTCATCCGAGTCCGGCTGTGAAGGAACCTGCATTTGAAATTTTGGGCAACCATCCGCGTATTAAGCTGATTGATCCGCTGGATGTAGTGGACCTGCACAATTTTTATCCACACACGCATCTGATTCTTACCGATTCCGGTGGTCTTCAGGAAGAAGCGCCTTCGTTCGGAGTACCTGTCCTGGTGCTGCGTGATACGACCGAAAGACCGGAAGGGATTGAAGCGGGTACCTTGGAACTGGTGGGTACAAGTGAAGAGAACGTGTACAATCGGACCAAGGCTCTTTTGACAGATTCCGCGTTGTATGAGTCTATGAGTCAGGCAGCGAATCCTTACGGTGATGGACAGGCATCTGTAAGAATTGTCAATGCGATTTTGCACCATTATGGTGTTCAAACAGAACGTCCTGAAGAATTTCACACAATGTTCACAAAAGGCGTCCGTTCGTAATAATTAATCTTTACAAGGTAAGCATACAGTTAAACTGTACGGTTACCAAGGGATACAGCATTTTTAGATGCTTTGTCGACTGATTTTTATACTTTAGGGCGCTAAAATATCTCAATTGACAAAGCATCTTATATTTAAGTAAAATGGACTGGAATTGCAGGGGTGACATGAGAAAAGTGGTCAAACCTTCCAAGCAAAACAACAACCGAAACAACACCGGAAATGCCTTTAAGGCTATAGGAATGGTGAGCGCGATCGGCATTGATTTGACGATATGCACACTGGGTGGTTTCTATGCCGGAAAATGGCTTGATACCAAACTTGGTGGCTCCGGAATTTGGATTGGCGTAAGCGTTCTCGCAGGCTTGGTTGTAGGCGCATTAAGTATTGCCCTTGTGATCGGAAAGGTATTGAGGGATAACCATGAATGAGATGACCCGTATGCAAAAAATGTTATGGATCGTGGCGCTTGGTATTATGGCTCTGTGTTTCCTGGTCTCCGCCTTCATGCCCCAACATCGTGACATTGCTCACGGAATCATTCTGGGAACGGGAGTAAGCTGTCTAAATGTGCTGTATATGGCCTACAAAATTCGACAGGTTGCGAGTGCGGCCGCCGGTGAAAGAAAGAAGAGAGTGTTTGGTATTGGCTTTGGCGTTCGATTAGGGACCTCAATTTTGGCAGTGGTGCTGGCTATAGAATTCCCGGCCTATTTCCATGAGATCGCTGTAATGGCAAGCTTGGTGACCGGACAATTCCTTCTGTTAATTATAGGCATCATATTCGCGCTTCAGGAAAAATGATAGCTCAACTGAGAAAGGGGTGAGAAAACATGTTGCATGAATCACCGATTATCCAATTGGGCGGGTTTAACATTGACTTGTCCGTCATTATTATGCTGGTTGTGACCTGCGCGATTGTATTTGGACTGGCATTTGCTGCAACGCGCAATTTGTCTGTGGACAATCCGAGCAAGTTGCAAAATTTTATGGAATGGGTCGTAGAATTCGTTCAAGGACTGATTTCCAGCACGATGGATTTGAAAAAAGGGAAGCCATTCCTCTCCTTGGGGATGACGCTGATCATGTTCATTTTCGTGGGCAATATGCTGGGTTTACCGTTCGGCATTGTGACTGAATTCGATAATGTGCAAAGTGCCCAAGTATTTGGACATGAAATCATTCCAGTCAAAGAAGCATTAGAACAAGCACAGGCGTCTCACCCGGGCGAAGCTGCCCATGTAGGTATCAGCTGGTGGAAATCACCTACCGCAGATGCAGGGGTATCCATTGGACTGGCATTGATGATCTTTGTCCTGGTTCATTTCCTGGGGATCTTCCGTAATACCAAAGCTTACTTCAAGCATTACGTTCAGCCATTTCCGTTCTTTTTGCCAATTAACTTGATTGAGCAGTTCTCAAAACTATTGACACACGGTATGCGTCTATTCGGTAATATTTTTGCCGGCGAAGTTTTGATTAGTGTTCTGCTGAAAATGACAGCACTTGGTGTGGGAGGTATGGTTGCTTCCGTATTGGGACTCGTAGTCTGGCAGGGATTCAGTATTTTTGTCGGCAGTATCCAAGCGTTCGTCTTTACGATTCTAACGTTTGTATATATTTCGCAGTCCATTGACACGCATGAAGAAGAGCATTAGACAAGCACGTTTTCCGGTTTTTAGTTAAGTTCAGGAGTACGCTTCGCGCTTAACTGCAAATACATGTAAAACACAAATACACATCACTAAGGAGGATTTTTTAAAATGGGAGTTTGGGCATATATCGCAGCTGCAATCGCAGTAGGTTTGGGCGCTTTGGGCGCAGGTATTGGTAACGGTCTGATCGTAAGTAAAACAGTTGAAGGTATTGCTCGTCAGCCTGAAGCTAAAGCAACATTGCAAACGGTAATGTTTATCGGTGTAGGTCTGGTCGAAGCCCTGCCAATCATCGGGGTCGTTCTGGCATTCATTTTCTACGCAGGTGCTTAATTGAATGGAAGCAAGGTTTGGCGGGGAAGGCACAGCCATCCGCGCCTTCTTTGTTCGTTTGAACATGAAAGACCCAGAACCGACGTTCACCGGAAAGGAGTGACTTCAATTGAGTTTAAATTGGACAAGTATCGTTTTCACTATCATTGCATTTTTGATCTTGTACTGGTTACTGACGCGCTATGCATTTGGCCCTCTCTTTTCCGTTATGGAAAAGCGGCGTCAACTCGTGTTACAGCAAATGAATGAGGCGGCACAAACACGTGAACAGGCTGTTGCTTATGTTGAGGAGCAAAAGCAGGCTCTCCAGCAGGCGCGTAAGGAAGCCTACGATATTATAGAGCAGTCAAAACAAACAGGTAACAAGCAAGCGGAACAAATTATTATTCAGGCCAAAGACGAAGCTGTCCGCCTGAAAGACGAAGCTGTTCGTGAAATCACAAGCGAGCGTAATAAGGCAGTTGCCGAATTGCGCAGCGAAGTGGGTAAAGCTTCGGTACAAATTGCTTCCAAACTGATTCAAAAGGAAATTAAGGAAGATCAAGTCCAGGGAGAGCTTGTCGACCAATACCTTAAAGAGGTAGGAGGCAAAGCATGAGCCGAGATACGGTAGTTGCCAAACGGTATGCGAAAGCTTTGTATGAAGTAGCAGAGCAGGAGCAAACCATTATGGAAACCGAACAGGAGCTACGTGCTTTTGTAGAAGCTGTATCGGGGGATGCTGAAATCCGTAAATTCATTAATTCTCCTAACATTACGGAAGCAGTCAAGCTTCAGGTTCTGGCTAGCAATTTTGAAGGCAAGTTGTCTGCGTCGCTGATTAACACGATTAAGCTGCTGATTCAGCGCAGTAGAGCAGATTTGTTCGAATCTCTCCTGGCCGGATATCTCGATATTCAGGAATACAAGCTGGGGATTGCCCATGCTAAGGTGTATTCGACTTATGCTTTAAGTGATCAGGAAAAAACAGCGGTAGCCGAGGAATTCGGAACCCGTGAACATAAAACAATCCGTGTGGAAAATATAGTGGACCCGAGTCTGCTGGGCGGATTGAAAGTGGTTATCGGCGATACACTGTACGACGGCAGTCTGGCCGGCAAGCTGGATCGTCTCGAGAAATCCTTTAACAGACGAGTATAGAAGATAGGGGTGAACACACTTGAGTATCAAACCTGAGGAAATCAGTTCATTGATTAAAAGTCAGATTGAACAATATAAAAATGATATCGAGGTCGTTGAAGTCGGCACTGTTGTTGAAGTCGGCGACGGTATTGCCCGCGTCTACGGACTGGAAAAAGTTATGGCCGGTGAATTGGTCGAATTCGACACTGGCGTATTGGGCTTGGCGCTCAATGTGGAAGAGAGCAATGTCGGTGTTGTTATTTTGGGTCAATTCTCCGACATTCGCGAAGGTGGTCAAGTAAAACGTACAGGTCAGATCATGCAAGTCCCTGTAGGCGAAGCAATGATCGGACGTGTAGTTAACCCGCTGGGACAACCGGTAGACGGTAAAGGACCGATTGCTACAACAGAATTCCGTCCGGTTGAAAGTCAGGCTCCAGGCGTTATGGCCCGTAAATCGGTACATGAGCCTATGCAGACAGGGATTAAAGCTATTGATGCGATGGTTCCGATTGGTCGTGGTCAACGTGAGCTGATTATCGGTGACCGTCAAACAGGTAAAACTTCTATCGCAATCGATGCTATTTTGAACCAAAAAGGCAACGGCATGAAATGTATTTATGTTGCTATTGGTCAAAAACAATCCACGGTTGCTCAAGTTGTTGAAACATTGCGTCGTCATGGTGCGCTGGAATACACGATTGTCGTTACGGCATCTGCTTCCGAACCATCACCATTGCTGTACATTGCTCCTTACTCTGGCTGTGCCATGGGTGAGTACTTTATGTACAAAGGCGAGCACGTCCTCGTTGTTTATGATGACTTGACTAAACAAGCGTCTGCTTACCGGGAACTTTCCCTGTTGCTGCGTCGTCCACCGGGTCGTGAAGCATATCCGGGTGACGTTTTCTACCTGCACTCTCGCTTGCTGGAACGTGCAGCGAAGCTGAATGATGAGCTCGGTGGCGGATCACTTACCGCATTGCCGTTCATCGAGACACAGGCTTCCGACGTTTCTGCGTATATTCCAACTAACGTTATTTCCATCACGGATGGACAGATCTTCCTGGAAGCTGACTTGTTCTATGCAGGGCAACGTCCGGCGATCAACGTAGGTATTTCCGTATCTCGTGTAGGTGGCTCCGCTCAGATTAAAGCGATGAAAAAGGTTGCAGGTTCCCTGCGTCTGGATCTCGCTCAATATCGTGAGCTTCAAGCGTTCTCCCAATTCGGGTCCGACTTGGATAAATCCACCAAAGCCCGTCTCGATCGCGGTGCACGCATGATGGAAATTTTGAAACAAGGTGTTAACCAACCGCTTGCTGTAGAGCAACAAGTAGTGAGCTTGTATACTGCTGTAAAAGGCTTCCTCGATGATATTCCTGTAGCGGATGTAAAACGTTTTGAAAAAGACTTCCTGTCTTTCATGGAGTCCGATCATCAGGATGTGCTTCAATCTATCCGCGACACGAAAGACTTGGTTGCTGATAATGAAGCAGCTTTGAAGGCAGCTATAGAGAAATTCAAAAAATCATTCGCCACGTCGGTTTAATACATTGGAATTTGCCTGTTTATGATGAAAGATGTCCTAAGGAAGCGTACCCTCTGGGTTGTGGCTTCCTTGGCATGTTTTACCCTCACTAACAGGCCCTTTAACATATGTCCGGCTGGATTTGAATCTTACGAAGTTAGCTTTGGCTTTGTCAAAGCTTGAAGGTGGTGAAATCATGGCAAAAGGTATGCGCGAGATTAAACGTCAGATTAAAAGTGTGCAGAGTACGAAGCAGATCACGAAAGCAATGGAAATGGTCGCTGCATCCAAGCTGAGAAAAGCTCAGGAAAAAGCGGAATCGGCTCGTCCTTACTCGGAAAAGCTTAAAGAAGTTGTGAGTAGCATTGCTTCTGGAGCGAATAACATCAAGCATCCAATGCTAGAGACGCGTCCAGTTAAAAAGACGGCTTATCTCATCATTACATCTGATCGTGGTCTGGCTGGTGGTTATAACGCCAATATTTTGCGACAGGTTACGCAGACGATTGCTGAACGTCACCGTTCACAGGATGAATTTATGATTTTCATCATTGGGCGAAAAGGACGGGATTATTTCAGACGTCGTGAATTTCCTATCGCTGAATCGGTAACAGATCTGTCAGATACACCTGCATTTGCAGATATCAAAACGATTGCTAGCAAGGCAGTACAAGGCTTTGAACTTAAAGAATTTGATGAGCTTTATCTATGCTATAACCGCTTTGTCAACGCATTGACTCAAATTCCAACAGTTGATCGTTTGTTACCTATGGCAACACCGGATTCTGCTACGACTTCATCCTCAATTAACTATGAGTATGAACCTTCACCAGAAGGTGTGCTTGAAGTATTGCTGCCGCGTTACGCAGAAACGCTCATTTACGGGGCTTTGCTGGATGGTAAAGCAAGTGAGCTGGGAGCGAAGATGACGGCAATGGGATCAGCTACGAAGAATGCTACCAAGTTGATTGGAGAGCTTTCCTTAACCTATAACCGTGCTCGTCAAGCGGCTATTACCCAGGAAATTACGGAAATTGTCGCAGGGGCTAACGCTCAGTCTTAATGCGACTTCTTGTGACTGTTTTATAACAGGGTCTACACTATTATGATAAATTGCGGGCGCAAAACAAATCAGAATGGTTCGGATTTGCGGCTGTGCAAGCTTGTAGGAGGGAAACCAAAAGATGAACAAAGGACGCGTAGTGAGCATCATGGGTCCGGTTGTCGACGTTGAGTTTGAACGTGGGCAGCTTCCGGAAATTCTGAATGCCATTCATATTGGGACTGTGCTGGAGAGCGGAGTCAAAATTGATCTGACGCTCGAAGCTTCAAAACATCTAGGTGACAACCGTGTGCGTTGTATTGCCATGTCTTCCACAGATGGTTTGGTTCGTGGAGCTGAAGCAATAGATCTGGGAGCGCCTATCTCGGTACCTGTCGGCGAAGCTACTCTTGGACGTGTATTTAACGTGCTTGGAACGCCAATTGATAATGGTGCTGATATGAGTGAAACGGCTAGAAATCCGATTCACCGTCAAGCGCCTTCTTTCGAAGAATTGACAACTCAAGCAGAGATGCTCGAAACTGGTATTAAGGTTATCGACTTGCTGGCTCCTTATGCCAAAGGTGGTAAAGTCGGATTGTTTGGTGGTGCTGGTGTAGGTAAAACAGTAACCATTCAAGAATTGATTAACAATATCGCTCAGGAGCATGGTGGTATTTCTGTATTCGCAGGTGTAGGTGAACGTACACGTGAAGGAAATGACTTGTACCATGAAATGAGAGATTCCGGCGTTATCAACAAAACAGCGATGGTGTTTGGACAAATGAACGAGCCTCCGGGTGCGCGTTTGCGTGTTGCCCTCACAGGTCTGACGATGGCTGAGTATTTCCGTGATCAAGAAGGCCGTGACGTGTTGCTCTTTATTGATAACATTTTCCGCTTTACCCAAGCAGGTTCTGAGGTTTCTGCCCTGTTGGGACGTATGCCTTCCGCAGTAGGTTACCAGCCTACGCTGGCAACTGAGATGGGTCAATTGCAAGAACGGATTACTTCTACTAAAAAAGGTTCGGTTACTTCCATTCAGGCAATCTACGTGCCTGCGGATGACTACACTGACCCGGCTCCTGCTACTACGTTTGCCCATTTGGATGCTACAACGAACCTGGAACGTAAAATTTCCGAAATGGGTATTTACCCAGCGGTTGATCCACTCGCATCAAGCTCCCGTATTTTGGCTCCAGACGTTGTGGGTGAAGAGCATTATAATGTAGCGCAAGGGGTAAAACAAATTTTGGCCCGCTACAATGAGCTTCAGGATATTATTGCGATCCTGGGTATGGACGAGTTGAGTGAAGAAGATAAAATGCTGGTAGCACGTGCCCGTAAAATCCAGCGTTTCCTTTCACAACCTTTCCATGTTGCCGAAGCATTTAACGGCTTCCCGGGTAAATATGTGCCGGTTAAAGAAACTGTACGAAGCTTCAAAGAAATTTTGGAGGGCAAGTATGACCACCTTCCAGAAGCGGCCTTCCTTTTTGTAGGAGCCATCGAAGAAGCAGTTGAAAAAGCTAAAACGTTGTAAACATACAGGCAGAGAATAGCCGAGCCTTACGAAGTGAGCTGTCTGTGGACAGCTTCCAGGAGGGATTCAAGTGAGCACGTATTTACTAGAGATTGTGACGCCGGAGCGCCTGGTCTATACGGAACAGGTAAACAGCATCAGTGTTCGCGGCTCGGAAGGCGATCTTGGGATTTTACCAGGACACCTTCCCTTGGTCACTCCCTTGAAGATTGCACCGATACGTATTAAAATCGGTGGTCAAACTGAAGTGATCGCGGTCAATGGGGGCTTTGTTGAAGTCCGCAAAGATAAAGTGGTCATTTTGGCTGAGAGTGCGGAACGTTCCGAAGATATTGATGTGGAGCGTGCCCGTGCGGCAAGGGAGCGGGCAGAACTGCGGCTCCAGAGCAAGCAGGAACAGATAGATCATCATCGGGCAGAAGTCGCTCTGCAACGGGCGCTTAACCGATTGAATGCTACAAGTATCAGAACCAATAAGAATTAATATTGGATTTTGAGTGGAATTTTAAAAGGGTTCGGCATAGTATACGGATGGAATGACAAAGAGACCACTTCATAACTTCTGCCCAAGAATGCCTGCAGAAGGTAAGTGACGCCTTTGCTTCCTTCGATCACTGTGATCGAGCCCTTTTTTAGCTGTCTTTTCCAAAAATATAGTCCTATTTCTTGTTTGATGGCTAGGTATTTAGTACCTTTTAAATTCGCGAAACAGAAGTGATTATTCACATTTTGTCGAAATAAATGTACTGGAAACAGAAATAGCACTGGCATATTAGGCGCTCGCCGAGTATTATAAAGAAGTCTGTGACGCAGATGGGAGGAATTACGGATGAACGGGAAGCAGCAGTTGGCTGAACAGTTAAGTCAATCGGCGAGTATGACCGCGCTGATCTCCATGATCGTATCGCTCGTCTGTATAGCGTTAGCTTGGTGGGCTTTGCAAAGCTTAAAGCTGGATTTGTTAATCCGGCAACCCAAAGGACCGCAGGGCAGATTGCTGCACTTGTTTCTTGCTATAATTTTGGGACAGTTGGTTTCTGGTTTCTTGTTGAACTACATCTCTTGGAGCCAGATGCTCTAGAATTTGTTTTAACATGAAGTAGGCGGGTTATATGATTTTATGACTGTGGATGTTGCAGGAATTGTCGAATAACATCGTGCCATATTGTTAACAATGGTAAACAAAAGAACCATACATGTATAACTGGCTCAATCAGTTAGAACGCAATGGTCGTCAAGTACAAAAAAACGCTTGTATACTTGTTTTAATCAGTGGTATGATGGCAGTTAGGGTATTAGTAAAATCTTGTTTTTTTATGTAATGAAAAAGCAAGGCATGAAAATAGCGGAATATGTTCTTTTTTTCAAAAATGGAAAAGAGAAATGACGCGCGGAGGGAACCATAGATGAGCAAATTTATCGTCCGCGGTGGCAACAGATTGACCGGGAGTGTCAAAGTCAGCGGAGCCAAAAACTCAGTTCTGCCGATCATCGCCGCTTCTCTGTTAGGAGAAGAAGGAGAAAGTGTTATTATGGATGCACCTCCTCTAGACGATGTGATGACCATTAACAAAGTGCTGGAGTCCTTAGGAGCAGGCGTTACATACCAAGACGAGGTCATTCGTGTTGACGCGCGGAAGATAATTTCCTGTGAAGCCCCTTACGAGTGGGTTAGGAAAATGCGCGCATCATTTTTGGTTATGGGGCCATTGCTTACACGTTTGGGACGTACAAGAATCTCGCTTCCAGGCGGATGCGCAATTGGAACAAGACCTATTGATCAGCATTTGAAGGGGTTCGAAGCGTTGGGCGCCGAGATAAGCTTGGGCCAGGGCTTTATTGAAGCTAAAAGTAACGGTCGCCTGCGCGGAGCTAAAGTTTATTTGGATGTAGCCAGCGTAGGAGCAACCGAGAATATTATGATGGCCGCTACTCTTGCTGAGGGCGTAACTACCATTGAGAATGCTGCTAAGGAACCTGAGATCGTTGATCTCGCCAACTTCCTGAATGGCATGGGAGCCAAAGTACGCGGTGCAGGCACAGGCGTAATTCGTATAGAAGGCGTCGAGAAGCTGCATGGTGTAAAACATACGGTCATTCCCGACCGGGTAGAAGCAGGTACTTATATGGTTGCTGCTGCGATCACAGGCGGGAACGTATATGTAGAAGGCGCGATATCCGATCATTTGGGACCGGTTATATCCAAGATGGAAGAAATGGGTGTAACGATTCAACCCGATGAAAATGGTATTCGTGTCATTGCGGATAAGCCGCTAAAGGCCGTTGATGTTAAAACGCTGCCTTATCCTGGGTTTCCGACCGATATGCAGTCTCAAATGATGGCACTTCAACTTGCCGCTGAAGGAACGAGCATCATTACGGAAACTGTGTTTGAAAATCGTTTCATGCATGTGGATGAATTTCATCTCATGAATGCGGAAATTAAGGTCGAAGGTCGTTCGGCGATTGTAACTGGCAATGCTAAGCTGACGGGTGCGAAAGTAACCTCGACAGATTTGCGTGCAGGTGCTGCGTTAATTCTGACTGGACTTATTGCGGAAGGTACAACGGAGGTATCTGGCGTTCATCACATCGATCGTGGTTACGTTCATTTGGCTGAGAAACTGACTGGATTGGGAGCGGATATTTACAGAGTGACTGTAGATGAATCCAAACTGGATCATTCGGCCAGCACAGAGCGCGTTGTGGCAGAAGAAACGTCAGGGAATCTGTTCAAGAAGATTCAACCTTCCCTCGCCTAACCTTTAACGTATTGGCATAAGTATTAACTTGAACCATTAGAACCAAGTCCGAAAGGACTTGGTTTTTTTGTGTTTTTGCTGCCTGTCTTTTTCATTCTTTCAGTTCTCTCAAAACGGTTCTATCAAAGTGGACGACCTCATATGATTGAGAATATCTGCTGGAGTATATGTGTACTTTAGCCGGACACTTAACCCTTTGATGGAGGTTTCAGCTTATGAAAGATTCACAGGTTCGCATCCGTATACCAATACATCATCCTAAGGAACATCGCCAGGCCTCACTTGCGAAGGAAAGCTCTGGCTCTATAGCAACTTCGTTGCAGAAAAATAAACTTATGCAACAGCAACCAGGCACAACAGGCGCATTGCCGCCTATCGCTAAGACCCATCGGCGTAACACAGCGTTGACTTCCACTATACACACTGTCGGTGCGATGCTTCCTGATGCTGAAACAGCGACCAGTAACACAGGCGACGCAAGCAGGATACAGGGAGCGCAGCCGCATCTGCGGCCTGTAGCCGGTCGAGCCCCACGTTGGGGGAGCCGCCGCCCATGGCTGCCCTTTGCCGCCATGGCAGGGGTGCTGGTGCTTGCCATGGCTGTGCCCGCACTAATGGCATGGCCTCGACAGGCAGTGCAGCCTTTGCCGTCTGGGAGCCGCACAGCCGCACCCGCGCAGCCTAATACGGCGGCAAAGAGCGAGGCGCCCGTTACGCGCCTGCCGGGTGTCCCGCCGATGCCAGCCGTACCGGCTGCTCCAGCGCGCAGCGTGCCGGCTGCGGCAGAGCCGGACGTGCGGGTGTACGTCACGTCTACTGGCCGGACGGAGACACTGCCTTTGGAGCAATACATTGTCGGCGTAGTAGCAGCTGAAATGCCGCCCAGCTTTGAGGAAGAGGCATTGAAGGCACAGGCCATTGCCGCGCGTACCTTCATTACCCGGCGTTTGTTGGCTGATGATACCAGTGGTGCCCCGGCGGGCGCAGATGTGACAGATACCGTTAAACACCAGGCTTACATCTCCAAAGCTAAACTTACTAGAGAATGGGAGCATTCTGGTAAATCCGCAGATCTGACTAAAATTCGTCAGGCTGTACGCGACACCAAGGATACAATCATGGTATATGATGGCAAACCCATTACAGCTTCTTTTTTTTCTACCAGCAACGGCTATACCGAAAATTCAGAGGATGTATGGGCGAAGGCCGTGCCCTATTTACGAAGTGTGTCCAGTCCATGGGACAAGCAGTGGGCTCCTCGTTTTACAGAAACCGTTACACTGAGTCGTCAGAGCGTGTTCGATAGATTAGGATTGAGTCGTGCTGCGGTCACTGCTTCTACTGGAGGGGGGAGTATGCCAGAGATTCGTATACTCTCCAAAACAGAAGGGCATCGCATCAAAAAGATTGAGGTGGGAGGTTCGGTCTTTACGGGACCGGAGATTCGTAACAAACTAGGGCTACGATCGGCTGAATTTACGTGGAAGACCGAAGGGGATCGGATTGCTATAACGACCTACGGTTATGGCCATGGCGTCGGTATGAGTCAGTGGGGAGCCAATGGAATGGCCAAGGAAGGACATACGGCCACTCAGATTCTTCTTCACTATTATACTGGCATTTCTTTTGCGAATGCCTCTCGTATTCTAAGTTAGTAAATTTTTCGTAACTTTGAAGTATAAAAGAGTTGCGCCCGGTAACACTGGTTACTGAGGTGATGAGCAAATGAGTGAACAAAATAAAAACCAGAACCAAAATCATGAAGATACACCCAAAACCTTTCAGGGTGGAAGTGCTTCACGGCCGTCTTCGTGGAAAAAGCTGTTGTCCAAAAGGTGGGCATACCCGGCAGCCTACATTGCCGCAGCAGCCATTATACTAACCTTAGTGTGGGTCTATCAGGATGCTAGCCATAAGTCTTTCAAACCTGACCCAGCTAGTCCATCGGTACAAAGCACAAGCGCAGTGAGTACCGATGTTAACGAACAACAACCAGAAAGTGTGGAGGTTGTTGCTCAGTCGGAAAATATAGCATGGCCGGTGGCAGATGCTAGCGCAGTGCAGGTCGTTAAGCCTTTCTTTGACGAAAACGCGACGGCTGATGAGCAAGCGGCAGCTATGGTAGAGTACGATAAAACATTTACCGCTAACACCGGGATTGACCTTTCTCGGTCCGACGATCAGGCGTTTGAAGTGAGAGCTGCACTGAGTGGGAAAGTATCCCGTGTGGAACAACATCCGCTGGTAGGTAACGTCGTAGAAATCACGCATGATAATAATCTCAAAACAGTGTACCAAAGCTTGAGCGATCTGAAAGTAAAAGAAGGCGATCAAGTGAAACAAAATGATGTGATTGCTTCAGCAGGTCGCAATGAGCTCGAAAAGGATTTGAAAACACATCTGCATTTTGAAGTGTACCAGGATGACAAGCCGGTGAATCCAACAGGTCTGCTTCCTAAAAAATAAATGGGTCATAGCTTTGCATGCAAAGCGGGGAATTCATATTCCCTGCTTTTTTCTTGTGTAGTTTTAGCGCATAAGGTAAACATAAGCTACTTTTGCCAAATAAATAGGCCTTCCGAAGCATGTCTTACCACCAAACCGCGAATATATAGGCACGCTCCTCATATAATGTACCAAACTATCCACAGTAGGGAGGCGGGAGCGTGCACGATTACATCAAGGAACGGACCATCAAAATCGGTCGCTGTATCGTGGAAACAAGGAATACGGTCCGTACGATTGCCAAGGAATTTGGTGTCTCCAAGAGCACGGTGCATAAAGATCTGACCGAACGGCTGCCTGAAATTAACCCGGATCTTGCCGATCAGGTGAAGCACATTCTCGAATACCATAAATCCATCCGCCATCTGCGGGGGGGTGAAGCGACGAAAATTAAATACAAAAAAACGAGTGGGAAAAGAAGGGGAATTCTTGTTTCTGGCAAGTCCTAAAAATATATAGTGAATTGGCTGGCAAAGCCATTGAATCAACCCCCTGAAGTATGATATGTTAAAAGATGGTACAAGACGAAAAATGACATGTAACCGTAGGTTTATACATATATTTGCCGCTTCTTGTCGAATCTTAGCTTTTTAAAATATCACTTTGGGGGCCTTTTTAATATGTTCAGTAATGATATCGGTATCGACCTCGGTACGGCCAACGTGCTTATCCACGTCAAAGGTAAGGGGGTTGTTCTTGACGAACCTTCCGTTGTTGCGATAGAAAGCGATACAAAAAGAGTTCTGGCTGTCGGAGAAGAAGCGCGCCGTATGGTAGGACGTACTCCTGGTAATATCATAGCCATCCGTCCATTGCGTGATGGTGTCATCGCCGATTTTGAAGTAACAGAAGCGATGTTGAAATATTTTATTAATCGGGTAGGGGGAAAAAGCTGGTACAGCCACCCTCGTATTTTGATTTGTGCGCCGACGAACATTACCTCAGTGGAGCAAAAAGCGATTCGTGAAGCGGCGGAGCGTAGCGGGGCGAAAGAAGTATTTTTGGAGGAAGAGCCAAAAGCGGCTGCCATCGGGGCCGGAATGGATATCTTTGAGCCTAGCGGCAACATGGTCGTAGATATTGGTGGCGGAACAACAGACGTTGCAGTCCTCTCTATGGGAGATGTTGTAACAGCTTCTTCTATTAAAATGGCAGGGGACAAATTTGATACAGCCATCATGAAATATGTGAAAACGAAGTACAAGCTTCTCATCGGGGAACGTACGGCTGAGGATATCAAGATTGCTATCGGAACCGTGCATCCGAGCGGACGACGTGCTGAGATGGACATCCGTGGACGGGATATGGTATCCGGATTGCCCAAAACGTTAAGTATTTCCGCGGAAGAAGTGCAGGACGCGCTGAGAGATCCCGTGTCAGCGATTGTAGCTGCAGCTAAGTTTGTACTGGAGCAGACGCCACCGGAGCTATCAGCCGATATTATTGACCGTGGTGTCATTTTGACTGGCGGTGGTGCGTTGCTTAGCGGTTTGGACGAGCTGCTTGCTGAAGAATTGCGTGTTCCAGTGCTGGTTGCTGAAGATCCGATGCATTGTGTCGTTAAAGGTACAGGAATTATGCTGGATAATTTGGATCATGTGGTTAAGAAAAAGTTCTAATCTGCCGATAGTGACTATAAGAGACTCGTGTGCGGTCAGGCAGGTTGCCTAGCATTTTGGCTTTAGTGCCTCCATGCGAGCATATAATTGATGAGCAGAGTATAGGATTGGGGTGCACGATACATGTTGAGAGGTTTATATACTGCGGCTGCCGGAATGATGACACAACAACGACGTCATGACACTGTGACGCAAAATATTGCTAATATGAATACCACGGGATATAAACAGGAGAATAGCGTTCAACGCTCATTCCCCGAAATGCTTATTTCCATGACGGGGGGAAACCCTGATAACCCGGACCGTACGGTCGGCAAGCTCAATACTGGCGTTTTTGCTGAGGAAAGCCTCTCTCCTTACATTCAGGGAGCGTTGAAGGATAGTGGACAAACTACGGATTTTGCGTTACAGTCCAATATTAATGTGAACGACCCGGCTACTGGTCGACCTATGGCTTTTGATCAGGCGGGGAAATTCATCAATGCTAACGGTGAAGTCACCTATCGTCCAGAAGCGTTTTTTACGGTACGGGACAATAATGGTAATGTCCGCTATACACGTGATGGACATTTTCAAGTAAATGGAACGGGAGCATTGCTTTCGTCGACTGGTTCAGCAGTGTTGGATACGAATGGAAACCCAATTCAATTGACGGGGCCTGTCTCAGCGCTTAAAGTAAATGAACGGGGTCAATTGGTGGACAGCCAATCTAACCAGTTGCTCGGAACGACGCTTGGAATTAGTGTTATTGATCGGCCATACCAGCTCGTTCGTGAGGGCAACGGTAATTTCCGTCTGAATGATACGGATGGTGCTACGGCTAGAATGATGACCGCTAACGATACTGTATCTGTTCGCCAGGGCTATCTGGAAGTATCTAATGTAGATGCTGCTCAGTCGATGGTGGATATGATGGCTGCGTTAAGAGCGTATGAAGCAAATCAGAAGGTTATTCAATTTTATGATAAAAGCTTGGACAAGGCCGTTAACGAAGTAGGCCGTGTATAACAGGGGGTAAGTGATGAACAACTCCATGATTGGCGCAATGGTGTCTATGGCCAGTGTGCAGCAGCGTTTGGATTTAATTGCCGATAATATCGCCAATGTCAATACAGTTGGTTATAAGAGTAAACAGGGTTCCTTTGAAGATGTATTGGCTAATGTGCAGCAACAGCCTTCGACGTATCTCCAAAATGGACGGGCGATGCCGCTCGGCTATAATTTGGGCTACGGAGTCAAAACGACCGCAATTATGAAAAATATGGAGCAAGGTCCGCTCAAGGAGACGGGACTTCCTACCGATCTGGCGATCCAGGGGAATGCTTTGTTTGAAATCCAAGGAAATGGGCAAAAAGCTTGGACGCGTGATGGCAGCTTTCATTTTATTCCTGATCCGAATGATAATGAGACGATGATGTTGACCACTGCCGAAGGTTATTCTGTGCTGGATAATAACGATGTTCCTGTGACTGCACCAGCGGGTTCCAAAGTAGCTATTAACTCCGATGGCGAATTGCTGATTCGTGCTAATGGAACTGGCGCTCCGACAGTTGGTCAGCGAATTAAGCTAATGGATGTACAGCGTCCAGAAGGTTTGCAACAGCGGGATGATAACCTGTTTGTGTTAGCAAATGGCGTGACAGAAGCCGACGTATTCGGTGCAGCAGGGGTGGCAGGTGCTGTTCCAACGGACGTATCTGTGCGTTCCGGTTATCTTGAGGAGTCTAATGTGGATTTAGCGGGCGAAATGACGGATATGATGCAAGTCCAGCGGATGTATCAAATGGCGGCACGGGCATTAACCTCTAGCGATACCATGATGAACCTGGCTAACAATTTGAGGGCTTAAGGATTTGGTGATGAAGGAAGAACAATCTGATTCCCGTCCGATGCCTGAAAAGACTAAATCCCGCTGGCGTACTGTTCGTTATTTCGTAGTTCCGTTGTTGCTTCTGTTCTCGCTGTTAGGCGGCCTAATTGCAGGATATGTAATTGTAGGTAAGCAAGGGCTGGCAGGCGTATTTGAATGGAAAACCTGGCAGCATGTCATTGATCTTATATTTGCGCCTTAGTTTACTTAAAAAAGTGGCTGTGGTGGGAAAAGACCGCTCCGCGAATGATTTGATCTTACGATCGCTGTTGCAACGGAATTTTCATATTATTAAAGCTATTTAGATGTAAAAATCCAGTTGCAAAGGCGAACACTTACGCTTCTCCAGATTCAAATCCTTCGTTCCGCTGCTACCCGCCATTGTCCACTTTTGTAAAGGTAAATCAACCCGCAATTGTGTGGGGAGTATAGAAAGCAAAACCCTGTGCCAGTGGCGCAGGGTTTTGTTATGTCGCCGACGGCAAGAGCCGCCAGCGTAGCACGCATGGATTGCGGCCAATGTAGGCCATTCGCAGAGCCCTCCGATTGTTTCTCTGCCCTTCACGACAAGCGAGTATTATTGAAGCGAGCTTTCTTTATGAGCCAAAAATAACTTGGCGGAGGGGATGGAATCGTTCTGAAGAAGCGATAGCGTTCGCCTTTATCCTCGGATTTTAACCCTTTCGGGTTTTATATAATGGAAAATCTGAGGATAACAGCGATCGGAAGAATGATCCATCCCCCGTAGCCTGCTCACCTTGACTCAATTGAAACTTCGCTTCACTCCATAATAGGAGCAACAAATATGGTACTTCCGCATAATTTTCTTTTTGCACCTGATGAATGTATAATGATGGGGAGTTTATAACACTGCGGGGTAAAACCAAGCACGAGCAAAAGGGCTTCTTCTCGCCTCTGGTTGCGTAATCGGCGGAAAAAGCCCCTTATCTCAACCTTCACTTCTGCAGTAGGTGAAGGATATCTAACATTGTTGCCGTGATGAGCTGTTTTTATACAGCGTTAGCGGGGTAATATTATGCTTGCAGTAACTCTGGCTGAACAGAGTGAAATCTGCAAGCGGGAGGAGTTATTAAGCTAAATGGACAAATTGCAATTGGATGTTAATCAAATTCAGGAGATTATTCCGCATCGACCGCCATTTTTGTTGGTGGACCGTATTATTGAACTGGAGGAAGGGAAGAGAGCAGTAGGCATTAAAAATGTAACGATGACTGAGCCTCATTTCATTGGACATTTTCCGGGTTATCCCGTTATGCCTGGTGTGTTGATCACTGAAGCGTTGGCTCAAGTCGGAGCAGTCGCATTACTGCACCTAGAGAGCAATCGCGGCAAAATCGGCTTTTTGGCAGGGTTGGACGGTTTCCGTTTCCGTGGGCAGGTAGTCCCTGGGGATACGCTGACACTTGAAGTGGAAATTACTCGTTCCAAAGGCGCTTTTGGCAAAGGGAAAGCTACGGCGAAAGTGGGCGACACGGTAGTAGCTGAGGGCGAGATTATGTTTGCTTTATCAGACCCACCACAATAGACAAGCCCTGCCGACATAAGCACGACGTCTGAACCGAGTGCATGTGTACATAGAGATCCTGTTTTGACAACCCAAAAATGGAGAGGGGAAATTCCGTATGACGCAGTTGAGTAAAAAAGCATTAGAAGGCATTGAGAGCTGGCTGCAAGACCCTTATATTGATGAAGAAACCAAACAGGAGTTGCGCGCATTGCAAGGCAACGACCAGGAACTAGAGGATCGTTTTTACAAAGAACTGGAATTCGGTACAGGCGGTCTGCGTGGAGTGATCGGGGCAGGCAGTAACCGGATGAATCGTTATGTGATTGGACGTGCGACTCAAGGACTCGCTCGCTATATTTTAGAGCAGCATGCTGGCAAAGAAGGAAAACCTTCAGTTGTCATTGCACATGATTCGCGTCATTTTTCGCCAGAGTTTGCTTTGGATGCAGCTTTGGTGTTGGCGGGCAATGGTATCGTAGCTAAGTTGTTCCCTTCCTTGCGTCCAACACCACAGCTTTCGTTTAGTGTACGTCATTTGGGAGCCAGTGGAGGAATCGTTGTAACGGCGAGCCACAATCCTCCCGAGTATAATGGTTACAAGGTATACAATAATGAAGGTGGTCAGCTTGTTCCTGATCAGGCTGAAAAGGTGATTGGCTATATTCGTGAGGTTCCTTCTTTTGCTGACATCAAAAGTCTGACACGTGAAGAAGCAGAGGCGCAGGGATTGTTGGTTTGGCTTGGAGAAGAGGAAGATGAAGCGTTTGTAGATACGGTAGCCAGTGTGAGTGTGAACCGAGAACTGATTGCAGCTGGACCGGGCAAGAACTTCAAAGTTGTGTTTACACCTCTTCATGGCACTGGAAATATACCTGTTCGTCGTGTACTGGAAAAAATTGGTTATGAACAGGTGCATATTGTGCCTGAACAAGAGCAGCCAGATGCAGAATTTTCGACCGTTAAGTCGCCTAATCCGGAAGAACGTGATGCGTTCAAGCTGGCCATTGCGCTGGGTGAGAAAATTGGTGCAGATCTGTTGATCGGAACAGACCCTGATGCTGACCGTATGGGGGCAGTTGTGAAAAACCGTGATGGCGAATATGTGGTCTTGTCCGGTAATCAGTCCGGCGCCATTATGGTTTACTACTTGCTGAATCAACTGAAAGAAACCGGCAAGCTTCCGAATAATGGTGCAGTTATCAAAACCATCGTAACTAGCGAAATGGGTGCAGTTATTGCTGAGCATTTTGGAGCAACAGTGTTTAACACGCTAACTGGCTTCAAGTATATTGGCGAGAAAATGAACCAGTTTGACCAAACTGGCGAGTATACCTACCTGTTTGGCTATGAAGAGAGCTACGGCTATCTGGCAGGAAATTATGCTCGTGACAAGGATGCTGTTTTGGCGGCCATGCTGATCGCTGAAGCTGCTGCTTATTACAGCACGCAAGGCAAGACGCTCTATGATGTTTTACAAGAGCTGTACGAGCAGTTTGGCTACTTCCTTGAGAAGCTGGAGTCTCGTACACTCAAGGGGAAGAATGGAGTGGAGCAAATTCAGGGCAAAATGACGGATTGGCGCAGCAACGCACCTCAAGAGATTGCAGGTGTGAAGGTAGACAAAGTACTGGACTACTCACAAGGCCTGGACGGACTTCCGCAGGAAAACGTACTCAAGTTTTTATTGGAGGACGGTTCATGGTTCTGCCTGCGTCCTTCGGGCACAGAGCCTAAAATCAAAGTATATTTTGCAGTACGTGGTTCCTCGCTGTCAGACGCGGAGCAAAGAATCGGTCAGCTGGTCGATGCTGTTATGGCTCGCGTAGACGCTTGAGAAAATTCCCTTTATAATAGAATAGGTTAAGGTAATTAGAATATGAAATGAGTAATCGGTGACCTCTCACGGCAAAGGGCAGTACGCCGTGGAGGTCATTTCTCTGTATTGCAGAATAACCTGGAAGAGGCTTTGGAAAAATAGGCTTATTCCGGCAACGGAGGATTTTGCAAAATTCAATGAGTGACCTACCTAAAGGGCAGAATGGCAAGTGGGCAGCATTGAATTTTGCAAAATCCCGAATATTAAGGAGGTTCTTTGGTGTATCAGAAATGGCAGTATTGGAATACGGCTTCTCGAAAATGGTTGTGGATTCTGGTCGCTGTTGGCTTGCTGGCTTCCATTCCAGTCATCGCCGATCGTGTAAAGACAGAATCCTCGAGTAAAAAAGTAGAGATTGTATTCGATTATCGGGATTTGACGGAGGCGGCTTCGTATCAGGCTCATCCGCAGGACTATCTGAATGAGCAGCTTGACCGCTTACAACAGGCTGGTGTGAACAGCATGGCGATGTATGAAAGTACGCTGGATGATTTCCGTAAAGCGGGCCGTATTGTAACATATACGACTCAGAATGTTGCGGATCTAGAAAAACGTCTTTCACCTGCAAATGAGAATTATACGTACGTTGTTTTCGCTGACAAAGAAAATGCTGAGGCACTAAAGCCGTTAATTTTACGTACGTTTACAAGTCTGGGCATCAACGTAAAGCCATGGAGTTATCAGGGACAGGAGGGGCTTGTTGTGGAAACATCCCCCGAGGATGCGTATCTCAAGCCTATGCAGCCTGACCCGATTGCTATGAAGCAGCTTCGGAGCAAAGGATTTTTTATTGTTCCACGCATGAGTGACAGCCTTCCCTATAACCAGGAGTTGACGGAAGAGATGCTGGCTTCCTTTCAGCAAAATGGTGTAAAACGCATTTTGTTTGAAGGTGATTCAGTCAAAGGCTTTACTGATAATGAGAAAGAGCATAGCTTAGCGGCATTTGCTAAATTGCTGAACAAATACGATATTGGCCTAGCTGCTATTGAAAACTTAAAAAAACCGCAGGCAGGCTTCAATAAGCTCGCTTACGATATCCATTATAATGTTGTGCGTCTCTACTCATTGAGTGATAAAGATGCAACACTCGATGTGGAAACGTTGGCCGATCGTTTTGCACTGGCCACCAAGGATCGGAATATTCGCATGTTGTATCTGAATACCGCGCCTAGTCGTAGTGTTGCCGAGGCCAAGGTGAAAGACTCGGTTGACAACCTGATTCACAGCTTAGACAAACCGGGCAACGCTGTACAACGAATGGAGAAAAAAGGGTTTGAACTTGGACAAGCTGAACCGTTCCAAGTGGTCGATTCTTCCATTCAGCGCTATCTCAAAATGATCGTCGTACTGGGTGCACTAGCTTTCTTCTCCATAATGGTGTCCTATTTCGTTCCGGCATTGACTCTGCTTGCATTTGCACTGGGGTTGGTAGGCTCTGCTGGGCTTTATGTTTTGAACTCCAGCTTAATGGAACAAGGTTTGGCGCTGCTCGCAGCGATTAGCGGACCTACGGTTGCAATGATCATTGTAGTGCGTACGATCAGAATTAAACGTGAACAGGGGCCTGAACTTTCTGTAGGTCAACGTTTGAGTCAAACGCTTATACTATACGTACAGACATCGATCTTGTCGCTGGCTGCAGTGCCTTTTGTTATTGCACTGTTGAACAGCATTGCCTACAGTCTGGTGTTAAACCAATTTAGAGGTGTAAGCTTGCTTCACATTCTGCCGATCTTCTTGGCTGCGATTTATATTTTCTTTTATCGTGGCGTTTCTATACGGGAGGAAATCTCCAAACTGTTACGTACGCCGATTACTGTATTGTGGGTTATCGCATTGGCTGTTATCGCAGCGGCAGGCTACTACTATTTGACTCGTACTGGAAACGCAGGTACGGTGTCGAACACAGAGCTGGTTTTCCGTAATTTCCTTGAGAATGCGTTTGGTGTACGCCCGCGTAATAAGGAATTTTTAATGGCTCACCCATTGTTTATTGCAGGGATATTCTTGGCTTTGAAATATCGCAAAGCAATCTATTTGCTGATCATAGCTGCTATTGGTCAAGCCTCGATGGTGGATACCTTCGCTCACATTCACTCTCCAGCTGCACTCTCGCTTAGTCGCGGGCTGTTGGGATTGGGATTGGGTCTGGTGCTGGGAATCATCGCAATTGTCGTGTGGCAAGTGCTGGAAGGATGTTGGAAGAAATGGTCACCACAGCTAAAACGATAATAATCTCGGGTTATTACGGGTTTCGCAATAGTGGGGATGAAGCGGTGCTCAAGTCGATTCTGACTGCTTTAGAAGAGGAGAGTCGTCAGGCGGGGATTACGGTCAAGCCTGTTGTTCTATCTTCTGACCCTGCTTGGACACAGAAAATGTACGGAGTAGAAGCTGTTCCGCGTATGAGCCTAGGAGAAGTGCGGAGAGCGATTAAAAACAGCGATGGGCTAATTAGTGGCGGCGGGAGTCTGCTCCAGGATGCTACAAGCCCTAAAAGCATTCCTTATTATCTAGCGATTCTGAAACTGGCTCAATGGGCTGGAAAGCCTACGTTTGTATACGCTCAGGGCATGGGCCCGGTACAGCGGAAGATATTTTATCCTATGATCCGATCTGTGTTTCAACGCTGTGAATATGTTTCCGTCAGAGATGAGCAATCTGCTGCTTTGCTGGGTACCATGAAACTGAAACGCCCGGTTGTTCATGTTGTTCCTGACCCTGTAATGGGGCTTCCTTTGCCCTCAGGTTCCGAGCTGCATAATGCAGCAACTGAGACTGATGAGGATAAACTCCCGGTTGTTGGTGTGTCTGTACGCTACTGGGATAAGGAACAACGCGATTTAACGGCTATTGCAGACGGCTTAAAAAGATTAGCCGCGGAACGCCGTGTTCACTTGCGTTTCTTGCCATTCCATTTACCTGACGACGTACAGGCTTCAAGGATGGTAATGGATTTGTTGGGGGATATTAGGGGGACGGGAAGCCTTGTCAGCATGTGTGAACAAGTTACCGATCCGCAACAGATGCTTTTGGAAGTCAGCAGATGTAGTTTGATGATTGGGATGAGGCTGCACAGCTTAATTTATGCAGCGTCCCATCAGGTGCCCCCGTTGGGGATATCTTACGATCCCAAAATTGATCATTTCCTCAGCCGTGTTGGTAGCCAGCCTGTAGGTACTACAGATGCACTGGATGGGCAAAAGTTGGCTAATGAGTCCATACGACTGCTGGATCAGCGCAGTCAATGGATTGAGAGCCAGGGGGCAGCAATTGCTTTGTTAAAAAGTGAGGCTCGCTTACCAGCACAACATATCGTTAATTACTTGTGTCGCAAAGGATGATGGATACAGTGACAGTTGATAAGGTTACGAGTGTGCCTACCGTCCCGATTTTCGGTGTTCAGGTATCAAGGCTTAATATGAAAGATACATTAAATGTATTAATTCAGGCGGTGAAGTCTCGCCGCCCCCATCAAGTGATCACTGCCAATCCGATTATGGTAATGGCTGCATTGGAAGATCCAGTGTATATGAATGTGATGAAACAGGCAGAGTTGATTGTTCCGGATGGAACTGGTGTGGTCTGGGCTGCAAACTATGTTGGGCATCCTGTACCCGAGAGGGTGGCGGGTTTTGACTTGTTACATGAATTGCTCGCAGCTGGAGAAAACTATCATTGGAAAGTTTACTTACTTGGATCGACGCCTGAAGTGATTCAGGCGACCGCTCAGCGGGTACATGAGCTTTATCCTGGAATTACGGTTTGTGGCAAGCGCGATGGTTTTTTTGGTCCTAACGAGGACGAAGCAGTGATTGCGGCTATTCGTGAAGCGAACCCTGATTTGTTGTTTGTAGCACGTGGAGCGGACACACAGGAACCTTGGATTGGTAAATACAAGGATAAACTTGGTGTGCCGGTGATGATGGGGGTCGGCGGTAGTTTTGATGTTATATCAGGCAAAACAAAACGCGCACCTAAACTGTTTCAAAAGCTACGAGCCGAGTGGTTATATAGACTTCTAAAAGAGCCCACTCGTTACAAAAGAATGCTTGCGTTGCCGAAATTCGCAGTGAAAGTGATGCGTGAAAAAGAAAACGTCACAAAAGTGTGATAAATAGCTTGAATCTGCCTTTAAAACCCGCTAATTTGCCAGAATATGAGGCTTGGTATTTATTTTTGATCAGAGTATAATTCAATGCGGTTACATCTGAAAAGGCATTGCTTTAAAATTGGGGGTCGAATGATCAAATGTTATTGATCTATATTATTGGTTTCATCATGGCACTGGGACTTGCGCTGTTACTGACACCGCTCGTCAAGAGATTTGCTGTGAAGGTTGGAGCCGTCGATGTGCCGAATGCCCGAAAAGTACATACCCGAATTATGCCGCGTCTTGGCGGTCTGGGGATTTTCTTGGCATTTCTGTTGTCCTTATTGGCGATGTTACCTTTTGTGCCTGACGGAATGCTGTCCTCGCGGGATATTAACTTTATTGCAGCCTTTCTGATTGGCGGTACGTTGATTACATTGATCGGTGCTCTCGATGATCGTCTTGATCTTAATGCGAAATTGAAATTTTTGGCTCAAATTGCCGTGGCGTGTATGGTCGTGTTTGCTTTTGATATTCGTGTGGATTTTGTAAATGTACCTTTTCAAGATGCATACTCTTCTTTAGAAAGCTGGATTTCCATTCCGCTTACGATTTTTTGGATCGTAGGTGTGACCAATGCAATCAATTTGATTGACGGTCTGGATGGACTGGCTGCAGGTGTCTCAGGAATTGCGATTGGAACGATCGCTGTGATGTCACTACTAATGGGCAATTACATGGTAGCCATGCTTTGCCTTGTGCTGTTGGGCAGTATTATTGGATTTTTGTTTTTCAACTTTCATCCTGCAAAAATATTTATGGGTGATACAGGGTCCTTATTTTTAGGTTTCTCTCTGGCTATGCTTTCAATGCTTGGGTTCAAGCAAATTGCTATCGTATCATTTATTACGCCATTGATTATTATCGGTGTGCCTTTGTCAGATACATTCTTTGCTATTATTCGTCGCAAGTTGCAGAAAAAACCGATATTCTCACCGGATAAAGGTCATTTGCATCACTGCTTACGCGAACTAGGCTTCAGCCACAGACAGACGGTGTTGATTATCTACGGTATTGCTGTATTTTTCGGTATATTAGCCGTGATTCAATCGTCGGCTGCGCTTAATGAAGCCAACTGGGTCACCTTTGTCGTGATATGTATCATGATGTTCTTCCTACAGATCGGGGCAGAAGTTATTGGGCTCGTTGGCAAAACCAAACGTCCTGTTCTTAACACACTAATTCGGTTGTTGGCTAAGCCAGATTCCCAGACGCGATCGAAATTATAATTTTAATTTAAATGTAAGCCTTCAAGCTTAGCGGTATACCGCGGGTTTGAAGGCTTTTTTGATGTTTGCTGTAAAAAAACTCCCTCCTTTTTTGAGAATTTACTAATTTTTTGTATGTTTGCTACCGATAAAAAAAGTAATGAATGATTACGTACCCCAAGGTGCGACAGAATCAAAGGAGGACAATGATTTGAAACGATTGCTATCCATGTTGCTGACGGTTGGTCTCATCATTGGCTTGGTGCCGGCGGCCCTGGTAGGTACGGCTCATGCTGCGACAGGAACTTATTTCATTTTTCCAAATGAAAAATATGATGCGGATTCGGCTAGAATGGTAAACACCGACCGTGTTACAGTTAACGGTACGATTAACGGAGTGAATGGAAGTACTATATCTTATAGTGTATTCCAACTCTCCAAAAATGGAACAAACCTTACAGTAGTTAATAAAAATGAGAGTCAAAAGGGCGGAATTACGGTCAATGGCTCTGCAATTCAAATTTCAGATATTAAACTGTTCCCTGGTTTGAACCGAATTACATTCCAAAGCAGTCAAAATTCAGCCGAAATGAAGGATTCCATTTACATTGAGTATCAGGATGGACCCAAGCTATATGATCTGTCTGCTACGCTGAATGGCCAAACCCAGCAGTTGCTAGAGAATCAGACAGCAGTGCTGACAGATGCAAAAAATAGCGGCACAGATGACGTGAAAGTAGTCATTCAAGGTACAGCTCCTAATGCTGACAGTGTAACGCTCACTTCAACAAAAAGCAGTAATTCGTATAATGTCTCCTCTTATACCGGCTATAAACTAACAGGTAGTGTTGTACTCAGTCCGGGTAAAAATATAGTGACGATTAAAGTGAACAACGGAACTCAGGCTCTTACGGTTACGCGTGAGATTACGATTTATACGGGGAAACCTGAATTTTCTGATCTGACTTTGAATAAGGACGGCAATGTGTCTGCTGATCTGACGACTTCGCCTGACTTTACTGTATCGTCTACAAGCGGCGTGGTTTTGAAAGGTAATGTTTTGGTTCCTTCCGGAGCAACTGATCCAGTAGTGAGCAAAATTAATGCTAGATTTACGGATGTAAGTAATAACGGTAGCGCAATCGGGGATACCAATGGAATTGATGCTACGATTGATACAGCGAATGTGGTTACATCTAGTGGTTACAAAGTATATCCGTTCCAGGTAACTGTGCCTGATGGTATCGTAACTGACCACTTGATTCGTGCATCCCTGAGTGTAGGGTTTGCAGATGGAACAAGCTCCAATGCATCTGCGGTTCAATTTACATTGCGCAGTAGCACTCAGCCTTATATTGACGACGTGAACTTTCTCCCTGATTTTAATAATCAGCTGTTAAGTAGAATTAATGGTAGCGGGTCTGATCAAGCTGCTGCCATAGATGAAGCTATGAAATTAACAGGAAGTTCTATGAAGAACAAGACTACAGATGCTCCATCTGTACCTGTAGGTATGGAGTTTATCATTGTTAATGGTACACCTAGTTCAATTAGCGAGCTTTCTGGTGTAACCGTCCATACCGTGGGCTCCCAAGATGTGATTCGGACAATCAATGGTAAGTCAACACAAGTGAAGAAAGTTGTTGCTTATGTAGATACTTTGCCTAAAGAAGGACAAAACGTCCTGAATTTCTACCTGAATGGTGACTCAAGCAAATTGATTAAGGCAACTGTAAACTTATTGCAGGGTCCATTCATGAAATACGATACGATTTATGATGGTCAACAAATTCCGTTGAATACATCGAGTGCAAACTTAAATACGTATAAACTGAATCAGTTGGGTTATTTTAAAGGTAAATTGCTGGATGTAAGTAATGCAGCTGATATTCACTACACTGGCAGTAACCGAAACATATTTTTGTATGTGAACAACGTATTAGTTGACCTTGAAGGCTCAGGAGCGAACTTTAAGCTGGCTGCTTCTTCGTATGATGCGGCTGCCAACGCACTGGCAAACGGAAATAATGAAATCAAGTTTGTGTTCAAGCCAGGTATTGAGTATAGCAATACGGTAAAAGTAAACTTTACACAAACGAATATTCCAGTAATTCCTGTTCCAAACACACAAGGCATTATTCCTTTTACACCTGTTAGCGGCTTGAGCAATACGCCGAAATATAGCGAAATTGCGCCGAAAGCAAAAGATGCAAATTTCACTAAAGTAGATGACACTAACTACAATACATCGCTGAAAAATATCAATATCTTTGGTACTTTCAGTATTGCTGATTTGGGTAAAGCGGACCAGGTGAGTGGTTCTTTAAGTGATATTGCCAATAAAGATCAATACATTTTAGAAATTAAGGGATCAGACGACAGTGAGGTAAACTGGACGCTGAATAACGAGTTCTTCTCAGCAGAAGATGCCAAAACGGCATACAACTCTGGTGCTACTACGGATAAGTTTACAAGCAAAGATTTAAAAGACCTGCTCGTATACTACCATCCGGACAAAAAGTATTTCAGCTTTGTATTGAAAAACCAAACTATTTCGCAAGATGGAACGCCAGTAGCTTATAACATTACCTTGTACAACAGTGGCAAGAGCGGACCGTTTGCTACTTTCCGACTGCAAGTATCTGGTCAATCCACATCTTTTGATATCTTGCGTCCGCTTCCTGAAAAACGGATCGTGAATCAAAACTTTGTGCAAGTTGTTGTAAACGCAGGTAATGCAGATAGTGTTACAGTAGGTAAGGAAACAGCAGTTCAAGAAGGATTCGACTCTGATTATGATGGTACTGTGGATTACCCATCAACTTACAAAGCCATCGTAACAGGTCTAAAAGCCAACAAAGATAATAAAATTGATGTAGTGGTTACAGTAGGTAAGGAAAAATTAAAACAGACCATTACTGTTAAATATGTGCCTACTAATATTCCTGGCGAGCAGTACATGGAAGCGATGAAAACATCGCACAAAGTGTTTGATGGTAATCTTACACTTGCTTTTGCAAAGGGAACGAGCCTGATCCGTCGGGATTACGATCAACCACAGCAATTCAAAAACCAGGTTTTCTCTGGTCATACTTTGTACTTTGCGATCGCGAATAGCGAAGATGGTGTGGTAGACCGTCATGAATTTGAAACTGAAAAAGCATTGTCCGACATGCAGAGTTTGATTGCTGATGGAAGTAGATACTTCAACAGAGATTTCCCAAGTCGCTTTACCAAGTCCAGTCCAGTATTCTGGATTGACCCAGGTACAGCAGATGATATCAAAACAGATGCTTACGATCCGGTAACGTATGGTGCCGATCCATATCAATTGGCAAACAAATCGCAAAATGACAGTAGCAAGATTAAAAACTTCTACTGGCGTGACCCATCCAACGAGCTGGTACCTTCCAAGCGTGCTACATTGACGCTGACGTATGATAGCAGTATTGCTCAGGATGCAGGGAAACAAATGACGGTGTTCTTTTTTGATCCTGATTTGAAGGATTGGCAGAACATTGGTGGTGTGGTGGATCCGAAGAAACATACCATTAAAGTACCGTTTGATCGTTTTGGCTATTATGTAGTTGCTAAGGTTGGAGAAACATATAGTGATGTCATTAAGCACAAGTACGCCAGAGATTACATCGAAGCGATCTTGGCTAAAGGTGTTATGAACCCAATGGATCCAATTAATAGCTTTGGACCTGACAGCTATATTAAAAGAGGCGAATTCACGTCGATGATCGTCAAAGGTCTGCAAATTCCGCTTAATTTCAGCGGAGCGAAGCATTTCGACGACGTGTCTATTCCAAATACGATATCCGCAGATGCGCTCTACGATTATCGTTATATTGAAACAGCTGCGCGTGCCGGTATTGTCAAAGGTTCGCAACCAAGAATCTTTATGCCGGAAGATGTAATCACACGTCAAGATGCAGCAGTCATTATCGCCAAGGCATTGAATTTGAAGCTGGAAACAGATCATGACAAGATCATGAAAAATCTGTCCAAGACCTTTAAAGATGCGGACAAGATCGATTACTATGCGCAAGCATCTGTATTGGCTATCGCCAAGAAAGGCTTTATCACAGGGTCTCCTGTAGATGCAAGTGATCCGAAAAAAGGTTATATGTTTAACCCTACATCCTTGACCTTGCGCGGAGATGCAGCGATTATTGTAGCCAAAGTTATGGCTGATAAAAAACTGCTTCCTAAAATCTAATCAATCAAAAACCTGTAATTATTAAACATCCCTCCATGCGAAATGGAAATTCCCTTTCATATACATGAGAGGGATGTTTTTTATAAATCAGCTATTTGACTGGAATTACGGGCCTATGCCATAATATCAAAGAGGTAAAAACTTTGGATAAGCACTAAGGCATTTTTCATTTTAGATTTGCCATAAAAAGCTGTAATTAATTGCTTTTTTTTAAGAATTTATCTCAAAATGTGTTTATTATTTTTCTATATGTTTTTTTTGCGCATTTATCTGAAACTTTACGCCTATTTCATCGTAGTAGAGGATGTGTGTGCTTAAATATTACATAGAGAAGTGAGTGGGGAGTGATGAGATGTCTCAGTTTTCAATACGCCGTCCTGTAACAGTATTTATGTTAATTGTTGCTTTGCTAATCGGGGGCGGTATTTTTGCGTTAAGGCTTCCTGTCGAGTATATGCCGGATATGAAGCTGCCTTACGCTGCAGTGGTGACCAGTATTCCAAATGCAACGCCTACTGAGGTTGAGGAATTGGTTACTAAACCTATTGAAAAGAGTTTGGCTTCTATCGAGAACGTGGATACAATCACGTCCGAGTCTTCAGAAGGATCATCTATGGTCATGATTCAATTTAACTGGGGAGTAGATATGAACCAGGCAACCCTCGATATGAGGGATAAAGTTGATACGATTAGAGGTTCTCTTCCAGATGCGGCCAATTCGCCGCGTGTCCTTAAAGTGGATCTCAATGCAACGCCAGTTATTACTCTCGCTTTTACAGGAGACCAGGATATTAACAAGCTGAAGCCGATTGCTGAAGATATTATCGAGCCGCGGCTTGAAAGAATTGCGGGAGTAGCTGCAGCCAACATGTCAGGTGGACAAGAACGGCTTGTGAAGATTACCGTCGATCAGGCCAAGCTTCAAAGCTATGGTATTACGCTGGATCAGATTCGCCAAGCCCTGTCGGCTAATAATGTTGCTGGCTCTGCTGGTTCTGTATATCGTGGAAACACACAAATCCAACTTCGCGTTCAAGGTGAATATAAAGCTGTTTCAGAAATGGGCGAAACGCCAATCCCTGTAGGCAAGGGAAGTGTAAAATTAAAGGATATCGCGACGGTTGAAGACTCCGTAGAAGAAGTCACTACTATCTCTACCTTTAATGGAAAGCCGAGTATCAATATATCTGTAACGAAAGCAACAGGAGGAAATACTCTTTCAATCGCCGATTCGGTGAAGGAAAGTTTAGAGGCAATACGGAAGGATCTGCCTCCGGGAACTCAACTGGAGATGGTAACTGATGCGTCCAAACCCATTAGCGATTCCGTACACTCACTAATAGAGCATGCTATATTAGGGCTTATTATCGCAGCCATTGTGTTGCTGTTATTTTTGAATAGTGTACGTTCTACTATTATCGCTACGATTGTTATCCCAATTTCTTTCGTAGCAACGTTTATGATGATGTATTTCACCGGACAAACTATTAATATTATATCACTGAGCGGTTTGCTTCTGGGGCTAGGATCCTTTGTCGACTTTGCCGTTGTTATTATTGAAAATATATTTAGGCAACGACATGAAGGGAAAAGTATGCTACAAGGAGCTATTGATGGTTCCAAGCAAGTGGGCAATGCGGTTATGGCATCTGCACTTGCACAGATTGTAGTATTTTTACCAGTTGTTTTTGTTGACGGAATTGCAGGAGTTATGTTTAAACCGTTGGCATTAACTGTTATCTTTTCTCATATAGCAGCCTTGCTGGTATCCCTTATGATTGTGCCAATGCTCGGCTCACGTTGGATGCCTACCGTACCGGATGAGTCCATATATTCTTCAGGTACTTATAAAGGTATTAACCCTATTGTGTGGTTTAATATCGGATTTGAGAAATTTAAGGGTGGCTATCGACGTATACTGAAGTGGGGAATTAATCATAGAAAATCTGTTCTAATCATTACGTTATTAATGTTTGTGGCAGCTGGGGCTCTGATTCCTATGGTTAAGGCTGAATTTATTCCAGAATCCGATACTGGGGAATTCTCAGTTACAGTGAAACTTCCTAACGGAACAATTCTGGAGGAAACTGAAAGTGTTGTTCAAGGTATAGAAAAAGAAATTCTGAAAGTACCTGATCTGGACAAAATGACAGTGACTGTTGGTTCTGGTGGTCTTTCTGGTTATTCAGGGGCTGCTCCATCCAATTCGGCACAACTAAGTGTAACGCTGAAGGATGGGCATCAGCCAACAGATACTGTAGTTGAGGGCCTTCGTAAGAAATTCGATAGTATTCCGGATGCAGAGATTACACTGGCGTCTGCAACGGGTCTTTCGAGTGGATCGGCTGTGAACATTAATCTGAAAGGTGACGATATGGACGTCCTGAGGGAACTCTCAGACAATCTCGTTGCTGACGTAAAGAATATACCGGGAACGGTCAATGTAAAAAGTTCTTTGAATGCGGTTCGCGAAGAATATGAGATTACCGTTAATCGAGAACTTGCTAGTCAGTATGGTTTATCTGCAACCCAAATTCTATCTGCTGTGAACACTTCCTTTAATGGATCTGTTGCAACAAGCTATCGCACAGGTGATGACCAAATCGATGTGAAAATATCTTTGCCAGAGCAGGATCGCCATGACTGGTCCTATTTGAATGCATTACGTATCACCACTTCACAAGGGATTGATGTACCTTTATCTTCGGTAGCAAGTATTGATAAACGTGCTGTACCGGATAGTGTCACCCGTGAAGATCAGACGCGTCAAGTACAGATTACAGCTGACATTGATGGATCAGGGGATATTTTAACTGTCAATCAAAAAATTGATGCTCTTTTGAAGAGCACCCACTTCCCAGAAGGCTATAGTGCAGATACGGGGGGCGGGCAAAATGAACAAATGATGGAGTCCTTTATAAACTTGGCCATAGCTATTCTGCTATCTGTAGTTCTGATTTATATGGTTATGGCAGGACAGTTTGAATCGTTGCTCACACCGTTTGTTATTATGTTTTCGATTCCGCCTACGTTAATTGGTGTACTTATCGGTCTAGTTGTAACGGGAGCAAGCCTCAGTGTTTCGGCTTTTACAGGTTATATCATGCTCGTCGGTTTGGTCGTCAACAATGCTATTGTTATGATTGATTTCATTATTCAGCTTCGAAAAGAAGGCGAAGATCGAGATGAAGCTATTATTCATGGAGCATCTGAGCGGTTGCGTCCGATTTTGATGACAACACTCGCTACCGTACTTGCTTTGATTCCTATGGCATTTGCTACAGGTGATGGTAATGAGACACAAGCCCCAATGGCAGTTGTTGTTGTGTTCGGGTTGTCTTTCGCAGCATTGATTACACTGATTCTCATTCCGGTTGTTTACGTAATACTGGATAATATTATCCAGAAACGCAAAGATCGTAAACTGAAAAGGCAAGCAAAGAGACAACTGAAAAAAGAAGCGAAACTACAAAAAAGTGTTCATATATAAGGTGAGGTGGAGAAACATAATGAATAAAAAAAGTGCTCTGGTTGTCACAACTTTGCTTTTATCAGTTGCATTAGCAGGCTGCGGTGGGGGGGAGGCCCCTGCTGCGCCAGCTTCAGTGCAGAAGGCAATCCCAGTCCAAGTGGCAAAAGTGACGAAAGGTAGTATTAAGGATTCAACAGGTATTATTGGAAGCTTTGCTCCCAAAGAGACGGCTCAAGTATCTCCAAAAATTAGTGGTAAGATTCAAAGTATTAACCTTACAGTAGGGCAAAAGGTAAGCAAAGGCGACACATTGTTTACTATAGATCAAAAGGATATACAGGACTCGATTAAGCAATCCCAGGAATCATATCAGGTTGCCTTAGCCAATTTAAAACAGGCTGAGTCAGGCGCAGAGCAATCTGTGCAACAGTCAGAGTCCAGTGTGGATCAAGCCAAAAGTGCGCTTGTACAGCAAGACAATTCCATTACTCAAGCTCAGACCAGTCTAATTGATGCTCAGAATTCCGTACGTGATGCACAAAATACGCTTAATCGCAACCAGCAGTTGTTTAGTGCGGGCGCTCTATCTCAAGCCGAGTTAGAGCAGTCCCAAATAGCGTACCGAAAGGCTCAAACTGCGGTGGAAAATGCACAGATTGCACTTCACAATGCACAAACATCCAAGGAAAGTGCACAAACAACATATAATAATGCTCTGAAATCATTACGTCTTGCACAACAGAAAACAGGCATAGACGTAGCCCGCGCTTCTGTAAATCAAGCCAAAGCAAGTTTAGATACAGCGCGTAGTCAGCTGGTGGATGCTGTAGTCAAAGCTCCGATTTCCGGCACGATATCGGTAGTAACAGGAGTCCAAGGGCAAATGGTTAGTGCGCAATCTGCAGTTGTTACAATTGCGAATACCAATCCTATCATTGCTAAGGTCAACGTTTCTGAATCGGAGCTTCTGAAGATGCAGGTGGGTTCATCTGTAACTGTAGGTGTGGACTCGTTGGGTAAGCGCATTGAAGCCAGAGTATCGGCTGTCAATCCGGTAATGGATAATGATCTCAAGGCATATCCCGTCGAGATTTCGGTTCCAAATGGTTCTGGTGAATTAAAATCAGGGATGGTTGTAACTGTATATATGAAGTCAGAAGCTCCTAAAAATATCTTAGTAGCGCAGGACGCCATTACAGAACAGGCAGGGAAGAAGTATGCATTTGTAGTGGAAGGAACTGCTGCAAAGCGGGTTGAAGTGCAAACAGGCCAAGAAAGTGCCAAACAGGTTGAGATAACCAAGGGGCTTACTGAGGGACAAAATGTCGTCGTTAAGGGCGTAAGTTTGCTTTCAGATGGCGCGAAGATTAATGTAGTAAAATGATTTGTTTTGTTATATTTACATTATATTACTGTTCCCCGTCATTTCTACTATTTAAAGTGTATGAGAGTATTAGATTTCTAAGGAATCATATTCTTTATGTACTTTATGTATTCTATGGATAATTCGCAACGAATATACTTCTTTAGAGACCTGATTAATGTGCAGGAATTACCCTTGTACATTTAAGGTTGAGAAGGTAAAAGTTGTAGGATGACGGAGGAACAGGTTCAATAGTATAATTATGACTGTGGAAAGCGGAATACATAATCAAAAAAAAAAAAATTTTTTTTGAAACAGACGCAACTTTTTAGACCCATGCTACGTCTAATTGGGTGAGTATGAAACAAAGGGGTACAAAAGCGTAAAGACAAAATTCGCTAAAAAAAATCTTTACTGCATTGTTATCACATTGTATAATACTGGAGTACGTCATAAATGGACGCTTTCTTTCAACTAGATTCCAAGCTTCTGTGATATTGTCACAGATATCATTTTATAAGGGTTCTCATAAAGCTCGGAAAGGAGGTGTAACGACTGATGAGTGACAAGATCCGACAAAAAGACAAAAATAATATTTCTGTTTATATTCAAGGAGGAGAAAAAAAGGTTATGACAAAGTTTAACAAAAAAATGATCAACGTGCTGGCAACAGCAACATTGGTTGCTGGTGTTGCAGCTCCAATCGCAGCATTGACTGCACCAACTGCAATCCATGCATCTTCTAGCTACCAATCACTGAAAAATCCAACGATTGGGACAAACGCTAATGCTAATACTAAATTGGGTTTGGCTAAAATCACCATTAGCAAGGCTTCTCTGACTGATAATGGTTCTTTTACTTTTACGCTTCCTAAAGGTTTTAAATTCAACTCTACTGATGGTAAGACAGTAACTAAAGAAAATGCTAGTGTAGGTAAAGTAACTTATTTAGGTGACGCTGACTATGGGGTTGCTGTTAATTTTGATTTGGCTGACAACGCAACTGCAGGCAAAGACAAGACATCTACAATTACTAAGACTGAAGTTAAGGCTTTGTCTGACAACTCAGCTCAAGTTAATATCTCCGGTAATAATGTTGCTGATGATATTGATATTTATGTTAATTTCTTGAGTGTAAATGCAACAGGACCTAGCAATGGTCCAGTTAAAGTGGCATTCGATGCTCAATCTGGTAGTGGTTTGACTAGCGGTGAAGTAACTGTAGCTAACGTAGTATCTTCTGGTCAAGTATCCTTGGCTGCTGCTGATACTGAGTCCAATTCTGACAAATTTGACTTTACTTTAAAAGTTAAAGAACAATCTTCAGGTTCTTTGGATACAAACAGCAACATTAAATTGAAACTGCCAAGTGGTTTCAAATGGACTTCGTACCAGAAGGCAATCAATGTTTATGGTGATATTAATAGTTCTGACTCAAAAGATAATGTTGAAGTTAAATTCACGAGTGATGATACTGCTGAAATTCGTGTCAAAAATCGTGCAGATGTTAAGGAAAGTCAATTCAGATTGCCTCTTAGTTTTGAGGTTAACGATGAATCCGTAGCTAAAACTGGCGATGTAACAGTTAATGTCAGCGGCAATACAACTACTGATGTATCTTCTCTGGTTGTAGGTACTTATGGTGAAATTGGTGGGGGAGTAACGGTAGCTAACCCAACAAATATCCTTGCAGGTAAAGATGAACAAAAAATTGGTGACATTTCTATTAAAGAAACTGTAGCAGGTTCTTTTGTGGGTGAGCGTACTGTAACTCTGCGATTGCCTGAGGGTGCTCGTTGGCAGTCTCCTTACGAAAAAGGAAAAGGTCAAACTGATCTTAATGGATCTATTGAATACACTAATGGCTTGACTGGTGTGACTTATGCGTACACTGATTCTGATAATCGCACTTTGAAATTGATCTTCCCTAAAGATAATAACTTGAGCAAAAATTCCTCTGATCCAGGTACAGTAACATTGAAAAATGTTGAGGTTGCTGTTCAACCAGGTTTCTCTGGTGATCTAAATGTTGAAGTTGCTGGTAGTCAAGGTCTTTCCGGTTCTGTTAAAGTTGCTACTGTAAAACAAAACGTAACTTTGACTGCTGCTAGCAAACCTAACCTGACTATCGGTTTGGGTCAACAACAAGTTGGTGACATTACTATTACTGAAGCTGCAAAAGAAGCTTTGGTGAAAAAGGATGGCAATAGTACGTATGCAACTTTGGAATTGCCAGAAGGGGTATACTTTGCAGAAACTCCAGAAGTAAAAGTTACGGCTGGTGATTTGAAGATTAAGAGTGTTACGACTGACACTTACGACTTCGGTAGTGGATACAAAAACCGTGGTACTTTGAGATTCTACATTGATAGCGAAAGTACTGCTCCTAGTACGATCACTATTTCTTCACCTAAACTGATTGTTGACCGTACAGTCCCTCAAGGTGATATTGTAGCTAAGTTGAAAGGTGATGCAGCTGCATACACAGCATATCATGGTGTTGCTGCTACTACACAAACTTGGAAGGATAGCAACACTGTAGCAGCTTCCGTTGCAATCGCAACTGTTGGAACTCCAGCTCCAGGTGCTACTAAAACTAAAGCTGTCTTCACACTGGGAAGCACTTCCTACACTGTGAACGGCGAATCTAAAACAGCTGATGTAGCTGCTTATGCTGAAAACGGACGCACTTACTTGCCAGTACGTTATGCAGCTGAAGCTTTGGGTGTATCCCCACAAAACATCCTGTTTGACAAAGCAACTTCCACAGTTACCCTGATTAAAGGTGACCGCGTTGCTCAAATCAAACTGAACACTAACCTGTTGACTGTTAACGGTTCTGTGATCCGTATGGACGTTAAAGCTGTAACTAACAAAAACCGTACTGTACTGCCTATCTTCTGGGTGAGCAGAGCTTTGGATGCATCCATCAACTATGATGCAACTGCTAAAACAGTAACTGTTGAAAACAACAACTAATTTAAGAGCAACTCTTTTGAGTTAACTGAATTAGATGAGAAGAGGGTTCCTTTTGGAGCCCTTTTCTTTTATTAGTCTTATTGACAAAGGAGAGAAATTATGAAACGTTTTGGAGTGGCATTACTATCCACATTGGTTCTTACTTCTGCGTTTGCTAATCTTGCAGGAGCTCAGTCAGGTGATATAAAGGTTATTATTAACGGTGTAACTCAGCAATATACACAGTCTCCGATAGTCAGTCAAAATACAACCTTGGTGCCTCTTCGTGGCGTTTTTGAAAGCTTGGGAGCGCAAGTAGAGTGGGACAGCAAAGCCAAAAAAGTAATAGCATCTAAAAATGATGATACATTAACTTTGAATATTGGTTCTAAACTTGCTTATAAAAACAGTAATCCTGTACAGCTCGATGCAGCAACTCAAATTCAAAAGGGTCAGGTGCTCGTTCCTTTACGTTTTGTGAGCCAATCATTAGGCGCCAAAGTAAATTGGGATCAAGCTACACGAACAGTGACCATTTCGAATCAAGCTAATGGTAGCGCCACTGACACTAATAGCTTGTCCAGTAAGCCACTTACAGCTCCTGTGACCAAAGTTACTTATGATACTTACTATAATGACTCCTTAGCCTATGATGATGCAGTAAAACTGGCTATAGCTGATAGTACTTCAGTTAAAACAGGAGAAGTGAGTATCGATCAAGCAGGGAAAATCATGAAAGAAACTGGCAAAAATATTGATTTTGTTCCTGCTGAAGCGGGAGATGAGGCTCAAGATAAAGCTTTTAAAGGCTATGCCCAAACGAACCTTAATTATGAGGCTGCCAAAAAGAATCTGGAAATGACCAAAGAAAGTATTGAATATAATGTGAAGGATCTTTATAACAAGCTCCTTCAAAAGCAAAATGCCGTCAAACTGGCAGCATTAAATATTGAAGATGCTGAGCGCAAGCTTAAAGTTGCACAAATCAAGAGAGATAATCAAATGTCGAGTGATTATGAGGTTACCCAAGCGACTAATCAGTTGACTCAAAATCAAGCAGCTTTGGATAAAGCTAAAAAAGATTTGGATAGTGCATATGTATCTTTGAATCAATTGATTGGCTACAAACCAGAGCAACGTTATGAATTGAAGGATAAGCCTGTCTATTCTGAATTTAAAGATAATGTAGAGACAAAAGTAAGCCAAGTACTCACTAGCAGTACTGCCATTTGGTTGAGTGAGCAAAAAGTTGATTTGGCTGAATTGAGCTTGAAGCTTTATAACTTTAGTACTCCTGGAAATACCCCATATGAAGCTGAACAACTTAATGTTGAAAAAGCTCAGTATGCTACAGAAGGTACAAAGAGACAGTTGGAAGAAGCTGTGAGAACAATTTATAACAATATCAAGGCATTGGAAAGCCAATACTCACAGATCCAAGCTGGTTTGGTGAGTGCAAGAAGTGCGGCTGATATGGCTAAAAAGCAATTTGATGTTGGACTGGCTACTGAGCTTCAGGTTTACGAGGCTAATTTGAAAGTGACTACTGCTGAACAACAAGCGGAAGATATTGTGTCAAGTATTGATACTTTGAAGCTGGCTTTCAATAAGCCATGGGCTATGCAAGGTTCCGCTGGAGCAAGTGCGCAATAATTTAAGCTTACCTATACTTGTTATAACTGCAGTAGGAGGTTTTCATGAAATCACGCTATAAAGTATCGTTGGCTGCTGTTTTACTTGGAGGAGGAATTGTGGCTGGCTCTTTGATGAACAGTTCAGTTAATGGAGCCTCCAGTTCTGGACAACCTGGAACAGCTGATGATCCAGTCGTAACCAAAAGCTATGTTGACCAAAAAATTGCTCAGGCCATCAAAGGTGGGGGAACTGCAAGCAGCACTAGTAGTAAAACAACTAACTCGACTGCTCCAGCAACAAACACCACTGCTTCTAATACAACGTCTTCAGGAACCTCTAATGCTGCTAAAAGTTCAACGGTGGAGCAGACAGAGGCTTTGAAGGTTGTTGATGTAAAGCCTGGTCAGAAACTGATTGCCAAAGCTGGGGCAGAATTTATTTTACGTAATGGAAATGCTGTTGTGTACAGCATGGATGCCAGTGGTGCTATTGATATTACTTCTGGAACTGAAATTGTTCATAACCAGGCTGTCGAAAAAAATCATTTATTATCGTTTCCTAGAGAAGGAAGAGGTATTCAAGTAAAAGAAGGGCAGAAGTTTGGCCTAGTCGTTATGGTACGAGGCGGTTATACTGTTCAATAACTGGTGTCTATCTCTGTTTAAGGTACTCTTTTTCTTAAATACTGCTTGGGATAGCAAATTGTTCTTGGCTAAGTTGACTTTAAACACTGCACACTAACTTCATGAAAAATAATTCATTGAGTGGAGGGTGCATACGATGGCGTCAAGAAGTCAAAGACGATTAATTCCCGAAAGCCGTGCGAGGTTAGATGATTTGAAGTATGAAATTGCTGCCGAGTTTGGGTTACCTGTTTATAATCCTCAATATGCACATATACATCCGAATGCTGACAGTGAATTTGCTGCAGAATTAGGGGATTTTACAAGGAATCAAAATGTAGAGTGGCGCGATTTAACTTCAAGACAAAATGGTTCCGTTGGTGGAGAAATTACTAAACGATTGATACAATCCGCTGAACGTAGCCTGTCTGAATTTGGTACATTATAAATTGTAATTATTGATATAGATTTTAAACAAATAGTAGGTATAAACTGGAGCTATTTACATGTGGATCATAATGGTTCGCATGTAAACTCACTTCATTTTCGAATTTTGTTATTTGGATGACATGAATTGACACCTTGTTTTAAATAGGATATCATGGCATTTGAGGCTTGTACGCAACCTTTTCCTACCGGAAAAGGTTCATTTTTTGTTAATCAGGTGTAAAAGATATCTTCCGTCATTTGTTGAGTTGAAGGTAACTGAATAATGCCATGCCATGTTAGGATTTATTAAAAATCCTCATGTATTTTAATTGTGGGAGGTTGAAATTCATGTCTGTAAAAGGTCGTCATTTGTTCACGTCCGAGTCTGTAACAGAAGGCCATCCGGATAAAATTTGTGATCAGATATCCGATGCTGTATTGGACGCCTTTTTGGCTAATGACCCTAATGCACGGGTAGCATGTGAAGTATCGGTAGCTACCGGTCTCGTTCTCGTCATTGGTGAAATCAGCTCCAAATCGGAATACGTGGATATTCCATCCATTGTTCGTAATACGATTAAGGAAATTGGTTATACACGTGCAAAATACGGTTTTGACTATAATACTTGCGCTGTATTGACTTCTTTGAATGAACAGTCGCCAGACATTGCTCAAGGGGTTAACGCTGCCCTGGAAAGCCGTGATCCTGCTGAAGTAGATAAGGAAACAGAAAACATTGGGGCTGGTGACCAAGGATTAATGTTCGGTTTTGCTACGAACGAAACACCTGAGCTAATGCCTCTTCCTATCGCTATGTCTCACCGTATTGCACGACGCTTGTCTGAAGTGCGTAAGGATGGAACGCTGAATTACCTTCGTCCAGATGGTAAAACTCAAGTAACGGTAGAATATGAAAATGGAAAACCTGTTCGTATTGATGCTATTGTGGTTTCTACGCAGCATGCAGAAGATACAACTTTGGAACAGATTCAAGCAGACATCAAGGAAAAGGTTATTTTGCCAGTTGTTCCTGCCGAATTGCTGGATGAGCAAACCAAGTACTACATTAATCCAACAGGGCGTTTCGTTATCGGTGGTCCTCAAGGGGATGCAGGTCTGACAGGCCGTAAAATTATTGTGGATACGTACGGTGGTTATGCACGTCATGGCGGGGGAGCATTTTCGGGTAAAGATCCAACCAAAGTGGACCGTTCTGCTGCTTATGCTGCTCGTTATGTAGCGAAAAACCTCGTGGCAGCTGGATTGGCTGACAAGGTGGAAATTCAGCTTGCTTATGCCATCGGTGTAGCTACGCCTGTTTCGATTAACGTCGATACATACGGCACAGGGAAAGTTAGTGATGAAAAACTCGTTGAACTGATCCGAAATAACTTCGATCTTCGCCCAGCAGGCATCATTCGCATGTTGGATCTGCGTCGTCCAATTTACAAGCAAACAGCTGCTTACGGCCACTTTGGACGTACAGATCTGGATGTACCGTGGGAGAGTGTAGATAAAGCGGAAATTCTGAGAGAGCAAGCGGGGTTATAATTCTCGTAAGTTATCAGAATAACGCATTAACCTAAAAAGACTGTTCATGCTATGCATGAGACAGTCTTTTTTTGATATGCTCTGCTATTAATTATGAACTTGCCATAGTGTACTTAATTTCACACCACTATTCGGATATCGGTGCGAGACCCAATAAATTTCTGAGTAAATGACACACCTTTTGTACTTCCTTATATTGCTCCAAATACGCAAAAAGAGCTTTTAAGAGACCTTTTTGAGGGTTCGATTTCAGAGCCTCTTCCTTTAATTGAGCGTAAATTTGCTGACACTCCTGTTTCTCCTCTGTGCTCCACGAAGAAAGCAGTATACTGTCTTCCAGGGAGTGGAGCAGGCCGTTAATTTGACGACCTTGGTCAAAGGGATTACTTAGTGCGCTCTCGGGTAACCAGCCTTTTTTGCTCCAGAACAAATGTGGAGCGGAATCAGCACTGCTCAGGCTGGTTGCCAAGGAACTGGATAAGAAGATGATAAACTGTGTTAGATGCTCAATCGTTTCATCATTCATCCGATCGGCAAAGAAGCGAATATATTCGAACACAATGCTTTTCAGTACAAAGGTTATATCCCATGCATGATCTTCAATGCCTGGTCCAAAAATATCAATTAGGCAGTCGTGAACCCATTTGTACAATTTGTATTCGTGCTGTTCAAACGCACCATTGAGTTGTTCATTTTGAAAAATAAGCATGGAAGGCTCAGGAAGATCCATCATGAGATACACTTTGTTTTCAACAAGATTTTTCAAGTAGAGTACAATAAAACCGTGCAGCTTATCGTGTTTAGATAGGTCAGGTTTACTGTAGAGAGCTCGGATGTCTTGTTCAATATTGTTTTCCAAAATGATACACATTTCCAAAGGCAATTCTTCTTTCCCTTGAAAATATTTATAGAAGGATGCTTTTGCCATCCCACTTTCTTTGGCGATTTCTTCAACAGATGTTGAATAATAGCCTTTTCTGGAGAACAGCCGAATGGCCGCCTGTAAAATATCATTTTTTTTACTTTCCATACATACTCCCTCCAGGAACCAACTCGACAGCATGCGGAATTCGATACTTCATACATTACAAAGGTTGGTCACGTGTAATAACTGTGTGCTGCTGTTTTTTGAATTGCCGGTGCATCTTGTACTTGGCCATGATCATATACAAGGACGGCACCACAAACAAAGTTAACAAGGTTGAAAATAACAAACCGAAAATGACGGTGAACGCCAGTGGCTTAAAGAGCAGGCTCCCTAATAGTGCTAATGGAATCATACCTACAATGGCAGCCAGGGAAGTCAACAAAATCGGTCTGAAGCGAGCAGCGGCGGCTTGTATAACGGCTTCCCTTAACTCCACTCCTTCATGTCTTGCATCCTCGATAAATTCAATTAAGACAATCCCGTTCCGTACCACAATACCCGCAAGTGCGATAATTCCCATGATACTCATAAAACCGATGGGCATACCAGTTAGAAAAATACCAATAATCCCGCCGGCAGCTGCTAGGTACACGGTCGTCATAATAATAATAGGAATGGAGAGTGAATAAAACTGCATCGTGATCAAGAGTAAAATGAGTAAGACTACAACAATCGCCAGCTTCCCTAAATCTCCGAATATGGTGGACTGATCGGATGTTTCACCGCCTACCTCCCATTTATAGCCTTCAGGGAACTTCATTTGTGCCAGTTTGCCTTCCACATCTACCATGGCTTCACTTGCAGTTCTTCCATTCAAGTCAGCTTCGACCGTAATCGTCCGCTCCATATTGTAATGCTTGATTTGCTGAATAGCAAATGACGGTTTAATCTGTACAAGCTGGTTTAATGGAATTTGCTTGCCAGCTGCATTCACTACACTTAATTGTTGGAAAAGCTTACTTGGCTCCTCGTTACTGTGATTCAAATACATTTTGATATCTACCAGACTGCTTCCAGTATCGAATTGACTGACTTGAGCTCCTTCTTTTAACAGAAGAAGGGTACGAGTCAAATCTGTATAGCTTACTAGATACTGATCCATGGCTTGTTTGTTAACCTCAAGCTCGAGGGCATATCGTTCAATTCCTATGTCATCTACGATGCCCGTTGTGCCCTCAACTGTCGCGATCTGCTCCTTTGCTTTTTGGGCAAGGGTTTGCAGTTCATTCAGATCCTGACCTGAGATACGAATAGAAACGGGTTTACCTACTGGAATCCCAAGACGGGGAACATACATGGTAACCGTAACGCCAGGGTAGGATTTCTTAACATGTTGTTCCCAAGCATCAACTGTCGAATTGAGATCGAATACGTTCTCTTTTCCGACAACAGCAATCTGACCTACGGTTTCGTTATAACTGATAGTTCCACCCGCACTATTAATGTCACTAAACAGTTGGGGGGCAGTCCCACCTGCACTGTAAACGACCTTGGAAGTTTCGGGTTGCTTCTTAATCCAGCCTGCAAGATCTTTAACGATCTGGTCGGTTTCCGCAATGGAAGTGCCTACAGGCATTTTTACATTTAATGCAACATGAGGATCTTCCGATTCAGGGAAAAGCTCAACCGATGTAAAGGGAACTAATCCATAAGCGGCTGTTCCAAGCATGAGTCCAACCATAGCCGTCAGCAAGGGACGCTGAATGACTTTAGGCATCAGCTTTTGTGAATAAAGCTTGTTTAAAGAGTGAATCTGCTGACCGAGCAAGCCTACTGGTTTAGATTTCCTCTGAGGATGACGTGTCTGTCTGCGTTTCTCATACCACTCTCGAAAAATAGGGATGATCGTGAGAGACATGATCATAGAAGCTAACATGGCCAGAGAAACAATGGTGGGAATGGGTCTAATAAAGGCACCTACATTTCCGGGCAGAAACAACAATGGAGCAAAGGCAGAGATCGTGGCCAATGTTGCAATCAAAATAGATAGCATGACCTCTTTGGTACCTTTTATAGCTGCAACGGAGGGTGGCTCTCCTAATTCCGTAAGTCTGCGCTCAATATTATCGTTTACCACTACAGCGTCATCTACGAGTATGCCGAGTACAATGATCAGACCGACAACGGAAATCTGATTTAGAGTAATGCCGAACATAGGTAAAAAGATAACGGCAATCGAAACCGAAATAGGGATTGCCAGCGCGACAAAAGCTGAGGTGAGTAAATTCAAGCCCAACATACAAACAAGAATAACCGCTGCAATGGCCAGAATCGTTTCACGCTTTAAGTCGTCAAAGATATGGCTTACCTGATCCTTTTGTGCAAAGAGAGTCTGTAAGTGAACACCCGCAGGGAGTGTTTTCTCCAGCTCTTTGAGCTTGCTATTGACCTTTGCGCTCATAGAAGGGATGTCTGTGCCTGTTTCCGCCCCAATACTTAGTGTAATGGCCGGTTTACCCTCTACGTAAGCGAAATATTCTGCCTCAGGATGTGCCAGCTCAGTTGTGCCGATATCTCTTAAGTAAACAGGGTTACCTTCTTTTGTACGTGTCAAAATGACCTGATTTAATTCGTCAGCTTTTTCAGTCTCACGAACAACGAGTTGATAGGTTCGTCCGTTGTATTCAATATTACCAGTAGGAACCCGATCAATCTGAGACTGGATCGCTTGTGCCACTTGTCCCCACGACAATTGATATTGCTGAAGCTTTTGGTTGTCGATATGGATACGTACTTCCTGATCGGGAAGACCATTGAATTTGACACTGGATACGCCGGAAATTGTATTAAGTTGATCTTTCCAGGTGGTGGTCAAATCATTTAGTTTATACAGTGGGGCAGATGAGTCGGCGGTCAGGGCATAAGAGCCGATAAACGAGCTGGTTAGCTTGTCATTTATAACAGGCACTTCAGCGCCTTGAGGAAGATCAGCTTGTGCATCCTGCACTTTTTTACGCATATTATCCCAAACCATTTGAGGATCTACTCCATTTTTGGATTCGATTAAAATAGAGGAGAATCCGTTGCCAGAAGTCGAATTAATCGTTTTAACACCTTCAACCTCCTTGATGCGTTTCTCCAGCTCTTTAGTTACGGTTTGTTCTACTTTTTGTGGCGAAGCACCAGGATAGACGGTTGTGACCATAGCATTCTGTATGGTCACGTCTGGCATTTCCTGCTGTGGTAACTGGAAAAAACCAAAAGTTCCAACTACAATCAGCATGACAAAAAACAGCAATGTTATTTTTCGTTTTTTTACGATGTACTCAATCATGGACGTCCGCCTTCCTCCGACTGAATCGCATTTCCATCAAATAGGGATTCTGCCCCTTTAATGACAATACGTTCTCCTTCACGAAGCCCGGATACAATTTGCAATTGATTATCTACAACCTGATTGCCAAGCTTCACAGGGGTTCTAACCGCTTTTCCTTGAACATCTTTGAAAATAAAAGGCTTGCTTCCCGTATTGATGACTGCTTCAGCAGGCACAAGAATACCATTCTTGTCTGTCACCTGATGCGCAGCTTTGATGACCTGGCCGGGTAACCAGTCTCGCTGTGGATTGGCAATGACAATCTCTACGTTAACCCTCCCTGTATCGGTGCTGGTTGAAGGATAGACGTTGGACACCGTACCCTGACGAGTTTCTTCATAGAGCGCCACCTTTACCTGTTGTCCCTTTTTCCAATCCTTAATTTCACTGTCTGGTACGGGAAGGAGCACTTTAAGACGGTCGATGGAGCCTATGCGATAGACGGCTTGGCCCGACGCGACCAAATCACCTGTATTCACGATTTTGTCTAGGATTGCGCCGTTCACAGGAGAAGCTAAACGGGTGCGTGACAGTGCCAGCTCTGCCTGGTCCTTGGCAACAAGTGCTTTTTCGTAGTTGGCACGCGCTTGTTTTTGGGAAGCCTCAGCCTGTTCGCTGGCTGCAAGAGCTTTAGTTTTACCTGCTATCGCATCCTGAAAGGAAGCTTGGACAGATTGATGCTCTTCGGCTGTGGCTCCTTCCAGCAAAAGAGATAAGGAAGCTTTCGCTTGCTCCAGATTTTGGAGAGCAGTGGTAGTATTCAAGCGGGCGTTCTCGTTATCCGACGCGGTAGCTGCCCCCGCCTCAAACAGCTTTTGTGTCCGCTCGCTATCCGTCTTGGCCTTGTTATAGGCGCTTTGTGCCTTATCGACAGTGGTTTGAGCTTGCTGTTTTTCCTGAGCGCGCGCACCCTTGTTGACCTTGCTAACATTTGCACGAGCATTCGCAATACCAGCATCGGCAGATTGAATCGCAGAGGTAGCTGCCTGTAAGTTAGCCTGTGCGTTATCTATACCGGCTAGAGCTTCTTGGATAGAGGCTGTAGCCTGTGCAACCTGTAGCCTGTAGTCGGCGTCATCGAGACGGGCAATGGTTGTACCTTTTTGGACAAGAGTTCCAGTCGTGATTTCTGCGCTAGCGACGGTACCTCCGTTTTGAAAGGCTAGTGTACGTTCCTCATAGGCCTGAAGGGTACCTGACAAGTCATAGGCGGTATGGAGTGGTGTGTTTTTGACGATTGTAGGGCGCACAACGGTCGGCTGTGCGGATGAACCTGAAGCTGCATCTTTTTTTCCGGTAGAGCATCCGGTGATGGCGAGGCTCAGTGATAAGGTGAGTATGATGATGGCCCGTTGTTTATTCATGATTATCCATCCTTCCGATAGGGTCATAAGTTTCTGTTTAAACTTACTGGTTTAAATTGAACTCATAAGTTCATGTGTATTATAGTGCGCTAATATTGTATTCGTCAATTCACTGTTTTGGATTTTATGAATTAGTTGGCGGGATTTCGGAACTTTTGCCTTTATAATAAGTCTATTAACATAAGAGGATTTTTTTGTTTATTGGTAGAGTACATGTGCGGATTAATCCGTTTGAATACAAAGAAGATGGGAGCTATTATCCAAATGTTTTTAAGTAATAGAAAACACAGCAAAGTGAAAGTAGATGGCAAAGGAATCGCTAAAAGATGGGCTGTATTAACGCTGGCAGGAGTATTATGGGTCGGTCCGGTTGCTGGAACTGGGGTTCTAATCCCGTTAAACAATTGGATATCTGCTCCAATCGCGAGTGCTGCCTCCGGTTCAACGGTAAAATTGGGTGAAGAAATTATTACTTCGGGCGCAACATTATTGAAATATCGTTTTAAAGGGTCCAAGGGAACAGCGCTGGCTGATATCGTTCGAGTAGACCTGCAAAATCCGTACGTAAAGCTGGATGTCATGACTGGGAAGAACGGACAGTTTACGACCCGTCAGAGTACAGGCGGTATGGCAAAAGAGACCGGTGCGGTTGCTGGCGTGAACGGGGATTATTTTAATACCTCTAGCGAGGGAGCACCGATCGGTGGACAGGTGTCCAAAGGGGTGTTGATGTCTACTCCCTCTGATTTAACAGGGATGTATGCCTTTGCTGTAACGAAGGATGGCTCACCGATGGTTGAGCAATTTACCTTTGAAGGTACAGTAAAAGCTGGTGATGGGTCTTCCTTCTCTTTGGCAGGGATGAATAAGGCTTCATACTCGCCTGAGACGAGTGGGAGCAGCTATAGTCACTCCAATGCTATGTATATTTATACATCTGCTTGGAAAGCAATTGAGCGACCTAAAAACAGTTCGACAACGCCTACTGAAATATTGGTACAAAATGGCGTGGTTACGCAAGTCTCCGAAAATGCTACATTGAATATGACTGTTCCGCAGGATGGCTATATTTTGCGTACACACGGTAAAGCAGCGGATTATGCCAAAGCGCATCTGACTGTGGGACAGACTGTAGAAACGAACTATCACCTTCGCGTCAAATCGACAGGGAGTGAAGTAGATCCTTCCAACCTACAAATGATGATCGGTGGACATACCATATTAGTAAATGACGGACAGAAGACTTCGTTCTCCCGAAGTACGACAAGTATAGGCGGGACGCGTGCGCGTACGGCTTTGGGATATTCCCGTGACAAGCGATATGCCTATGTCATCGCCGTTGAGAAGAATGGGAACAGCGTTGGTGTATCCTTGAGCGAGCTGCAAACACTGATGAAAGATATTGGTGTCTGGAAGGGGATGAACCTCGATGGTGGCGGCTCTACCACCATGGTAACTCGTGATTTGGGAGATACGACAGCGGGGCTTACATTCAATACAGAATATGGTACAGAGCAACGTAGCATCGTAAATGGAGTGGGAGTATATACCACTGCTCCTAAAGGAACGCTCAAAGGCTTTACCATCAAGGGCAATAAAACGCTGCTGATTGGTCAGAGCGGAAGTTACTCCTTCAAAGGCTACGACAACTACTACAATCCATTTGATACCTCGAAAGTACAAGTGACGTGGAAGTCCAGCAACCCAGCTGTTGTGTCCGTGAGCGGCGGTGTTGTGAAGGGAGCCAAACCGGGAACTGCTACTTTAACTGCATCCAGTGGCTCAGCTAGTGCGACAACCAAGGTCACCGTGCTTGGAGCAGATGAAATTTCATCACTTACTGCAGGAAGTGGGACAGGCTCGCTTACTGCAGGAGCTAAAATCGCAGTACCGATAACGGCCAAGACGAAAGATGGACAGAGTGTCAGCATTACATCAGATGCGCTCAAATGGGAGTTCATCGGCTTTAAGGGAAACGTTAAGGATAATCAGCTTACGGTAAATACAGTGGATGCGGGTGTGAAAACAGGCTATGCCATTGGTCGCTACGATGGTTTCAGTGCGGTTGTCTTCCTGTCCGCTGGCGGGGCAAGTACAAATAACTGGGAAAACTTCGAAAATGTTTCGTATCCGGTTGATTTCACTTCAAATGTGGAAGGTGTTAACGGTACAGCGGCTGTTGTACAAGGGGATGGAGACCATGCCAATTCCAAAGTGCTGGAGCTAAGCTACGACATGACGAACGGCAGTGGCAAAATGTATGCTTACGCTCAATTAAATGGCACATCCGGGAAGACGTTGGAGCAGGCAGCTACATCCATCTCGATTGATGTCAAAGGGGATAAGAGTCTGAACTGGCTGCGTGCGGAGCTGGAGGATGCTCAAGGCAAAACGGCATACATTGATCTCGCCAAAGTGATTGACTGGAACGGCTGGAAAACGATTAACGCAGATATGAGCAGTTTGAATATTTCCTATCCGGCGAAGCTGAAACGTCTCTATGTGGTCAATGTAGCCGAGGGTCAGGATGAGCGCGCTAAGACAGGTAAGGTCGCTTTTGATAATATCTCTTTTAATACACCGGGGACGGTCGGCACAGAAGGACTTAAAAAGGGAACAGCTCAGATGACGATCGGTCAAAAATCAATGACGGTAAATGGAACGCCAACAACGATTGATGCAGCTCCGATGACTCGCAATGGTTCGACATATGTTCCAATTAAGTATGTGCTGGACGCATTTGGCGGACAAGCCAAATGGAATGCGGGCGATCAGCGGATCACCATTATGCGCGGTGGTGTGCTGATGGATTTGACTGTAGGAAAAAAAGAAGTGATTCTAAACGGAAAGCGTCAGAGCACTGAAGTTGCACCTATTGTACTGGGAGGCAGGACTTTAGTCCCATTAAGACTGGTGTCTGAACAGTTAGGAATGACTGTAAAATGGGAACAAGAAACGAAGACCATCACCCTCCAGTCATGATATGGTATGATATATACTTGAAATGCTAGGATTGGAGTAGAACATTTGTGGACTTTCAAGCCGATATCATAGACCGAGTCATTAAAAATGCCATCCAGGTGATGGAGAACAGCAAATATCAGATGTTCGAAATATTGGACACGGCCCGGACCGAACTGGTTACGTTAAATCAAGAGCTTCAGAGCGTATTGAAGGAAACGGCAGAAACGATCGAAAAAGTGGACCAGCTGGAAATGAACTATCGGCGGTCCCGAATTCGGTTGACTGAGGTCAGCCGTGATTTCGTCCGTTACTCGGAAGAGGATATCAAACAGGCTTATGAGAAGGCGACACAGCTTCAACTCGATGTGATGATTTTTCGCGAGAAGGAAATGTATCTCAAAGCCAGAAGAGATGATCTTCAAAAGCGGGCCAAAAGTGTCGAGGCTTCTGTCGAGCGGGCCGAAACTATCGGTTCGCAGATGGGGGTCGTGCTGGAATATTTATCGGGTGAATTGGGACAAGTGACGCGGATCATTGAATCGGCCAAAAATCGGCAGTTTATTGGTCTGAAAATTATTTTGGCTCAGGAAGAGGAGCGTAAGCGCATATCCCGTGAAATTCACGATGGACCTGCGCAACTCCTTGCGCATCTAGTGCTTAGGACGGAAATTGTGGAAAGAATGATCGCCAAGCAGGAATTTAAGATGGTTCAGGACGAAATAGTAGACTTGAAGAAACAAGTTCGCTCCAGTCTTGAAGAAATGCGAAAGGTCATTTTCAACTTGCGTCCCATGGCCCTGGATGACCTGGGGCTTATTCCGACGCTCCGGAAATATGTGCAGGATTTTGAAGAAAAAACGAAGATTAGAGCGCTTTTTGAAACAAGGGGCAAGGAACACCGTCTCTCTTCCGCGATGGAAGCAGCCATTTACCGTCTGATCCAGGAAGCTTTGACTAACGCTGCCAAGCATGCTTACCCTACCTATGTGCTTGTGGAGATTACCTACCAGGCACAGCTTGTAAAAATTGTTGTGCAGGATAATGGTCTGGGCTTTAAGCCAGAGCTTTTTCAGCAAAAAAGCAAAGACCATGGGCATTTTGGTCTGATTGGTATGCGGGAAAGGGTTGAACTGCTCGAGGGGAGAATGGAGATCGAATCAGCTGAGAATCAAGGCACCAAGATAGTGATTCATATCCCAACCAACGTGGAAAAGGGAAAGGAGTAACAACATGGAAAATCAGGAAATGAGTAATGCACCCATTAAAGTTCTCTTAGCGGACGACCATCAGTTGTTTCGTGAAGGACTTAAACGTATTTTGAATATGGAGGACGACATTGAGGTCATCGGAGAATGTGGTGATGGCATTCAAGTGCTGGAATTCTGCAACGTAGAGAAACCGGATATTGTTCTGATGGACATTAATATGCCAATTGAAAATGGTGTAGAAGCAACTGAAAAACTACGGGAGATGTTCCCGGATGTCAAAGTGATCATTTTATCCATTCATGATGATGAAAGCTATGTATTCGAGACGTTGCGCAAGGGAGCCAATGGCTATCTGTTAAAAGATATGGAAGCCGAGTCCCTCATTAATGCTATTCGTTCAGTACATGAAGGATATGCATTTATTCATCCGAAGGTAACGGGCAAGCTTATTCAGCAGCTTCGTCGGATGACTTACCTGAATGAAACAGGGGCTATGGCGGAAGGTCATACTAAGGAAGCAGGCGTGAAGTTTGTTGCAGGTGAAAATAATCCGCTGACTCGTCGTGAAGCAGAAGTGTTACGTCTGATGGCCGAAGGCAAGAGCAATAAGATGATTGGTGAATATTTATTCATTAGCGAGAAAACGGTCAAAAACCATGTCAGCAGTATTCTGCAAAAAATGGAAGTGGATGACCGTACACAAGCAGTTATTAACTCCATCAAATATGGATGGGTTACGCTGTAAAGTGTAGTCTTTTCATGTATTAGACGATGCAGCTGCCTAGATATGAATGCTGTACCGCCTCTCTTTTAGAGCGAGATATCCGCTCGTATGGAAGTCCAGTACATAACCGTGACACCTCTTCCTGTTATACGGCATATATTGTCGCTATAGGAGGAGGTGGAACCCTCGTGACGGCTCACTTGGTTTGGATATTGCTTATATACGGTGTGGGAGCTGCAGTCGTGCATCTCATGTATATACGACAGGCGGTTCAGGCTTATCACAATGGCGAAGATGCACACACGACAACGCTGAATCGTCGTGCGACTCGCTACATTGTGATTACATCCAATGATGGAGATCGTGTGGAATGGGTGATGCGTTCATTGAGTATCCTTGCCTGGCTACACCGGAGGCCGCTACATGTAACGGTACTGGATGATGAATCTATAGACGATACGCTACCGATTCTGACCCGGCTGGTGCGCTATAGTCATATGGATGTTTCAGTCATCTCATGTCGTTTTTCACCGGGGAACCCGGTTTTGCCGAAGTCAGGCGGTGAAAAACAGGTTGTTATTGATCTTAGAACAGCAAACCCGTTGGCGGGCGTCCCACTTGTTCCTTAGTGACAGGGATCTGTGGACATCGTGGTTAAAATCAGATATAAATATTTATAGACAGTTGCATATGCAAGACAATAGGGATTTCGTTGAAATCTGTTTGATGTGAAGCACACTTCAGGCTAATAGCCATGGAAGTGTGCTTTTTTGCTGTTCTCTAGGGTGATAAGAACTAGGAACAATGATGAATGAGAGGAGAGAACAAAGATGAAAATTGCAGTATATGCAGTCAGATATAAAGGGAATTGGAATCTTCGATTATCTGTGGATATTCGAGTAGATATGACATGGTGGTGGTGTCAAGATAAGCACCAGGAGAATGCTGTCGAAAGGTGGGTGTTATTAGGAGACGAGCTTCCCTTGTCTTGGGGAGTAAGCCTGTGTGGAGGATTTAGGGAGTTAGCAGAGATGGAGCGGTGGGGGGATCGACAATGGTGGGCCTATACTCTTGCACAGCTAAAGAATGAGTTGGTTCTTGAATCTTCTAATGGAGAACGGATCTTATCTGGAGGAGTAGACAATATATACATTTGGGACCGGCACCAAGGATGGGTTTCACGCACTCAACATGGGAATGAGGGACAAGAAACAATAGGAACTGTACGTTCTATTCAAAACCGGAAGCTCGCCACGGGAGTAAATGGATTGGATATGGAATGTTTAACACGACAAGCGAACGAGCTGACTCATTTGTTGGCAGGACGCCAGTTGCTTGTTCCTGAAGCTGAAGCATTGCTAGCAGAGGCAGCCCCGGATTTGGAGCATACTTGGCGTTCAGCTGCGCAACTTGCATATCTGCAAGGCCGACTCAGCTTTGCTGCTGGTCTGGCTCCAGCACCACGTGCGCGCTGGTCTGCCGCGCGTAGACAGGAACTCCGCTGCAACCGTTGTGGCAGCGGAAAGGTGCACCGCACAAGCTGCGCATCGTGCGGTCGTAAGGCGTGCGCCTACTGCGAGACATGTCTGACGCTTGGCCGCAGTCGTGAGTGCTCGTTGCTGCTGCGCGGTACAGCGAAACTTGCCATGCCGCGCACGGCAGAGGCAACCCCGGCGACGAATCTCGACCGCTGGGGGCTGAGCCCTGCGCAACGTGCCGCCGCCGAAGCAGCGCTGTGCTTTTTGGCCGCACCACCCGGAGGGGTGCGAAAATGCTCTCGCCCGGTAGGCCAATGGCAACGAGCGCGCGAATTATTCCGGCGCAGCATGCGTGCGCGCCAGGAATTAGGTGCTGCCGCTGCGCATGGCAGCACTCTTGCCCTCAACGAGCAGTCATCGCCCAAATCTGGCGAGCGTGCTTGGGAGATTGCTGGCCGGCAAGTACCCGATTCTGCGGCCGAACGATTTCTGCTCTGGGCCGTGACTGGCGCGGGCAAGACGGAAATGATGTTTCCTCTTTTACAGCATGTGTTGGAGCGCGGAGGGACAGCGCTCGTAGCAACACCGCGCCGTGATGTGGTATTGGAGTTGGCACCTCGCTTGGCAGTTGCGTTTCCCGAAGTTAGCATGGTGACGCTTTATGGAGGGAGTGCAGAACGGTGGCAAAGGGGACAACTGACACTGGCAACAACACATCAGCTGTTGCGTTATCGCCAGGCTTTTGATTTGGTTGTGATTGACGAGATTGATGCATTTCCTTATCACAATGATCCAATGCTTGCCTTTGCTGCCCAAGCAGTATGTAAGCGGGAAGGAAAGTTTATTTATTTGTCTGCTACGCCACCGCGCCCCTTGCAGAAAGAGGCTGCACGTGGTCAACTGCCACATGCCAAGGTTCCCGTTCGTTTTCATCGTCATCCCCTACCTGTCCCAATTCGTTTGGGGACTCCTCCAGTGCATCAGTGGCTACAAAAAGGTCAGCTTCCTGCTTCATTTGTTCAGCGCCTAAACGTATCCATTCAACGAGGGGCGCAGGTCTTTCTATTTGTGACACGAATCTCACATATTCAAGGCCTTGTGGAACTGCTGATTAGACGATTTCCTGATATACCTATCGCCGGTACCTCATCGCAGGATGAAGAACGAACCACTAAGGTGCGTTTATTTCGGGCTACTGAAATACGTGTGCTGGTCACAACCACTATTTTGGAGCGAGGAGTGACTGTTCCGCGGAGTGATGTGTATGTGCTAGACGCGGACAGCAGTCTTTTTGATGAAGCGTCCCTTGTCCAAATGGCTGGCCGATCTGGAAGATCTAAGGATGACCCATGTGGTAGTGTTATTTTTATATCCCCTCAATGGACTAGCGGTCAAAAGAGAGCGATTAAACAGATTAAACGTATGAATGCACTGGCTCGGAAAAGAGGATATCTGAAATTGGTGAAGCACTAAATGCATTAAATAAAAAAAGTTTTTTTGGAAATGTGAAACCTGAAACAATGTCGGTACGTAAACTACCAAGAAAGGTGCATTTTGGTATGGGGATGATTCCAAGAACCCGTTTGTTTTTGAATTGGTTATTCCATCGTCAGTCGCAAACATGTGTTGCTTGCGGTACTCTCACAGGTCATTTTTCCGAATTTACTGGGCTTTGTACACATTGCTCGACCCAAATTCCTTGGGTTTACAACATTCGTTGTGCACATTGTGGACGTCCGACGTCTTGTCTAGATTGCGTCAGGCCCGACCGATTAGTGCGTTATTATGTATGTAATCGGAGTGCAACCAGTTATACGCCGATGATGAAAGAATGGATTGGACAGTTTAAATACCGCGGCAATGAAAAGTTTGGCCCCCTGCTGGGCGAAATCATGAACCGTGCCTATCAGGCGATGAGACATGAGTTTGCAGGTCATAAATGTAATCGTTTCAAGCAATCTTTGTGGGATGTAGATATAGTGACCTGTGTCCCGGTAAGTGAAAAGAGGCTGACAGAGCGTGGCTTTAATCAGGCTGAAATTTTGGCAGAAGAGATTGCAAAGCGAAATAAGCTCCCCTTTCTACCTTTACTTGTTCGCCCGCAAGATACAGGCAAGCAAAGCTTTAAATCAAAAAATGAACGCATGAATACAATGAATAATGCATTTTCTGTTCATCCCAATATGATGAATTTGATGAAATCTTTTATTTTAAAAGTGGAATCTCGACGTGCTACGGAGGAGTGCACGCACTCCGTTACAATTTTGCTTGTAGATGATATTTATACAACGGGGAGTACATTGCAGGCGTGTGCACGTGTTTTGAGAGAAAAGGCATTAGAACGAGGAGTACATTTGGCTATCTTTTGCCTGACTCTAGCGAGATCATGAGTCTGAATTTCTATTATATTCCATAATTTTATGCTTGAAACTATGAAAAAAAGGTTATAATTCTTTTGAAAGAAGGATTAAATGATAGAGTATAAGCCTTTTAATCCGTACAATCAGCAGAATTTGACAACAAGCTAGAGAGAGGTATATAATAAAAATATAGAGACGAACAAAAAGTTAGGAAGTGAGGGATGAAATCAGAATATTTCAATTTAGAGGTTGATTTTTTTGGAAAAGAGGAGTACAATTTCTATCTGTTGATAGCTAACATGATTGGTAATAAGTGATCAGCTAACGACAAAAGAGCGGACATTGGGAGTGTCTCGCTCAGTAGTAAAGCAGTTAATTAAAATTTAAAGCTAAAAAGAGGAGAGAACAAAATCATGAAAAATGTAATGAAAAAAGTAGCAGTTTCTAGCATGTTGGCAGTTAGCTTAGGTGCAGTATCTTTGTTGAGTCCACTTGCTACAGGTCAAGTATTGGCAAAATCCAACTCAGATTACAATAAGGATCAAGCTGAAGAGCAACTGATCATCCAACAACAAGAAGCAGCGCAAAAAGCGTTTGAAGCGAAACTTTTTGGAACTGAAACTACAGCAACACCTGCTCAATCGACAACAGAGAACAACAACCAAACAACAACAACTACAAAACCAGCAACAACTACAACTGAAGCACCAGCAACAACTGTAAAAACAATCACTGTAAATGTTCAAGAAGGCGACACATTGGCTTCTATTGCTGAAAAATACGGTGTAACTGTTGAAGAACTGGTTAAAATCAACAACCTGGTTAAAGTTGGCCAAGAACTGCAAGTGCCACAAACAAATACAAATAAATAATTAACATTATAAACTGTTTTATAAAATGTATTTATTAAACCAAGCGTTTGACTATAGTATACGGGAAGGCCTCTATTAAAACAATGCTTTTTTTGAATAATTATTTGTAAAATTGCTTGTTTTTTTGGGCTGCAAATTTCCAATGGTACGTCTAGCTTAATTTCAGATAGCTTATAAGTTGAAATGATGTTAGGTGTATGAGATTTATGAATACCCACACTCCATGTGCGGAGCATTCGTATGAACGCCGATCCCCCGGATTTATAGTATTTTCTTGATTGTGTTCGGGGCACAGGTGAACATGAATTCTTCTGAGGATTGTTTCGCCCGGTTTTTCCCTCATTTTATTTCTACATTTTAACCATATTCATATATAGCTGTTTAATGATAATGAAGCGCTATTCCCGAGAATAACTGGAATGGCGCTTATTTTATTTTTTCCTCTAAAGTAGGGAGTAATGTTTGACGATAAATACTCACATGTAATAGGCTGGATTATGAGTACTTATTTGCCTCTGCATTTTATGTTGTTGCATATTAATGTACATATAATGGGAGAATTTTTGTCCGTTGATTCCTCTCTTATACTTTTACTATGATAACGAACAAAATGTGGAATTGTGTTAAAACTAAAAAAGAGTTTTGAAATATTTGCTAGACGAGGCTCTTCACTATAAGTTAATGTAAGGATAATAGTAATTAAAGACCGGAACTTGGAAAGGGGCGCTACAGAGGATGAATTTAGATAACTGTCCTCGCTGTGGAAAGTTGTTTGTTAAGAATGTCAGAGGAATCTGCCAGAACTGTATTAAAGAAATTGAGGTTGAATACGAGCACTGTGTCAAACATATACGTGAAAATAAAGGTATTCATATGCATGAGCTTTCGGAAGCTACAGGTGTCTCCGTTAAACAAATCACGACATTTATACGTGAGGGACGTATTTCCATTGCTAATGCGCCTAATATGACGTATCCTTGCGAGGTATGCGGGATACCAATTCGTGAAGGGCATATGTGCGATTCTTGTCGAACGCGTCTGACTAAAGACCTGAATCAGGCCATACGCGAAAGTAGTAATCAGGATCAAAGTAATAATATGGGCTCAGGTACCTACAGCGCAATTGATAAACTTCGTGGAAACTAGTACAGGGGAATTAAATACGCATTCAGCTATTCAAAAAGTTTCAAATACCGCCGATAATCTTTATAGAGCTTATCGGTTTTTTTATTTTAGCAACCATGCACGAAATAAAGAAGTAAGGCATAATACGAACCATGTTCGACGCTATGTCGTCTGATACATTCTGACCATATCAAATAACTAAGGAAGGTGGAAGTTATGAAAATTAACGAGACCAACCGCATTGGAGCTATTAATCCATACCAGCGAAATATTGAAACAGGACGCCAGGAGGAGCTTAAGAAATCGCGCCGCAAGGACGAGGTTTCCATTTCCCCAGAAGCAATGGAAATGCTGAACCGCAGCAGTGATGCAGACCGCGTAAAGAAAATTCAGGAGCTTAAGCAGCAAGTAGCTTCTGGAACCTATCGTGTGGATGCTGATAAAATTGCAGAGAAGCTGTTACCTTTCTTTAAGCAGTCTTCCGAAAGCTAGGTGAAGGATATGCCTTTAGAGCGTTTGATTGGTGTGCTGGAACAGCTAGATCAAAAGCATCTTATTTTATTAGAACTGGCGAAAAGTAAAAAAAAGATTGTCATGGAAAATGATATGGATAGCCTGGTACAGCATTTGAACCAGGAATCCAGACTCCTTAAACAAGTAGAACAGTTGGAAGAAGCTCGTATGGAGGTTTCGTATGAGCTTCTTCGTGAACGTGGTATTAAGTCTCAGCTTAATTTGACTATAACCGAGCTGGCGCGCCTTGTCTTTGATCCAGAAGATAAGAACAAACTCCTCAGTGTCCAGAGCCGCTTATCCCACACTCTTTCAGAATTAAAGGAAATTAATGAAATCAATCAAAAACTCATCGAGCAATCGTTGGTGTTTATTGATTACTCTTTAGATCTACTTGTAGGACGTCCTAATCAGGAGATGACTTATATGCATCCTGATCAGAAGAGTAATCAACACGCACGACCTGGATTGTTTGACACTAAGGCTTGAGCCGAGGAGGAAAATAGAGTGCCATCCACATTTCATTCCATAGAAACAGCTAAAAGAAGTCTTTTTACACAAACGGCAGCTTTAAATACAACAGGACACAACATAGCTAACGCTAACACGGAAGGCTACACACGGCAGACGGTCAAAATGAAGGCTTCCATCCCCATGGAGGCTTACGGTATTAACCGTTCTAATGTACCTGGTCAATTGGGAACAGGTGTTGAATTTGACGCTATTGAACGTATTCGTGAAAAGTTCTTGGATAGCCAGTATCGCGGAGAAAATACTGAATTGGGTAGTTGGACAATCCGTAGTAATACGCTTGATAAGCTACAACAGATTATGAATGAGCCGTCCGATACAGGGATTCGGAAGGTTCTAGATAACTTTTATAAATCTTGGTCTGACTTAAGTAAAGACCCAGAAAGTGTGACTGCACGAACTATTGTCAAAGAAAATGCACTTGCCTTGACTGATGCAATGAATCATATGAGTAAACAGTTGAATAATTTATCTGCGGATTTAACCTCTAATGTGGAGGCTAAGTCTAGTGAGCTGCAAAGTTATGTAAATTCCATAGCTGATCTGAACCAATCGATTACTAAAATTGAAGGCTTAGGGGATAACGCTAACGATCTACGTGACCAACGTGATTTGATTGTCGATAAAATCTCAAAAATCGTTAATGTAACGGTGACTGATACCGATCAAGGATACAACGTTAATATGGGTGGTCAAGCATTAGTAACTGGATTTGAACCGACTACCGGAATTAACGGCGCTTTTTTACAAGCAGCTTTTGCCTCTAATGATTTACAAGGTGGCGAAGTGCATGGAATGATTTTCTCAAGGGACCGATTTGTAGCTGATTACACAGCTCAAATGGATAACCTCGCCAACACATTGGCGACAGGTAATATCACTGTAACACTACCTAAAGGCTCAGTTTTGCCAGAAGGTACAGTACTGAATGGAGTGACTTATACTGGGACCAGCCGAACACTCCAATCGGATTTAACAGTTACAGTTAAAGGTCTTAATGGTTTGCATCAACTGGGTTATACCCAAGAAGATAAAGATGCTAATGGTAATATGGTTGCGGGTAAGCCTTTTTTTGTAACTTCAAATAATGGTGGGACCATAACAGCAGGCAATATAACGTTAAACACTGCTATAGTAGATAATCCTAACGCTATTGCAGCATCCCTTCGGGTAACAGGCACTGCTCCTACTGAGGAATTGGTTAAGGGTAATAATACATTGGCATCCTTGATGTCCAATTTGAAATTAAGCAATTTCACTTCGGTTTCTACAGGGAATACAGCTACTATTGATAGCTTCTTCAGTTCTATGGTTGGTCAGTTGGGAATAGAGGCTCAAGAGGCTACAAGACAGACACAAAACTCGACAGCTCTCGTATCTCAGGTAGAAACTATGCGTCAATCTGTGAGCGGTGTTTCACTGGATGAAGAAATGTCCAATATGATCAAGTTTCAGCATGCCTATAGTGCCGCTGCTCGGTTTATGACCACATTCGATCAATTATTAGATAAATTAATTAACTCCACAGGTGTAGTAGGAAGATAAGAATGGGGATTAAATATCTGGTGTTTATATACATAGGATATTTAATTACGGAGGGATATAACTATGCGAGTTACTAACAATATGCTAAGCTCACAGCTTTTGCTTAATTTAAATCGAAATTCTGAACGTATGAATAATACGCAGAACCAGATGTCGACTGGACGTAAGTTGAACAAACCCTCTGATGATCCTGTAGGCATTACGTATTCCTTAAGGTACCGATCTGAACTGTCTTCAAATGAACAATACCAGCGGAATGTGGACAGCGCAGTGTCATGGCTTGATTTTAATGATACGGTAATGGATCAGGCTGGCCAAATTATGCAAAGAGTACGTGAACTTACAGTACAGGCCTCTACGGGGACTAATCCACAATCTGCGTTGGACAGCATTAACAAAGAAATTGGTCAGCTTAAGGAACAAATGATTGATGTTGTAAACAGCCAATTGAACGGTAAATATATATTTAATGGGCAAACCTATGACAAGAAGCCTTATGACCTTCCTTTGAACGCTGATAATACGCATGATACGTCTGGAGCAGCATCCATTGCTACGGATACAGGCAATGTTAATTTTATAGTAGGGGAAAATGTAGCTTTACCCATTAATGTTACTGGCAATGAAGTCGTAGGAACGAGCTCGGATGCCGATAATTTATTTACAATTTTTAATCAGCTTTCTTCAGCTTTAGCAAGTGGTGATATTAAAGCGACGGGGGATCAATTAGCTAATATTGATTCTCGTGTTGACAAAATGTTAAAAGTCAGATCAGAAATGGGGGCTAAATCCAACCGTGTGGAGTTAATGCAGAACCGCTTGAGTGATTTGGAAGTAAACTTAACGGACTTGCAATCTAAAACGGAAGATGCGGATTACGCTGAGCTTTTAATGAATTCCAAAATTCAGGAAAATATTTACAATGCTTCTTTGTCAGCGGGAGCGAAAATCATATCAGCATCATTAGTTGATTTCTTAAGATAGTCTAAGGAGGGGGAGAGATGGCCATCATTCCTACACTTCAGATCCGGCAAACTCCGGCTATCCTGCATATTGACGCAGATCCTGGGCAGTATTCGATTCGACAGCCTTCGGCTGATATGGAATTAAAGACACGACGTGCTCAACTGGAAATTCACCAGTATCAGCCACAGCTGACTATAGATCAAAGTGCGGCCTTCTCTGCCTATAATGGTGGCAGTTACCTTGAGATGAATAATCGAATTTATTCAGGGTTGCCGCAGATTTTTTTACAAGCTCTTGCGCATAAAGTGGAGCAAGGCAACCGAATGGCGGCGATTCACATTCCTGGCAATACTGTAGCCAATGTTTATGGAGAGGATACAGAAACGCATGTGCTTCCTGAATTTAGGGGCCCGGCATCTATGGATAATGTCGATATTCGTGTTGAAACGCGTGCACCTGATATTACATATACACCTGCTGTATCGGAAATGCATGTGACCGTTAATCGTCCAGAGATTGAGTATACTCGGGGGAAACTGGAGATTTATATGCAGCAGTATCCATCTGTGGCCTATATTCCGCCTGAAATTGATGTCATGATGTAAAATAAGTTAAGGTTATAGAGGTTATTCAAGCCGTCTATAGCCTTTTTTTAATAAAACGTATAGATCTGATTAAATATTGGAGGAATATTAGTGATTATATCCACATCTATTTGGGGTGACCTTGAAGTTAATGACAAAGAAATATATCGTTTTGAAAAAGGAATTCCGGGATTTGAGGAGACAACTGAATTTGTATTGCTCGATCAAGATGAGGCACCCTTTTACTATCTCCAGTCCCTTCAGCAGAAAGAACTCTCTTTTGTTGTAGTGGATCCTTTTATTTTTTATCCTGAATATGAGTTTGAGCTCCCTGATAACGAAGCAGAAGAACTGAAGATTGAATCTAATTTAGTCGTTCGTAGCATACTAACATTACAGGAGCAGGTGGAAAACTCAACGATTAATCTATTGGCACCTCTAGTGTTCAATCCCGATAATAGGCAAGCCAAGCAAGTTGTTCTGCACCAGTCTCCGTATCAGACCAAGCATTCACTGCAACCCGTTAAGGAAGACAAAACCGTCCGCTCAAAGGAAGGTGAATAAGCATGCTGGTACTTTCGCGTAAGAAAGGCGAATCTATTATTATTCAGGATCACATTGAGGTCACGGTGCTCGGAGTAGAGGGAGATACTGTTCGTATAGGAATTTCAGCACCCAAACAGATGGACATCTTTCGCAAAGAAATCTATTTATCCATTCAAGAGTCCAATCGTGAATCTGCTGCCCATACGGTGTCAAATTTAGATGCTTTGCGCAAGATGATAAATAAAAATAACGAAAAATAAAAAAAATCCTAAAATGCTATTAAAAGTTCGACGAGAATGTCGATATATATAGTACAAGCTATTGCGGAGGGGCGGCCGACTTCAACGGATAGCTGTAACAACAATAAACCACATGGATGTGGGACATTTACCTTCAGGGAGGAAATTTAAATGATTATCAACCACAATATTGCTGCAATGAACACGCATCGTCAATTGAACAACAACACTACTAACACAAACAAAGCGATCGAAAAGCTGTCTTCCGGTCTTCGTATCAACCGTGCTGGTGACGATGCTGCTGGTTTGGCAATTTCCGAAAAAATGCGTGGTCAAATCCGCGGTTTGGATATGGCAACTAAAAATGGTCAAGACAGCATCTCTCTGATCCAAACAGCTGAGGGTGCATTGAATGAAACTCACTCCATCCTGCAACGTATGCGTGAGCTCGCTGTTCAGTCTTCCAATGACACAAACACTGACAAAGACCGTGAAGCTCTGCAAAATGAAGTTGACGAACTGGCGAAAGAAATCACTCGTATCTCCAACACTACTGAGTTCAATACGAAAAAACTTTTGGATGGTTCTGCTGCGACTGGTTCTGGTGTATCTAGCGCTGCTGATCTTACTTTCCACATTGGTGCAAATAAAGGTCAAAACATCACTCTGCAAATTAAAGCAATGGATGCTGCAAGCTTGAAAGTGGGTGGAGGTTCTGCCAAATCCACGCAAGGAACAACTGCTGCAACTGTAGCTTCTGGTATTAGCATTTCCAGCCAAAAGTCTGCAGATGCAGCAATCACAACAATCAATACTGCAATTGAGACGGTTTCTGCAGAACGTGCGAAACTGGGCGCGTACCAAAATCGCCTGGAACACACAATCAACAACTTGGGTACTACTTCCGAAAACCTGTCTGCTGCTGAATCCCGTATTCGCGATGTAGATATGGCGAAAGAAATGATGAACCAAACGAAGAACAACATCCTTGCTCAAGCTTCCCAAGCTATGTTGGCGCAAGCAAACCAACAGCCACAAGCTGTACTGCAATTGTTGCGTTAATCATCATTATTTTAATATCTTTAAAAAAAGCTGTCAGGATTTCCTGACAGCTTTTTTTGTATACAAGGAACACACTGGTTGAATTTTCATATTGCGCAAAAGTGAAACTGCTAACAAAAGCAGTAATTTATACCGACATATATAGTAAGACTGCAAGAGATGAGAGGGTATTATGATGAAAACAATATCATTATGTATGATTGTTAAAAATGAGGAGCAGGTATTGGAACGTTGTTTGGAAAGTGTTAAAAATATTGTGCATGAAATCATCATTGTAGACACAGGTTCAACAGATGCCACCCTTGATATCGCTCGAAAATATACAGATAAAATTCATTTTTTTAAATGGATTAATGATTTCTCCGCAGCAAGAAATGAATCTATTAAAAATGCTACATCTGATTATATCCTGGTTTTGGATGCGGATGAGTATTTGGAAGCAGATGCGGATCTAAACAAAGATTTGTCCCGAGATTGTGATTATTATGTATTTAATATAAAAAACAAGATGAGCCTAGGAATGTCATTTAATCATACAGCTGTGAGACTTTTTAAAAAATCTCTTGATTTACATTATGAGAACAGACTGCATGAACATTTGAATATTCCAGACAATCATATTAAATTCACAAATGGTGTTGCCAGTAATGTGATTCATCACGTCGGTTATGCAGATGAGATGTTACTTGAAGATAAAAAAATGAACAGAAACTTACCTTTGATGGAACTTGAAGTGAAAGAAAACCCAAATGCATATAATCTTTACAATATGGGACAGACATATTTCGGAATTCAAGAATATGAAAAATCTACTAATTATTTCAAAAAGGCATATCCGCTAAGCAAAAACCGGGTTTTTCTGCCAGAATTACTTACGAAACTCGCATATGCTTTAGCGGAGATGAAGCAAATAGATGAAGCTCTTTCCATATTAACAGATGCCGCGTTGCTTTTTCCAAAGGAAACTGAAATGCATTATATTTTGGGGGTGATTTACCAGAGGGCTGGATACTATCGGGATGCGGAAGCTTGCTATCGCAATTGTATAAAACTTGGGGATCAAGGCTATTACGTTACAGAAGGTAGCGGGGGGTACATGGCTCATCTGAGGCTATCAGAGCTGTACATGCAAACAGGACGACTGGAGGACAGTCTTAAAGAAGTTATCAGAGTGTTGGAACTTAAAACGAATTTTGTCCCAGCCCTTCAGCAATATTTAAGGTTGGTCCCGAAATTAAACATGAAGTCCGAGGATGTCCAGAATGGTTTAAAAAAGCTTTATAAGCTTGATAGTGTGGAAGATTTACAATATTTATTGAATAATATGTATGGGATGCGTAGCCCCTTACTAGATTATTTTTTAACTAGATACAAAATAAATGTACAACCTAACATAACAGCTTGCGCAAAAATTTACAGCAAAAAATATGAAGAAGCTAGGTTGCTGTGGTCTCAACTCGATAATAAAGAGGAGGAAAATGGTAAAGACTTGCTTTTGCTCTCTATCCTGCTGAAAGAGAATATTTTCTTGAAAGATATTCAATATTTGTTGAATTTGAGTAATAAAGAAATGGAAATCATTAAGCAAATGGTCAGTGGTCATAGAGGTAAAGTCGCATTAACGACAGTATTGGAAAATATATTGCTTGAGATATGTCAGTATATGATTATTTTAGAAGAGTTTGAACTTTTTCAAGCGGTTGCTGAAAAAATGATTGCTGTCAAGCGAGAAACTAAACTAAAGCTGAGTAAAATTCTAAGTGATTATGGGTTTGATGAGCTTGCCATTGATTTATTAATTGAAGTCTTTAAAGAACAACCTAATGATGTTGAAATGGTGCGGTTATTAGGTGATCTGTGCTTTAGAAACAATTATCTTCAAGATGCTCAATTGTTTTATTCTAAACTCCTCACTTTGGATCCGCAATATAGCTCTTATGAAAGAAGTCTAAATTACTTTGAAAAAATCAATGATGATGACGCATTTTATAAGACGAAGTCAGAGATTAATAAACGCTTTCCAAGAGCATTTCATTATGAGCAGGAATAGGTTGAGTTCTCTTGAATTTTCTGTAGGCTATATGACGTGGGAATACTGCATTTGAAGGTTTATTAGGGTGATAGGGCATGGAGAGACATGCCATATAAACTAGGTGTAGAAAAATTTGTAATGCAAACCAATCAGTATGTTCGTTTTACATGATAAAACTTCAGAATGGAAGTATGGTGAAACTTTGATGAATGTAAATACAATGAGGGAATATTCAAATATATTCAAAGAAAATATAGAGGAACTTATTAATAGTGGCTATCTGTCTGAGGCTAAAAATTATATTCATGAGTATGAGTTGCTTCAACAAGATGATTGTGACTTGTTTTCTATGAAAGGGATCATTGAGTTAGCTGAAGGAAATCTAGACGTAGCAAGATCGCTGTTCTTGGAAGGTTTGGAGCGAAGACCTTATGATGTTCACTTATTATATAATCTTGCATATGTGTATGAACTAAAAAAAGAATATATTAACTCATATAGACAATATAAAAAATTAGAGAAGTTGGTGGGAAATGATTTAACGGAGGCTGTACTATCAAAAATAGTAGAGCTGAAATCTTTGTCTCAGGTTAGTGAATATGTAAAGAGAAAAAAAGTTTTAATTATTGCTTATATCTTTCCACCTTTAGGTGGCTCAGGTGTTCAAAGAACTCTTAAGTTTGTTAAATATCTTAGAGAATTTGGGTGGGAGCCTATTGTACTAACCATAGGTGATGCTCAAACCTCCTTAATAGACCATACACTTGAGTTGGAGATTCCTGAAGAAATAGAGTTAATAAGAATATCAGAGAACGTAGAAATTGACCTTAATTACATTAATAAACTAGTTGAAATATATCAAACTGTGGTCAATAAGGATGAACTATTAATTCAATATGTTGATGCGCTCAATACAAATCCAGAACTGATCAATAAATATGCTTTGTTGCCAGAGCCCGCAATTGTGTTTGTAAAAGAGGCTCTTGATGTAATTGGAGATAAAGTTGACTTTAAAGAAATAGATCTAATTTATTCGACTTCTGGTCCCTACTCCGATCATTTACTCGGCAACTTATTGCAAAGTAGATTTCAAAAAAAATGGATCGTGGATTTTAGAGACGAATGGACCAATAATCCTTATTTTAATTATGATCGCGATGACCTAATTTATAAAATGTTCCGGGAGATGGAACAGAATATTTTAAATACGTGCGACAAAGTCTTGGCCATTACATCTCATGCAAAATCTAACTATATTCATGATTTTAATATAAACGAGAATAAGATTGTCACGATTACGAACGGATATGATGAAGAAGATTTTACGCAGTTAGCTTTAAAGCAGACGGGCCTGAAAAAGGATAAGTTTCGTATTATGCACAACGGACTTTTGTATATGATCCGAACTCCCGAAACCTTCTTTCGAGCTATTTCAAATCTCGTAGAAAAAGAAGCAATACCGAAAGATAGTATTGAAATCTTATTCACACAAACAGACGATGATATGAAATGGAAGGAATTAGCCCAAGATTTAAATATAGCTGATACTGTTACATTTTTAGGCTATTTAGATCATCAGAAGAGCTTGGCCTATGCTTATGAATCTGATCTTTTACTGTTAATCGTAGGACCGGGGGAACAAAACAAATCCGTTTATACAGGGAAGATATTTGAGTACTTAAGAATGGGAAAACGAATTTTATCCTTATCCCCACGAGACAGTCTGGTCGAAGAACTAATAGTTACTACCAATCGGGGGAGGAATTTCGATTTTTATGACGTAGAAAATATCGAAGAATATATTTTGAGTATGTACAAGTTATGGGAAGAAGACTCCTATTCTGATTTGGATAAGAATAATACCATTGAACGATTTGAAAGAAGAGAGTTAACCAAAACATTAAGTGGAGTCTTTGATGAAGTAGCCTCATCAATAAAACTCACGACAGTTCAACTTCAAGAAGAAAATGATGAATTTTACAACAAAGCTTTTGAATCGGGGGGCTGGGACGAAACCTATTTTAAGCATTATAGTGAGACACACTACTTTGATATATGGAAAAGGGCAACTGAGATTATTCAATCCTATGACAATCCTAAAGTCTTTGACATTGGTTGTGGACCGGGTCAGTTTGCTAACTTGTTATTCGACAACAAAATAACAAACTACACAGGTATGGATTTTAGTTCTGAAGCCATAAAGCATGCAAAAATAAGAAATGATAAGTTAAGATCATTATTTTATGTTGATGACGTATATAAGACGAAGTTATTCAGTCGTGATTATAATTTTGCTGTGTTATTTGAAATTCTCGAGCATTTGAATGATGATTTAGGGATTTTAAACAAGCTGAAAACAGGAACTGAGGTTCTTTTTTCAGTCCCTAATTTCTACTCAGAGGGACATGTTAGATGGTTTGATTCTCAACTAGAAGTAGCCCAACGGTATAGTAGCATTGTGGAAATTAAAGAGATTTGCCCTTTTAATGTTGGAGGCTATAACAAAATATTCTTAGTGCATTCTGAAAAGAAGTAAATCGCAGTTATAGCTGAATCAGTGAAGGAGTTTTAAGATGAAAATAGTTACTGTTATTGGCGCCAGACCTCAGTTTATTAAAGCAGCGCCATTTTCGAGAATCGTGAGAAAAAAGCATACTGAAATACTGATCCATACGGGTCAGCATTATGATTTTAATATGTCTGATTTGTTTTTTCACGAGTTATCTATTCCCCAGCCTGAGTATAATTTAAACGTAGGCTCAGGAGGACACGGATTCCAAACGGGAAGAATGCTTGAGGAGATTGAGAAAATAATTATAAAGGAAAAGCCGGATGCTATGTTGGTTTATGGTGATACGAATTCAACTTTGGCAGGGGCCTTAGCCGCTAGTAAATTACATTTACCGGTATTTCACGTTGAAGCGGGACTGCGCAGTTACAATAAAGGAATGCCAGAAGAACAAAATAGAATATTGACGGATCATATCTCAGATTTGTTACTGTGTCCAACCCAGAGAGCGGTGGAAAATTTAGCTCAGGAAGGGATTGTTTCGGGAGTATTTAACACGGGAGATATCATGTATGATGCAGTGCTTGGTTATAAGGAGTTCTCGCATGCCAAATATTCTAATGGATATTGGATTTCCGAACTGCAGAAAACAAATGAAGGTTTTCCTAATATTAATGAACATGATTATTATCTTGCAACTATACACCGTGCCGAGAATACAAATGATTTAAAAAAGTTGCGAGAGATTTTAGTAGCTTTTGAGTTATTGGATAAGAAAGTAATTCTCCCTCTCCATCCTAGAACTAGGAAGGCAGTCGGAAATCTACAATTGAACCTCAATAATGTGGTCATTGTAGAGCCGCTGGGGTATTTGCTAATGCTGTATTTGACTGCTAATGCATTCATGGTGCTTACAGATTCGGGTGGACTCCAAAAAGAAGCCTATTTTATGAAAACACCATGCGTTACACTTAGAGATCAAACGGAGTGGATTGAAACATTGGAGAAAGGATGGAATGTTCTAAGTCCAATACAGGTCCCCAGCATCATAGAAGCAGCGACTAGAAATCTGGATCATTTAAAGGCTTTCTCATCGGGGCTATTTGGTGATGGGAATGCCGCTGGAATAATATACCAGATTATCACAAAAGAGAGGATTAATAAAAATGGAGGATATCAGAAAAAAACTAGAATCTAGAACCGCAGTATTAGGGGTTATTGGTTTGGGATACGTCGGCTTACCTTTAGCTGTAGAGAAAGCTAAAGCCGGGTTTAAAACGATCGGATTCGACATTCAGGCCTCCAAGGTGGAACTAGTGAATTCGGGTGTGAACTACATCGGGGATGTTGTTAACGAAGACTTACAGTCTATCATAGATTCGGGTTTGCTTTCAGCCACAACGGATTTTTCAGAGGTGGCCAAGGCAGATTGTGTGTGTATTTGTGTACCGACTCCACTTGATGACCACCAACAACCTGATCTAAGTTATATTAAAAATTCTGCAGAACGTATTGTACCTTATATGCATAAGGAAATGCTTATTGTACTTGAGTCTACAACATATCCAGGAACGACTGAGGATTTATTAAAGCCGATTTTCGAAAGCTCGGGATTAGTATGCGGTGAAGAATTTTATTTAGCTTTTTCTCCCGAGAGAGTTGACCCTGGTAACTTAATCTACAAGACCAAAAATACACCTAAAGTAGTTGGAGGAGTCACACCAAACTGTACAGATGTTGCGGCGTTACTATATGAGAGTGTATTGGAAGCTCCTATTCATCGTGTCTCCTCACCTTCAGTCGCCGAAATGGAAAAAATCATCGAAAATACCTATAGGAATATAAATATAGGATTAATTAATGAACTGGCAATGTTATCTCACAAGATGGGTATTAATATTTGGGAGGTCATTGATGCTGCAAAATCAAAGCCTTATGGATTCCAGGCGTTTTATCCAGGGCCGGGTTTGGGAGGCCATTGTATACCGCTCGATCCATACTATTTATCCTGGAAGGCACGCGAATATGGCTTTCATATTTCGATGATCGAATCATCTATGATGATTAATGACAGGATGCACGAGTATTGCGTAGAACGTTCCAGTAAAATTTTAAACCGATTTAGAAAATCACTGAACGGATCCAGAATATTAGCACTAGGTGTAGCTTATAAACAGGATATAGACGATTATCGGGAAAGTCCTGCAATTAAAGTTATTCATGAGTTTGAAAAAGCAGGAAGTGAGATTGTATATTTTGATCCTTATGTTACTGAATATGTTGATCGAGGAGTGCCGAGGCACAGCGAGGCAGCATTAACGGAGGAGCTAATAAAGAGTGTAGACTTAGTCATAATAACTACTGGACACACCAACATTGACTACGAGTATGTTCAAAAACATGCAATAGCCATTTTTGATACCAAAAATGCTATGAAAAAAGTTCAAAATAGAAAAAATATAGAGTTGCTGTAGGGGGGAGAAAAGTGGGACTTAAATATGCATTAATTGGTTGCGGACGTATTTCATCAAATCATATTGCTGCTGCGACAAGTAACGAGCTTGACATTGTTGCCTTATGCGATGTGATTCCCCAATACATGGATGCCAAGATCTCAGAGTTTAATTTACAAGACACAGTTCATTTATATACAGATTATCACCTGATGTTGCAAAATGAAGACATAGATTTAATTGCGATATGCACGGAAAGCGGATCACATGGAGCAATAGCATTGGACTGCTTGCATGCCGGAGTTAACCTGATAATAGAGAAGCCGATTGCTCTGTCCCTTGAAGAGGCAGACGCTATTATAGAATTGGCAGTAGAAAAAAAGTTGAAAGTGAGTGCATGTCATCAAAACCGTTTTAATAAATCTATTCAGAAAATAAAAGAAGCTATTGACCATGAGCGTTTTGGCAGGCTCCTTCATGGAACGGCGCATGTTCGTTGGAACAGAGAAGAAGGCTACTACAGCCAATCTGGATGGAGAGGGACTTGGGAGCATGACGGTGGGACATTGATGAATCAATGCATACACAATATAGATCTTCTGCGTTGGTTGATGGGCAATGATATTACGGAAGTTATCGGTATGACAGATAATTTGAAGCATGATTATATACAAGCAGAGGATATGGGACTGGCCATTGTGAAATTTGCCAACGGGAGTTACGGGCTAATTGAGGGGACTGTTAATATATTCGAAAAAAATCTGGAAGAAACATTGTATATTTTTGGGGAGAAAGGTACTGCCAAAGCCGGAGGAAAGTCAGTAAATCTACTAGAGGAATGGCATTTTGCCGATCAAAAGGATAATCTTGATGAAATTATAAAATCAAGTAGTGAATACCCATCTGATGTGTATGGATTTGGGCACACAGCTTTATATGCAGATGTAATAAAGGCTATTGTTACGGATGTCCAACCGTATGTAACTGCCGAAGATGGGCGTAGGGCCTTAGAACTTGTCCTTGCCATCTATAAATCTGCTGCTGAGGGGCGTAGCATTCGTTTACCATTATACAAAAGTAAAACTACAGATTTTGCGAGATTGTTTTAATTATGAGTTATTTTATTCATGAAAGCAGCTATGTGGATGACGGGGTGTCGATAGGTTCCGGAACAAAAGTATGGCACTTTAGCCACGTGCAAACAGGTGCCGAAATCGGAGAAAATTGTATTTTAGGACAAAATGTTAATATTTCCAACAATGTAAAAATAGGGAATTTCGTGAAAATTCAAAACAATGTATCTGTTTATGAAGGAGTTACTTTGGAGGATTATGTTTTTTGTGGGCCCTCTGTTGTTTTCACAAATGATTTAAACCCCAGGAGTAAATATCCAAAGGGAAAGCATTTTTATAATAAAACTGAAGTCCAATATGGGGCGTCGATTGGTGCAAATGCCACAATTGTTTGTGGAGTCACGATAGGACGGTGGTCTTTAATTGCAGCAGGAGCGGTTATAACCAGTAGTGTCCCTAATTATGCTCTATATGCAGGTCTGCCTGCCAAGCAAATAGGCTGGGTGTGTGAGTGTGGGAGTACTTTAAACACTTATTATAAATGCCGCTGTGGGAGGAATTACAAATTATCTGAGGGTTTGCTTTATAAGCAAGAGGAAAACTGACGGAGTGATGAAATGGACTTTAGAGATTTGAAAATGCAGTACAATACGTACAAATCACAAATTGATCATGCTATTCAGAAGACAATTAATGATGCAAATTTTATCGAAGGTAATGAAGTGAGAGAACTAGAGCAGCTTTTAGGGGCATATGTTGGAGTTAAGAACTGTATAACGTGTGCAAACGGTACGGATGCAATGTCTTTATTAATGATGGCATGGGGAATAAAAGAAGGAGATGCCGTTTTTGTTCCTGACTTTACCTTCTTTTCAACGGGTGAAATTGTTTCATTGTGCGGCGCTACCCCCATATTTGTTGATGTGTGTAAAGACACGTTTAATATAGATCCGATTCAATTGGAGCAAGCTATCTGGAATGTTCTGCAGGAAGGAAAATTAAAGCCACGGGTGATTATCCCTGTCGACCTTTTCGGACTTCCCGCAGATCATTATGAAATTGAGGAGATCGCCAAGCGGTACAACTTACTTGTCTTGGAAGATGCAGCTCAGGGATTTGGTGGCAAAATAAATGATAAAAAGGCGTGCAGCTTTGGTGATGCGTCAACCACGTCTTTTTTTCCAGCTAAACCACTGGGTTGCTATGGAGATGGAGGAGCTATATTTACCAATGATGACACCCTTGCTGAGTTAATCAGATCACTTAAAGTTCATGGTAAAGGTAAAAATAAATACGATAATTTTAGAATTGGCTTGAATTCAAGATTGGATACAATGCAGGCTGCTATTTTAATTGTTAAATTCAAAGCTTTTGTAGAACATGAGCTTGATAAGGTAAATCAAGTATATGAAAATTATAAAAGCTTACTGGCAGGTGCAGTAAGCACCCCGTTTATTCCTTCTGGTTATTATTCAAGTTTTGCACAATACACAATTAAGCTGAGAGACAAATACCAACGAAATGAGCTTCAAAAAAAATTAATGGAATCGGGCATACCCAGCATGATTTATTATGAAAAGCCCTTGCATAAACAGAGAGCATTTTCTTATCTGAATTCAGATGATACCCTTTATCCGATTAGTAATACATTAAGTGAAACTGTACTTTCTTTGCCGATGCATCCTTATCTAACAAAAGAACAAATAAGCAAAATTAGCGATTTGATAAAAGAATTTTTAAATTCTGCTGGGTAAAAAATGTGTATATAATCTTCGGCACAATAGGAACATACAGAGATTGAAATGAAGACTTGCAACATAATTTATATCGTTTTACATGTTCTTTTTACCTTATTTAATACTACTATTCAATCTTAAACCTCACTAACCGATAAATATAATAAATAATTCCATCGGGGGATGAACGATGAATCTACAGTTTTCACTTTCTACCAACACGGCAAGTTCCACGTCGAGTACGAAAAGTCAACTTACTGATTCAGATGTTAGCCAGAGAAGCATGCTTCTGCAGGCGGCGAAAAATGGAATCGATCTAAATAATCTTGAGCGACAAGGCATTAACGTTCCATTTGGAGATGAACAACTCATTAAAGCGATAGACCGGGCCGTTAAGGCTCTTCAGGGCCCTACAACCACGTTGGAGATGAGTGTGCATGAAAAAACACACCAGATCTTGGTCAAAGTTCTCAATAAAGACACTGGGGAATTGATTCGAGAGATTCCTCCTGAAAAGACCCTTGATTTAGTAGCAAAGATGATGGAGATCGCTGGAATACTCATAGATGAGAAAGTATAAGGAGGCGCTTAGATGCGTATAAATGGTTTTTCAGGAATGGATATAGATAGCATGGTTACGTCCTTAATGACTGCCAAGAAAACTCCGTTAAACAAGCTGAATCAGCAGAAGCAGACATTAGAATGGACGCGTGATAGTTACCGTGAGTTAAATACTAAAATCGTTCAATTTAGAGCTAAATTATTCGAGATGGATAGTAAGTCAGAGGTAATGAACACTCAGAAAGCAATGTTAACTGGTAATACAACGGCTATTAAAGCGGAAGCTAATGCTGATGCTAGCTCTACACCTATGTCTGTAGTCGTTAACAAGTTAGCAACAAAGTCCAATATGCAGACCTCTACAGGTCTACGTACAGCGGGCAGCAGTACAGCAGATGCTACTAAAAATACAACATTGGAGCAAATTGCAGGTGGCAGCGCGTCTGATACTTATGAGTTAAATATCAATGATAAAACAATCACTTTTCTTAAAACCGATACAATATCTGCAGTAATGGCCCGTATCAACTCAGAAGGGGCAAACGTGACAGCAAACTTTGATGAAATCAGCGGCAAGTTCTCTATAACAGCTAAAGATTATGGGGATAAAAATAATATTAAATTAACTGGTGCTGATAAGCAGGTTAAAAGCAGTACGCTTATGGATTTATTCCAAATTAGTTCTACAGATGTAAAGGCGGCTGAAAAAGGGGAAGTTATAGTAACGAATACTGCGGATTCGAGTTCTAAAACTTATAATCCTGATAATAATTCCCTTATCGTTAATGGAGTGTCACTGACTCTGTTAGAGACTACTGGAACTACTGGACCAGCTAAAGTCACAACCCAGTCAGATCCAACAAAAGCTATGGAGACCATTAAATCTTTTGTGGATACTTATAATGACCTATTAAGTACATTTAATACGAAACTAAGTGAACAAAAGTATCGCGATTTCCCTCCACTGACAGCCGATCAAAGGAAAGACATGAAGGAAGATGAAATTAAGCAATGGGAAGAAAAGGCGAAAAGTGGTCTCCTCAAAAATGATACGATTTTAAGTTCTGCTGTGTCTTCTATGCGAATGATCATTTCCAGTAAATTGGGAGACTTAAGTTCGGTTGGCATTACAACAGGCCAATACTACGAGAATGGTAAATTACAAATTAATGAAGAGAAACTGAAGGCTGCTTTGACGATAGATCCTGATAAGGTTATGAATATATTCAAAGGGTCGTCCGCTGATGTAAACAGCAAGCCCATCTTTAGCGAGTTGAGAAGTAAGCTTGATACTACGTTAGACATGTTTGTAAAAAAAGCAGGTACATCAAAATACGATACAAATGCTAGTACAACCTTAAAGGCTGACAGTATAATGGGAAAGCAGCTTAAAAACTATAACAGCAATATTAAAGAGATGACCAAAAAACTTGCTGATGCAGAAACACGCTATTATAAGCAGTTTTCGGCTATGGAATCGGCTATGAGCAAGTACCAGTCGCAGTCGTCCAGTTTGACAAGCTTTTTACAATAGTCTAGAAAAGGGTGATTCGTTTGATCTCATCTCCTTATGAAAAATATAAACAGTCTTCGGTGCAGACATCTACTCCAGGGCAGCTCATTATAATGTTATATGATGGGGCTATTCGCTTTGTAAAGGCTGGTCTTGATGGAATATCATCGAATGACATTGCTAAAACAAACTTAAACCTGGGCAAAGCACAAAGTATTATTAGTGAGTTAATGTCTACTTTAAACTACTCGTATGATATTTCCAAAAATTTATATGCTTTATATGAGTATATGAACTATTTATTGATTCAAACGAATATCAAGAAAAAGATTGAGTCAGGTGAAGAAGTGCTGGGTTATCTGCAAGAATTACGTGAAACTTGGATTGCAGTGAACAAGCTAACGGCAGGTATGTCATTGTCAACGGAACAGTAAGCTATGATCAATGAAGTTTTATCCCAATTGGAGCAACTAACCCAACAATTCATACTTCGACTGAATGAGACAAATTACGAGGAAGTTGAGATTTTTGTCGAAGTTCGTCAAATGAAGGTGGATCAATTGGTAAATGCCTTGGAAAATTCACCGATGGCAGAAGAACAAAAAATGAAGTTAGAGTCTATTCTAAGCTATGATGCGTTAATTGATCAGCGTATGCAATCGTTAAAACAGGAAGCCCAAAATTGGCTTGTTCAAAGAAATATAGCCAAATCGCAACGCAATGCCTATGAATCTAACTATACGCCTGATAGCTTTCTGATGGATCGTAAAAAATAAATTCAAGAAGCTCTCGTCTAACACGCTTTATTATGTGGACGAGAGCTTCTTGAACATTTAAATAGTTTCTAAATAAAGAAAAGAACCCTCAAAAGCAAAAAAATCTATCAATTTATCGTTTCAGACTCTAGAATGTAGTTTAAAACATGATTAGTAAGTCTGCTCTAGTTCAAGTTCTAAAGATCAAGAAACAAAGTTGTTGACTATTTACCCATTGTATTATATATGGAATAACTATACATGAAAACATTATCAATTCCAATTGACAATGGATAACTTTGGGTGGTATAGTCAAAAATGTGGGCGAGAGCTTCACTTCATTTGATGACGAAGGGAATGTTAGTGCATGCAAGGTAAAGTAAAATGGTTTAACGCAGAAAAAGGTTATGGTTTCATCGAAACGGCTGACGGCGGCGACGTATTTGTACATTTTTCCGCAATTCAAACAGAAGGTTTCAAAACACTTGAAGAAGGACAAGACGTGGAGTTCGACATCGTCGAAGGCGCACGTGGACCACAAGCCGCTAACGTAACCAAATTATAATCATCCCCGGCATAGCCGACCTACATAATTGGTAAGATGGTTAGCAATGGATAACGCGCTAGCAACTGCCCTGGAATATATTCCAGGGCTTTTTTATGTTTTCTACATACATAAAAGAGCCCCTTACACGTTGGTAAGGGGCTCAACATAACAGAACCTTTACTCTAGAGAACCGTCAAAGTCAGCCATCTCCACAAAAATGGTATTGGAGGAGGCAGATTGTTTCTCTACGCGTCCGTCTGGATAACGGAATTGATAGCGCAGGATGGCCTGGGCGATCAAGTACGCGCGGAGTGCAGATTCGATATCGAAGGAGAAGACGATGACGGCTTTATGGTCAGGATCAAGCTGGCCTAACGGGATACCTTGGAGCAGATTAGGATGCGGAATTGGCACAGAGTTCACGGTGACGGTTCTCAGTACAAGGAAATCTTCGGCTGAGAATGGTGCTGTGAGCAATAGCTCCTCCAGCGGAGTGTTGCCGATGTTTTCCACCTGGGCGGTGAAGGACAGGGTATCTTCTTGCCCGACACGCAGAGCGCTGGAGCTAAGTGTAAGTTTAGGGATGGCTGCGATGACGGCTATGCCTACAGTGTTGGTTTGAGCGGTTTCCTGCAGGGTCTCTCCACCACTACGACGCGAGGTATATTCGATGGTGGCCTGGTTGCTAAATGTACCATCTGCAGGTGCTTCACGGATTTGTGCCTGGAGCGTAAGGGTGAGCGTCTCTCCTGGTGCAATATCCGGGAGCGTAATACCAGTGCCAGGATTTGCGCCTGGCTGTGCTTTTTCTTGGATAGTCAGGCTGTTGGGTACATAAACAAGTCCATGCGGCAACGGGTCCGTGAACAACGGATACTGCGCCGAGATTCCCCCTTTATTTGTGATCTGAATGGTGAAGGTCAGTGTGTCTCCTACAGAGGCGTCATGGGTGTTCACCTGTTTCACTAATTCGAGCAGTGGGAATACCACTGGGATCGTCACGGTATTGGTAGTCAATGTGCCTGGTACGATTCTTCCTCCAGGCAATGTAAATGAGTAGGTAAAGGCAGCTTGATTTACGATGTAGCCAGATGGTGGTGTCTCGGATACGTTTACCTGATAAGTCAGGGTCAATGACTGACCGGGTTCCACAGAACCTAGACTAACTCCGACAGCAGGATCGGCTTCTGCCAACGATTGACCGTCCAGCTGGATGCTGCCAGGAATGTATAGGGTTCCGGCAGGAATAAAATTCTGCAGAATAACTTCTGAAGTAATGTTGCCAAAGTTATGGAGCAGTACCGTGTAGGTCAGGGTTTCTCCTGTTAGGGCCTCCTTATTTTCTGTGGAGATGTTTGCGGAAAGCTGCGGATCGAAAACAGCTACAGTCACGGTATTGCTGGTGACCTCGCTCGCACCGCCACTATCAGCATACTGAAGTCGCACATTATTATTTAGACGTCCTCCGACCGGCAGAGATTGAACATTTACGGTGAAGGATACGTTAATTGTCTGTCCCACCTGTAAGCTGCCGATAAAGAGTGGTTCACCCGGCTTGCTAGAGGCAGATGGAGAACCGTTAATTTTCAAGCTGTCCGGATTTATGATGGTGCCACTTGGTACGTAATCGGCTAACACGATGTCGGTAACGATGGAACCTCCATCATTAACAAGGGTCAGCTGATAAGGCACAGCATCACCCAATGCGACAGTAGATACCGTCGTGTGCAGCACAGCTGACAAGGCTCCTTGATCGGCAGCGACTACTTTAACCGAGACGGAAGGCGAAGTGCTCTCCTGATCTAGGCTCCGTCCATCTGGTAACTGGTAGGAGTAAGTCAGCGAAGCCTGATTCTCTAGTAAGCCCGACTCAGGGACACGAACGACAAGTGCGGAGAAGACAGTGGTCGTTTTTTCTCCTGGTGCAATAGCGCCTAGAGTAATACCTTGTTCTGGACTGGCACCATATTGAGCCACTCCATTAACCGAAACAGAGCCGGGAACAAAGGAGAGATCAGGTGGCAATAAGTCAACCAACAAGCCGAAGGCCCCAATATTTCCGGTGTTTTCCGCGATGATGGAATAGGTGACGCTTTGACCCGGATGTGCGATCTCTGTATTGGTTAATTTCGTAAGGTTCACTACAGGCTGGAGTATAGCAACCGTCACAGGATTGGACAAAATGGCACTCGATTCTTCACCATTTGTGAGCAACAAGCGGGCCTGGTTGGTACGCGGTCCCGGCTGTTCGGTAGCTGCGATACGGACTTCAAAGGATATAAGGGTCTTGGTATTCGCTTCTAATGAAGGCAACGGTATGCCATCATTAGGATCGATTCCAGCCACGGTAGACCCGTTAATCTGAACTGAGTCTGTAATAAACTCGATATCCTCTGGCAATGTATCCAGCAAACGGGCATTTTGCACGGTGTCCGCATCCTCGTTATGAATCACGAGTTCATACGTCAGGGTATTGCCAGTAGTGGCGAAAGGTGAGCTTACGCTTTTACTTAAGGTGATATCTAGCGGTGACACGGCAACCTCAACAATGTTGGATAAATGGAATCCGCTAGCCTCTCGGCCATCTGGAGCATTAAAGCGATAGCCTACCTCAGCCTGATCTACCAGTAGTACAGCTGTAGGGATGGAGGATACCAGCACTTGGAAAGTAACGGTTGCCGATTGTCCTGGTGCTATAGCTGGAGTCGGGATGCCGGAAACTGGGCTTGCACCAGGAGCAGCGATGCCGTTAATCGTCACTGTATTTGGAAGAAATACGGAGCCGTCTGGAATATTGTCACTTACCGTAGTTGAGGCAGCAATGTTTCCGGTGTTGGATACGACAATCGTGTAGGTGATGATGTCACCTATGGTGGCATTGTTGGTGCTGCTTGTTTTGACTGCTGTCAGGATCGGCTGGAAGACTGGAATAGTCACCACATTAGATGTTGAGCTGCCGGTAAATGCCCCGCTGGTAAAGCTAACTGATGCCTGATTGGTTAATTGTGCAGGTGTAGGCAAGAAATCAACTCGAACCTGGAATGTAACGGTAGTAACGGCTCCAGGAATGAGTGTACCGATGGCAATACCGAATCCCGGATTTCCATCAGGGAAGGAGGTTCCGTTTATAGTAACACTGCCATTCACAAAGGAGCTTCCCGCCGCAATGATATCTGAAACCACTATATTATTGGCAGTACTGATTCCATTGTTGGAGACAGCCAAGGTATAGGTGATGATATCGCCGACAATGGCGTCTGTAGCTGCTGTTCCTTTGACAATGCTCACATCTGGCGAAGATACAGAGATACTAACTGTGTTGGATACAACTGATCCTGATACGGTTCTGCCATCCGGCGGTTGGAAAGTGAATGAGCCTGATGCTTGATCGACCAGTACCTGTGGATTAGGCAGAGCATTGATAACGGTTTGGAAAGTTACGGATACCGTTCCGCCCGGCAGCACAGATCCAACCGGGACGCCCGTTTCGATGGACACACCAGGTTGTGGACTGCCAGCGATACTGACACTGTTGGCAAGGAATGATGATCCGGCAGGGATATTATCACTGATCGTAAGGGCAGCTGCAATATTACCGTTATTCACAGCTGTAATCGTATAGGTTAGTGTATCGCCGACGGAGGCGTTAACAGTGCTCGATGCTTTAGTAAGTGTAATTAACGGCTGGAACACAGGGACGATGAGTGGATCGGAAAAGGCAGTGCCGGTGAACGTTCCGCTGGTAAATGTGACGGATGCAATATCCGTGAGCAGTGGTGGTTGCGGCAAGCTTTGGACAGAAGTTTGGAAACTCACGATAAATGTATTTCCAGGTGCGACGTTTCCAATGACAATTCCAGCAATGGGCGAGGCGTTAGGGAAAGGTACCCCGTCGATAAGGACACTACCCGGAACGAATGAAGTACCTGCTGGGATTGTATCGGTTACAACGGTATCTGTGACGGAATCCACACCGCTATTCGTAATACTCAGTGTATATCTGATCGTATCTCCAACTACAGCGGCTGCCAGACTGGATGTTTTAGTCACCTGAATATTAGGTGCAGACACAGCGACATTAACTGTATTGGATGTGACAGTACCGCTCAGCACTCTACCATCCGGTGGTGAGTACGTAAAGTTCACTTGCCCTTGGTCGGTCAGTATAGGCGGAGTTGGCAGAGACGAGACGATGGTTTGGAAACTTACTGTGATACTGCCTGAAGGGGCCAGTGATCCGAGTGTTATGCCTGTAACTGGCGAAGCTCCTGGCACCAGGATGCCGTTAACGACTACGCTGTTAGGTAATAGTTCAGAACCTACAGGAATGTTATCCGACAGAACAGGTAAAACGGCGATATTTCCAGTATTGGTTAACGTCAAGGTGTAGACCAATGTCGATCCGATCTGTGTGTTGATGGTATTAGCGGTTTTGGTCAGGCCGATGATCGGCTGATAAACGGGCAAGGTCACCGGATCGGATTGCGAAGACGAGGTCAACGCGCCTGAAGTAAAGCTGACAGTCGCTTGGTTGGTTATTTGCGGCGGCTGAGGCAGACTGGCAACGGAGACCTGGAATGTAACGGCTGCTGAGCCACCTACTGCAATGGTGCCTACAGGGATACCTGAGATTGGTGACGCAGCAGGCACAGATGTGCTATTCACGGTCACACTGCCGGGGACAAAGCTGGTGCCTGGCGGCAGTGGATCAGATACGACGGCATTCACGACTGGGCTGATTCCGTTATTCGTAGCGACCACGGTATAAGTAATGGTATCTCCGACTACGGCAACTGTGGCAGAGGCTGTCTTGATAACGTCCACATCCGGCGAAGAGACGGAGACGGTCACGGCCGGAGATACTACACTTCCGGTCAGGACACGGCCATCTGGTGGCTGATAGCTGAAAGCAGCGGTCGCCTGATTGACCAGTGTACCCGACGCGGGCAGTGAGGTAATAACTGCCTGGAAGGTCAGTGCGACGGTCGTAGCGGCGCCTATAATACCTAAGGGAATCCCGACGGTTGGATCTGAGCCAGGTGCGGCCGTGCCGTTGATCACTACACTATTAGGGATAAAGGCAGCCCCGGCTGGAATCGGATCAGTAAGGACGGTATCGGCGCCAATGTTCCCAGAGTTAGTAACAGAGAATGTGTAGGTCACAGTATCTCCAACCGTAGCTCTTCCCGTTCCTGCACTTTTTGATACAGTGACGATGGGTTGGTACACAGGGATGGTAACGGGATTGGATACAGAAAATCCATTAAATGCACCTGAAGTAAAGCTGACGGTCGCTTCATTGGTAATGGACGCTGGTGACGGCAGCGATTGTACGTTAAGCAAGAAGCGAATAGTGGCTCCGCCACCGGCTCCAAGCGTCCCGACAGGAATGCCATTTTGCGGGTTGGCTGTAGCAACAGGAGTGCCATTAATTGTAACGCTGCCCGGTACAAATGCGGTTCCGAAAGGAATGGTATCTGTGACGATTACGCCAGTAACAGGATCGAGTCCGTTATTGAACGCAGTTATGACGTAGGGAACCGAATCACCTACGACAGCGACTGCCACATCAGCAGCCTTCGTGACTGTAACATTCGGTGATGAGATCGGAATGGATACGGGCAAGGCTGCACCGCTGCCGGTCAATGTTCGTCCATCCGGCAGTTGGAACGTGTAGTTCACAGTGGCTTGGTTGGTTAGTATAGAGCCAGGTGGTACCGATATGACCACGGCGCTAAATGAGACGGTTACCGTCGCACCTGGGGCGACCGAACCAATATTAATGCCTGTAATCGGGTCTGCCCCGGGAATAGGCGCACCGTTGACCAACACGCTATTTTGATTCAGGCTAAGCGAGCTGGATAACAGATCAAGCACGACTGTCTCTGCGGGCGCATTGCCTGTATTCGTGACAGTGATGACAAAACCAAGCGTATTCCCTACGGTTGCACGATCTGCGCTCAGAGTATTGGTCACATTCAAAATCGGCTGAAATACAGGCAGGCTAACTTGATTCGAGACGGATTGGCCTGCGAAAGCCCCGGAATTAAAGGAGACCGTTGCCTGATCCGTTGACAAACCTGATGCTGGCAAGGAGGTTACTGTGGCCTGGAAAGTGACCGTTGCCGAGCTGGCAGAAGGGACAGTGCCCACGGACACGCCTGTGGCAATGTTGGCTCCTGGTATAGTGACACCGTTGACTTGTACGGAGTTAGGTACAAAAGTAGTGCCGTCGGCAATCGGGTCGATAAAGACCGTTCCTGTCACCGGTGTGATGCCATTGTTTGCTGCGGTAATGGTGTACGTTATGGTGTCTCCAAAGGCTACAGACGTCTGATTGACTGTTTTGGTCACGGTCACATCTGGATTGGATACAGGAATAAACACCGGATTGGATTGGACGCTTCCGTTTAATGTTCGACCGTCTGGAGGCTGGAAAGTGAATGTGGCTGAACCTTGATTTAACAGCCCCAAGCCTGTAGGGACAGCATTAATGACCACTTGAAAGGTTAAAGCGACAGAGGCTCCCGCTGCAATATTCCAACCACCACACCCGTTTGGGGGTTAGCCCCGGCAACAGGTAAACCATTTACAGTGACGCTGTTGGGTATAAAGGAGGAACCTGATGGAATGGCATCGGTAAAGGTAGCTGTTGCTGCTAAATTACCTGTATTTTGGGCGGTCAGTGTATAGACTACGGTATCGCCTACGGTTGCTTGACTCATATTAGCAGTTTTAACGAGGTTGATAATAGGTTGGTAAACGGGAACGACAACGGTGTTGGAGAGTGATGTGAAATTCAGTGTGCCACTGGTAAAAGAAACCGTGGCCTGATCACTAAGCTGGGGTGGCTCAGGCAGGCTGTTAACAGACACGGAAAAAGTGACCGTTGCTGACGCCCCAGCAGCGATAGAACCGATTGGAATCCCGGTCACGGGGCTGGCTGACGGCAGCGTTGTTCCATTTACGATAACGGAGCCAGGAACAAAAGAGGAGCCTGTCGGAATGGTATCAGTCACGCGGACATCTGTTACGATTGCGATCCCACTATTGGTAGCTGTAATAGTATAGGTTATCGTATCACCAGGAACGGCATCAGTTGCCGAGGTGCTTTTACTGACCTGCACATTGGGCGATGAAACAGGAATTGTGACGATATTGGACGAAACATTGCCGTTAACAATCCGGCCATCGGGCGGTTGAAAGGAAAAGCTGATATTCGCCTGGTCGGTGAGTTGGGGAGGTAAAGGCACGGAAGTAATCACCACCTGAAAAGTTGTTTGAGTTGTGGCTCCTGGTGCAATGGAGCCAATAGACAGACCTGTTGCGGGACTGGCACCCGGAGCAGGAGTACCGTTAACGACCACACTGTTCGGCACCAGTGCCGAGCCTGTGGGGATAATGTCTGTTAATGTGGCAGCAGCAGCAATGTTTCCATTGTTGGTCACTGCCACAGAATACGTAACGATATCGCCAACCGTTGCCTGTAGGGGGTCAGCAATTTTACTTACAGTTAGCACTGGAGCATTGACGGCTACTGTCACCGGATTAGATACTGAAACACCTGAAAAAGCGCCGCTGGTATAGCTGACACGCGCTTGATTGGTGAGCTGCGGTGGGCTCGGCAATGGAGAGGATACCGTGACCCTGAACGTGATCGTCGCCCCTCCTCCTGGGGCAATGCTCCCAACCGGGATACCTAATGCCGGATCTCCGTTAGCCACTGCGATGCCATTCAGTGTTACGCTGCCCGCAGTGAATTGGGAGCCAGGCGGGATCGGATCGGAAACGACCATATTGTTCACTGCCTGGATACCGTTGTTGAGTACTGTCAGCGTGTATAACACTGAATCGCCTGGAATGGCAGTGGAACGGTCTGCGGTCTTTGAAATGGACACATTTGGCGCAGACACAGGAATGGATAACACGTTGGATGATGAGCTATCTGTTCGCACTCGCCCATCAGGCAGCGTAAAGGAAATGGCGGCGTTGGCCTGGTCTGTCAGTACAGATGGCGTTGGAAGAGAGGTCACTACAGTTTGAAATGTCAGTGTGATCGGGCTTTGCGGTGACACGGTTCCGATAAAAATACCTGCTGCTGGACTGGCTCCCGGCTGACTAACACCATTGATTACCACGCTGTTCTCTATAAAAGTAGACCCGGAAGGAATAGCATCAGTCAGCGTGACAGAAGCATTATAGTTGCCGCTATTTGTGACCGACAAGGTATACAAAATCGTGTCGCCAATCGTAGCTGCTGTTGTGCTTGCAGATTTGGCGATGCTGATACGCGGCTGATAAACGGGCACAGCAACCGTATTCGTCTGGGAGGTTCCGGTAAAGGTGCCACTGGTAAAACTGACACTGGCCGTGTTTTGCAGCGGCTGTACGGACGGGACGGCATTGACCAGCACGGCATAGGATACTAGAACAGATGCGCCTGCGCTGATGTTGCCAACAGGAATACCGCTTCTGGGGTCAGCCGTGCTCACAGGTGAACCGCCAACGGTTACGCTCCCGGGTACAAATGACACACTACTAGGGAGCGGATCGGTAATCAAGGCGTTGGTGATGGGATCAATTCCGTTATTAACGGCATTTACACTGTAGGTTAGCGTTTCGCCTACACTAACGGATGTGAATCCGGCAGACTTGGTTACTGCTACGTTGGGGAGCGATATGGATACGGAAACGATATTTGAAAGAATTGTGCCCGACAGGGTTCTCCCGTCTTGCAATTGATAGGAATACTGGAGCTGTCCCTGATCGTTTAATCCACCTCCGGGTGGGAGAGAGTCTACTGTGGTGCGAAACGAGACTGTAATTTGTGCTCCAGGATTCACTGTGCCTACTGGAATTCCGGTATTGGGGTTGACCCCCGGAACCGAAGATCCGCCAACAATGACGCTCCCTGGAATAAAGGTGGAGCCTGCCGGTACGGTTTCCGTTAAGGTCGTATTTAACACGGCTGTACCAGTGTTGGCGATGAGAAATGAATAAGTAATCGTTCCACCGACGCTGGCACGGTTGGAGCTTGCGCTTTTAGTAATTGTTGGCGCTGCAATCACGACAGGTATAGCTACAAGATTGGACAACGATGATCCGGTAAAGGCACCGGAGGTAAAGCTGACAGTTGCGCGATTGTTGATTTGCGAGGGAGAAGGCAATGAATTAATGGCTGCTCGAAAAACAACTGTTACCGATGCGCCTGGAGCCAAAGTGCCAATTGGAATCCCGTTTACAGGCGAAGCTGTCGTAGCTGGTGTTCCGTTTACAGTGACGCTGCCGGGTACAAAGGCAACTCCGCTAGGTAGCGGATCAGTCACCACGACATTGGTCACATTTGCAATGCCGTTGTTTGTGGCGGTTATCGTAAACTGAATGGTTTCTCCAACAGCAGCAGCCGCTAAGGAAGAGGCTTTGGTCACGGTCACATTCGGCGAGGATACAGGAATGGTGAGCGTGTTGGATGTGCCGTTTCCATTCAATACACGTCCGTCAGGTGGCGTAAAGGTGTACGTGTAAGTCGCCTGATCTGTCAAGTTGCCAGAGGCAGGAACAGCATTGACGAGGGTCTGGAAGGTCACCGGTATAGTAGACCCCGTATTAATCGTTCCTATTGAAAAGCCAGCAGCAGGATTGGCAGCAGGCACGGAAGAACCGCCAATGGTCACACTGCCCGGAACAAAGGATGAGCCCGCCGGAATGCTCTCTGTAAAGTTGAGATTCGCAGCAATGCTACCCGTGTTGGATATTTGAAACGTGTACGTAATGGTGTCTCCTACTGTAGCAGCCGATGTATTGGCACTTTTAACAATCCCAATAACGGGTTGATAGATCGGTGTACTCGCAGTATTGGACGGAACGCTACCAGAGATGACAGGCCCGCCAGGCACGGTTTGAAAGGAAAAGGCTGCCGATGCTTGATTGCCCAGTTGCGTGTTGGCTGGCAATGAGGTGACTGTTGCTCGGAATGTAATGGTTACCGTGGAAGAAGGAGCTACGCTGCCCACTGTAATACCTGTTGCAGGATTGGCTGTGGGCTGGGCAGTGCCCGCGACAATAACGCTGCCGGGTACAAAGGTAGCTCCGGCTGGGATGATATCGGTAAGTACTGTGTTAGACGCGCTGACAAGCCCCGTATTTGAAATGTTAACCGTGTAAGTAACTGTATCGCCAATAACCAACCCCGTAGAGCTAGCAGTTTTGGTTAGGGTCACCAGCGGAGCATTGATATCAATTTGAATGGCATTGGCATTAACGGTATAAATATCGCCATTAGTGGTTAGTTGAAGGACACCGCTGGTTTGGCTGTTTAGCAGCGTGGAGGAGATATCGACGTTGGTAATGTCCCAGCCTTGCCGTCCACCCGTAACCTGCGTGCCAGGTGTCCCATTCACCGCATTAGTGGTACCGAAGGTCCCCGTCGTGACCAATGTGCCGTCATCCCCGTTAATTTGCGACGCAAAAAAATTAGTCGAAAAATTGTTGGGCCCAGACAGCGCAGTTAAGCTGGATGTGGTAGGTCCAAATAACGCACGATCCCCGGTGATATCCACGTCACCCTCTTGGGCGCTAATTAACGCCCTGCCGCGCAAAGTCCCCTGTACAGGCGTGGCAAACCCGCTCACTACCACGTTGACCGAGCCAGTAGCGCTGCTAACTCCTTCACCGCCTACACGCAGCGATAGGTTACGGAAGGGGAGAGACGGGTTATTGTATACCACTGCCAGTGTCCATCCAGCGTGGTTGGTGTTGGTAGAATCGGGGACCGTAATGGTGCCCGTCACATTTCCGACCGTATACGCTCCTGCGCCGCCTTGAATGACCAGATTTGTTACATTCGCGGTTCTTACATAGGTACTGAGGCTGGTGACGTTGACCGATGTTGCAGATTCAGGACTGACTGTAGTAGATAAAGCAGGGGTCTGAAATGTGACTGGGTTGCTGGTGCTGGACAATACATTGGTACTGCCGTTGGCATAGCTTCCTCCCCAAATAAGCTCAGCATACAGCACTGTACTGCCCGCAGGGAGCACGAGGAATGCTGTCGATGAGTTACTGGCAAAGGCAGAAGTCGTGCCGAATGGATACGTGCCGAAGCGTGAGGCTGTATTGGTTGTGATGAAAGCGCCGATGCTGGTCGCAGTACCCGGCACCCCTACCGAAGCAGAACGTGCCAGCCCGAGTGTATTCCCTATAAAGGTAATAGCCCCGGTCTGGTTCGTTGCGTAACGCTGAATAAAAGCCATGGATTAACTTCCTACTTTCCATCTCTTCCCAATTAGATACCTCAGAGATTTTTGAAGGGGAAGAGCCAGCTAGGCTGGGTGTAATGATCCTTTCGTATAAATTGCCTGCATGATAATCAGGTCTTGCATACGGCATAAGTTCCTATACCTGATTCAGCTTGATATGGCCCCCTCCTCCTTCGATAAAATAGATTAGCATGAGCTCCAAATAGTGGATCTGTCACGACACCAGCGGAGTAGCTATTTAAATATCTCTTCATTATTCACATATGTATGCGAGCTAAAATTAAACATGACCCTTTTCATAGAATGGCGTTATTGGAAGCGTTTTATCGAATCATGAGGGATTTTGTAAAAATCCGTCGGAATGTTGATAGGTTTTTTTACTTGGCGTTAACATATGTGTTATACTGAAGGGGCAAAGGAGGCGTGCCCTATGAACTTAACAGTACGAGGTCAACAGATCGAGGTTACCGACGCTTTGAAGGACTACGTTGATAAGAAATTCAGCAGACTTGAGAAGTATTTCGATGCACCCCCGACGTCTGATGGAAGTGTAACGTTAAGCACAACCAGAGATTTGCACACTGTAGAAGTAACCATTCCTTTGCCGGGGCTTGTACTCCGTGCCGAAGACGAAAGCGATGACATGTATGCATCCATTGATGCCGTGGTAGACAAGCTAGAACGGCAAATTCGCAAGCACAAAACTAAGCTTAACCGGAAATTCCGGCAGGAAGGTAGTTTGAAAACTCTTTTTGTGGAAGATCCAGCGGGTAGCGTGGCTGTTGCCGAAGATGAGGATGCGGAAATGGATGAGCTGGAAGTCGTTCGTACCAAGCGTTTCTTGTTGAAACCTATGGATGTGGAAGAAGCTATTCTGCAAATGAACATGGTTGGACATAATTTCTTCGTATTTTCTAATATTGATAATGAGGAAGTTAACGTAGTTTACAAACGCAATGATGGTAAATACGGTCTGATCGAACGAGAATAGCCTGTGAAGCAGAAACTCATCACATTTTAAAGTGAATAGAATGTTTTCGATTGAAGCATGCTTCATGGATATTAGGAAAATGATCATAACACGAGCCTTATCCTTGCGAACCTGGCGGGATAGGGCTCTTTTATATGTTTATTGTAAACATGATTGAAAATTTCAGCTTGGACAGGTGTGACCAATTGTGTATTTCGTGCGTCAATTGTTTTGGTATCTTTAACCGGATGCAAATCTGGAGGCTGCTTGTGTTGCGGCATGTCCTACAAACTGTTACAATTTATGCAAAGAACATCGCACGATGGGCTGGTATAGCCGGGCCTGTCAAACATATCGGGAATCAATTTCATCATGGACCCTTTCTTATTGTGAAATTGATTCTATTAATTGTTTTGCGCGAAAGGGGTAAACCATGCTAGGAATTGTCAAAAAAATTTTTGGGGATACAAATGAACGTGACGTCAAACGTTTAATGAAGACGGTTGAACTGATCAATAAAATAGAGCCTGATTTTGAGAAGCTCTCGGATGAGGAACTGAAAGCCAAGACGGCGGAGTTTAGAGAGCGGATTGAACAAGGTGCTACGGCTGAAGAAGTGCTGCCGGAAGCTTTTGCAACGGTTCGTGAAGCGTCCAAGCGGGTGCTGGGCAAACGTCACTATGACGTACAGATGCTCGGCGGTATTGCGTTGCACGAAGGAAAAATCGCAGAAATGAAAACCGGTGAAGGTAAAACACTGGTGGGAACATTGCCGGTTTATTTGAACGCTCTGTTGGGCAAAGGTGTGCACGTGGTTACAGTCAATGACTATTTGGCACAACGCGACAGCGGAGAAATGGGACAAATTTATAATTTCTTGGGAATGAGCGTAGGTCTGAACCTGGCCAATATGGATCATGCTGCCAAACAGGAAGCTTATGCTTGTGATATTACGTATGGTACAAACAATGAGTTCGGGTTCGATTATCTGCGCGATAATATGGTGCTTTACAAAGAACAGATGGTACAGCGTCCGTTGTACTTCTGTATCATTGATGAAGTGGATTCCATTCTCGTCGATGAAGCTCGTACACCATTGATCATTTCAGGACAAGCTCAAAAATCGACCGAGCTGTATTTTGCGGCTGATCGTTTTGTGAAGAGCCTGAATGTTGAAGAAGACTACACGCTGGATATTAAGGTGAAGTCAGTTGCTTTGACCGAAAACGGCGTATCCAAGGCTGAAAATTTCTTTGGTCTTGAAAACCTGTATGATCAGGAAAGTGTTACAATCAATCACCACATCGTACAAGCCTTGAAAGCTAACGCTATTATGCGTTTGGATGTGGACTATGTCGTGGCAGACGGTGAAGTCCTGATTGTTGATGAGTTTACAGGTCGTCTGATGGCTGGACGTCGTTACAGTGATGGTTTGCACCAAGCTATTGAAGCGAAGGAAAACATCATTGTCCAAAATGAAAGCATGACACTGGCGACAATTACATTCCAAAACTATTTCCGTATGTACCGCAAATTGGCGGGGATGACGGGTACAGCGAAAACAGAAGAAGAAGAATTCAAAAAAATCTATGGTCTGGAAGTGCTCCAAATTCCGACGAACAAGCCTAACCAGCGTGTAGATATGCCTGACGTAGTGTACAAGAGCGTGAAGGGCAAATTCCATGCTGTAGTAGACGAAATTCTGGAGCGTAACAAAAAGAACCAGCCGATATTGGTAGGTACGGTTTCTATTGAAAACTCGGAGCTTCTTTCTGAAATGTTGAAACGCAAAGGCGTTCGTCATAAAGTACTTAACGCCAAGTATCATGCCGAAGAAGCTGAGATTATTTCCCGTGCAGGTGAAGCTGGCGCGGTTACCATCGCTACTAACATGGCTGGACGTGGTACTGACATCGTACTGGGCGAAGGCGTTGCAGAACTCGGTGGTTTGCACATCATCGGTACAGAACGTCATGAATCCCGTCGTATTGATAATCAGCTTCGCGGACGTGCAGGGCGTCAGGGTGATCCGGGCTCCACGCAGTTTTACTTATCGCTGGGCGATGAGTTAATGAAGCGTTTTGGTGCAGACAACGTACTGAATATGATGGAACGCTTGGGCTTCGAAGAAGATCAACCTATCGAGAGCCGTATGATTTCACGTGCTATCGAATCAGCTCAAAAACGTGTCGAAGGGAATAACTTTGATCAGCGTAAAGTCGTTCTTCAATATGATGACGTGATGAATCAGCAGCGTGCTATTATTTACAAACAACGCCGTGAGGTGCTGGAATCAGAGAACATCAAGGAAATTGTGTTCGACATGATCAAGCCTGTCATTGAGCGTGTAGTGGAAGCTCACTGTGGTGATGATATCCCTGAAAACTGGGAACTGGAAGAAGTTGCGGAGTATGTGAACAACAACCTGCTTGAGGAAAACACACTTTCGCGCGACGATCTGTGGGGTAAGGAAAAAGAAGAGATGGTCGATATGATCTTCGAAAAAGTTACCAACAGATACCACAGCCGTGAAGAGATGATCGGCGAAGAAATGGTACGTGAGTTCGAGAAGGTTATCGTATTGCGTGCAGTTGACAGCAAATGGATGGATCATATTGATGCTATGGATCAATTGCGTCAAGGTATTCACTTGCGTGCTTATGGTGGTACTGATCCATTGCGTGAATACCAATTTGAAGGTTTCGAAATGTTCCATGCTATGATCGCCAGCATCCAAGAGGAAGTTGCGACCTACATTATGAAAGCACAAATCGAATCCAACCAAGAGCGTCAGGCTGTCGTTGATGAAGATAAAATCTCAACGAGTGGAGAACCTGCGGCTCCCAAAAAGAAATCCGCTCCTTCGCGTCCGCGTAGAAAATAACGGATTGAAATTAAGGGATAGATCTTGATATACACTATCCTCTGCAATGCATATAATGGCAGGCGGCAGTTCAACCACTGACCGTCGGCCATTTTGTGCCATCAGGGGACGACACTGATGTCTTCAACTTATAGCTTTTCTGTTGGAGGATCAGTCTGAACATTGATGAATGGCTAGATTGCTCTCAATTCTTTTTAAACAATTATGACAAATAAGCAAGTCTCTGCTTATTTGTCAGTCAATTCCGCAGTTGATCTGGCTCACATACCAGAGCCTGTTATTTAAAAGCAGTTTGACTTTACGGCGGTCGGGAGCGAAGCGGAGGATTTAAATCTGGAGAAGCGTCAGCGTTCGTAAGATCAAATCATTCGCGCAGCGTCTCTTACCCAGCCGTAACTCAAAACGCTTTACTCCCCCTAACCCTATATTAAAAGGAGAATGACACCATGATTGATCCAAGTGTAAAACATGATTTACGAGAAATAGGCAAGAAACTAACAAACCTTAGGGGGTCTCTTTGACTTAGATCTCAAACAGGAAATGATCGCGAACTTTGAGGAAAAGATGGCAGCGCCTGATTTTTGGGATGATAACGAAAAGGCCCAAGGCGTAATTGCTGAAATGAATGCTGTGAAATCTTCTGTGGACAGCTATGAACAGCTGCGTCAGGAATATGAAGATGCAGGTATGATGGTTGAGCTGGCTGAAGAAGAAGGCGATGAAGCGCTGGCTGGAGAAGTTGAAAACAGTATCAAATCCCTGCTGAGCAAGCTGGAGGAATTTGAGCTGCAATTGCTTTTAAATCAGCCCTATGACAAGCTTAATGCTATTCTGGAGCTGCACCCGGGGGCAGGCGGTACCGAGTCTCAGGACTGGGGACAAATGCTGCTGCGTATGTATACACGCTGGGGTGAAAAACGAGGCTTTAAGGTAGAGACCCTGGATTATCTGGCAGGTGATGAAGCGGGAATTAAGAGTGTAACCCTCTTGATCAAAGGCTACAATGCCTACGGTTATCTCAAGGCGGAGAAAGGTGTACATCGGCTTGTTCGTATCTCTCCATTTGACTCCTCCGGTCGTCGACATACATCGTTCGTGTCTTGTGATGTAGTACCGGAAATTGCGGATGATGTGGATATTGAGATCCGCACAGAAGATCTTAAAATTGATACGTACCGGGCCAGCGGTGCAGGTGGTCAGCATATTAATACGACCGACTCAGCTGTTCGGATTACGCATTTGCCTACTGGTATTGTCGTGACTTGTCAAAATGAACGTTCCCAGATCAAAAACCGTGAACGTGCGATGACGATGCTCCGTTCCAAGCTCTACGAGCGCAAGATTGAAGAACAACAGCAGCAATTGGACGAAATCCGTGGTGAACAGTCCGATATTGCATGGGGTAGCCAAATCCGCTCCTACGTGTTCCATCCATACAGCATGGTTAAGGATCACCGTACCAGCGTGGAAACTGGCAACGTCGGGGCAGTGATGGACGGCGATCTCGATCCATTCATCGATGGTTACCTTCGCAGCCAAATTAAGCTGGACGCAGAATAATTGTCTGTACGTTTTCCTACAGAACCGCAGTCTACGTGCCTGCGGCCTGTAGGAATTTTTGTGTGACGGTATTTTTATTAAAGGAGAACGTGAATGATGTCTCAATTGAACCCTCCCACTGCCCGCCGAAGAAGGCGTAAGCCTCTGATTGCCGCCAGTGGGCCAGCGCGTAACGTGATCGATGTTTTGCTAATTATACTCGGCTCCTTCATTACAGCGCTGACCTTTAACATGTTCTTGCTGCCCAACCGGATTGCATCCGGGGGTGTATCTGGCTTGTCTATCTTGGGCGAGGAGCTGTTTGGCCTGGAACCGGCCTATACGCAATGGGGAATGAACATTCCGTTATTTATAGCAGGAGTACTGCTATTAGGGAAAAAGTATGGCTTGCGTTCCCTGCTGGGCAGCATCATGCTGCCACTATTCGTTTATGTGACGAAGGATTGGGCAGTCCCGACAACCAATCCGTTGCTGGCTTCGCTGTATGGTGGAATCGGAGTAGGATTGGGCTTGGGCACTGTGTTTCGGGGCAGAGGCTCGACGGGTGGACTGGCTATTTTGGCGCAAATTATTCAAAAGTATACCGGTTTTAGCCTTTCTCTTTGTGTCATGCTAATGGATGGCACAGTGATCACGCTAGCTGGTTTCGCCCTATCGCCGGAGCGAGCTCTGTATGCATTGATTGGCTTGTTTGTAACCGGCAAGGTTATTGATGCTGTAGAAATGGGATTAGGCTACTCCAAAGTGGCTTACATCATATCCAATCAAAAGGAAAAGATCACGCAAACTATTTTACAGGATTTGGATCGGGGTTTGACAGAGCTTGCAGGACGGGGGGGTTACACGAACGAAGAACGTCCTGTACTTATGGTTGTAGTCGGGCAAAACGAGGTAACCCGCCTCAAAACGCTCGTTCGCTTGGTAGACCCGGAAGCTTTTGTGATTATTAGTAATACACGTGAGGTATTGGGTGAAGGGTTCAAAAGGGAAGGCTAGCATAATGTGGTCTTTTGGACGCTTGCTCTTAAATGAATCAATGTAGGAGAGCCCACTGATGTAGTGGGCTTTTCTCTTTTCAGAACAGCTTTATCAAGCCTTTTTTGGTAACAGATCAAGCCAATCTGCTGCTTGTCCTTGATTAAAATATGAGGTCGGTACTCCTTTTACTCCGGTTTTGACCATAAATAAACCGCCTGCTAGTGGTTGATCGGTATTATCGCCATCTTGAGCAGTTGTGATATACAACTCATCCAGATGTTCACCGCCAAAAGCACATGAAGTCACACAATTGACTGGAAGTGAAACCTCAGCAATTACTTCTCCCTGAGCAGGATGGATACGAGAAACACGTTTACCGCCCCAACGCGCGATCCACAACATGCCCTCTGCATCGATGGTCATGCCATCTGGATATCCTTCACTTTCATCCAATCTAGCTACCACTTGCTTATTCTTAATGGTGCCCTGTGTCACATCGTAATCGAAGGAGACCACTTCCAAGGTCGGAGTATCAATATAGTACATGGTACGATGATCTTGGCTCCAGGCTAAGCCATTAGATATGGAAGCTTTATCAACCAGTAAGGAGACGCTTCCTTTTGTGCTCAGACTATACAACGCTCCTTGCGCGCGTTCGCCATTTAAACTCATAGTTCCTGCCAAAAAACGTCCTGCAGGATCACATTTACCATCATTAAATCGATTTCCTGATCTACCTTCCTCAGGATCGTGGATCAATACTTTGGCTCCTGTTTCAATATCCAAACAGTATAGACCGCTGATCATGGCCACGATTACTTTATTTTTAAGATAAGGGACGACTGCACTAATATGTTCACCCACATCTATGGTACGATCTGTGCCTGTAGATGGATCGTAAATGTGTAATTGAAAACCCTCAATATCGACCCAAAATAAACGTTGCGACTGATGATCCCAACTGGGACCCTCGCCTAACTTGGCTTTAGCATCTATCACTAAATTCGCTGTATATGTTTTGATGTGTAGCACCCCTAACGTATAGGTTTATTTTCGTACATACTCACTCTTTATACCCTATTCAATGTCCAACGAATACATAAGTGCAGCAAATGGATAAGCCAGATGAATACCAATATACAAGATAATATATAAAGGGAACGCTCCTTTTCTTATGCAAAATAGAAGACTAGATTCGCAAGGGGGTCTGTCTTTTTTGTTTTCCTTAATTGTAGCCTGTACAGCTTGGCGGCCAAAAGAATGGGCAAGAGTGCATATTTTAAATTTGGAGGAATAACATGACATGAGGTGTTGTATTTATATGAATAGAGTCGTATAATAATACATATTTCATAGGGACGGAATGGAGGAAGGTCTGTGAGCAGCAAGCTAAAGGTAGCAATTGTCGGTTCCACTGGATATGGCGGAGTGGAGCTGATTCGATTTTTGGTTCATCATCCGCAGGTGGAGATTGTATCTGTTATTTCTTCATCCAGCGCGGGTGTCCCGATTAGTGATGGGTTTCCACATCTGACGGATATTGTGGTACAGGATTTGGACGGTGTCGATATCCATGAAATTGCTGCCAAGGCTGATCTGGTTTTCACAGCTACGCCATCAGGCGTTAGCACCAAATTAGTGCCACAGCTTCTGGATGCCGGACTGAAGGTGATTGACCTTTCCGGGGACTTTAGGCTCCGAAGCGGGGAAGCGTATGAAGCATGGTACAAAAAGCCTGCGGCTTCACCCGAGTATCTTAAGCGAGCGGTTTACGGACTCAGCGAAGTGTATGCAGAAAAGCTTGCTGGTGTTTCTTTTATTTCGAATCCAGGCTGCTATCCCACGGCAACACTATTGGGAATTATTCCTGCCTTAAAGGCGGATTGGATTGACCATCGGTCACTGATTGTGGATGCCAAATCCGGGGTATCCGGCTCCGGTCGGGGAACAAGTCTTGTTTCACATTATGCGGAGATGAATGAGAATTTTAAGGCTTATAAGGTGAATAAGCACCAACATATCCCTGAGATCGAACAGGTATTGGGTGATGTTGCGGGCGAGGACGTTACAATTACGTTTACGACACAGCTGGTGCCTATGACGCGAGGAATCATGAGTACAATTTATGTCACGTTGAAAGGTGATCATACGGATCAGGACCTTATCGGGTTATACCGGGATTATTATAAAGGCCATCCTTTTGTCCGTGTACGTGGCGAAGGTATATGGCCGGCAACAAAAGAAGTATTTGGTTCGAACTACTGCGACATCGGTTTTGCAGCAGATGCCCGTACTGGGCGTCTTACGATTATTTCTGTCATTGATAATGTTGTGAAGGGTGCCGCTGGGCAGGCGATTCAGAATTTAAATTTAATGATGGGATGGGAGGAGAACCTCGGGCTGGGCTTCATACCGGTATATCCGTAAGTAGCACGTAAACGCAACAGGTACAGGAGAACGACAGCGGGCAGGTTTGAGAACGCAAGCGTCCAGCTGCCATTCATTCCTTATAATGCGGGCGAGGGCACATAATTATGGGCAAATTAGGATTTACAGTCGTACATGGGGGCAACATCGTAACTCCGCGTGGCTTTACAGCCGGGGGATTGCACTGTGGATTGAAAAATACGAACCGCAACGATATCGGCGCGATTCGCTGTGAGGTAGAGGCGACAGCTGCTGCGGTGTATACCACTAATGTGTTTCAGGCTGCACCGCTGAAGGTGACCCGCGAGAGCCTGACAAACGGTCGATTACAGGCGATAGTAGTGAACAGCGGGAACGCCAATGCCTGTACAGGACAGCAAGGGGAGCAGGATGCTTACGCTATGCGTTCGGCCGCTGCTCATCAGCTGGGTGTGGCAGAGAGCGATGTAGCCGTTGCCTCGACTGGTGTAATTGGCGAGCATCTGAAAATGGACCGTGTGCTTGGCGGTATATCGTCACTACCTGAGCGGATGAGCGAGGCAAGCGATGGAGCGGAGCAATTTAGCCAAGCCATTCTGACAACGGATTTGGTTAAAAAGGAAGCGTGCGTGTCAGTTGAAGTGGATGGTGTGACTGTGCACATCGCCGGGGCAGCAAAGGGATCGGGTATGATTCATCCGAATATGGCAACCATGCTCGCTTTCATAACTTGTGATGCAGTCATCGGACAGACGGCCCTTCATCAACTATTAAAGCAGGCCACGGATACCAGCTTTAATATGATCACAGTCGATGGGGATACAAGCACGAACGATATGCTGATCGCTATGGCGAGCGGGCTGGCAGGCAACAGCGAGTTGCACACAGACCATCCCGATTGGGAGGCTTTTGCCGAGGCATTCACTTATATCTGCCGTGAGCTGGCGAAGGCGATTGCCCGTGATGGAGAAGGTGCTACGAAGCTGGTAGAGGTGTCTGTAAGCGGAGCGATAAGCGATGCATCAGCCCAGGCGATAGCCAAGACTGTGATCGGGTCCAGTCTGGTGAAGTCAGCCGTTTTTGGCGCAGACGCCAACTGGGGACGGATTATTGCAGCCGTCGGACGTGCCGGAGAACCGGTGAATCCGGATACGGTAGACATTCGCCTGGGGGATATTATCGTGCTAAGCCAATCAAGTCCAGTAGCTTTTGATGAAGCCGAGGCGCTTTCCTATTTACGTGGAGATACGGTGCAAATTATCGTTGATTTGCATCACGGGAATGGGACCGCTACAGCATGGGGCTGTGACCTAACCTATGATTATGTGCGGATTAATGCGGCTTATCGGACATAGATACCCGATTTAATTACGGATAAATATTTAATAGTTACTAGAAGAAGCGAGCGAATATAGCTTCGGTATCATTTGAAAATCGCACAAAATTGTGCAGAGGAGAAAAGGAGAGATGATATGCAATCGGCAGTGGGACACGCGGATCAAGCGAAACATGCGGGAGTGGCACGTCGTAATTTTGTGATGAAATGCGGAGGAAGCACGCTGGCTGCGTTGCCTGATTCCTTTTTTGACGACTTGGCCCGTCTGCAGTCGGAAGGTCTCCAACCAGTCATTGTACATGGCGGTGGGCCTGCGATCTCTGACAATTTGGCGAAGCTGGGAATCGAAACGGAGTTCATTCATGGATTGCGTAAAACGACTGAACCCGTGCTGGATGTCGTGGAAATGGTGCTGGCAGGCAGCATTAACAAGCAGATTGTTCGCAGAATAGGGATGCACGGAGGGCGAGCGCTGGGTTTGTCAGGCAGTGATGGCTATTTAATTGAAGCAAATCCTGTGACGAATGCCGCAGAGGTCGGCTGGGTTGGAGAGGTAACACATGTTCAAGCTTCGATTATTACCGGTGTGCTGGATATGGACTATATGCCAGTTATTGCGCCTATTGGCATTGATCGATCTGGTCAGCGTTACAACATTAATGCCGATACAGCGGCGGGCGCGGTGGCTTCTCATCTCGGCGTCAGTCGAATGATTGTTGTGACGGATGTACCCGGTATACTGAAAAAGAATGGTGTAGAAAAGAAGGTGCTGGAGTCAATTACCATACAGGAAATTGAAGATATGATCAGTACAGGTGAAATCTACGGTGGTATGATTCCGAAAGTGAGAGCGGCTATTGCCTGCATTCACGGTAAAGTGAAGGAAGTCGTCATTGTGGACGGCAGCGAACCGCAGGTACTCAGCCGTGTGCTGGGTGGAGAATCGATTGGAACACGCATTGTGCGTATGCAGTAATTGCGATATATGCTCAACCTATATAACCAAACGATAAAGGGGCGTGAACGACATGAGTAAGGAACAGAATACGCTGGTGAGCGAGGAAATGCCAAGTACGAATGGAAGCGGAGCGCAAGCGGAAAAGGGGGCGGCAAAAGTGCAGGCAGATAGCTCTCTTTTTCCAAACTACGCAAGATATCCGCTTACACTGGTGAAAGGACAAGGAAGCTGGCTGTGGGATGATCAGGGCAAACGTTATCTGGATTTCATGTCAGGTATTGCCGTTACCAATCTAGGCCATGCGCCTCAAGCTGTAGCGGAGCGTTTGAAAAAACAGATCGATGAACTGTGGCATGTATCCAATCTGTTTCATATTCCCGGGCAGGAACGGGCCGCTGCCTTGCTGACAGCCAATAGCAGCGCAGATGCCGTGTTCTTCTGCAATAGCGGAGCTGAAGCGAACGAAGCTGCCATTAAGCTGGCGCGTCGTTACCACCAGAAGGTGAAGCAGACCGGTCGCTATGAAATCATTACGTTCACGCAATCCTTTCACGGACGGACGCTGGCAACCTTGACTGCTACGGGTCAGGACAAAGTTAAAGAAGGTTTTTTACCGCTTCCCGCCGGATTCAAAAGCGTTCCGCTTCATGATCAGGCTGCGCTCGAAGCAGCTATCAATGAGAATACAGCGGCAATTATGCTGGAAATGGTGCAGGCCGAAGGTGGCATGTATCCGGTAGACCCTGCTTTCGTAGACGTGATTACCAAGCTGTGCCATGAGCATGGATTGCTGCTGATCATTGACGAGGTCCAAACAGGTATGGGGCGGACAGGTAAGCTGTTTGCCTTTGAGCATTATGGAATAGAACCGGATATTTTTACATTGGCGAAAGGATTGGGCAGTGGCTTTTCGGTCGGTGCAATGCTAGGCAAAGAATATTTGCGTGAAGCGTTCACAGCGGGCAGTCATGGTTCTACCTTCGGGGGTACACCGCTTGCTATGGCAGCAGTTCAAGCAACCATTGAAACGATTATTGATGACAAGCTGCCAGAACGCGCTGCCGAAATGGGAGATTATCTCTTTCATAGTCTGCAAAAACAGCTTAAAGATATTCCTTTTGTCCAGGATATCCGCGGAAAAGGTCTGATGGTCGGGATTGAGTGTGCGGAGCCGGTAGCAGAGCTTGTTTTGGCAGGACAGAAGAAGGGCATTCTGTTCATTACAGCAGGACCGAACGTGATTCGCCTGTTGCCTAACCTGTATGTAACGAAAGACGAAATAGATCAGGCTGTAACATGGATTGCTGAATTGATTCGGGAGCACGTAGCTTAGTGTAGAGCCAGAAGCATCCGAGATTAGAGTGTAAAAGGAGAGGAACGCATGAGTCAGGGCGGCGCATTGCAACAGGTGAATTTGAAAGGACGGGACTTTCTAGAACTGGACGACTACTCGCCAGAGGAAATCCAGTATTTAATTGATCTCGCCATTGAAATTAAGCGTAAACACAAAAACGGAGAAGCTTATCAGCCGCTGAAGGGGAAAACACTTGGACTGATTTTCGAAAAGTCCTCCACACGCACACGGGTATCCTTTGAAGTCGGTATGTATCAATTGGGTGGGCATGCCCTTTTCCTCAGCAAAAATGATATTCAACTGGGACGCGGTGAACCGATTAGCGACATGGCCCAAGTCATGTCACGTTATCTGGATGGCATTATGATTCGTACCTTTGGGCACGATAATGTCGTAGAGTTGGCCCGTTATGCATCCGTTCCGGTAATCAATGGCTTGAGCGATTTGGCGCATCCGTGTCAGGTGCTGGCTGATTATCAAACCTTGTATGAGCAAAAGGGTAAGCTAAAAGGGCTCAAACTGGCTTATATCGGAGACGGCAACAATATGGCGCATTCCCTCTTGATTGGTGGAGCCAAGCTCGGAGTGCATGTCTCCATTGCAAGTCCAGCTGGATACGAGCCTGACCCGAGTGTGATCGCAGTTTCCCGGGAGATTGCCAAGCAGACAGGTAGTGAAATTGTGATCACTCAAAGTCCGCAGGAAGCAGTAAAAGATGCTGATGCGATCTACACAGATGTGTGGGCAAGCATGGGTTTTGAGGAAGAGCAAAAGGAGCGTGAGCTTGCTTTTGCCGACTTCCAGGTGAATGAGGAACTGGTTAAGCTCGCTAAGCCAGATTATTTATTCTTGCACTGTCTACCTGCACATCGTGGGGAAGAAGTGAGTGCGGGAGTAATCGATGGTCCCAATTCGGTCATTTTTGATGAAGCGGAAAATCGTCTGCATGCACAAAAAGCGTTGCTAGTTGCTTTAATGGGATAAGGTTGATCGTAAAGAAGATAGAGGTATAAGCATTCGGGGAGGACTTCAATAATGGCAAAAGAAAAAATCGTACTCGCATATTCCGGCGGTCTGGATACGTCGGTCATTCTGAAATGGCTCAAGGAAACATATGATGCTGAAATTATCGCATTCACTGCAGATATCGGACAAAAGGAAGAACTGGACGGTTTGGAGGAAAAGGCACTCGCTACGGGAGCTTCCAAAGTGTACATCGATGATCTGCGTGATGAATTCGCCAAGGATTTTATTTATCCGATGTTTCAGGCAGGTGCTTTATATGAAGGGCAATATTTACTCGGTACGAGTATCGCACGTCCATTGATCGCTAAGCGGATGGTCGATATTGCGATTGCCGAGGGAGCAACAGCCATTGCTCACGGGGCAACAGGCAAAGGTAACGATCAGGTGCGCTTCGAGCTGAACGCGGCGGCGCTAACGCCGGACATCCAAGTCATTGCACCTTGGCGGCTGGAAGAGTTCCGCAATCAGTTCCCGGGCCGGGCAGAAATGATTGCCTATGCGGAAAAACACGGTATTCCGGTAACGGCTTCTGCAGCCAAGCCGTACTCCATGGACCGCAACCTGCTGCATATCAGTTATGAAAGCGGCGTGCTGGAGGACCCTTGGTTTGATCCGAGCGCTCCTGAAAATAAAGAAATGTTCTTGCTCAGCAACGCGCCTGAGGACGCGCCTGATGAAGCAGAATACTTGGAGCTGGAATTTAAAGCAGGCAACTGCGTCGCTTTGAACGGTGAGCAGCTAACTCCGCTACAAGTGATGGAAAAGCTGAATGAACTGGGCGGCAAGCATGGTATCGGACGTGTAGATATGGTAGAGAACCGTTTTGTGGGTATGAAGAGCCGCGGAGTCTATGAGACGCCAGGCGGTACAATTCTGTTCACAGCTCACCGCAAAATGGAATCCATCACAATGGATCGCGAGGTTATGAATCTGCGTGATAGCCTGATTACCCGTTATGCTACCTTGGTGTACAACGGATTCTGGTTTGCGCCGGAACGTGTTGCCTTGCAGGCTCTAGTTCATGAAAGCCAGAAAAATGTCAGTGGTACGGTGCGTGTAAAGCTGTACAAAGGCAATATTATCGGTGCGGGTGTTAAAAGTCCGGTTAGCTTGTACAACCCAGACATTGCAACCATGGAAGCTGATCCGACACAAGCCTACGATCAAGGCGATGCTACAGGCTTTATCCGCTTGAATGCTTTGCGTTTGAAGGTCAACGCGGGCGTGACACAAAATCATAAATAAGATGTAATCTAAAAAAATGTACGGAATGCGGGCCGTTCTTGTCCAAACGACGAGGGCGGCTTGTTATTGCAGAGAGGGGATCATGCAATGAGTAAGCTATGGGGCGGACGGTTTACAAAGCAAACGAACAAGCTGGTAGAGGAATATACGGCTTCTATTGGGTTTGATCAGGCGTTGGCGGAAGAAGATATTCAAGGCAGTTTGGCTCATGTGGCCATGCTGGGCAAATGCGGTATTATTCCGCAGGAGGATGCGGACACGATCAAGGGAGGACTGCACACCGTTCTGGGGCGTATCCGCCGTGGGGAAATTGAATTTTCCGTTTCGGATGAGGATATTCACATGAATATCGAAAAAAACCTGATCGAAGTCATTGGTCCGGTCGGCGGTAAGCTGCACACTGGACGCAGTCGTAACGATCAGGTAGCAATGGATATGCACTTATATTTGCGCGGACGTGTCGTATCACTGGTGGGTATGCTGCATGATGTACAAGTTGCATTAATTGGGCAGGCCAAGGACAATCTGGACACAATTGTACCTGGATACACACACTTGCAGCGTGCGCAGCCTATTTTGTTCGCGCATCATTTGCTGGCGTATGTGTCTATGCTGGAGCGTGATATTGACCGACTCAAGGACAGCTACAAACGCATCAATGTGTTGCCGCTGGGCGCTGGCGCTCTGGCTGGAACCACTTTCCCGATCGATCGTCATTTTGTAGCAGAGCAATTAGGCTTTGACGGAGTCTATGAAAATAGCCTGGACGCTGTCAGTGATCGGGACTTTATCGTAGAGTTTTTGGCCGGGGCCTCGCTGATTATGACGCATTTGTCCCGTCTGAGCGAAGAACTGGTGCTATGGAGCAGCACAGAGTTTGGTTTTGTCGAGTTGGATGATGCTTTCTGCACAGGCAGCAGCATTATGCCACAGAAGAAAAACCCGGATGTACCGGAGCTAGTACGTGGCAAAACCGGGCGGGTCTATGGAAACCTCGTCGGTCTGCTGACCGTACTGAAGTCCTTGCCGCTGGCATACAACAAGGACATGCAGGAGGACAAGGAAGGGATGTTCGATACGGTTGCCACGCTGGAGGGAGCCTTGCAATTGTTCGCTCCGATGATCGCCACGATGAAGGTGAACAAGGATCGGATGCGTCAAGCGGTCAACCAGGATTTCTCCAACGCAACGGATATTGCGGACTTTCTGGTCGGCAAGGGGCTTCCGTTCCGTCAGGCCCATGAGGTTATCGGCAAAACGGTGCTGTATTGCATCCAGCAGGGCAAATATCTGCTTGATTTGAAACTGGATGAATTCCAGCAGTTTTCGGATCTGTTTGACGAGCGCATTTATGAGGTGCTTCAACCAGAAGCGGTAGTCAATGCTCGGAATGTGTATGGCGGAACCGCCACCGGTCAGGTGCAGGCAGCCATTGGACGCAGTGAACAGCTTCTAGTGAACACGTCAACATGGTATGAAAATCATAAGCCAAAAAAATAATCCATACAGAAAGAATTATTCTCTTGCACAGCAACGGGATGCTGTGTAAAATCAGATTTTAAGAATATTTGCCATCTATGTTTTCAAAGGCACCGTTCGCGGTGTCTTTTGTGTTTTCTGAGGTATTTGAATGATTTATGATCAGAATAATCATGAACTACATAGATTTATTGGAAGAATATCGTTCAAGATGTTTAATATCTAGTTCTATATACCTATCTATACATTAGTGTGAAAGTTTCTAGAATTTACATTTTTGTATACTACACCTACTAGGATTATGGTAGAATAGCACTAAGTTTTTCATTGAATTACCAATTCGATAGAACAAGAAGCATATGCGATAAATCATTTTCAAGTTTTTATTGGTTTTTTTGACCAGGGAAATTGCATAAATGTGTAAATGAAGGGCTTGAATGAGAAAGCAGGTGTGTCCTGGTTTTGGAAGAAAACCAGTAAAAATATTGAAGTAGCGGCATAGCAAAAGGCAGAGTCGGGACGATCCAGGGAGGTATTATGAGAACTAAACGAACGACGCGTCAGCTAAAGAGCGCTTGGATCGGTTATCGCGCTTCTGACGCCGATGGATTGGTATCCTCATTGCATGAGGAGCGAATCCAGGCAGAGAGGTTGCTACGTGAGGAGCGGGAGCTTTTCCATGCGGCGCTGGAGCGGAAAAAGCAGCGGGATACCGAGTTAAAGCAGCTGCTTGCAGATGCGCTTGCGGAAGAGCGGCGCTGGATTGAAAGGGCGGGAATTCATGGGTGACAAGCTTAGGTGGCAGGTTGGAGGAGTTTCAATTCGCCAAACCAAGAGAAGAATAAAAGAAGAGCGTCAGCGAATCGAACAACTGCAACAACAGCTAGAGGCTCAGCGTGCAGAGCAGGCCCCGATACTGTACAAGCTTGATTTTCACATCGAAGAGTTGGAACGACGACTTCGGGATACAGAACTTCGTATTCAGGCTATACAGAATGCCAATGATACAGCAGCAGCTGTGGAACAATTGCTGGATGAAGGAATACAGGATGGACAGGTGCAGGAGGCGCAAGTCCAGTATGCATCTGGGCAGGAACAGGCAGCGGCAGGAGTAGCTATGGGCCTTGCTTCCAGTATCCCTGGTGCAGAAGGCGGAGAGGCGGCAGCAGGAACGCAGACCGGACGAAACGGCAAGGCCCGTCTGGGAGATCAGCTGGTGGAGAACGGGATGATTACCCGGGATCAGCTGACAGATGCTATCCGCAACCAGAAGCGTTACGGTGGTAGACTGGGCGATATTCTTGTAGAGATGGGTTTCATTACAGCTGAGCAGCTACAAGAGCAAATTGACGGTGATGAATCCAAGGAGAGACTGGGCGACATGCTGGTTCGTTCCGGCTATATTACACCAGAGCAGCTAGAGCGAGCGCTCGAGTTCCAGGCGAAGAGCGGCGGGCTGCTCGGCGACATCTTGCTATCATTGCAAATGCTGGAGCCTGCGGATTTGTACCGCGCGATTGCTACCCAGAACCGAATCGGGCGTATTGGTGAGGAGCTGGCGCTGGATGCGGCGTACAAGCTACCCGAGCAAGTGGCAATGGCTTATGGCGTGGTCGTCATCCATCAATATATGAACCGCTATATTGTAGCGGTCAGTGATCCATTACCAGAAGAGCGACGCTTGAAGCTGGAGGAAATTCTGGGTATGCCGGTAGAGCAAGTGCTTGCAACAAAGGAAGAGATGGAGCAGCTCTGGGGTAAAATCTACGGCGAGGAAATGATGCAGGAAAGCACAACCGGGTTGTTGGAAAAAGAACCGCACAATTCGGCGCGGACCACCTTTACCAAGGGACAGCTCTGGGTGTTTGCAGCCATGGGAATGATCACATTGCTCGGCCTCTTCTGGAACAGCTGGAAGACAGTGCTGATCATTAATATGATGATCCAGCTTTTTTATTTTGCGATGACGCTTTTCAAATTTGGAATTATCTATCTCGGTTCCCGGCGTGGGGCGCAGCTTCGCTTCACGAAGGAAGAGGTAGACGCCATGGATGAAAAAAGACTGCCGATCTATACGATTCTTGTCCCGATGTATAAGGAAGCGGGCGTGCTTCCGATGTTGTTGCGGAATTTGGAGCAGCTGGATTATCCAAAGTCCAAGCTGGATGTACGGCTGCTGATTGAAGAGGACGACATTGAGACGATTGAGCTGCTGCGTGAAATGAAGCTGCCTGCCTATTACACGACACTGGTCGTGCCTGATGGCTTGCCGAAAACCAAGCCGAAGGCATGTAATTATGGACTTATTCGCGCCCGCGGCGAGTTTGTCGTCATTTACGATGCTGAGGATCGTCCCGATGCTGACCAACTTAAAAAAGTCATTGCAGCGTTTGATTCACTCCCTGAGAATTATGCGTGTATTCAAGCGAAGCTCAATTATTTTAACAGTACACAAAATTTGCTGACCCGCTGGTTCACACAAGAATACAGTATGTGGTTCGAATTGCTGCTGCCGGGAATTATGCAGTTAGATACCCCTATTCCGTTGGGCGGTACGTCCAATCATTTTCGGGTATCTGTATTGAAAGATATTAATGCGTGGGACCCCTATAATGTAACCGAGGATGCCGATCTGGGCATTCGTCTGTATAAAGGTGGTTACAAAACGGCCATTGTTGATTCCCGCACATGGGAGGAAGCGAACAGCCGCGTGGGCAACTGGATTCGTCAGCGTTCACGTTGGATCAAGGGATATATGCAGACATGGCTGGTTCATATGCGTAATCCGGTTAAGCTGGTGCGCGAAGTGGGCTGGAAGGGCTTTTTCGGTTTTCAGGTAATGATTCTGGCGACTCCGATGTTGCCGTTGCTGAACCCGATTTTTTGGGGCTTGCTTATTTTATGGTTTGGCTGGGAGTTGTCCTTTATTCCCAAGCTGTTCCCGGGTTATGTGTACTACCTAGCCAGCGCGGAATTTTATATCGGTAACTTCCTGTTCGTATTCAGTAATGTGGCTGGCATGTATTGGGTCATCGGTGAGCTGGAAGAGCGCGGTGAACGAACATTTTCATACGCGATGGTCAAATATGGGCTACTCTCGCCGTTATATTGGGTACTTATGAGTATAGCTGCGATAAAAGCAGCTTGGCAGCTTATAACCAAGCCGTTCTATTGGGAGAAAACGACGCATGGTCTGACCGATATGCATGACTTGGATGATGCCTCGGCACAGTCCTCCTGAATATGAAGAAAGAAGGAGCAAGAATGGAGACAAAAAACCCTTTTTTATCCGTCGTCATTCCTATGTACAATGAAGGCTCACACCTCGAACGTTCTCTTAAGGTGATTGATGGGGTGCTGTCTGTTGTCACCTCACGTTATGAGCTCATTATTGTAGATGATGGTTCCAAAGATGATACGTGGCTCAAACTGTCCGAATTGTCCCGTCGTATGCCCTCTTTGCTCGCACTCCGGCTGAGTCGGAATTTTGGTAAGGAGCTGGCATTGTGCGCAGGTTTGGAAAACGCCTCGGGTGATGCGATCATTGTTATGGACGGTGATTTGCAGCATCCTCCTGAAATGATCGGGGAAATGGTGCGTTTATGGCAGAACGAAGGTTATGATTTAGTTGAATGTGTGAAAGAATTTCGGGGAGAAGAGTCTGTAGGCAAAAAGCTCGGAGCTTCTTTGTTCTACGCGACTTTGAATCGTTTGACGGGCTTTAATCTCAAGGATGCCTCCGATTATAAGCTGCTGGATCGACGAGTGGTGGATGCCTGGATGGCGATGCCAGAGCGTATGCCGTTTTTTCGCGGGATGACCGCCTGGCTCGGTTTTCGTAAAACCCAGATTACATTCCGGGTGGCTCCACGAGAAGAGGGTCCAAGCCGCTGGAGTCCGTTAGGGCTGCTTCGATTGGCCGCGGAAGCGATCGTTTCGTTCTCAACGGTACCTTTGCGGGTAGTGAGTTTAATGGGTCTCATTTTCATGCTGATTTCGGTCGTGTTGGGGATTCAAACCTTAATGCACAAAATAACGGGTGATGCTGTGACCGGGTTTACCACTGTCATTTTACTGCTTTTGATTATCGGCAGTGTACTCATGCTGTCGATTGGAGTGGTAGGAGAATATATTGCCGCCATATATCACGAAGTCAAAGCCAGACCCCGTTATCTAATTGCAGACAAACGGGCGAATGCTGACCGATTGTGGGTGGATAGGGAGTTTAATCAACATGATCAGACGTTCGTATCTAAAGTATCCAATCATTAAATACGGTATTGTCGGACTGCTGGGTACAGGCATTCACGTCGGTGTGCTTGTGCTGCTGGTGGAGCTGTTTGCAATACCTGCAGTAACGGCTACTACCATAGGTTTTATCGTTACGCTGCTCGTTTCGTATGTGCTGAATCGTAACTGGACGTTCGAGCCTACCGGCGAAGGGAGCCGCACTCAGTTTCTTAAATATTTATTGGTCTGTACCTGCGGCTTGCTCCTGAATGCCGCTCTGATGTACGTAACCATTCACTGGATTGGTTGGTCATATCTGATCGGTGAAGTCTTAACTACCATCATCGTGCCAGTTCATAATTATATCTGGAACCGCTATTGGATCTTCTCCGTTCCGCAACAGCGACAGAAAGAGGTTTCATGATCGTAAGGAAACATAGAAAGTTGTTGTCATTGTTTGCTTGTATTGCTGCTCTAGAATTAGCCGTGGGTGTTTATTTTGCATGGCATCTTGGCTATATGCATACCGATGCGCTCAGTCGAGTAGCTAATGCATTTTATGTACTCTATAGTCGGGACCCACATTTGGGTGCTATTGGGTTTGTTTGGAATCCGCTACCGAGTTTGATGGAACTCATTGTGCTGTTGTTCTATCCTTTATTTCCCGCACTCGCTTCCCATGGGCTGGCAGCAGTGATTGTGAGCAGCCTGTTTGCTGGGGCGAGTGCAGCATTATTGTACGGGACGGGAAAAGAACTAGGGCTTCACGGTGCAACCAGTTTGCTGATTGCGCTGTTATTTTCACTGAATCCGTTTATGTTTCTGTTTGGCTTCAACGGCTTAAGTGACTCGCCATATATCTTTTTTATCCTGCTGACAGTGAGTCGATTCTGTATGTGGCTTAAGGATCGCAAGGCGGCGAATTTGATCGTATCCGGTTTTGCGCTTGCATTGGCATTTTGGGTTCGCTACGAAGCAGTTCCCCTGGGGGGTGCGCTGGCTTTGGGCGTATTACTGACGATTTTTTCTCTGCATCGGTGGCGTACAAACAGAGAGAGCGTTAGAACGCAATTGTCTTTAAAAGAGCGCCTGTACAAGGTAGAAGCGACATGGCTTCTATTGTTGCTGCCGCTTGTCTTTTCGGGTTTGCTGTGGCTCTTTTTTAACTGGATTATCATGGGCGACCCGCTTTACTTTTTACGTTCGCAGTATTCCAATTCCACACAATCAGCGGCTTTGCTGGAGGATCAACGCTTTGTGGAAATGTTTGCTCATCCTGTACTGATGCTAAAGTTTGTCGGGCAACGAACCTTATGGTATGCGGCTCCATTAATTGCCATTTTGCTTATACGCCTATTGGACAAACGTCTGTGGAGTTGGAGCACGTTAACGCTGCTGGCTATCTTTTTATCGGTACCCGGGCTTCAGCTTTTACTTATGCTTAAGCATTCTTCGTTTGGCTGGTTCCGATATTTTATGTATGTATTCCCAATTACGGTTGCTTGGCTGCCGTATGAGCTTAGTCTGTTGAAGGGGAAAATGCGGGGGATCGGAATCTCACTGGTAACGGCAGGAATGTTGGTAACAGTAGGCTTGTTATCCTACGCACTGACGAATCCCGCAATTGCGGCGGATGAGCATAGCTATCTGACGCATAGTGGCAATGAAAGCTATACTCGGCAAATTGTTGAACGGAAAATAGGGTCATGGCTGGATGAACATTATGGTTCATCTCTCATTTTGACTGATTCTTATACGGCCTATCCGATCATTTTGAGCAGTAAAATTCCGAAGAGGTTTATGATCACGAGTGATTATGATTTTGGAAAATCTTTAACGGATCTGCCCGCCTCCAAGGTGGATTATGTTTTGGTTACGCGCTTGGTAGAAGGGGTACCGCTGGATCAGGTGAACCGGAACTATCCTGATTTGTTTGAAAAGGGGGCGCCATGGGCCTCGTTGGTGCATGACTTTGACGGGGAGTGGCGTTTGTACAAGATAAAGCATGAAGAACTGCAATAATTTTATTGTATTTTAGTGCATCGTAGCGGAGGAAAGGATACAGCTGTCGGGCGTAATTTCCCTGCAGCTGCACCGCCGCAAGAAGTTTGAGGGGGAACGAGAGGAATGTCCTTTCGAAAAATGTCTGCAAGCAGATGGATGGCTATAGGTCTGTTTGTGTTTATACTTGCATTGGAGCTGTCTGCGGGCATCTATTTTAGCTATGTTCTGGGATATATGCACACAGATGCGCTCAGTCGCGTAGCTAACGCATTTTATGTGCTGTACAGCCGTGACCCGCATTTGGGCGCCATCGGATTTATCTGGAATCCACTACCCAGTCTTCTGGAAATGGTAATTCTATTGCTGTATCCAATCTTTCCGGCATTAGCCTCCTATGGATTGGCTGCTGTTATTCTGAGTGCTACCTTTTCTGCTTTGACCGCAATGTTGCTATATCGGGCAGGTGTCAGAACAGGGCTTAGCTCTAGGATGAGCTTGCTGTTGGCTTTGTTGTATGCACTGAATCCGTTTATTTTACTGTTTGGTGCCAACGGTCTGAGCGATTCGTTATACATATATTTTATTATGATGACAGTGATTGAATTTGCGCTGTGGCTCAAGGACCGCATGACGGCAAGTCTGATTGTTTCTGGATTAGCGCTTGCCATGGCGTTCTGGACTCGTTATGAAGCGGTGCCTCTAGGCGTGGCAATGGCTGTTGGCGTAGTCTTGGCGATCTTATTTCTTCATCGCAACTTGGGTAGACGCGAGCTGGCCCTGCGGGAAAAGCTGCATAAAGTCGAGGCAACCTGGTTACTTCTTTTGCTTCCTGTGGTCTTTTCCGGGCTGTTGTGGATTTTCTTTAACTATCTCATTATGGGGAATGCCTTTTATTTCCTGAATTCAGAGTATTCAAACACGGCCCAATCGGCAGAGTTGCTGAATGATGATAAATTTGTAGAGATTTTCTCCAATCCACTGGTAGCCTTGAAGTTTATTGCTTCCAAAACCATCTGGTACTCTGTACCATTGTTTGCTATTCTGTTCATCCGTCTGTTGAGTGGACGCTTATTCCGGTGGGGAACCCTGATTATTTTGTTATTGTTCCTGTCTGTGCCGGGCTTGCAATTTTTACTTATGATGAGACAATCCTCGTACGGGTGGTTTCGTTACTTTATGTATGTATTCCCAATTACCGTAGCCTGGTTGCCTTATGAGTTGAGTCAGCTTCAGGGACGATGGCGGAGGGCGGCCTTTGGTCTAGTGTCCGTCAGTCTGCTACTTACCGCTGGATTACTCTCCTATGCGTTGACTCGCCCGGATATTGCACCGGATGAGAATAGCTTTCTCACACGCACAGGGAATGTGAACTATGTGAGACAGGAATCAGATCGCAAGATTGCCGTTTGGCTGGATGAGCATCTGCCGAAGTCTACCATTATGACTGATTCAGCTTCAGCCTACACAATGATCGTCTACAGCCAATATTCCAAACGTTTTCTGATCACCAGTGATTATGCGTTCAATAAAGCATTAAGTTATCCGCAGGAGAATCATGTGGACTATATCCTTGTACCTAAGATTATGTCAGGCATGCCGCTGAGTAAGATTAATATGGTATATCCGAATTTATATGAGCATGGTGCCCCATGGGTTCAGCTTGAACGTGAGTTTAACGGCGAGTGGCGCTTGTATAAAGTACTGCCTAAGGCACTAACTAATGGATCTCCAACGACGGAGACAAAGACAAATCCCTGATGGGCATAACAACAATCCCCGGAGCCTATTCCCTTCGTATGGTGCGAGGAGGAAGGCTCCGGGGATTTTTTTGCCTGTTTTAGTGTCCTTTAAGCGGTAGCCACGCCAGTACGTCCTGGATTTTAGCGTCCCAATATCCCCATTCATGAGCTCCAGGACCTTCTTCGTAGGTCAGCGGAACTCCAAGAGAGGTGCATGTTGCACGAAAAGTCTGATTCCCCTTATATAAGAAATCCTCCGTACCGCAACATTGATAGAGTTGGGGGAGTGAGGTCCCCGCGGTGGCATGACGTTGTAGCAGCTCCAGCAAGTCGTGATCTGTTCCGCGTATTTCATCTGGCCCGAAAATGTTAAGCCATTCCGCTGGACTCATAGCATTTTGCTTAGGATCGGTGCGTGATGCGTGTAAATCCATAACCCCCGAAAGACTGGCAGCGGCTGCAAAGCGCTCTGGATGCTGAAGTGCCAGTTTGAAGGCGCCGTAACCACCCATAGAAAGCCCGGCTACAAAATTGTCTTCACGCTTGTCGGACAGAGGAAAAAATGAACGTGCCAAAGCTGGCAATTCTTCACTGATAAAAGTCCAATAAGCTGCTCCTTGCTCCATATTCGTATAGAAACTCCGATGTACCTGAGGCATGACGACCGCTAGGCCCATGGAGGCGACGTAGCGTTCAATGGAGGTTCGACGCAGCCAGGTTGAATCATCGTCTGACAGGCCATGCAGTAAATACAGTGTCGGATGTGGTCCTATTCCTTGCTTGCCTTCCATTCCAATCTGTGATCGGGTTGCCTGCGGAAGAATAACATTCATGGATGTGCTTAGACCAAGAACTTCCGAATAAAACTGACATTGAATAAGAGCCATAAGAAAACCTCTTTTCCTAGGGGGATGTGACCTCATTGACCTGTTCCAGCATACAACTGATTATTCATCCAGTATACAGTGACCTGTCCAAATATACATATCCAAGTGGATGGCTAGGTATTAAGTCCTGTTTCTTTTTTATCCTACATTAGGAGGGGGTATGGTTATATGGGACGATTTTTTTAATTTAGGGGTTATTTGGGTTTGATTTCTGGTAAAGTGTTTAAAAAAGATTGATGAATCCAATCTGAGGGAGGAATTTATAGCATGGGGAAAAAGTTAAGGAACACAATTACAGGTGTACTGAGCACAGGTCTTATTCTTAGCGCATTCAGCGCAGCGGCAGCTGCTCCTCAAACTACAAGTGGCCATTGGGCAGGAGATCAGGTGCAACGCTGGTCAGCTACAGGGCAATTGAATGGAGCGGTAAAACCGGATGCGGCGATCACACGCGCAGAATTTATCGTTCTTCTGAACCGCAGCTTGGGAACGTTCACACAGGAACTTCCAGCAGTGACAGACGTAACGTATGCAGGCGGTGTGAAGGTAAACGGTAATGGAAGCAGAACGTTCACAGATGTTCCGGCATCCCACTGGGCATACAACGAACTGACAAGTGCCGTAAATGCAGGCTACATAAGCGGCTATGCAGATAACAAGCTCAAACCAAATGGTAAGGTAACTCGTCAGGAAGCAGCTGCGATCATTGGCAAAGCTATTGGACTGACTGCGGGTAACGCAGCAGATGTTACTAAATTCATTGACTCCGACAAAATCGGATCTTGGGCGAAGAAAAGTGTAGCGGCAGCTGCGGAGCAAAAAATCATCAACGGATATCCGGATGGTAAATTCCAGCCGCTGAAGCCGTTGACTCGTGCAGAGGCGGTTGCTATTCTGGATGCTGCATCCGGTTACAACCTGAGCTCTGTCGATAATCTGACGACGACTCCTGGTGGAACGGTAACGAATTCCACGTACGGTAACGTGACAGATTCCACTTACGGTAATACGTCGACTACTTCTGGAACTGAAACAGAAGATAGCAGCACAAGTACTAGCACAGATAGCACGACTGCGACTACTACAGACAACTCTACAACAACAGAGACAACTACAAATACCGATACGACTACAGACAACACTACAGACAACACTACAGACACAGCTACTGACGCGGATGCTACTTCGAATGCACTGAAAGTCAACGATGTGTACGATGGTGAAGGTACAATTACAGGAACAGCAAAAGCTGGTTCCACAGTAACTGCCTATTCCAACGATCTGCCTATCGGCAGTACAGTAGCCAAAGATGACGGCACATTTAGCATCAGTGTGCTTACTCAAAAAGCGACAGTTAGACTGGTGATCAAAGCTAAAGATACAGACGGCCATGAAAGTGAGCCTGTAGAAATCTCGGTTTTAAGTAAACGCAGCGAGTAATTTAGAAATAAAAAAAACCCCTTTCACTCTGTCTGGAACCAATCCAGCCAGTAGTGAAGGGGGATTTTTTCGTTTATTCGCTTATGCCATCTTCCACAATAGGTTTCTCCAGTTCGCGTGTTTGTGGCTCAGACGATGTGCTACCGCCATAACTAGCTATAATGCGCTGCTGCGCTCGGTACGTATCGCGGCTGATTCGGGTGCGCTCGACGGGTTTTCCATCTACCTTTTTTATTCGAAATGTTTCTACCACATACCCTTCTTTGCCCTGTCGAATGACTTGATAGAAGCCGGGAGATAGGGAGTCATTACGTATTCTTTTTACCGGTATAGGCAGTACGCGAACGGTGTGAGATTCAAGTTCATACGAAATATTGGATGGGAATGTACCAAAAATTTTAACAGTAAGCGTTCGATTTTGGACCACAGCGCGAAGGAGTAAATGTTTGCCGGTATTATTTCTAAAACGAAAATTAATAGACCCTGTAGCAAAAGTCGCATCCTGACCTTTGGGTAAGTAGCTGACTGGCAAGGAATGGTTGCGGCGTTCGACAATGTCCAAGCCGACTCGCAGCGCTGCATTATACACCGTGCTGGATACCTGACAAATCCCACCGCCAATGCCGGACTCCAGCCGTCCATTTACGATCACGGGAGCCTCACGAAAGCCATGAGTGCGTTCAGCCTTGGCAATCACCTGGCCGTAGTCGAATATGTCACCCGGTTTGAGAATTAAACCATCGACGGTGCTTGCCGCCGAATTAACGTTATACACACGTCCTTCCGAACTGCTGCCGAGACTGGTGGAAAACTGGGCGATTTTTCGCTCTATACCTTCGCTGCGCAGACTGTCGACTGTAATTTTCGGCTCCAGCTGGTAGAACGGTAATTCCACCCGGATCGGCTCCTCAGAAGCCGTAAAATCCTTGGGGAGTGCCTGGTTCATTACGACGTCCAGTTTGGGCCAATCCAGGCGCCGGGCAGAGCGCTCCGGAATATAACGAACCTGATCGTTTGCATCGATCTGACGCACCGCATTGACAGGCATGCCGTATCGTTGCTCCTCCCAATCAGCTCCAAATTTGGATTTCAAGATCTTCTCTTGCTGGAAAGGTGTGATAGACCACTCCTTCTCAAAGCTAAAACGTGTCTGTACGCGAGTCCATAGATGCTTCGCGCTTAGTGCCTTCACCGCATTTCGGAATGCGTCCGCTTTATAACTAATCCCTGCTTCCGCGAGTGTTAGCTTTATATCCTGTGCACTGCTGTCACTGTCCGTGAGGAGCAGAGGACGTTGCTTCAATGCATCCAGTTTTTTCTCCACCAGCCGAAGAGCATCCGTTTTATACATACCGCCTACGTTGACTCCTCCGACTCGCACTCCCTGTGGTAGCGTTTGTCTGTCGGCGTACAGATGAAGTCCACCCCACAGCACGGCCAGCGCCAGAACACCAGACCATATCCAAATGACAGATAAATGAATTTTTTTCATAATGCAGATGTCTCCTGTCTGATAAGCTTGATAGCGTTTCGTGTGCCACAATATTCATATATATGTGCCAAAAGCAGAAAACTTTCGGTACTATTTAGGTAACAAATTTGTTACAATGATAAACGGTATGATGAAATACAGAAGTTTTTAAAGGAAATGCATGGAATATGTCGAATGGATACTAGGTTATACGTAATATGATTAAGCAGCGGGAAGTGATCGAGTGATTGAAATGCAGGATGTGTGGAAGACCTATACGAACGGGACCCACGCACTTCAAGGAGTATCGGTCAGAATTGACCGTAATGAATTCGTATACGTAGTCGGCCCGTCTGGAGCGGGTAAATCGACTTTTATGAAGCTTATTTATAGAGAAGAAGTACCGACCAAGGGACAAATTTCAGTCAATGGTTTTAATATCGGGAAGCTCAAGCAGCGCAAAATTCCCTACGTTCGTCGTAACATCGGAGTCATTTTTCAGGATTTCCGGCTTTTGCCGCGTTTGACAGCCTATGAGAATGTGGCATTTGCTATGGAAGTTATAGAGGCTCCCAAGAAGCTGATCCGCAAGCGGGTTCCAGAAGTGCTCGAATTGGTTGGCTTGAAAGAAAAAATGAATCGTGAGCCTGCCCAGCTTTCTGGTGGGGAGCAACAGCGTGTAGCGATTGCACGGGCCATCGTGAACAATCCCTCGGTCATCATTGCTGATGAACCAACGGGGAATCTGGACCCCGAAACATCGTGGGAGATCATGCAACTGCTGGATGAAATTAATTTTCGGGGCACGACCATTGTGATGGCGACACACAATAAGGACATCGTGAACTCCATGCGTAAACGCGTCATTGCGATCGAAAATGGCAATATCGTAAGAGACCAGGTAAGAGGGGAGTACGGATATGACTTTTAATACCTTCTTGCGTCATATGCGGGAAGGTTTCAAAAACATATTCCGCAATGGCTGGATGTCCGTAGCATCCGTCACCTCAATTATTGTGTCACTGCTCATATTGGGCGTTTTTATCATGCTGGTGCTTAACGTCAACTCCTTGGCTGATCAAGCAGATAGTCAGGTGGAAGTTAACGTGTTTCTGGAGCTCAATGTCGATCAGAGCATGCGTGAAACGCTGCAAAAAGAAATCGCGGCAATGCCGGAAATCAGCAAAACGACCTTTGTGACGAAAGCTCAAGGTTTGGAGGAGCTGCGCAAAGATTTGGGAGACAGTGGCAAGGATCTGCTAGAGGGCTTTGACAAGGACAGCAATCCACTGCCGGACAAAATCGTGGTAGAGGTTATTGAACCAACGACGGTTCCATTTGTGGCTGAGAAAATTGAGAAGCTGAATACATTGCATCCTGAAAAACCGATCTTAAAGGTTCGTTACGGAAAAGGCACTGTAGAGACGCTCTTTACCATTACCAAGCTGATCCGCAATGTTGGTTTTATATTTGTCGCCGGACTGGCGATCATGTCTATGTTCTTAATCTCGAATACCATTCGAGTAACGATATTGGCACGACGCAGAGAAATCAGCATTATGAAGCTGGTCGGTGCGACCAACTTTTTCATACGATGGCCGTTTTTTATCGAAGGCGCGCTTATTGGTCTTATTGGTTCTCTTATTACTGTAGGAATTTTATTTACAGGCTATCAGCGTTTGCTGACAGCCGTTCAAGGAGATATCGCTCTCAATATGTTGAAGCTTATGCCGCTTGAAGGCATTTGGATTCAGCTGAGTGCACTGCTGGTTATTTTGGGGATGCTGGTCGGAATTATTGGCAGTACCCTGTCCATGCGCAAGTTCTTGAAAGTCTAAGAAGCATTTGGTGGAACGTCGTGGTCGATTTAATAGAACGGGGAAGCCCGGTGTTATTTTGCGATAAAGGATGGGGAGTGCAAGTTGAAAAAAATAGGATCTGTGTTGGCTGCTACGTTGGTAGCTGCATTGCTAATCCAGCCTTCTGACGGATATGCCAAAAGCGTAAGTGAAATCAATTCGCAACTGAACCAATTAGAAAAGCAAGCCAAATCTGCGAAGCAACAGCAGCAAAAGGCTGCTCAAGATAAACAGTATGCTCAGCATTATAAAAATAAAACCGTGCAAAACCTGAAAACGGTACTTGCTCAAATTAACAGCGTCAGTGATCAACTGACTCGTGTAGCGGTTCAGATCGATCAAACGGAAGATAATCTGCGTGCGACTAAAAAAGATTTAGCCGAAGCGATTGATCGCATCAATTCGCGGGAAAAAATGCTGGAAACTCGTGTGCGTCTCATGTATACGGATGGAACGGTATCCTATATGGACGTGCTTATGTCCTCAACCAGCTTTAGTGATTTTCTCAGCCGGGTGGATTCTCTGAAAACGATCGTGGAGCAGGACCAAATTCTGTTGGACGAGCATAAAAAGGACAAGGCTCTGGTCGTTAGCAAGAAGCAGCAGCTCGACACGGAATATAAAAATGCCAAGAAGTTGTATGCACTCAAGCAGGACGCCAAAGCTCAATTGAATTCGAAGGAAAAAGAGAAGCAAAGACTGATTGCCAACTACGATCATGATATTGCTGAATCCGATGAAATCAGTGAAGAGCAAAACGATATGCTGGTAGCCCTCGCGAACAAACGTGTGGCTCTTGTGCAGGAGAAGAACAAGCTCAGAGCGGAGCAGGCTGCCAAAGCAGCACGCGCTAGAGCGGCTGCACGTGCAGCTGCAGCTAAGCGATATGCATCTTCATCCTCAGGCGCCGCCTCGAATTCCAGTCATACGGCAGCCAGTACGTATACAGGCGGATCAGGTACTTTGGCTACGCCTGTAGCCCATTACCGACTCTCATCTACTTTTGGCATGCGGGTACATCCGATAACCGGCAAGCTTAAAGGCCACACAGGTATTGATCTGGCGGCTCCGCAGGGAACCGATATTCATGCAGCCGAAGACGGTGTTGTCATTGTTGCTGAATGGTGGAGCGGGTATGGCAACACGGTTGTCATTGATCACGGAGACGGACTATGGACTCTATACGGACATATTCGCAACGGTGGTACGGTGGTTCATACGGGGCAAACGGTGAAACGCGGTCAAAAAATTGCGGAAGTGGGTTCGACGGGGAATTCCACAGGACCTCACTGTCATTTTGAAGTGCGCGAGAATAACAAACCTGTAAATCCGATGAACTATTTATAATAGATAAGGTAAGCCCTATTTGTAACCAATCCGGTTGTAGATAGGGTTTTGCTTTAATGGTTCATATCCAATGAAGAACATGTGCATTGAAACACAGAGTAGGATACAATTAACATATTCCGTACAAGCTAGACGTATACTTCGTGAATGGATGCGTTGTGAGGAAATAGGATACAAGATAAAGAGAAGGCGGTGGACGATTAGATGTTGAAAAAAAGTACAGCGGTACTCTTGATGGTGATCGGGCTGCTTGGCGGCAGTCTGCTCACTTTTGCTTATACTGGAACAACCACAGTTGGGAACAGCGCTCTGGGCGAAGGACTGCTGGCGAGTGTGACAGGAAGTAGTTCCTCCTCCAGAAGTGATATTCGCAAAATTGAGACAGCGATGGACTTAATTCAGGGACAATACTATCAGGATGTGGATCGAACCAAGCTGGTGGATGGCGCCATTAATGGGATGATGGAGTCGCTTGGGGACCCGTATTCCTCTTATATGGGTAAAGAAACTGCACAGCAGTTCGAGCAATCCATAGAAGGTTCTTTTACTGGGATTGGAGCCGAAGTAGCGGCTGAAAACGGGAAAGTAGTCGTAGTCACACCAATTAAAGGCTCTCCGGCTGAGAAGGCGGGACTACGCGCTAAGGATATTATATTGTCTGTTAACGGTGAAACACTGGACGGACTGGATCTGAACAAGGCTGTTTCCAAAATTCGTGGACCTAAAGGCAGTCAGGCAAAAGTTAAAATACAGCGTAACGGTTCTCCGGATCCACTTGAATACACGATTACCCGTGACAACATTGATATGGAAACTGTAACGGCTCATATGGAAGGCGACGGTGTAGGTGTCATTACGATCACCCAGTTCTCCTTAAATACGGCAGAACGCTTCAAGGAAGAGTTAGTCAAGCTGGAAAAACAAGGGCTTAAAGGACTCGTCATTGACGTGCGTAATAACCCGGGTGGAGTGCTTTCTGTCGTTATTAATATTGCAGAGCAATTTGTACCTTCCGGCAAAACGATTGTACAAGTTGAAGATAAAAATCAGAAACGTGAGGAAGAAAAATCCAAAGGTTCGCGCAAAAATTATCCGGTGACTTTGCTCATGAACAAAGGTAGCGCAAGTGCGTCCGAAATTCTGGCAGGTGCTCTCCAGCAATCCGCTGGCGCAGTGTTGATCGGGGAAAACTCCTTTGGTAAAGGTACTGTACAAACCAGCTATGACAAGCAAATGGGTGACGGTAGCCTGCTCAAAATCACGATTGCCAAGTGGCTAACGCCAAACGGAACATGGATTCATAAAAAAGGGATTAAGCCGGATATCGCGGTGGATCAGCCTGAATACTTCACGGCAGCGCCGCTGAGCAAGGAAAAATCCTTGAAATACAATATGAATAGCAGTGATGTAAAAAATGCACAAATCATTCTGCAAGGCTTGGGCTACAAACCAGGTCGTGAGGACGGCTATTTTGACAAAGTGACTGAAAGTTCTGTTATGGCTTTCCAAAAAGAGGCGAAGCTGACGACTAACGGCATCATTGATGCCAAGACAGCAGCAGCAATGGAAGCCAAGCTGATTGAAAAAATTCGCGATCCGAAAAATGATAATCAACTCAAGCAGGGGATTGAAGAGATTCGGAAGGAAATGAAGACAAGCGCAGCGAAATAATAGTGAGGCTACAACAAGGGGGCTGGAAACAGCCTCCTTTGTTATTGGGATTTATTTGCAGTCTGTCGGTTTGTCTTCCCTACGTTGGCAATTTCATATAGAATAAATGGATATGAAATGTACGTGATCCGCTATATAGCGGGCCAGGGGCATAAGGAGTGTGAATGGACTTGGAATGGGCATTACAATGGGGATGGAGCGTCTTGAATGCTTGCTTGTATCTGCTTTTGCAGCCGTTTTATTATATCTCGATACTCATTGTCGCGCTTGGCTATCGTCGGCAAATGCTACTAGAGCGCAAGCTATTTCATACTAGAATTCATAGCTGGGCTGCAGAGACCTGGCGTGTCGTATGGAGCGGCTTGCTTGCCGGGATGGCACTATCCGCTCTAGGAATGTTCGTCAGCGTGCATCTGAACCCGACTTCCATCGTGTGCCTGTGGATAGCCACATTATTGCTCATGCTGGTACGCGTCCGCTACCTGTGTCTTGCTTATTCGGTAGGTCTGCTAGGTGTAGTTCAATTTTTTCTAAACGTAGCCAGTGGCTGGCAGCCTGGGGGAGCGCTCGGGACATCGGTAGCAGCTATCCGCGGATTGGATATTCCAGCACTCTTAGTGCTCGTTGCTGTGCTGCATGTGGCTGAAGCGCTGTTGGTTCGCTGGCAAGGAGGAAAGGCAGCTATGCCACTGTTTGTTGAGGGCAAACGGGGGAGATTGGTCGGTGGCTATCGTATGGAAGATCTCTGGCCCATTCCGTTGCTGTTGCTGGTACCTGCTCAGGGAGGATTCATGCTTCCCTGGACACCTTTGTTCGGCGGCGATGCCGGAACGGGGTATATGCTAGCAGCTCTGCCAGTCCTGATGGGCTTTAGCAGTGTGACGCTCGGCCAGCTACCACGACAGAAGGCAGTACTCACTTCGAACCGATTGCTCCTGTACAGTGTGGCTTTGCTTCTGCTAAGCCTGTTAGCGGCCTGGTGGAGTCCGCTAATCTTGCTGTCAGCGTTATTTTCCTTCCTGGCCCATGAAGCGCTGATTTGGTACGGAAATATAGAGGAAAGCCGTCTTAGCCCGATGTTTGTACATCCAGAGCAAGGGATGCGTGTTCTCGCTGTGCTGCCAGATAGCCCGGCGATAGCCATGGGCATACTACCAGGCGAGGCCATTTATCGTGTGAATGGCATGGTTGTGAACAGCCGTGCCGAGCTGCACCAGGCCTTGCGGATCAACTCTGCTTTTTGTAAGCTGGAGGTACGCAATCTGCAAGGTGAGAGCAAGTTTGTACAGCGAGGCATGTACGATGGCGATCATCACCAGCTAGGGGTTGTTCTTGCACCGGATGAACACGCAGGCTGGGCCGTATCCATACAACCGGCCTCCATCTACCGAATTGTGGCCATGCACATAGGCGCACGACGACGTAAAGCGGAACAAGCATCCAAGGCAGAGAGTACGCATTTGGACACCATGGACCAATAGATATTACAACAAGAGGGTAGTCATTATTTGATTAGAATCGAATAAGGCTATCCTCTTTTGTATATGGCGACAGTAGCCTGCTTGAAATCAATATTCTCATCGGTATACAATGAATATGTAATGGAAACCTTTGATGAACCGAATGCCTATCATGTGTGTCAAGCAGGGAGAGGAAAAGATGAACGCGATTCACTTTATTCGAGAGTACATCAGGCACCCACGCAGCGTAGGCGCTGTTATACCCAGTTCAAGACAGCTGGCCAAGCAAATTGCCACACCGATTTACTTTGATAAAGCCTCATGCATTATTGAATATGGGGCAGGGACCGGTGTGTTTACGCAGGAGTTGATTTTGAACAAGCGTCCAGAAACGTTACTGTTAGTGATTGAAGCTAATGAATCGTTTTATAAAACATTACAAAGCAAATACGGACACTTGGAAAGGGTACACATTATTCATGGATCGGCCGAGCATGTAGCGCGGTATATGAAACAGTATCATGTCTCGAAGGTGGATTATATCGTATCGGGGCTCCCTTTTACCAGCTTACCCGCTGCGTTATCCAGCCTTATTTTGGGACAAACGGCCGAGGTACTAGGCCAGGAGGGCAAGTTTATTACGTTCCAGTACAGCAAGGTTAAGCACAATTTCTTCCGTACTTTTTTTGCAGATATCCAGATTAAAAAGGTAAACTATAATGTTCCGCCAGCCTATGTCTTCACTTGCAGCCTGTGACCCTTCAGCTATGTAGGAGATTAGAATAAATACGAATATCCATATGCGGATGATTATGAGAAGACTAGGTCAGCATCATTAAGATGTTGAAACGGTCTTTTTTGTTGCCTACTTTTATGGAAATATAAGAGAATGGATATGTTAAATAGCAAAATTGTTTTAAGGAATCATATTTTAAAATGGGGCTTAACCTATATATTACATAAGTTGGAACCTGTTAGATTTTTGTAGGATTCATAATAAATCTGAACTTTTGTTAAAGGAGATTTATATATGGTAAAACCGCTGATGTTCATGCGCTGGTGTGAGTATTATGGGTTAAGCGACCGTGAGACAGATTTTGTATCTTTTTTTATGATGAATTTTTCGGCTGCACGATCAGGCAATCAACCGAAACTTAAGGAACAATTTGTTGAGATTCAAAAACAAACCTTTCCAGAATACCCGTTTGATATTAGCCCGGAAGAACTGGATTATAACAAATTTGAAGAACTGATGAAACGAGTGTTGAACATTCATTTTGACACGGCTGAACTGCTGTACTCCTTCTATCTCCAAAAGCTGTGTGCACCTTTAGCAGAATACATTTTATCTACTGGAGATGCCGAGCCTGCACGAATTTACTATGAGCTTATTCAAAAGGATAAAGTACGGTAGAGATAAAAAAGCCCCTTGGCTAAGGGGCTTTTTTCTATACTCAGGCTATAAAGTTATTTAATAAGTTAACTCTAGTCAATGTTCTGCTATATGGATATATGGAATAATCTATGTATATGGACATTACGTCCCATAAATGGTTCGATATGAAGATTTGGTCGGTAGAACGTATAGCAAAGCTGTATTACAACATTTGAAGATCCGAGCAATTCTGAATTTCGGACGGAGAGGAGAGTGTAATCAACCGAATACCTGGAACTTCGAGACGCTGTACCGGAACGATTAACTCGTTAGGAATCAGGAGCCTTAAAGCCTGATGGAGCGGCACTCGTATGGGGTGCTGCTCTTTTCAAATGTAAAGGAGGAAAGCGGTATGAGGGCGAAAAATAGTAGTAATCTTTTGTTCAAACGTTCCAAATGGCTGCCTGTCGTCATGGCATGCACAATGATAGTAGGAGGGGCTCTACCAGCTCCAACTGTAGTTCACGGTCAAACGGCAAAAACTATTACCATTAAAGTAGATACATCCAAGGATCGTAAGCTTATTAGTCCTTATATATACGGTACGAATCAGGATTTGGCAGGCGATGAAAATATGGCCGCCAGACGACTTGGTGGCAATCGAATGACCGGATACAACTGGGAAAACAATATGTCCAATGCAGGAAGTGACTGGCAGCAATCCAGCGATAACTTTTTATGTAATAACGGTGGCCTGACAGGAGCAGAATGCGAAAAACCGGGAGCGGTGACGACTTCGTTTCATGATCAATCGCTGAAGCTAGGCGCTTATTCTTTAGTTACGTTGCCGATGGCCGGCTACGTGGCCAAGGATGGAAACGGCAGTGTGCAGGAAAGCGAAAAAGCCCCTTCCGCTCGTTGGAATCAGGTCGTAAACGCCAAAAATGCACCGTTTCAGCTACAGCCTGATCTGAATGACAATCGGGTCTATGCGGATGAGTTCGTCCATTTTTTAGTGAACAAGTATGGCGCTGCTTCAACAAAGACGGGTGTGAAAGGATATGCACTCGACAATGAACCCGCTCTCTGGTCGCATACACATCCGCGTATTCATGGCGAAAAGGTTGGGGCGAAAGAGTTGGTAGACCGGTCAGTAAGCTTATCCAAAGCTGTGAAGGCGGTTGACGCGGGTGCAGAAATTTTTGGGCCGGTTCTTTACGGTTTTGGCGCTTATAAAGATCTGCAAACCGCACCTGATTGGGACTCTGTAAAAGGCAGCTATAGCTGGTTTGTGGACTATTACCTGGATCAAATGCGCCTCAGTTCGCAAGCCGAAGGCAAGAGATTGCTGGATGTCTTCGATGTGCACTGGTATCCCGAAGCGATGGGCGGAGGCATACGAATTACGAATGAGGTAGGCAATGACGAAACGAAGAAAGCCAGAATGCAGGCACCTCGTACTTTGTGGGACCCGACCTATAAGGAAGATAGCTGGATCGCCCAATGGAACAGCGAATTTTTGCCTATACTGCCTCGATTGAAGCAGTCGGTGGATAAATATTATCCAGGAACCAAGCTGGCAATGACCGAGTATAGCTATGGCGGCGAAAATGATATTTCCGGCGGGATCGCGATGACCGATGTGCTCGGCATTTTAGGCAAAAATGATGTCTATATGGCAAACTACTGGAAGTTACAGGATGGTGCCAACAACTACGTTAGTGCCGCTTACAAGCTTTACCGCAATTATGACGGAAAAAGCTCTACTTTTGGTAACACCAGTGTTAGTGCGCAAACGTCGGATATTGTCAACAGCTCAGTGCATGCTTCCATATCGAATGCATCCGACAAGGAACTGCACCTCGTAGTCATGAATAAAAGCATAGACAGCGCATTCGACGCCCAATTTGATCTTTCTGGCGAGACGACTTACGGCTCCGGTAAAGTATGGGGCTTCGATAAAACTAGCTCGCAAATTAAAGAAGCAGCGCCAATCACGCAAATTTCAGGCAACCGTTTTACTTATACCGTACCGCCTTTGACGGCTTATCATATCGTGCTGACTGCCGGTAAAGATACGTCTGTGCCACCAGTGGAAAATCCTGAGGGCTTTAAGCTGAAAGCAGAGGCAGGCGATGGGCAAGTCCATTTGTCCTGGGACGCTTCCAACGGAGTTGTGGGCTACAGTGTACAGCGGGCAACGGATGAAAACGGTCCTTTTACTACTGTAGCAGCCAGCTTAATCGAAACGTCTTATACGGATACTAACCTAACGAACGGCTCTTCATACTATTACAAAGTAACCGCCAAGACAAATAAGGGAACGAGCGAATCTAATGTTTTGAAAGCGGTTCCGGAGGTGTCTGTAAACGATCCGGTTCGCTATGAAGCTGAAGACGGCACGCTGAAGGGAACCATTGTAGAATCCAGTGGAACTGGCTACTCCGGTACTGGTTATGTAACGAATTTTCACAATGCAGGGGATTCTCTAACGATGACGATCCAGGCTCCCACGGCAGGTCTGTACAATCTTACAATCGGCTATCGTTCTCCTCATGATGACAAACGCACGAATTTCTCATTAAACGGCAAAGCGTTTGGAGAACTGGTGCTCGGGAAAACGGCTGATTTCAAAGAAACTTCCGGAGGCAAGCTTCTGTTGAATGCAGGCGCGAATACGATCGGTTTTGAAACAGGCTGGGGCTGGTATGATATCGACTACGTCAGGCTGGAGCCTGCTGCTGATCGCCCACCCCATGCGGTAACCAAAACGCTCACTAATCCGAATGCGACGGTAGAAGCAAAAGCATTGATGAACTACCTGGTTGATCAATACGGGAAGAATATGCTCTCTGGTCAAGAGGAAATAAATGAAATTGATTGGCTTCAAGCTAATGTAGGTAAAAAGCCGGCGATTGCAGCGCTTGATCTGATCGACTATTCGCCAAGCAGAGCGGAGCATGGTCTTAGTTCTACAGAGGCGGAAAAGGCGATTGCATGGGATAAGCAAGGGGGCATCGTTACCTTTGCATGGCACTGGAACGCGCCGAAAGGTCTGATCGATACGCAGGGAAAAGAATGGTGGAGAGGCTTCTATGCCGATTCGACCACATTCGATATAGAATATGCGATGAGCCATCCAGAGTCCGAGGATTATAAATTACTTATTCGCGATATCGATGTGATCGCAGCGCAATTGAAGAAGCTGCAGGATGCGAAAGTTCCTGTCCTGTTCCGTCCTTTGCACGAAGCAGAAGGCAAATGGTTCTGGTGGGGCGCCAAAGGTCCTGAGCCTGTTAAAAAATTGTATATTTTAATGCACGACCGATTGACGAATGTGCACAAATTGAACAATCTGATATGGGTATGGAATTCTGTTGCTCCGGACTGGTATCCTGGAAACGAATATGTGGATATTTTGAGCTTTGACTCTTATCCGCAAGCAGGTGATTACAGCCCGCAAATTGCAAAATACGAAGACCTTGTTACATTGGGCAAGGACAAAAAGTTAGTTGCCATGAGCGAAAACGGACCGATCCCAGACCCTGATCTAATGAAGGCGTATCAAGCCCATTGGAGCTGGTTCGCTACATGGTATGGGGATTTCCTGAGAGACGGTAAACAAAACAGCCTTGAGCATCTGAAAAAAGTGTATAATCATCCGAACGTTATTACGCTTGATGAGCTTCCAACGAACTTAAAAACGTATGGCATTACCGAGCAGCCGTCAGTACCGGGCAGCTTCACGCTGAACGCCGCGGGCGAAACGGCGAAAGTATCGCTAAGCTGGACAGCATCGGCGAATGCAAAAAGCTATGAAGTGAAGCGTTCGACGGCTGAAAACGGCGCGTTCGCCACTGTAGTGAGTGATGTATACGGCAGCAGCTACACCGACACAGCTGTAACGGCAGACACGACGTACTACTACCAAGTCGTAGCGAAGAACGATGCAGGACAGACGCTGTCGAACACGGCTAGCGCAGCGCCAAAAGCGGATACTCAGCAGCCAACAACAGGACTGCTGCTCCAGTATCGCACAGCGGATACCAAGGTGAACGACAATCACCTGATTCCGCATTTCCAAATTATAAACCAAGGCACAACCCCCGTACCGCTCAACGAGTTGAAATTTCGTTACTACTACACGATCGACGGTGACCGTGAGCAGACTTTCAACTGCGACTATGCGACGCTGAGCTGCTCGAAGCTGAACGGTAAACTGGTTAAAATGGAGAAGCCTGCAACCAGTGCCGATTATTATTTGGAAGTCAGCTTCAACTCGGACGCAGGCGTGTTAGCACCTGGAGGAAGCACGGGCGAAATCCAAACCCGTATTCATAAAACAGACTGGTCGAATTACAACGAAAATGACGATTATTCGTATAAAGGCACGCAAACCTCATATGCCGATCATGTGAAAGCTACCTTGTACCATAATGGCGTACTTGTTTGGGGAACTGAACCGACAGCCAACTAAGATAAACGTTCGATGTACGGCACATGTGCAGTCAACCGTTTTATTTTGCGCTGATGGGGAGCTGCCGCCAGTTTAAACTTATTTAAATAACATTGCTGATAAGAGCAGGGGATTTATATCCCATCTGCTCTTTTTTTTGTATAGAACCTGTCAGTTCATTTATCGTGTTAAATTGTCTAAAAAAATTTGACCTTTAGCCTCTCTGTGAGGATTTTTATACACATTAAATTCCATAATATATTGAAATGGTGTAGAAAAAGGTGTTGACCCTTATCCAATTTATTCATATAATTTCTAGTATATTGTAATTGATTGTCGAGGAGGGTGATTTTTTAAAATCATCTGAATACGCCGGGGGTGTTTTTATTGGAAAATGCAACCACGATCCGTTCGGAAATTGAGAAAGAATTAAAACTTGGTGGCTATACTTTTAATAGTTTTGGACAAGCTACAGGGCTTAACCGAGGCATATTTAGTGCTATGCTTAATGGGAATCCGCCTAAGCCTATCTCCGTACGACAAATGGACTTGATCACTAAAGCGCTTAATTATCCAGAGGGCTGGTTGTATGACCTGTATGTGGATGAATGTTTTTATGATGGAAGACCTCATTGGAAAAGAGTTAAGCCGTTCCTGATTCGTTGTGTTGAGATAGGAAACCTGAGATGCGTGGAGAAAGTACTCTCGCGCTTAATGGAAGATCTTAATCACATCCCCACAATCTTTGCTTTGGCAGAGGAACTTTATGAAGAAGGAAAACTACAGGAAGCTATTCCTTTCTATGAATGTGTCATCGAAAATGAAAAGTATCAACATTCTGAAAGGTTGGCAATTAGTCATTATAGAATCTTTTCAATCTCTGTTAGTAAAACTATGAAAATAGATGTGGAAGCTGCGCTAAGATTCGTGCCCTTTAGAAATCGGGTACCCTTAGATTATCATTTAGATGGTCTGCTTAAACTGTTAAATCTTTATCACAATTTGCATCAATGGAAAGAAGCAGAGCGTTATGCAGATGAATTGAGAGCGCTCGCAACTATTGTGTGTAAAAGCAGAAAAACTAATAAAAAGAATGTCACATTGAAAACTGAAAGACATTTAGTTGTCTACTATGGCCAAGGTTATTTGATGAAGGGAATTGCATTGGAAAAACAAGAAAGATATGAAGAAGCTATGAAGTATATTTCTGGCTATGCTGATTTAAGTTGGTTTGAAGATTTAGGGGAAATTGGTCAGCAAGAAGTGCAAAGGTTCACGCTTTGGGCAAATGCTAATCAACTTAACCTGAATATTCTTATGGGTGATACGAGTAGTTTACCAATGTATATTCAATTTCTGAAAAATAACCCTCCCGAGATCTTATTGGGATTATTAACGATAGTAGAGTCAGCTAACAAGCACGGTTTTTTAATTGAACATATTCTACAGCAGTTTTCTAACGAACTGGCGTCCTTTAATAATGAATTATCTGTTGGTACCAGTTATTATAAGCAGTCATTTAGTTACAATACTTATGCTGATTTGTGTTACCAACTGGCTATATATATGTTTAATAACCTTTTTCATGAGAAAGGTGTTTATTATGTGTTAAAAAGCCTGAAGAAGTGTCTGGAAATCGGCAATAAAGAAAAGTTTATGGTTTGTACAGCATTGTTTGAAAGATTTAGAGGCAAAGCGACAAAAGACCAAAAATCAGAATATGAAAGTATCATGGAGGAGGTTTTAGTCAATGCGAGTAAAAAACCTTAAATACATCCTGATTTTAGGGGTTTTTAGCTTTTTAGCATTCTCCCATAACATTATTGTCTTTGGACATGGTGCAGGAGCTTAATAGTTACTAAAAAACCAGTCTTGGTAAGGCTGGTTTTTTGATGCATCCTGTTAAAGGGATGAAATGGGTTTTATTATATTTTTAACCTGTAGGGAAGGTATCAGCTTGTAAACTAATGTAAATACCACACCGAACAGGAGGTTTATTGATGTGAAATGGCAACAATTGGAGGAGTGCATCGAAGAAAAGCGAAAAGAATTAAATGATTTGGCGAAAGAGGTGGGATTGAAGGATCGACGGGTGTTGACCAAGTCTATGGAGTTGGATCGGCTCCTTAATAAGTACAGCGACTGGAAATATAGCTATCGTAGACAACAGAGCGTACTTCAAAGTTCACAGATACAAGAAAAGCAACACGAGCTCGTCCTATCTTATTAACATCAAGCATCATGACAAGATAAAACCTAACTTCACCTTGGCTTCTAATACATAGTGAGATATAGCATAAACAAAATAATCTCTATTGCATCTTGTACGCCGCCCTTATCCACGTTGTTCGTACAGTTTATTGTTCTGCGTCTACATCAGAGCGGAAGCCACGTAACATGATGATACATCTTAAAAAAACCTCCCCATTCACGTTATTGCGTGACTCGGGAGGTTTTTGGATTTTACTGCTGCAGCTGGCGCAGCACAGTGATTTCGACACGGCGGTTTTTTTGTCGTCCTGCTTCGGTGCTATTGTCACCAACCGGACGGGTATCTGCATAACCCGCATACTGGAAGCCTGATGGGGATAACTGCTCTCGGTCGATAAAAAACCGGAGTACAGACAGTGCCCGAGCGCCGGAAAGCTCCCAGTTGTCCTTGTAGGTCGACGAGTTAGAGGAACGCGTGAATGGAATGTTGTCCGTATGACCTTCAATGCTAATCGGTGTTTTCAAATCTCGAAATAGACTGGCTAATTTGGATAACGTGTTTGCAGAACCCTGCTTGAGTGCCGCTCTGCCTTGGTCGAATAGAAAGCGGTCATTCAGCGTAATGACAATGCCACGCGGTTGATCGGATACGAAAATCTGGTTTTGTAGCTTGTTGTCTGTAATATATTCCTGAATGACACCCATTAGGTTTTGCAGCTCTTTTTCCTGCTTGCGAAATGCTTGTTCACGCTCGGTGAGCTTGGTTGATCCCGCTTCTTTTTTATTAGAGGCCGGTTGCTTCGTCGCGGGTGGATTCTTGCTGGTATAACGATCGGCAGTTCCTGTAATGCCCGAGCCTTGTTCCAAAATAGAATCTCCCTTGTGGAACGTATCCTGGAGGGATTGAACAACGACGTCGTATTTCTTAGCATCCAGACTGCTCATGGCATACATCACGACGAAAAAAATAAGCAGCAGGGTGATCAGATCGGCATAGGTAATCATCCAACGATCTCGTTGGTCTCCGCCGCCACCTTGACGCCCACGGCGCTTAGCGCGCGCTCTCATGGAAGTCCTCCTTTGGAGTAGCGCTCTCTGTACGTGAGCGACGAGGTGGTTTGCGATCTATATTTTGCTCTGAGCGGATAAAAAACTCCAACTTCTTGCGTACAAGCTTAGGGTTCTCTCCGTTTTGGATAGCCAGGATACCTTGCAGCAGCAAATCCATCGTAATAATTTCACTTTCACTGGCTGCTCTTATTTTGGACGCGATGGGCAGAAAGATCAGATTGGCGCTAGCAACGCCGTATAATGTTGCGATAAAAGCTACAGCAATCGACGGTCCGAGCGCAGTAGGCTCGGTTAGGCTGCCAAGTACATGGATCAGACCCATGACCGTCCCGATAATCCCCATCGTAGGGGCATAGCCGCCTGCCGATTCAAATATTTTGGCGTACCCTTCATGTTTGTGCCCAATAGCATCTAACTCTAGTTCTAAAATTTGCTTGATCTGTTCCTGTTCAGTGCCGTCAATGACTAGTTGAAGACCTTCCCGCAAAAATGCATTCGGATGCTCTGATGATATACGTTCTAGCGCAAGCACACCGGATCGGCGGGAGGTGGCTGCCATGGAAACCAAATCTTCTATATATTGCTCCGTTGGATTGTCCTCACGACTAAAAGCCATCCGCAGAGCGGTGGGTATAGTCTTCAGCTTGGAGGCAGGGTAGCTGATCACAACGGCGGCGAAAGTTCCGCCGAATACGATCAGAGCTGATGTACCTTGAAGCAGCCCTGTGAATTCTCCGCCTTCCCACAAGAAGCCACCGATTAATGCTATGATTCCGGCGATGATGCCCAATACGATGGTGATATCCAAAATTCAATTCACTCCTATTCAAGACTTATCGTTTGCATCCGCGGTAAGAAAGAGGTATAATACGGGAACAAACATTCTTATTCAACCATATTTCCCAAGTATCATTGCTCGGGAAATATCGACATAGAATTACAGGCAAAGACGTTAAAGCTCGATTGGTGTAAAAACATGATGTTTCCATTTTAGACGATAAGGGTGATGCAGGGCAATGAGTGATATCGTTGTTAGCGATAAGACTTTTGAAATTCAGTCGGAATTCCAACCTCAAGGCGATCAACCCCAGGCCATTTTTGAATTGGTAGAAGGAATTGCAGAAGGAAAGAAGCATCAAACTCTGTTGGGTGCTACGGGAACAGGTAAGACGTATACCATCGCTCAAACCATTGCCAAGCTGAATCGGCCTACACTGGTTATTGCGCATAACAAGACCTTGGCTGCTCAACTGGCAAGTGAGTTTAAAGAATTTTTCCCAAACAACTCAGTTGATTATTTTGTCAGCTACTATGATTACTACCAACCGGAAGCGTACATCCCTTCTTCCGATACGTATATTGAGAAGGATTCCAGCATCAATGAGGAGATTGATAAACTTCGCCACTCAGCCACAAGCTCTCTGTTTGAGCGTCGTGACGTTATTATTGTAGCGAGTGTCTCTTGCATTTATGGTTTGGGTTCCCCGAAAGAATATTCAAGCTTGCTGCTCTCGCTTAGAGTCGGCATGGAGAAACCCCGCAATCAGATTTTGTCCCGCCTGGTCGATATTCAATATCAGCGGAACGATATCAACTTCGTGCGGGGTACTTTCCGTGTACGGGGGGATGTTGTTGAGATATTCCCGGCTTCCCATGGAGAAAATGCAATACGGGTAGAATTGTTCGGAGATGAAATTGAACGAATTACTGAGATTAATGTGCTTACAGGTGAATTGATCGGTGAACGTGAACATATCGCTATTTTCCCGGCATCTCACTTTGTTACTCATGAGGATACGATGAGGGTAGCATTGGTCAACATTGAACGTGAGTTAGAAGAGCGGTTAGCAGAGCTGAAGGAGCAAGGGAAGCTGTTAGAGGCGCAACGTTTGGAGCAACGTACCCGCTATGATATCGAGATGATGAGAGAGGTTGGCTTTTGTTCCGGTGTCGAAAACTACTCGGGTCCACTGACATTCCGCGAGCGCGGAGCAACACCATATACACTTTTGGATTATTTTCCAGATGATATGCTGATCGTCATCGACGAATCTCATGTTACATTGCCGCAGATTCGTGCGATGTATAACGGGGACCAAGCGCGTAAAAATGTGCTGGTTGAACATGGTTTTCGTTTGCCATCTGCCTTGGATAACCGTCCGCTGAAGTTCGAAGAGTTCGAGGACAAAGTGAATCAGATTATCTATGTATCGGCTACTCCAGGCCCGTATGAGATGGAAAAATGCGATACGATGGTGCAGCAGATTATCCGTCCTACCGGTCTCCTTGATCCTATTATTGAGGTGCGTCCGAGCAAAGGGCAGATTGACGATCTCATTAATGAGATACGGCAGCGCATAGAGCGTGAAGAACGGGTACTGGTCACCACACTCACGAAGAAAATGGCTGAAGATTTGACTGACTACTTAAAAGAAGTGGGCATCAAAGTTCGATATATGCACTCTGAGATTAAGACTTTGGAGCGGATGGCCATTTTGCGGGATCTTCGTCTGGGAACCTTCGATGTGCTGATCGGGATCAACCTGTTGCGGGAAGGTCTCGATTTGCCGGAAGTATCGCTGGTGGCGATTTTGGATGCGGACAAAGAAGGCTTCCTGCGTTCTGAGCGCTCTCTGATTCAGACGATCGGGCGGGCAGCACGGAATAGTGACGGACGTGTTATTATGTATGGCGATAAGATTACCGATTCTATGGATAAAGCGATCAAGGAGACGGAACGTCGCCGTGCGATTCAAATTCAATACAATGAAGAACATGGGATTACCCCGCAAACCATCCGTAAAAAGATTCGTGATGTCATTGAAGCAACCAAGACGGCAGAGTCCAAGAATGATTACCTTCCTAATGAGACGGGTAAACTTTCCAAGAAGGAGCGTCAATCCCTCATTCAGCGCCTAGAAGCAGAAATGAAGGACGCGGCCAAGAATCTACAATTCGAACGGGCCGCCGAGTTGCGTGATGCTTTGCTGGAGTTGCGGGCTGATTAAACATTGGGAATAAGCTATAAGCAAAACATATTGATAATAAAATGTTTGATTGCTTTTAAGAAATAGTGAGGACGGCCGATGTGGTCGTTCTCTTTGCGATATATCACTTCCATCGGATAATCCAATGCGATATAGGATGACGTGAATTACGGCTAAGGAGATGAAACATTTGGCGAATGAAAGCATCATCATCAAAGGCGCACGCGCGCATAATCTCAAAAATATTGACGTGACGATTCCACGGGACAAGTTCGTCGTCCTGACGGGGCTTAGCGGCTCAGGTAAATCATCACTGGCTTTCGATACGATCTATGCAGAAGGACAGCGGCGGTATGTGGAATCATTATCTGCGTATGCCCGTCAATTCCTCGGGCAAATGGAGAAACCGGACGTCGATTCGATTGACGGCCTGTCTCCTGCCATTTCCATTGACCAAAAAACGACAAGTCGGAATCCTCGTTCTACGGTCGGAACAGTTACAGAAATCTATGATTACTTGCGGTTGTTATTTGCCCGAGTAGGTCATCCTCATTGTCCTGAACATGGCATTGAAATCACTTCACAGACCGTCGAACAGATGGTAGACCGCATTTTGCAGTATCCTGAAAAGACGCGGCTGCAAATCCTGGCTCCATTGGTCTCCGGTCGCAAAGGTGAGCATAAAACACTGTTCACTGATATAGCCAAGCAGGGCTTTGTACGGGTACGTGTGAATGGCGAACTGCGTGAATTGTCCGAGAAGATTGAACTGGAGAAGAACAAGAAGCACTCGATTGAAGTGGTCGTAGACCGGATCGTAGTCAAGGAAGATGTACGTGCGCGTCTGTCCGACTCTATTGAGACGGCACTGAATCTTTCAGGCGGACAGTTGCTTGTAGATATTATAGGGCAAGAGGAGTTGCGATTTAGCTCCAACTTTGCGTGTCCGATTTGCGGTTTTAGCATAGATGAGCTATCTCCACGGATGTTTTCTTTTAATAGTCCGTTCGGCGCTTGTCCAGATTGTGATGGGTTAGGAGTTAAAATGGTCGTTGACCCTGATCTGCTCATACCTGATCCAGAAAAAAGTGTAGAAGATGGGGCGTTCCAGGCATGGAGTGGAGGAACTTCCACTTATTATCCTCAATTTTTACAGTCCGTATGCGAACACTACGGTATTCCGCAGGATATTCCTGTAAGCCAATTGACGTCAGAACAAATGAATCTTATTTTGCACGGAACAGGTGACCAGAAGATCCGTTTCCGCTATGAAAATGATTTTGGTCAACGTAAGGAAGCCTATGTGACCTTTGAAGGCATTATCCCGAATTTGGAGCGTCGTTACCGTGATACCGCTTCTGAGGGAATACGTGAATTTATTGAAGGCTTTATGAGTGCAAAGCCATGTAACACCTGTAAGGGGCACCGACTGAAAAAAGAAAGCCTGTCGGTAACCATTCAAGAGCGCAATATCGCTTATGTGACAGCTTTGTCTGTCGGGGAGGCTTCTCACTTTTTCCATACACTGGAGCTGAGTGAGAAAGAGCAGTCGATCGCCAACCTCATTTTAAAGGAAATTAACAGCCGACTGGGATTCCTTGTGAACGTTGGTCTGGAATACCTGACTTTAAGCCGTGCAGCAGGTACATTGTCCGGCGGGGAGGCACAACGTATCCGATTGGCGACACAGATCGGGTCCAGTCTGATGGGCGTGCTTTATATTTTGGACGAGCCAAGTATTGGGCTGCATCAGCGAGATAATGATCGTCTGATTAGTGCTTTGGAACATATGCGGAATCTGGGCAATACGCTGATTGTGGTGGAGCATGACGAAGATACGATGATGGCGGCGGACTATATCATTGACATTGGGCCAGGAGCCGGAATCCATGGCGGGATGATCATGTCGCAGGGGACTCCACAGGAAGTTATGGAAGATCCGAATTCCCTGACCGGGCAATATTTGAGCGGTCGCAAGTTTATTCCGGTCAATACCGAGCGGCGCAAGCCTGCGGATAAGTGGCTGGAGATTCGCGGAGCCAAGGAGAACAATCTCAAAAATGTGAATGTCAAAATTCCATTGGGTGTTTTCACGGCTGTCACTGGCGTATCCGGGTCTGGAAAATCGACGCTGGTCAACGAAATTTTGTACAAAACGTTGGCGCGTGATCTGAACCGTGCGAGAGTACGCCCAGGTCAACATAAAGAAATTCGCGGGCTAGAGCATATCGAAAAGGTTGTTGAGATCGATCAATCGCCAATCGGCCGTACCCCGCGTTCCAATCCTGCAACTTATACAGGTGTGTTCGATGATATTCGTGACTTATTCTCGCAGACGAACGAGGCTAAGGTTCGAGGCTACAAGAAAGGCCGGTTTAGCTTTAACGTTAAGGGAGGCCGATGTGAATCTTGCAGAGGCGACGGGATCATCAAGATTGAGATGCACTTTTTGCCTGATGTGTACGTACCATGCGAAGTGTGCAAAGGCAAACGCTATAATCGGGAGACCCTTGAGGTTAAGTATAAAGGGAAGAGTATTGCTGATGTGCTGGAGATGACGGTAGAGGATGCGACAGCATTTTTTGAAAATATCCCGAAGATTCATCGCAAGATTCAGACGCTGATGGATGTAGGTTTGGGGTATATCAAGCTGGGGCAACCAGCGACTACCTTGTCTGGTGGTGAAGCACAGCGTGTGAAGCTGGCTTCCGAATTGTATCGTCGCAGCACAGGCAAAACCATTTATATTTTGGATGAGCCGACAACCGGTTTGCATGTTCACGATATTGACCGATTATTGACCGTGTTGCATCGTTTGGTCGATTCAGGCGAAACCGTACTGGTTATTGAGCATAATCTAGATGTAATTAAAACAGCTGATTTCCTGATTGATCTGGGGCCCGAAGGTGGAAGCGGCGGTGGAACGATCTTGGCTACCGGGACACCAGAACAACTTGTAAAAGTAGAGGAATCCTATACAGGCCGATACTTAAAGCCGATCCTTGAACGCGATACACAGCGCAGTCAAGCGCTTCAGACCGTCGATCTATAGATACAGTTTTAACGTACGTTGTGAAAGCCCTGCACAGACAGGAAGGCAGAATACAAATTAGCGTATTTGTGCCTTCCCGTTGGCAGGGTTTATTTTTTTTGTAAAAAAAGAAAACTTTTATTAAATTCCTGCGTTAAAGCATGTGACACATAGTTTACCAAGCGCTGGAATAATAAATCTATAGGTATATTCTTTGATAGAAAGTCTCTGAGTAATCTCTACATTTTAGAGTTTTGGATGTTTAGGCTCGGGCTTGAAGAGGTTAATATATAACTTATGATTATCTATCATCATACGAAGTTCCGTGCCCACGTGACAACCATTACTAGTTGAAGCGACCGTTTATAGTTAAATTGCATCTAAGGTTTATATCACATCTCTGAGGAAGTCATGAAGGGAGCTGGAACGTTTGAAGATTAAGCAAAGTAGAGTTCTACGTACACGTGTATACTCATGGGCAGCAGGAGTCACTATAGCGGCATGGTTATTGGGTTATAGTGCTGCACCGTCCTATGCCTCCGAGGTGTCCGAGGCGTATGCGCCCATACAAGCCGAGATCGAAACCAGTGCAGCGATTGGAACTATTAAAGATTCAGAAAACGCTCACAATTATATTCAGCCCGCAGCAAAGGGTGGGTTTTTAATGCTGAACGTCGAGGACATTACAGAAGCAAGTGTGGTACACGTCACGTACGGCAAGCTGGACAGTTCTCTAGAGACTGTATGGAAACACCAGCAGGACCTGAACGTACAACCGGGAACAAGTAGCAGGGGAGTCCAGCGGGAGACGTCAGATGGTGGGTTGTTGTTTCTGATTGATTATACCCAACCGAACGGAATGCGAGATGTGCAGGCTTCACGATTGGACGCGGATGGAAACCCCTTGTGGTCCAAAACATTACCGACTGATGGCTTGATATCTCAAGGGCAGGGTTCTCAGGTAGGACTGGAGCCACTGGAGGATGGCAGTTTTCTAGTCTCCTCACTGAACCTTGCGGAGCAGTCCTTCACTGTACTCAAATACACAGAAGATGGCGATATACAATGGAATCGAACGACGGCCGGGGTGACCTCAGGTTGGCTGGTTGGCAGTCACAATGGATATTATGCGCTTTTGAACAGCTCAGATGGTCCCGTGGGGGTACAAGCCGATGTGTATGGTCGTAATATCCGTGATGTCCATCTAGACTTAGGATCAGGTAAGGAAATTGCCGCGGTACGTGAGTTGTCCAGCGGTCATATTGCTGTAACAGGGCTTAAAGGAAACAGCAAGCGTACTCAGGTGTTAAGTAATGGTCTGCAATTGTTTAGTAATACAGAGGACTATGCCGCTGACCGGGTGTATCTGCCTGAGGAGCAGTTGTACGTCCAGTTCAGTGATCAATATGATCCACTGGGTAAAACCACGAAGATGCATGGCATTACTATCACAGGCTTAAAAGGAAATGGCACGAAGGTGTGGGAAACGAAGACTCATTATAAGGAAGATAACTCCTTCGGCATCCGATATGATACGGGATTGATATATAAGATTCCTTCAGGCTACGCGGTGGTGACATCTACAACAGGCGCTCAGAAGCCCATAGTACTCGATTTTGCGAAAATATTGATACCGGAGTAATCCGGTGTCTTTTTTTATGAAATCGAAGAAGTAGCAAGTAGGTATGGCACTGTGGTGTGGCATAAGAAACAGCCTGCTTGTATATAAAATACAAGCAGGCTGTTAATGGGCTTTATGTCTAGGATGCAACGTGGCTGGACTGTAAAATGGCAGACAACTTCTCTTGGAAAGACGGAATGCCTACACGCTGTACATACGCATAAAAGCTTTCGCCAGCAATCCTATTTTCTTTGTAAAACAGAATAAGCTCTGCCAATACAGGACCAACCTGGTCGCCACGCACGCGGCCTTTGAGTGCCTTGTTGAACTGGGCATCTGCTCCAAGTGCCCCGCCGACAGCGATGTCGAACGCGTCAACCATGCCTTCAGGTGTCTTAAGGAGCGAGCCTTGCAGTCCAATGTCGGCAATATGCTTTTGACCGCAGGAATTCGGGCAACCAATAAAATGGATGCGCACCTTTTCATCCAATTGTACGTGCTGATCCAAATACTCGGCAACGTCAATCGCTCGCTTTTTCGTTTCCACAATCGCCAGATTGCAAAACTCATTTCCTGTGCAAGATACTGTACGGCTCATAAAATGCTTGGGCTGTGGTGTCAGGCGTTGCAGCACGGGAGCTTTTAGTAGCTCATCTACTTGATCATCCGGCACACCGCTCAGCAAAATATTTTGCGACATCGTGGTACGAATCTGCCCATCACCGTAGCGGTCAGCCAGGTCGGCCAGTTCATGCAACTCGTCAGCACTGAGGCGACCAACAGGTACGTTCAGACCGACATAGTTCAGACCTTCTTGGGCTTGGGGATGTATACCGTCAAAATAGGCGGCTTGCCAGCCAATGGTTTTATCTTCACCTCGTCCCGGCATTTCGCCAGTGTACTCAGTCAGCTTGGCCAGGAATTTGTCTGGGCCCCAATCGGCAACAAGGAATTTCAGACGGGCATGGTGCCGTTTTTCCCGATAGCCGTAATCACGGAAGATGGTGGTGACAGCAATAGCAACCTTCAGTACTTCCTCAGGACGGACAAACAAATCCAGCGGATGTGCCAAATGCGGCTTGGCGGATAGTCCTCCGCCAACCATCACATGGAAGCCAACCACTTCTTTTCCGTTAAGGATCTTGGTTGCCGGTGTGAAGGACAGGTCGTTAATTTCAGCCTGTGCATTATTGTACGTATTACTGGAGATGGACATTTTATATTTGCGCGGAAGATTGGAAAAGTCGCGATTCAATAAGAAAAAGCGGTTTACTTCATCTACAATCTCCTGAGTATCCACCAGCTCATTAGGATCAATGCCAGCCAGAGGATTGCCGACAATGGTACGAGGGCAGTCCCCACAGGCTTCAAAGGAATACAAACCAACCTTTTCCAGACGTTCGAAAATATCCGGCAAGCTTTCAACGGTCAGCCAGTGAAATTGAATCGCCTGACGGGTGGTGACATCCACAAGATCGCGCCCGTACAGTGCGGAGATGTCCGCTAAGGCACGTGCCTGGGCTGAAGTCATGATCCCTGTATTGATGCGGACGCGCATCATGAAATGACCATCCTTGGGTTTTTGCTGGTAAACCCCAGCCCATTTGAATCGGTCCATATCGTCCGCAGAGATCGAGTCATACCCTTTGTTTGCATAGCTTTCGATGATGGTACGTATAACGTCGAGACCATCCTTTTCCAGCTTGACTAACTCAAACTTGTTAAGCTTATCGGGATGAGCATTCCAGATGGGTTCATAGGCCATCTTTTTAACCTCCTTCATGTGTCTTATTTATACTTGAGATTTTGGATATAGAACTCACGATTTTTTATTTCCGACAATATAACTAAGATATAATGTGATGGTATCATAGTTGGTTATGCCCGTAAACGAAGGAATGGTCCAAAGGGTATAACGATTTTTTATTGTTTTTGCTTATTTTTTTGATATAAGGATTTGGAAAATTTATAATATAAATAGTATGAGAGGATAGGGATGTGGCAAACGGCGCTTTTTTAGAAAAAGATAGGGCTTAAAGCGATTGTATGCGTGTCCCCTCTATGGTAGATTTGGACTAACTGATAGAACAGGGTCATGTTAGAGAGGAAATGGTGAGTATATGCGTAAGATGGGGAAAAGGGTAGCTGTGCTGGCTTTGGGCAGCGCTCTATGTGTTTCTGGAACGGCAGGTGCAGCCAGCAGTGGAGCTGCGTTGAAGGCCAAGGTCATTAATGGCGGGGTCTATGTTAACGTAAGTGATATGAATAAAGCATTAGGAACCAGCGGCGCGTATAACAGCGCAAATGGTACATATACGTTATCGGCCGATCGTGTGCCGCAGGTCGTTAAAAATGTATCTCCTTCGGTAGTCGGCATCATTGGCCGTTCTGCGACAGGAGAGACCGTAGCAGGGGGAGACCGATACAACCTGGCTCACGGCACGGGTGTCATCATTCGGGCAGATGGATGGATTGTTACGAACGCGCATGTAATCGAAGGATTAGGTGATGCCGTAGTTGTAACCTCGGACGGAAAATCTTACGGAATCATCGACAGCTACAGCGATCCGATCAGTGACTTGGCGTTGATTAAAATTAAGGCAAGCGGTCTTAAACCTGCTACCTTTGCAGCTTCTACGAATAGTTTACAGGTAGGCGAGCAGGTAGTAGCTATCGGTACGCCGATCTCCTTTTCACTTCGTAACTCGGCAACCTCAGGTGTTGTTAGCGGGCTGAACCGTGGTGTCAACGCTGCGTATCGTCTCATTCAAAGTGATACCGCGATCAACCCTGGTAACAGCGGTGGTCCGCTGGTCAATCTCAAGGGCGAGGTTATCGGGATCAATACAATGAAGTTCTCAGCGGTCGGAATTGAAAATATGGGCTTTTCGATTCCGGCGGATACAGTGAAATATGTCATCAATCAATTTTTCAAATATGGTGAGGTTCGGCGTGCTAGTCTTGGCCTAGGGCTTGAAGAGAGCTGGTCAGCTATCGTTGGATTACCTACTGAGGACCCTTTGAAAGTCACAAAAGTCACCTCAGCCAGTGCCGTACAGGTTAAAATCAAGGAAGGCGATGAGCTGTACAGTATTAACGGCAAGCGTGTAGCTTCCGCCATTGATGTCAATGAGCTGCTTAAAAACTATCAACCGGGCCAAACGGTGAGTGTACTTATGCAATCGGACGGTGATATTGTGAAGCGCAAGCTGGTACTGACACAGGATACTGGTGAAATTTATGATTCCATTCAGTCTGGAGAAGATCTTGAAGACTCGAATGAATCAGGAGCTGCTGTAGATGACGGCGTAGCGCCTTCGAAGGAAGCATCAGAGCCAGCTACTGGAAAGTGAAGATAACGGCTCATCAATCTATAAAATAAAGCTAAAGGGAGATTTACTGTGAAGCATATGCAAAGAAAAATGATGCGTAAGCTGGGGGTCGGCGCTGTCGCATTGTCCCTTCTGCTTACCGCTTTACCAGCAGTTGCAGCAGATCAAGATAAAAACATATTGGAATTGCGTCTGCAAAGCGGCAGCAATACAGCCATCGTGAACGGCCAAAATGCGAATATTACGAAACCCTATTCCAAAAGTGGAGCACTGATGGTTCCGGCTGGTGTGTTTAAAAAGGCATTTAACAGCAAAATTCGCCTAGCTGAAGATAATGTGGTTAAGATCACCAGCGGCACTCACGTTGTATCGCTGACGATCGGTAGTCGTACAGCCTGGGTGAGAGGACACAAGGTGACACTTCCGGCTCCACCGGAAATGTCGTCAGGAATCCTCATGGTGCCTTTGCGTCAAGTAGCAGAAGGACTGGGCGGTAAGATGGAGAAGAATGGCGCAGGAATCATCATTCGGATGGAAGCCCAAGAAGAGGCGGGCACGGTAGCAGAAGAATCACCGAACATTGATAATGATGAGGGCAAGACGCAGATCGGGAATAGTTACTACGATTGGTCCATGAACTATCCAACAGGACTCGTTATCGGTCAGGGGGGTGGAGATGAGAGTATTTCCACATTTATGGACGAGAACAGTGCATACTATATGGAAGTACACACAGCATTACAGCCGGTTCCATTGAATGCAGACGATTTGTTGCAACAATTGGTGCAGGCAGCCAAGGAAACGGGAGAAACTGTAGTGGACCGAAAATCCTTCCCGAAAGCGAAAGTGCCTTATGCTCGTGTTATTACGAAGGATGGGGACGGCGTACTGTGGGAAAATCGTCAGTACTATGACAACGGACGACTGTATGTCGTTTATTTTTCCGATGCTAAAGCAACGAACTATAAAGATCTGGCCCAGTATGCTGGACTGTTGAACTCATTTAAAACCTCTTTTAATGCACAGGATAAAAGTATTAAAGACTTGTCCACTGTAGTAGGAGGCACACGTGAGGCCGGGAATCCAGATTACGGTGTGTCACTCAAAATACCCGCAGGCTGGAAAATGGACGACCAACGAATGCAGTATGAAAGCAATGACGGATCAAGCTTCCACATGAAAATCACCTCTGCTCCAGCAGATGGAAAATTGGAAAACTGGGGTCAGCAACTGCAAAAATGGCTGAGCGATTCATTTGTGTCCACAGCATACGAGGCACAAAAGACATATCCGCTGGAAGTTGCAGGCGTTCAGGGATTAGTGCAGGAGTACCGCTATAATTTTGGAGATGAATGGGTCAAAGAGTACAATGTGCTGATTCAGCAAAATGGATACCGCTACCTGGCTGAATATGCAGTGCCTGAAAAAGTAAGCAAGGGAAATGACCAGTTCAACGCGATCATCTCCTCGCTTCAAATTGATTTTCAAACGGTAGCAAATAACTTTGGACAATTGGAAGAGGATGACTACCTGGCGGACAAAACGAAAACGATTAAAAAGACGTCTAAAGCATATGAATATACAGTGAATATCCCACGCTATTGGACCGCGGTTAGCGATCAATTTGAATTGGGAGATATAGAGTATCAATTTACCGGAGGACGTTTTTCCATCAAAATCGACAACGACCAATCCTTTGAATTAACGGTGTCTCAGCTTAAGGACTTCTATGATAAGCAAGCCAAGAACTATAAAAACCTCAAAGTAGAGGAAGTGAAGGACGTAACGTTTGCCGGTGTTCCAGCAGTGTCCTTTACATTCCACCGTGTAGAGGAAGGCATCGGTTATACAGGTCGCCAAATCGTTCTGGAGCATAACGGTAAAACATATACCGTAACAACGACATTAAACGATGCGAACAACACGGGTGTACAGTCCAACGCACTGGATTCGACGCTGAATTCGTTTAATTTTGTGAAGTAAGAAGGTGTGGGTAAAAGATCAGTGAGTTGTAGTGGGAAGAGGCTACGCGTGCCATTTGATCCTACGATCGCTGTTGACCCGGGATTCTTGGATTGTGTAAGGATTGAATAGTAAGAATCCCAGGTCAAAGGCGAACGCTCGCGCTTCTTCGGATTCAAATGGCCCGCTTCGCTGGCCACCGCCAAATTCTCCAACCTTTTAAAGAGTGAAGTAAGCAGGGAAGAGCGAAGGCTGCTACTTTTACGAGGCTTATTCTGCCTTTTTGCTATAATACGACCTAGCTTTAACATCTGCTGTTTCGTGCGGCAAGGTCAGTAAGCTTTGGTAATAAGAAAAAATGGAAGGTGAAGTATAGGGGGAATCCGAAAATAATTACGCTAAAGGCAGTCGACAAAAGTAATTGGGTAGAATGTGCTGAACTTCAACCGAGCCCTGAGCAACAAAGGTTTATGGTATCTAACCTTTACTCAATTGCGGAATGTCAGTTTTTGGATGGGTTTTTATCTAGAGCGATTTATAATAATGACGTATTGATTGGTTTTACGATGTTTGGTTTAGACCCGGATGACGGGAATTACTGGATTTACCGATTTATGATTGACGAAAGATTTCAAGGCCAAGGCCATGGTTACCATGCAATGTTGCTGGTTATTGACGAAATAAGGAAAGCCAGTAATCGGACTGATATGATCATGATTGGATATAAACCAGACAATGAACTTGCTAGAAAGCTATACAGAAAATCTGGTTTCAGTGAGGAAGGAATATCACCCTGGGGAGAAATGCTTGCGAAGTATAGGTTTGCCTAGTTAATGGTATGATGACGCACCTCCAATGCACCGCTGACCGGGATTGGAGGTGTTTTTGTATTTCAGTATTATATTTTTAAAGGAATCGCTTGGAAAGTGTAGAAGCTTGGGGCGCAGTCTGGTACACTAGATTAGTTACAAGATAAGAATAATTTCTGCCGCAGATGTTTGTGATGCGGATTTTTTGAGTTGGATGCGCTTCAGGCAAGGGACCGATGGTTCAGCGTGTGAATGATCGGACAAGATGATAGAGACAGATAGGCTTAAGAAATAAGATTCTTAGTAGGTTTCCATATCCCTGACTGAACATAACCAGCTTTGGAATGAGTGGATGGAATATTAATGAGATTACCAAGTAAGCAGCATAGCTGCCCTGAAAACAACGATGCTCCAATGAGGGACCATTCGTTTTCAGCATATAGGGAGGGCAATAATGAAATCAGCAGTACGAAGAGAAGATGTCGAGCTTCTGGCACCAGCAGGTGACTGGGATTGTATGCGTGCGGCGGTAGCGAACGGAGCCGATGCGATCTTTTTTGGAGTGGAAAAGTTCAATGCACGGGCACGGGCGAATAATTTTCGCATGGATGAATTGCCCGAAATTATGGCCTTTTTGCATAGCTACGGAGTTAAGGGCTTTTTGACATTCAATATACTAGTATTTGAAAATGAGCTGGAGGACGCTAAAGAGCTGGTTGATGCCTGTATTGATGCCGGTGTCGATGCCCTAATTGTTCAGGATATGGGCTTGGTGAAAATGATTCGCGACATTTCGCCGGATTTTCCGATCCATGGTTCTACTCAAATGACGATTACCTCGCCGGAGGCTGTAGAATTCACGAAGCCGTACAACATGGAACGTGTTGTGCTGGGGCGTGAAAATAATCTAAAACAGATTCAAAAAATTGGCGATCAAGCAAGGCTTCCGATGGAAGTATTCGTGCATGGAGCGTTGTGCGTATCTTATTCAGGCCAATGCCTGACTTCAGAAATGTGGGGCGGACGCTCTGCAAACCGTGGTGAATGTGCACAGGCATGCCGTTTGCCTTACGATTTGATGGTGGATGGAGAGCAAAAGCCGATGGCCGATGTGACATACCTGCTATCCCCCAAGGATTTGGCAGCCATTGATTTGATGCCAGAACTGATTGATGCAGGTGTGGTTTCCTTTAAAATCGAAGGGCGACTGAAAACGCCTGAATATGTAGCGAATGTGGTTAGCAAATATCGCAAGGCCATTGACAAGTATTTTGACGGCGATACGTCCAAGACGAGCAAAGAAGATATCCGCGAGCTGCAGCAGAGCTTTTCACGCGGCTTTACACACGGGTTTCTGGAAGGAACGAATAACAAAAAGCTGGTGGACGGTACGTTCCCGAAAAGCCGGGGCGTGTATCTGGGCCGAGTGGAGCAAATCCTACGTGATGGTGTAGTATGCCGTATCGACGCCCCGCTCAAGCGTGGCGATGGTATTGTATTCGATGCAGGAGATCCTACGCAAAAAGAAGAAGGCGGACGCGTATACGATATCCGCCGCAAGGGCGTGAAGATTGAAGGCGAAGCTGGAGAAGGCTGGATCGTCGACATCGTAGCGGGACGCAACGATGTGGATCTGCGCCGTGTGCACGTGGGCGACCGTATTTGGAAGACCAACGACCCGGCGCTGGACAAGCGTCTGCGCCAGTCGTACGAAACCGAAAAGCCGTACCGTGTCTTCCCGGTACATGTGCGGGTCAGCGGCTCCCCAGGACAGCCGCTGTCGACATGGTGGACCGACGTGCAGAAAGGCACAACGGTCCGCGTGGACTCCGAGTTGGAGCTTGAAATCGCCCAGAAGCGTCCGATGACGCACGAACTGCTCGAAGAGCAGTTCGGCCGACTGGGCGGAACCGTGTTCCAGCTGGAGGAGTTGGACGTCCATCTGCATGGGGACGTCATCGTACCCATGCGCGAGCTGAACAGCATCCGCCGTCAGGCGGTGGAACTGCTCGCGGGCGAGCGCCCCAAACCACCCGTATACACGAAGCGGGCGGTAGAGGTGTATGGCGATGCAGCAGCTCCGGCATCGTCTGTGGCACGTGGTCAGGCAGAGCTGACCGCGCTGTGCCGCAGCCTCCCTCAGGTGGAGGCTGCGCTTGAGGCCGGCGTGGAGTTCATCTACGCCGACTTCGAGTTCATCAAGCAATTCCCGGCAGCCGTAGAGGCTGTGCACGGCGCTGGGCGCCGAATTGCGCTGGTGACTCCGCGTATTCACATGCCAGGAGAAAACGGATATCACAACAATATCCTGCGCCTGCAACCGGATGCTGTGCTGGTACGCAATCCGGGAGCATTGTATTTTTACATGCGTCACCGCTTGGAGAACCCGGATGTGCATCATCCGCAATTGATCGGCGACTTCTCGCTGAATATCGCCAACCATAAAGCGGCTGACCTGTTCCTGGATTCCGGCTGCGACCTGGTGACACCGTCATATGATTTGAACATCCAACAGATGGTCGATATGCTGGGACGTACACGTACCGACAAGCTGGAGATCGTCATCCAGCAGCATTTGCCGATGTTCCATACCGAACACTGCGTGTATTGTACTTTTATGAGTGAAGGCACAGACTACACCAACTGTGGTCGTCCATGTGAGGATCATCGCGCATCCCTGCGTGATCGTATTGGGATGTCTCATCCGGTTCGCGTGGACGAAGGATGCCGTAATACGGTGTATAACGCGATTGAGCAATCGGGCGCGGAATACCTATCTAACTTTCTGGAATTAGGCGTGTCCCGTTACCGAGTGGAATTTTTGGAGGAGACACCAGAGCAAGTTCATGAGGTTATTGATCTCTATAACCGTGCCTTGCGCGGAGAAATTAGCGGAACACAAGTATGGAAGACGCTGAAAGCGACGAATCAGCTAGGGGTTACACGTGGGCAACTGGTGAAATAAACAACTGTATATTTGTTCAGGAGCCAAATAGATTTTAGAAGCATAATATAATCATATAGTAAGTAGAGATTGAAGACATGTTCTCTTTAAGGGAAGATGTCTTCTTCTTTAACCTATTAAATTTATCCATCTACCTGTTATAATCATAGACAGTATTTCCATCCGTTATATTTGAAGACAAAGGAGTTTAACCTATGAGAATCCGTAAAGCAATTATCCCTGCTGCGGGATTAGGGACCCGTTTTCTTCCTGCTACGAAAGCGATGCCAAAAGAAATGCTTCCAATCATAGACAAACCAACGATTCAATTTATTATCGAAGAGGCTGTAGCATCAGGTATTGAGGATATCATTATCGTTACTGGTAAAGGAAAAAGGGCGATTGAGGACCACTTTGATTACTCTTTCGAGCTGGAGTATAATTTGACCTCGAAGGAAAAGTGGAACCTGCTCAATGAAGTGCGTAAACCATCAGAGATGGCAGATATCCACTATATTCGTCAAAAGGAGCCCAAAGGGCTCGGGCATGCCATCTGGTGTGCACGTAAGTTTATCGGTGACGAACCCTTTGCTGTCCTTTTGGGTGATGACATCGTAGAGTCTGAGAATCCATGTCTCAAACAGATGATTGACGTGTTTGATGAATATCAGCGTTCTGTTGTAGGTGTAAAACAAGTCGATTGGAACGAGGTGCATCGTTACGGAATTGTTGAAGGTCATGCACTTACTTCCAAAATCTCTGAGGCGGAACGACTAGTGGAAAAGCCAAAGAAGGAAGAGGCTAAATCCAATTTGGCCATCATGGGACGTTATATCTTGACACCTGATATTTTCGATATCCTGGGTCAGCAATCCGCAGGAGTAGGCGGGGAAATTCAACTGACGGACGCATTGTCCAAGCTGGGAGAAAAGAGTCCGATCTTAGCCTATGAATTTGATGGCAACCGCCATGATGTTGGCGAGAAGCTGGGATTCATCGAAACGACCATTCATTATGCTCTACAGCATAACGAGATTAAGGATGAAGTATTGGCTTATATGAGACAGGTAATTGAAGAGATTGACCAACAAAAATAAACATCTCACTAAATCGAACTATGCTTTGTCAATATAAAAAAAGAGACTATCAGTATGATGTAACGTCATCTGATAGTCTCTTTTTTATTAATTATTTCTCCGATTTTAACTGAGCAATTTGCCCTTTTTCTTTTGGATCAGCCTTAATCAGCTTGTCGTACAATGCTTCATCGTTTTGGCCTTGCTGTTGTAGGGCGGCAATGTAATAGCGAGCGACCTCACGATTTGTAGCATCACTCAGGTCGTCCTTCAAGCCGCCTTTGAGGATGCTTGCAGCCTCAGCAGGCTTACCTGACATGAACTCAATTTTGCCCGTACTGAGTGCAATACCTGGAGTTACTTCAAAAGTACGTGTCAACTCGATTTCAGGTGGAATCGTCTTAAGGTAAGCTACCCCATTCAGAACTTGCTGATAAGCAGCAAGACCTGCTTGGAAATACCTCTGTTCCTTGGCTGTGTCTTTAGCCAATCGAGCTTCATTGCCAAACTCAAACGCTTGGGTAATCAGGAAATTGTACCAATCCAGATCCCAGTTGAAGTTAGCACGGTTATCTTCCAAAATGGCAAATGCCTTGTCATTATTTCCTCTTGCCTGCTCAAGGCGCATTTTTATGAACAGCATGTTTTTATTGTACGGCTCTGCCTGTAGACCTAGATCAACAACGGCAAGACCGCCAGTATAGAACTCTTCACGTTTGGTCTGCTGATATACCTGATAATACATACGAGACAGACCAATAATTGAGTCATTGTGAGTTGGTCGCAAATTCAAATCTTTATTGTAAGCAGCTTGCCTTTGTTCAAAAGAATTGCTGCTTTCCAACGCCTTAGCTTCTTTGGCAGCATTGCTAGCTTGTACAAAGCGCAATCCTACAAAAATAAGCACAATACTGAGAACACCAATGACGATACTATAAATCGGACGGAAACTTGAAGGCTTTAACGCTAAGTGTTTTACACGTTGTGTATCCATTGATGCTGCCATCCCGCCGAGGCCTATAAATACGAGTATACCCATGAATACATAACTCATATTAAAGTCCAATAGACTATGGAGTAAAATGGACATCGCCAAGATCAGGTAAAGGAAGTGGCTATCCCGGTTTTCCTCGTCATTCTTGATGTAACCTTTAATGTATTTATAGAAAATATAAAAGATAAAAGCCATAAAAATGATAAATCCTACAATACCAACCTCTACTAGATATTGCATGAAAAAGTTATGTGCCTGTGCGCTTGTGTAGTTATAGTCTTGATATTTTCCATACAACGTAGCCCAACCGCCGCCACCTGCACCAATCAACGGATAGTCAGCAATCAGCTTAGAAGCATCACGGTAAAAAGTTATACGTTCTAGCACACTATGCTGTCGGAAGTTGATATTTTCAAGACGTGTCTCCACATTGGCTGGTAGAAAACTTCGTAATCCTGTACCAATGAGTAGGAATGCAACTATACCAATTACGATTACAGAGCCAACAGGTAGCCATAGATTAGAGAATTTACGTGAAGCTAGACCTTGCATTCCTTTTTCCAAACGAGATCCCAGATAGGTTTGTATAAGCCATAAAACAACTGTAGTCACCAAGGAAGCTCCAAGAAGTAGTCCCCAGCCCTTAGCTGCCAAAGCGCCATTGTAGGCCTGATTCAGTTGTAGTCCCCAATTTGAAATGGGACTCAAAATAGCAAGTGAAACAACAACCGAAATTGTGCAATGTAGTATCCACAAAATTTGACGTGCAGGTTTAAGAAATAAAAGTAATAGAACAAATACTACTGGCAGCATCACAAGACCACCACGTGAAAGGGTCAGGAACAGAGATACTATAATAGGCACCAACATAAAGGCGTGAGTCGCTTTTCCATACCAAGTCTTTGATTTCATTAAGCAAAAAACGGCTGCAAACAAAAACGCCATCAAAAATGCAGCATACGTATTCGCGTACTGAAAAACTGCTGTTAGACGTGAACCGTTAGAGTCTGTCATAACAGCATCAATGTAGCGATTGTTAAAAACCCAAGTAGAGAACCAACCCACCAAGCGTCCGGCCAATACCCACTGCCCAAACCAGTTAATGAATCCGAAGCCTATAATAAGGTAGGCTATGGTCATAATGGCAGTCTGGATGATACGGTTGCTCAACCGATCTCGTAAGGCGTACAATATAATGATGAATAACGAGGCATAGATGCACTGCACTACGACCATATTCATCGCGAGATAATGAGAAGCAGCGGAAATCAATGATAATACGTATGTCAGCGGGAGCAACATAACAAGTACTGCCAGCCAGTCTCTTTGATCTTCCAATTTGAATTTCTTATAATAGGTTGCAATTCCCAAAATCAATAGAATCATGCTAATGGTCAAAGCCCAATACAGAGGCTTCTCAAACTCTAGCATTTGTCCGTTAAAGAGTGCAGCCTGAAAGGGGGCCCAAGCTAAGAACAGAATAATGCCAACAATTAACACCCAAAATATAACCGGCCTTTTATCGCCACGGGTCGACGTTTTGGCCTGTTTCCCGTATACTGGATTCGACAAGGTTTACAATCTCCTTTTCTTATAGATACGTCAACATTTTAGCATAGAGAAAATGAGTTAACCAGTTGTTCAAAGTACTTTTGTAATTATATTCAAAAAGATAAACTTATTTGTAGTATATATTCGAAAAAAAGGAGAAGTTTTATGAAAGTTATAGTAACTGGAGGAGCAGGATTTATTGGCTCTAACATCGTGGATTTACTTGTGAAACACAATCATAAGGTTGCAATTATTGATAACCTTTCTACAGGTAAGCGAGAAAATATAAATTCTTTTGCTGAATTCTTCGAAGCTGATATTCGTGATACTAATAGTTTGGACTATATTTTTTCAAATGTAGAGCCAGAAATTGTCATTCATCACGCTGCTCAAATAAGTGTGCAAGAATCATTTAGAGATCCGTACTTAGATGCACAAATAAATATAAACGGGACAATTAATATTTTAAATCAATGTGTTTCTCACAATGTTAGGAAAATTATATATGCCTCTTCTGCTGCAGTATACGGAGTGCCTCAATATGTAAGTATTAACGAGCAACATCCTGTTTCTCCCATTTCTTTTTATGGGATTTCTAAGTATGCACCGGAAGAGTATATAAAACTGTATTCTGTTTCTTATGGCTTAAAGCATACAATTTTACGGTATGCAAATGTATATGGGATAAGACAGGACCCTAAAGGTGAAGGTGGAGTCATTTCAATTTTCTTGAATCAGTTGCTACAGAAGCACGTACCTGTGATATATGGAAGTGGAGAGCAAACTAGGGATTTTGTCTACGTTAAGGATATCGCCTTGGCAAACCTAGCTGCTTTAACTACGGCCCACAATGAAGTTTTAAATATAAGTACTGATAGAGAAGTAACAATAAATGAACTTTATAATATAATAGCTTCTTTATTAGAGTCCAGTATCCGACCTGAATATCGTAATGAAAGAACGGGTGATATTCTGAGAAGTGCTTTGACTAACCAAAAAGCGGCTGAACTTTTGAATTGGATCCCGAGACATACTTTGGAAGAAGGGCTAGCATTAACCTTGGATTACTATCAGAAGGAGTTATCAAATGGCGGCAAGAACTAGCATTATTAAACCTCAACTAAAACTTATATTTGAGCTAGCTAAAAATGATTTTAAAACTAGATACGCAGGATCCTATCTTGGGATGTTTTGGGCTTTTATTCAACCTTTCATGACTATAGCAGTGTACTGGTTCGTCTTTGAAGTTGGATTTCGTTCTGGTAGTAGACCCGATGGGACCCCGTTTATTTTATGGCTCACTTGTGGAATGATTCCGTGGTTCTTTTTTTCAGAAGCTCTACTTACTTCTTCAAATAGTTTTCCAGAGTATAGTTATTTAGTGAAGAAGGTCTCGTTCCGTATTGGCTTTCTTCCGATTGTTAAGATAGTATCTTCGTTTTTTATTCATTTATTCTTTTTGTTGTTTCTTATTGTTATACTTTTTTATTTTGGCTATAACCCAGATATTGTTTATATACAGGTATTTTATTATTTGTTTTGTTTATTTTATTTATTAATTGGAATAACGCTTATTACGTCTTCTCTAGTTGTTTTTATGAAAGACGCATTGCAAGTTTTGGGGATTTTCGTTCAGATTGGATTTTGGTTGATTCCGATTGTCTGGTCACCTGAAATTATCTCAGATAAGCTCATTAAATGGTTTAAGCTTAATCCGGTATACTACATTGTTGAGGGTTATCGCGATACTTTTATACATCATGTTTGGTTTTGGCACCGATATAATCAAACTGCATATTTCTGGATTATTTCTACATTTATTATGCTTTTAGGCATATATTTATTTAAAAAGTTAAAGCCTCATTTTGCGGATGTGCTATAAGTTGTGGAGGTTATTATGGAAGAAATAGCTATAGAATTAAAAAGAATATATAAAAAGTATAAGTTGTATTCAAAACCGACTGACAGGATTAAGGAAGCTGTGAATATTTTTGGAGGGTCCTATCATACTGATTTTTTTGCTTTGAAAGATGTATCTCTGAACGTTAAGAAGGGGGAGACATTAGGTATCATAGGAAAGAATGGTTCTGGTAAATCCACACTTTTAAAAATAATTACTGGGGTTTTGACACAAACTGATGGTGATAGACTAGTTAATGGTCAGATTTCAGCACTTTTAGAGCTTGGAACTGGATTTAACCCCGAATATACTGGAATAGAGAACATTTATCTAAATGGAACAATGCGTGGCTTTTCGAAAGAAGAAATGAATAGTAAATTGGAACAGATTATTGAGTTTGCTGATATTGGGGAGTTTATCCACCAACCAGTTAAGACTTACTCAAGTGGTATGTTTGCCCGGTTGGCATTTTCAGTAATGATCAGTTTTAAGCCAGAGATTCTTATAGTTGACGAAGCATTATCGGTAGGAGATGTCTTTTTCCAGCAGAAATGCAATCGATATATGAAAGAGGAAATGTCAGATATCACAAAATTGCTCGTGACACATGATCTCAGTTCTATTGCTAATATGGCGGATAGAGTTATTGTTCTTTCAAATGGGGAGATTGTATTTGAGGGGGATCCCTTGAAAGGGATTGAATACTACACTAAATCCGTACATTCTGAGGTATTTCGAGCTAATTCGGAAACAAATTCTCTCACTTTGGAATTAGATAAAGAAACAAGTATCCCTTTAGATTGGATACCTGTTAATGAAGAGTCATTGGGTGGAGCACAAGAAGTCATAATTAAAGCTCTGAACTTCAGTGTGAATAGCGAAAAGTATAAAGGATATATTTCAGCAAATGATCTAGTTGAGATTGATATGTTGATAGAAGCTCATAAGACAACAGATGAATTGATCGTTGGTTATCTTGTGAATGATAAGTATGGAAATGCTATTTTTGGGGAAAATACAACCGGTTCAAATATATTTTCAGGTTCTGTAAGAAAAGGTAAGTCCTATCTTGTCAAGTTACAGTTTAGATGGCCTGAGATTCAAGAAAATGAGTATTTCGTGACTCTTGGTTTGGGTGAGGGGTTTCATGAGATGCAACATACTATACAATGCTGGGCCCATAATGTCATTCAACTCAAAAATATTGTATTCACTTCAATCCATGCGATCTTTAATAATAGAATTGAGCATGTTGCAATTGAAGAATTATAAGGAGAGATCGATTTGAATAAATGGGATATTAGTACGCCAACATTCGAATCCGACCAGATCAACGAGAAGTTGAAAGTGGCCCCATGGGAAGGTCATCGTTGGTTTGCATACGATTATATTAACTTTATTGAACCAAATACAATTGTAGAGCTGGGAACCCATTATGGATGTTCATTTTTTTCATTCTGTCAGGCTGTTAAGGATTTCAACTTAAACACAAAGCTTATTGCTATAGATACTTGGGCTGGAGATGAGCAGGCTGGGTATTATGACGAAGAGGTATACCGTACTGTGAAAAGTACAGTTACGGCTCATTTTAGTCATTTAAATATTGACTTGAAAAGGATGACGTTTGATAATGCATTATCTGAAGTGAATGAGGGCACAGCTGATTTAATCCACATAGATGGTCTACACACCTATGAAGCGGTGAAGCATGATTTTGAGACATGGCTACCTAAGTTGTCTAAAGACGGTGTTATCTTCTTTCATGATGTTTTTAGTCCTCTTGAGTATGGTTCAAATGTTTTCTGGAGTGAAGTAAAGCAAAAATATTCTTACTTGGAGTTTAAACACAGTTGGGGGTTGGGGATTCTATTTCCTAAGGGAGATAAAGTATATAATTTACTACTTGATCAAAATATTGAGGACAAGATAAATCTGTATACTTATAAGGCTCTATATTCATTTGAGCAAATAAAAACAAATGATCTCTCTTTGATGGTTGAAGAACGTGATAAAATAATAAACGACAACTCACGGATGATTGCTGAAAGAGATGAGGCAATAAAAAGCAATGGGATGATGATATCAGAGCGTGATAAAACGATTAGAAGTAACGAAATGATGATATCAGAACGTGATGAAGTCATAAAGAAGAATGAGAGTTTGATTTATGAACGGGATGTTGCCTTGGAAGCGACTGAAGGTTTGGTGAAGGAACGTGATCAATTAATACGTAATATGGAAAAGATGATTGAGGAAAGAGATCAGTTATGTAATCAGTACCAAAATGAAATTCAAAACTTAAGGGCGGATATTGTGGACTTGTGTAAGAGAATAGAGCTCTTAGAAACTAAAGTTAACTATTACGAAAGTAAGAAAATAATTTTCAATTTCAGAAACAAAGCGGATTAAGGAGCCTACATGGAAAATTTAATTCATACGGTACTGGAAAAAAATAAAAAAGTAGCTTTCTTTGATGTGTTTGATACAATAATTCTCCGTCATGTAGAACCAGAATATGTGAAGAAAATATGGGCTAAACGAGTTAGTATTTATTTTGGAGATTCAATTGATTATGAAGAATTATATAGATTGAGAAATAATATGGAAGCCGAAATGTGTAAAAATAATGCGAATTCAGGTTTTGACATGGAATTTAACTACTCCAATTTGCTATCCTCGATGTATGTAGTTCTGATTAATAAAGGACTTTTGAATAATGATATCGATAAGGATACATTTATTTCTATATGTGAAAAAATTGAAATTGAAACAGAAATGGCAGTTCAGTACATTGATCCTAAATGGCTCGAAGTAGTAGCTCAGTTACTTAAGCACAATATTAAAATTTATTGTGTTTCGGATTTTTATCTCTCGCAAAAGTTAATAGCTGAGTTATTTGCTAAACATGGAATTCTTCAGTATATTAATGAGATTTATGTATCCAGTGAGTATTTGCTGACTAAGAAAAGCGGTAAACTATTCACAAAAATAATTGGTGATAATAACTTTAATCCCTCAGACATCATTATGGTAGGCGATAATGAACACTCAGATTACAAAGTGCCGCTTTCTCAGGGTATTGATGCTTATTATATAGATAGGAAACAACAGCATGCTTTTTACAGTGAATTTCGTAAGCGGGTTGAAAGCGAGACTCATTATGCGAATGAGTTAACCGCGATGGCAAGGGATATGTCGCATGTGGGGAGATTTTTAGAAATATCCTGTTCTTTGTTTTTTTATATTGTTATGCTTCACAAGTCTTTAATAAAAAATGGCGTGAAAAATGTATTCTTTTTGTCAAGAGAAGGAGAATTCCTGTTAAAGTTATTTAACCTATATCAGGAAAAAGAGGGATACAAAGATGCTTTTTATGTAAAGCCTCATTACTTGAAAGTGTCTAGAAAATCTACATTTTTACCGAGCTTACTACCTGTTGACAGTGAAAAGTTTGAGATTTTGTTTAGACAATATATTCATATTTCGTTATACGATTTTTTGTCAAGTTTAAGTTTTGAGGAAAAAGTAATAGAGGAAATTTCTCATAAACTTAATATAGATGCCAAGTTGAAAATTGAAAATTTTCCTAGTAGTAAGATTTTTATGGATTTAAGAAATGATTCGACGTTTATTGAAAAATATGAAGAATCAAGGCTTCAGCAACGAGATAATTTTTACAGTTATATAGAGAATTTCCCTGTCAATATAAAAAAACAGGGTTTTCATTTAGTTGATGTGGGTTGGAAGGGCACTATACAAGATAATATATATAGAATATACAACGAAAACGTATCAGTACATGGATACTATTTAGGGTTAATTGCCTCAGGGGATACTCGTGAAAATAATAAAAAGCAGGGACTCCTATTCTCTTCTGTTCCTTATAGAACTCCTTATTTTAATGTATACAATGAAAACAGAGCATTATACGAAATAGTGTTGGGTGCTTCTCATGGAAGTGCTAATAAATATATTCGTGATGATTATAATCATAGAATTGAAGTCGAAACCGTCCAAACAGATATGGAAAAGAAATTATTCGATGAGGTAATAAGCCCATTACAGAGCCAAATATATGATTTTTTTGAGAGATTGTGTAATCTTTTCTGCAATAGAAGTGTAAAACTTGAATATTACACTGAACAAATTGCTAAAATTCATTCTAGAATGGTCTTATTTCCAACAAAAGCGGAGATAAATTTCTTTAATGGTCTGTATCATTATGAGAATTTTGGGGTATTCAAGTATTCTACTTTTAGTACAAAAAATAAGTTTGACTTAATCAAAACGATTAAAAATACTTTTATATTGACACGAAACCCGAGAGCTATTCTTGAAAAGGGCTTTTGGGGACCAATAACACTTAGTAGTCATGGACTTGGCTATTTAGTGCCTATTTATGGACGTTACAAATATAATAAAAGTTTTAAAAGTGGGAGTAATCATCAAATTGGCACGGTCGTTTCCGCAAACGATAAGCAGCTTGCGGAAGAGCTTAAAAGGTCATTAGATGAAAAAGACAGGACCATTTTAGACCTGACGCAAATGATAGATGATCGAGATGAAGCAATGAAAAAAATGACACAAATGATAGATGATCGAGACGCTGCAATTAAAAGTATGACACAAATGATTGATGAAAGAGATGAGGTTATAGAAAAGTTATCAAAATCAAAACATGATTAGGGGAAGAAGAAAATGAAATGGGCTTTCTTATTAGGATCTCCTGATATTAGTGGAGGTTCGTATGTAATTTTTGAACATGCAATAAGAGCAACCAAAAAAGGTGTACTTGTAACAATTATTACTGAAGAAGAAGTTAATATGGAGAGATTACATTGGCATCCTGAAGCTAGGTCTTTAATTTGGAAAACATACAAAGAAGTCGAAAATGATAAATTTGATGTATGTATTGCAACTTGGTGGAGAACTGTTTACGAACTATATCGAGTGACCGCAGAAACATATGCTTATTTTGTTCAGTCTATTGAATCAAGATTTTATGATGAGAATGAGAGATCACTACGGCACTTGGTAGACTCTACCTATCAGCTTCCCTTGCACATAATTACCGAAGCAAAATGGATACAAAAGCATTTAAATGAACACTTTAATAAAGACGCAAAATTAGTGCCCAATGGTATTAGAAAAGATATTTATTCGATTGAAGGTGTTAGACATCAGGCAAGAGAAGAGGGGAAACTTAGGGTTTTAGTAGAAGGGCCAATAGACGTGTCTTTCAAGAATGTTCCAAAAACGATAGAAATCTGCAAACAATCTGACGCTGATGAAGTTTGGTTATTAACTTCAAGTCCGATAAGTTCTTACCCTGGAGTAGACAAAGTATTCTCCCAAGTTCCTATTTTTGAAACAGCTCAAATTTACAGATCTTGTGATGTTATTATCAAACTTAGTTATGTGGAAGGAATGTTTGGTCCTCCTCTCGAGATGTTCCATTGTGGTGGTACCTCGATAACATATAATGTTACAGGCCATGATGAATATATTGTTTCAGATCAGAATGCTTTGGTCGCTGCAAAAGATGATGACAAAGCTGTTTTGAATTTTATAAATAGCTTAAAGCATTCTCCTACTTTATTAAGAGATTTGAAGGATAAAGCTATAGATACTGCTAACAATTGGCCAGGTTGGGACGAATCATCTGAACAATTCTATAAAGCTGTAAAATCAATTTGTGAGGATAATAGTCTTTTTGTTCACAACTCGAAAGATATCATAGAAAAGAAAAGTAAATTTTATTTTCAATGGTATGTGATAGCGGAGGATAATAAAAATGCGATTACTAAACAAACTGCTACACAAAAAATATATGAGAATACAAAATCTTTTTTACGCAGACATTTTCCTGAAGTCTTTGGCTTTTTTAGAAAAATAAAATACAAATTGATAATTAGAAAAATAATTAAATGATATCAATTTTGGTTAATGAATTGTCTCCGTGATTATTTGTTTTAAACTATTTTTAGAAGAATTAGAATGAGGTTGCTAATGAATAACTCTATTATAACCAGAGCATTAAGTTATGTGTTTTCTTTCTGTATAAGTCTGGCTTTTGTCTATCATTTTATTCCAAGTATAACAAACAGACGTGTGATTTTTGTTTTTTTTATTTTGCTTACAACAATTACAATAGGATATGCACTTAGGAATTTATTTAAACAATTCTTTGATTCGAAACATTTACATGCGAGCAAAAGACGAAATTTAATTGTAAGTATTACTTTTTCATTTTCAATCCTTCTGATGATACCATTTAACGTTGATAATTATCATACTTTAAAAGTTCAACCGCTTGGAGAGAAAAATAATCAATCATTAGGTATCGAGGTTTGGGTTAAAGAGATTAAAATTGATAATAGAATTTTACCATTAAATGAAATGAATTTGATAGGTGATTGGGAACTGATTAATGGGGTTCCTGTTTATACACACGGTGATAATGTCTTGATAAATTGGGAAGGTAAGGTGAAAAGTAATATAAGCCTGAAACTTAGTAACCATCCCTATTCTGGTAAAGTTCGTTTAGTTATTGATGGTGAAGAAAACGACTATGACCTTTATGGTACTAATGAGGATAGCACAAAAGAAATTCATTTAGACAATTTAAAGGGAGCCTCAATTTTTGAGAAATGTCTAGTGTTTTTAGCCGATTTGATCTTATTATCCTTTACTATTTTTATCTTTTTAACTAGAATCACTATTCAAAGAACTCCTAAATCATTGTCTATTGGTAAAGGGGATAGTGCAGTATTCTTAGTGCCGATAATAATTTCATGGAGTATATATTTTCTATCCTATTATCCTGGATTAATGAGTGGTGATTCCTTAGACCAGTGGAGACAATTATCAACATTTGAATTTGGGGATGCGCATCCAATTTATGATACATTGTTTAAATTGCTTATTACTAAGATTTGGTATTCACCAGCAGCTATAGTTTTAGCTCAAATGATGTTTCTTCTTAGTGCTTTACTATATGCGTTTCGTTCTCTATTAAAATTTGAAGTGAATAGAAAAATTCTTTGGGGGATGTCTATTTTATTTTCATTGATACCAGTAAATTCAATGATGATAATAAGTATATGGAAAGATGTGACCTATAGTATATCTTTATTTTTGCTTACTATTGTTTTAATTAATTTGTATGCAGGGAAAGAGCAATGGTTTAAATCTAAGAAAAATTTATTTCTTCTTGCTCTATCATTTTTTTTAGTATTGATGTTCAGACATAATGGAATTATATCAGTAATTGGAACACAGTTCTTATTGCTTGTATTTTATAAATCTAAGTGGAAAAAGATAGCGCTAATAGGTATAACAGTCCTCGTGCTTTTTTTTGGTATAAAGAGTGTGTTAGTAAAAGTATTGGATATTGTCCCGAGTCCAAGTATACTAACATTTAATATACCAATTCAACAGGTGGCATCTATTCTTTCATCAGGTGTGAAATTAGACGAGGAACAAAATCAAGTTATTAAAAAAGCTATGGATCCTAAAATATGGATATCTGAATATAATCCCTACGTTGTAGATCCTATCATCTTTAATTCTAATTTTGATATGTTGATTTTTAATGATCGGAAATACAAAGTTCAGTTTATGAAAGTTTGGTTTGAACTCATTGCAAAAGAACCTAAAATTGCTATTAAAAGCTGGTTACAGCAAACCTCTGTAGTTTGGAGGATATCTCAACCGAGTAATTCTAGTACTCTGTTTACTGAAAGGGGGATTGTTCATACAGGTCGTGAATATTTAGATAAGTACAAATTGAAAACTGAGTCTCTCATCCCTGATTCATTAGTTCGAATTCAAGCTTTTCTTGATAGAACCCAAGAAAGTGATTTAGTTTGGGTGCTTTGGAGGCCAGCACTTTATATTTTTATTTCAATGTTATTTGGATTAATATTTGTTTTTCGCAATAATTTGAGAAGCTTAATTATTTTTTCACCTGTTATGCTTAATGTTATAGGATTATTCGCAGCAATTCCAGCACAGCAAATTAGATATCTGTATCCGTCCATTTTATGTACTTTTATAATTATACCTCTGTGTTTTAGTAATATAAATGAGAAAAGACAGTATGGGAAAGAAGGTGCTTAAGAAAGTGAGAATTTTAGTTATAATTCCAGCGTATAATGAGGAGCAAAATATTAAAGAGTTAATTAATAAATTCAAGAAAAATAAGTACGATATTATAGTTATAAATGACTGCTCTACTGACAATACATCTTTAGTTTGCAAGGAAAATGGTATAAATGTTATTGATCTTCCTTGTAATTTAGGTATTGGAGGAGCTGTGCAAACTGGGTATAAATATGCCTATGACAAGAATTATGACATTGCCATTCAGGTTGATGGAGATGGGCAGCATGACCCTGGACAAATCGAAAATATAATAACTCCAATTTTAAATAATAAGGCGGACATGGTTATAGGTTCGAGATATATCGAAAAAGTGGGTTTTCAATCAACGCGTATAAGAAGGATTGGTATAAAATATTTTAGTGATTTAATATATGTTTTTACTAGAGTGAAGATAACTGATCCAACTTCAGGATTTAGAGCATGTGGTCGTAAATCAATTTCTGTATTTGCGAATGTATATTATCCAAGTGATTACCCGGAGCCAGAGTCAATCGTACATTTAATTAGAACTAATCATAAAGTTATGGAAATACCAGTAACAATGATGGAAAGACAGGCAGGTGAATCCTCTATAAAATCTGTTAAGTCGCTATATTACATGATTAAGGTGTCTTTAGCGATTTTAATTGATTTGTTGAGAGAGAAAAAGAGCTATGAGGTATTGCAATGATTCATTTTCAACTTCAAGTTATTTTGTTTTTTGTATGTTCAATACTATTGATGTTATTGATAAGAAAAATCAAAAGTTATAAATTAGACTTGAAATATGCATTATTATGGATATTGATTAATTTAATAGGTATTGTTCTTACATTATTTCCAAATGTCTTGATTTTTATATCGCGTATTTTTTATATTGAGATGCCAGTTAATGCCTTGTTTTTAGTTGCTATAATTTCAATTTTTGTTATTTTATATAGTCTTACAGTTGCCTTGTCAAGGGATTCAAATAAAATTAAAGTTCTCTCGCAAGAGATAGGATTATTGAAAAAAGAAGTGGATCTACTTAAGGGAAAACACTTAAACCTAAAAGGGAGTTCCCATGAGAAATAACCTATTACAATTTTTGAAATATGGGTTTGTAGGTGCTTTGGGGACCCTTATTCATACTTCAACTATAATATTGTTAGTTGAAAAGCTGAACTTCGAACCAATATTTTCTTCATTTATCGGATTTATATTTTCACTGGTGATTTCATATTTTATAAATCGTCAGTGGACATTTAGTACTTCAGGGAAGGGGGTTAAAATTTTAGTTAAATACACTTTAGTATCTCTAACTGGTTTGGTTCTTAACCTATCAATTATGTATGTTATCGTTTATGCTTTTCACTTTTCTTATCTTTTAGGACAATTTTTTGCATTGATTATCGTCCCTATTTTTAATTTCATATTAAACAAGTATTGGACTTTTGCTTATGTTAATGAAAGAAAAAAGTGTCCTGAAAAACTATGAGCTATTTTCATAGCCTGAAGGAAATTGTTGGTGTAACACTCTAAATAAAAGTGCAAATTGGATCACTTTATTTAGGTAAAGTGATTTTTTGAACTCTGAAGTCTCCACTCTTATTAACTCTAAATATTTGGAGTGATTTTTTGCTACCTACTAAAGACAAACTAAAAAGAGTGCGTTATAACGCTAGGTGAAAAATTTATTCTTATTTTTAAATTAATAATTAAGGAGTCGACATATGAAAGGCATAATTCTAGCGGGCGGGACTGGTTCTCGTCTTTTTCCTTTAACCAAAGTGACTAATAAGCACCTGCTTCCTGTCGGTAAGTACCCTATGGTCTTTCACTCCATATATAAGCTGAAAAAAGCCGATATTACAGACATTCTTATTGTAACAGGTAAAGAACATATGGGGGATGTTGTAAGTTTGCTTGGGAGCGGTCGCGATATGGGCGTAACCTTTACATATAAGGTGCAAGACGAAGCCGGTGGTATTGCCCAAGCGTTATACTTGGCAAAACAATTTGTTGGTACGGATCAGATGGTTGTCATTTTAGGGGACAATGTATTTGAGGATGATATCTCTCCTTTTGTACAAAATTTTCGTAAACAGAATGTTGGTGCTAAATTATTATTGCAAAAGGTCCATGACCCGCAGCGATTTGGTGTAGCAGAAATTCAAAATCAACGTATTTTATCTATAGAAGAAAAGCCCCAGGTACCTAAAAGCGATTATGCAGTTACGGGTATTTACATGTTTGACCACGGAGTGTTTGATATTGTTAAAACACTTAAACCTTCGACACGTGGAGAATTAGAAATAACGGACGTAAATAATGCATATATTGCTAACGGAACATTGACCTATGATATTCTTCAAGGTTGGTGGACGGACGCAGGAACGCATACTTCGCTTGCAAGAGCAAATGAACTCACGCAAAACATTATATTTGGTGAGGAATTTGGTAAATTAAAGTTGTAAGGGGAAGTTTTAAAGCATTGAGGAAAGAAGGTATATTATGAAGGTGATACCTTTAAGATTGGCAGACGCTAGTGTAATAGAACCAATTGTTCATGGTGATCAACGTGGTTTTTTTATGGAAAGTTATAATCAACAGGTAATGCAAGGTAAGGGGATTACTCATACGTTTATACAAGATAACCAATCACTTTCTGCTGATGCAGGAGTTATACGTGGGTTGCATTACCAATTAAATCCGAAGGCACAAACTAAACTTATCAGGGTAATCACAGGTGCTATCTATGATGTGATTCTGGACATTCGAAAAAGCTCTCCTACGTTTGGACAATGGATGAGTGTCATTCTAAGTGAGTATAATCATCGCCAGTTGCTGGTGCCAAAGGGGTTTGCTCATGGTTTTTGTACGCTTGTTCCAAATACGCAGGTGTTGTATAAGGTTGATGAATATTACTCTCCTTTACACGACAGAGGGATACTGTGGAATGACCCCGCATTGAGTATTGATTGGCCTACCTCTAAGGCGATACTTTCAGAGAAGGATAAACAGCAGCCATTACTGAAAGATGCGGAAATCAATTTTGATTAGAAATTAATACGAAAATTAATGTTTTGTATGCTTTTGAGCTAATAAAATGGTTCAGAAGTCTATTATTACATTGCTCAGTACAGGAGGCTTGTATGAAACTTCTCGTCACCGGCGGTGCCGGATTTATTGGCAGTAACTTTGTATTGTATATGTTAAAGCAGCATCCAGATTATGAAATCGTGAATGTGGATACCCTCACCTATGCAGGTAACTTGGAAAATTTGAAATCCATCGAAGATCATCCCAAACATACCTTTGTGAAAGCAGATATTACTGATGCACAAGTGATGGACCAACTGATGCAGCAGGGAATTGATGTGGTGGTGAATTTTGCGGCAGAGTCGCATGTGGATCGGAGTATTTTGGAGCCGGAAGTGTTTGTGAAAACAAACGTATTGGGGACACAGGTGTTACTGGATGCCGCCAAAAAATATAATGTGACCAAATTTGTACAGGTATCGACAGATGAAGTATACGGTTCACTGGGTGAAACCGGATTGTTCACAGAGGAAACTCCATTGCAGCCTAATAGTCCCTATTCTGCTTCCAAGGCAGGCGGTGATCTGTTAGTTCGTGCATATCATGAAACCTTCGGTTTGCCAGTGAATATCACACGTTGTTCTAATAACTACGGCCCATATCAATTCCCAGAAAAACTGATTCCGTTAATGATCTCACGTGCGTTGAGCGATCAACAGCTACCTGTGTATGGGGATGGCTTGAACATTCGCGATTGGTTGTATGTAGAGGATCACTGCAACGCAATTGATCTGGTCATTCATCAGGGCAAGCTGGGTGAAGTGTACAATATCGGGGGAAATAACGAGCGAACGAATGTGCATATCGTTAAAACGGTATTGGAGGAGCTGGGCAAGCCAGAATCTCTAATTTCGTATGTGCAGGATCGTCCGGGTCACGACCGCCGTTACGGTATTGACCCGAGCAAAACCATGAACGAGCTGGGTTGGAAGCCCAAGCACTCTTTTGAGACCGGCATTAAAGAAACGATTCGCTGGTACTTGGACAATGAGGAATGGTGGACTCGCATTCAATCTGGCGAATATCAGCAATATTATGCCAAGCAGTATGGTTCCCGCTTAGGGGATGTGTAAAATGAGAATATTGGTTACTGGAGCATCCGGTCAACTTGGCAAGGATGTGGTAAAAGTCTTCCAAGAGCAAGGACATAATGTTCTTGGCTACGATCGGGAACAACTGGATATTACAAATTTGGATCAGGCGATGAACATAGTAGGACAATATCAGCCTGAAGCTGTAATCCACTGTGCAGCGTATACAGCGGTTGATGCGGCGGAGACTGATATGGATAGAGCTTATCAAGTAAATGCTGCTGGAACACGTAATATGGTATTGGCTGCGGAAAAAGTAGGAGCTAAACTGGTGTATATCAGTACAGATTATGTATTTGATGGAACCGCTGAGCAGCCCTATCACGAATATGATCATACGAATCCACAGAGTATCTATGGGAAGTCCAAACGGGCGGGAGAGGTGCTAACCGAGACACTTTGCTCTAGGTACTTTATTGTTCGTACGTCATGGGTGTATGGGCTGTACGGGAACAATTTCGTTAAAACCATGTTGAAGCTTGGACAAGAGAAGCCGCAGCTTCAGGTGGTGAATGATCAGAAGGGTTCACCTACCTATACGGTGGATTTGGCACATTTTTTGGCGGAATTGATTCAAACGGAGAAGTATGGCGTATATCATGCATCCAATAGCGGTTATTGCACCTGGTACGAGTTCACACAAGCTATTTTGCAGGATTCCGCAGAGCTATATGCTGTGAAAATCACTGCAAAATTAGAGCCATGCAGCACAGAGCAGTTTCCCAGACCCGCAGCGCGGCCACGTAATTCCGTGATGGAGCATATTGCTATCCGGATCAACGGATTCCACGATTTACAGGATTGGCGCAAGGGATTGCGTGACTTTTTGCAGGAGTATTTTGATAAATCTGAATAATTAAAACTGTATCATAGCTATCAAAAATCTCCCATCATTTCAGAATTGGGAGATTTTATTATATTTAAGACTATGTTGATTAAGGGTGATGAGCATTATAATGTATAGGCAGGTGGAATGTACATGTCCCCGTAGCCCATATTTTCAAAGAAGGAGGGCATTATTCTGAACAGACCTAACGTACAAGTTTTATTGTCTACATATAATGGATCAGCTTACTTAGATGAGCAGGTAGAAAGTCTCATCAATCAAAAAGACGTAGAAGTACAGATTCTAATCCGTGATGATGGCTCAACAGATGATACGGTAGCCAAGTTGATTACATTGGAGCAACGTTATCCCAAACAGATTAGGTTATGCCCAGAGAGTAATGTAGGTGTCATTGCGAGTTTTTTTGATCTGATTCAAAGATCTTCCGAGACATTCGACTATTATGCTTTTTGTGATCAGGATGATGTGTGGATGCCGAACAAGCTTGCTCGGGCTGTAGCTCAGCTCAGGGAAAAGGATGAGAGCCGCCCGCTGATGTACTGTTCTGCTACCCAAATGGTCTCTCAAAACTTGGAACCCCTCAAGGTATGGCCAGCCGATATTCCCAGACCTTTATCCTTATATAATGCTCTCATCGAGAATGTATGTGTAGGTTGTACCATGGTAATCAATAAACAAACACTTCAGTTCGTGAAAACGAGAATGCCAGATACTTTGGATAACATTATCATGCATGACTGGTGGATTTACTTATGTACCGCCGCTTTTGGTGAGGTCGTTTTTGATCCTGAGCCGTCCATTTGGTATCGGCAGCATCAAAACAATGTGCTCGGAGGGTCAACGGATGGCTGGATCGGCAAGTGGAGGAAGAGACTAAGTAGATTTGTGAAAGGAAAAAATCGCTATATTTTAAGTAAGCAAGCCCGGCAATTTGTTCAACTATATGGACAAGACATGCCTTCTCAATTGTACAGAGATGTGGATCAATTCCTGGATAGCTACCAAAAGGGTGTGCTTTCTCGTATGAGATATATTGGGCAGTCTCCATTCTATAGGCAGTCACGGTTGGACAACTGGATTTATAAGTTAGTTTTTATATTGGGGAAATTATAGAAGATGGAAAGGAAAATATTGAAACTTTTTTCCATATAGGAGCGTCAAATAATCAAAGGTGCAAATGAATGCTAGATAAAATACCATCGAATGCGTGTTCCTTTTTGGAAATATATAGTATAATTGAAACGTGCAACCGATAGAGCTGGCAAGGGCGGTCGGCTAACTCTCCCGAGGAGGGGGGTGAAGCCTGTGACAGTGTTTGAGGCGCTCAGTTTAATGCTGACGTTCGGGGCGTTAATCGTCACACTGTTAGAGTTTAACAAACGAAAATAGACCGCCCCCGCAAGGAAGGGTCTATTTTCGGCCTGATTGTTCTAAAACCGTCCGCTCTTGGAGCGTTGGTTGCGCGGGGCTGGCTGGCACCAGCCCTTTTTCCATGTATATCTTACCACGATGAAATTTAGACCTCAACCGAGGATTTTACAAAAATCTAATAAACGACTTCCGATGAACAATATATAGATCGAAATGGTTTCGTTTGTCTATATTTGCACTTTGGAGCGACTGGAATCGAATTTTGTGAAATTCTACTAACTATGCAAGGTTACAAGTTATGTGCTTTTTTGCGCCCCGTGGCCTGCACGGTATGCTATAATAGGCGATAGTAGAATAGATTACTGAATTTGTCAGGAGCGTTTTAAATATGGATGTAAGCATACTGGTCGTCAACTATAATACGTGTCGATTGACGCTGGATTGTTTGCAGTCAGTGTATGCGTCAAAGACGCAGTATCGATATGAAGTGATTGTTATCGATAATCACTCCAGTGACGGGTCTGTTGAGGCTATTCGTGCTGCGTACCCGGATATTACATTGATAGCTAATAAGGATAATACAGGGTTTGCCAAGGCGAACAATCAGGGGATGGAAGTAGCTAGCGGGCGTTATGTATTGCTATTGAACTCCGATACGTTGGTGCAGCCGGATACGCTGGATACAATGATTCAGTTTATGGATACACACCCGGAGATGGGGGCATCGGGCTGTAAGGTCATTCTGCCGGATGGCTCGCTAGACAAGGCTTGTAAGCGAGGGTTTCCAACGCCGTCGGCGTCTTTTTACTATGCTTTCGGCTGGTCGAAGCGTTACCCGGATAACCCGAAGTACAACCAATATCAGCTTGGGCATCTAAGCCCGGATGATGAGTATCCTGTGGATGTACTGGTTGGGGCTTTTATGCTGGTGCGTCGGGAGACGATTGACCAGGTCGGCGGATTGGACGAAACCTTTTTTATGTATGGTGAGGATATAGACTGGTGTTATCGGATTAAACAAGCCGGTTGGGGCATTTACTACTACCCACGCACATATATTATTCATATCAAAGGCGGTAGCGCTCGCCGTCGCCCTTTGAAAATTATTTATGAGTTTCATAGAGCTATGTGGGTATTTCATCGTAAGCATTATAAGCAGCAGTACAGCTGGTTCACCAACATGGCTGTATATGCGGGAATTACGGTGAAGTTTGGAATGGCTTTTCTTAAAAATAAGTTGTCTGCACCGGTTAAGCCGGACGGCGGAGAACAATCTCGTACTGAGGTGAAAGCATGATACGCAGAAATCAGCGTTTTTTAACCCAATTATATATTGTGGCGGATTTCGCGGTCATTCAGTTATCCTTTCTGATCGCTTGGTTTTTCAAATTTGAAAGTGAATGGATCACTTATAAAGAGCCACTTCCTATTCAAGTATATGGAGGGTGGAGCTTAATATACGGTCTGATTGCCGTAGTGCTGGGAATGTTATTCTCGCTCTATTCACCAAAACGCAAAAAGAGGTTTGCAGATGATGTGTTTCGCGTCACACAGATTCATATTGTTGGCCTGTTTGTGCTGTTGAGTGTGATGTTCTTCGTAAAGCAAATCGACATTTCGCGGTCTTATCTGGCGATCTATATGATTGGTAATGTACTGATTATTTTGTTTTATCGATATTTTTTGAAGCAAGTTCTTAAAGTCCTCCGTCAAAAAGGATACAATAAGCAATTCATGCTCATTCTTGGAGCGGGTTCTTTGGGCCAACGATTTTATCATAATCTTGGACAGTATCCTGATTTAGGCTATGAAGTAGTGGGATTTCTAGATGATAAACGGCATTGGAGTGAAGAGGAAGAGGCACATTTTCGCCCGATTCTTGGAGGATTAGATCAGTTGGAGGCAACGCTGTCGCGCCTGATGATTGATGAGGTCATTCTGGCGCTGCCGCTGGATGCTCATGATAAGTATCCCAAGATTATCAACATGTGTGAAAAGGCTGGAGTGCGCACGCTTATTATTCCCGATTTCTTTGATTATTTGCCGGCACGACCTTACTTTGACAACTTTGCAGGTATGCCGATGATTAATGTACGGGATATTCCACTGGATGTAGCAGGGAATCGATTGTTTAAGCGTCTGTTCGATATTTTATTTTCTTTATTTGCGATTATTCTGACCTCTCCGATTATGCTGGCTGTGGCGATTGGTGTGAAGGTCACGTCGAGAGGCCCCATTATTTTTAAGCAGGAGCGAGTAGGCTTGAACCGTCGCACCTTCCGGATGTACAAATTTCGCTCCATGAAGGTACTGCCGCCTGGAACTGAAGATACGGGCTGGACGACTGCTAATGACCCAAGACGCACACGTTTTGGTACGTTTATTCGTAAAACAAGCCTCGACGAGCTGCCACAGTTTTTCAACGTACTGTTGGGTGATATGAGCGTCGTTGGCCCACGTCCGGAACGGCCCTATTATGTGGATCAGTTCCGTGAGGAAATTCCAAAATACATGGTGAAGCATCATGTTCGTCCTGGAATTACAGGCTGGGCACAGAGTAACGGTTTGCGCGGAGATACATCTATTGAGGAACGGATTAAGCATGACATCTTCTATATTGAGAACTGGTCGCTCTTATTCGATATTAAAATTATTTTTCGCACGATTCGCAATGGTTTCAAAAACGCATATTAATCCAGAGTCACCCTTCGGCTTAGCCGGAGGGTGTTTTTGTGTCTATATAGCTGATTTTTTAGTTCAACTGATATAGGGCTGTTTTGAGTAGGTGTATGTAGGGTATTGACCTGTACGAAAAGGATGTGACACCCTATGAAACGAGTGATTGCTGCAGTTATTCTTTTAATGATAATCGGTACATTTTTACTGGCTTACAAAGGACAATCTACTGAAGAACATACTGGCTTTACCACACACCGTGTGATTTCGCATGCCATGGGAGCCGTTGATGGTTTGGCCTATACCAATGCGCGTGAAGCGTTTGTGGAAAATTACAAAAAAGGTAGCCGTGTATTCGAGGTCGACCTGATGTTTACTTCGGATGGACATTTGGTGGCGCGCCATGAATGGACAGAATCCTTTACCAAACAAATGCAACAGGAATACGCAGTTGCTACAGAGCAGGGCGGAAAGCCTTGGAGCTATCATCAGTTTAAAAACACCCCCATACACGGTTCTTATACTCCACTTGATTGGAAGGATGTATTGGATTTATTGGAAAACTACCCGGATGCCTATATTGTGACCGATACGAAAGAGCAGGACCCTGCCCAAATCAAACAGTTATTTGCACAACTGACCCATCAGGCTCAGGAGAAAAATCCCGAACTTCTGTCTCGTATTGTCCCTCAAATTTATAATGAAGAAATGTTGCAAACGTTGCGGAGTATCTATCCTTATACATCCATCATTTATACGCTATATGCTACAGAAGACACGGATGACCAGATCATTCAATTTGTCCAACAGCATGATATAACAGCAGTAACTTTACCAGAAAATCGCGTGAGTGGTGCCTTAGTGGAAAGTTTGCGTCAGGCAGGGGCAGTGTGCTACGTAAATACGATTAACGAGTTGAAGGACGCCACTGAGTACGAACAGATGGGTGTAAGAGGTTTTTATACTGACGTTTTAACGGAAAAAGAACTTCGTAGACGCAGTTGGTTGTATGCGCTGAGACCATGAGCTGTCTGAACTCGGTGTTCCCATTTGATACGAACATTGACACCTTTTAAGCACTGTCATAGACTTAGCATAGAACGCTTTTGGATATTGGAATTCGGCTCGTCTGGATGATGACAAAAGCAATGGATGCTGGAGGAATGTGTGTTGGCAGATTCAATTCAATCATGGAGGCATGTATTTAAGCTTGATCCTGACAAGGAACTGAATGATGAGGCGCTTGATGCCGTGTGTATGTCTGGTACAGACGCTATTATGGTGGGAGGTTCATCAGGCGTAACCTATGAAAATACGGTGGATTTGCTGTCGCGGGTTCGGCGTTATGAGGTGCCGTGTGTGCTTGAGGTATCCGATCTGGAAGCTGTGGTGCCGGGGTTTGATCTATATATGATTCCCATGGTGCTGAATACCGCTGACAGTAATTGGATTATGGGGCAGCACCAACGTGCGATTGAGCAATTTGGTTATATGATCCCTTGGGATTTGCTTGTGACGGAAGGATATATTGTTTTGAACGGTGATTCCACCGTCGCTAAGCTTACTGGTGCGGAAACTTCGCTGAGTGCTTCTGCTGCCGCTTCATATGCACAGATTGCTGACAAGCTTATGCATCTACCGATTGTATATGTGGAATATAGCGGTGTCTTTGGAGATATGGAACTGGTACAACAAATACATCGCGGTACGGAGCGATCTCGTGTTTTATACGGAGGAGGGATCGTGGATAAAACTACCGCGTTACAAGCAGCAGCTGTTTGTGACACCATTGTAGTAGGAAACATTATTTATCGTGATTTGTCGAAAGCGTTGGAGACGGTAGCTGTGAAATTGGAAGTATAGAGCGTGAATATATGAAAGCTTAGGGAAAGGAGCATGCACGCATGCAATCAATAGATATACACGAGGCGGTAGCTCGCCTTAATCAGCCTCAGCGTCAGGCCGTCGAGGCGGTAGATGGTCCTCTGCTAATTATGGCTGGCGCAGGCAGTGGTAAGACACGGGTGCTCACGCACCGAATAGCTTACCTCATTGCGACCCGCAAGACGGCTCCATGGGGGATTTTGGCGATTACCTTTACGAACAAGGCCGCGCGTGAAATGCAGGATCGCGTATCCAAGCTGATTGGTCCGCAGGGGAAAGATGTGTGGGTATCCACCTTTCACTCCATGTGTGTGCGTATTTTACGCCGGGATATCGAGCGGATCGGATTTACCTCCAATTTCAGCATCTTGGATTCTACGGATCAATTGTCTGTCATCCGAAGTTGTATGAAGGACCTGAATATAGATACCAAAAAGTTTGAACCCAAAGCGGTTCAGTCTATGATGAGTACGGCTAAAAATGAACTGGTCACTCCTGAAATGTATGAGCGCAAGATTGGCGATTATTTTGAAGGAATTGTGGCGAAGGTATATACCAAGTACCAACAACGGCTCAGAAACAACAACTCTCTTGATTTTGATGATTTGATTATGGCAACGATTCAGCTCTTTAAAGAAGTGCCCGAGGTACTTGATTTCTACCAGAAGAAATTTCAATACATTCATGTTGATGAATATCAGGATACGAACCGTGCGCAGTATATGCTGTGCAAAATGCTGGCTGACAAGCATCATCGGCTATGTGTTGTAGGTGACAGCGACCAATCCATCTATCGGTGGCGGGGTGCGGATATTAGCAACATTTTGAACTTTGAAGAGGATTACCCGGAAGCACGCACGATTTTGCTGGAGCAGAATTATCGCTCAACTTCAAATATTCTTAATGCAGCTAACGAAGTCATTGGCCAAAACACAGGCCGCAAGCCAAAAAAACTATGGACCGACAAAGAAGGCGGCGCCAAGATTAAGGTTTATCGTGCTGACTCCGAGCATGACGAAGGCTATTTTATCGCCTCAGAAATTCATAAGAATATTAAGGCGGGCAAAACCTATAGCCATCATGCCATTTTGTACCGTACGAATGCCCAGTCTCGGGTGGTCGAGGAAATTTTGATCAAATCGGATATCCCTTACCAAATCGTGGGCGGAATCAAGTTCTATGATCGTAAAGAGATTAAGGATTTGCTGGCGTATCTTCGCCTACTGTCCAATCCTGACGACGATATCAGCCTGATCCGAATCATTAATGTACCCAAACGAAGCATCGGCGACACAACGGTTGGCAAATTACAGGCAGCCGCGGCGGAACGTGGGGTTTCGATTTTCCGTGTGCTTCAAGTGGTTGATGATTTGGGCTTTGCTGGACGCACGCGCAATGCGCTTGTAGAGTTTTACGATATGATTGAAGGTTTAAGTCGGATGGTGGATTACCTGTCAGTTACTGAGTTGACCGAAAAAATGCTGGAAACCACCCAATATCGATTGGAACTACAAAATGAGAATACTCTCGAGTCACGCTCGCGTTTGGAGAATATTGATGAGTTTCTGTCGGTAACTATGGAATTTGAAAAAGGGACGGAAGACAAGTCGCTTGTCTCCTTCCTGACCGATCTTGCTCTCATTGCCGATATTGATTCCATGAATGACGATGAAGAGGAGCAGAGTGATGCGGTTGTATTAATGACCATGCATAGCGCCAAAGGACTGGAGTTTCCTATCGTATTTATCGTTGGTATGGAGGAAGGGGTATTCCCTCACAGCAGGGCCTTTTTGGATAATGAAGAGCTGGAGGAAGAGCGTAGATTGGCGTATGTCGGGATTACCCGTGCTGAGGAGCAGTTGTTCCTCACATGCGCTCAGATGCGCACTCTGTTTGGACGTACCACAGCTAACCCGCCTTCCCGCTTTCTCGAAGAGATTCCGGATGAGTTAAAAGAGGATACGGTCATCAAGCGTGATCGTTACCGTCGTTCAGGCAATGTAGGCGGATCTTATGGTGGTCGCGGACTGGGCAAAAGCAGTGGCAGCAACTTTGGTGGAGAGCGCTCGTTTGATACGATGAGCCGTAGTGGCTCGTCTGCTTCCGCGTCGCCCCGCGTAACAGTGACCACTTCCTCACCTGCAAAACCAACTCCGTCTGTTGCGACAGGGGGGGCATCCATTTTTGCTGCCGGAGACAAGGTACAGCATGGCAAGTGGGGAATTGGAACCATTGTAGCTGTAAAAGGAACGGGCAATGATATGGAGCTTCAGATTGCTTTCCCGGCTCCAGTAGGGGTTAAACGACTGTTAGCTGGCTTTGCACCGATTACAAAAGTAGAATAATCTTAAATATTATTAAATCTCGAACCTCATAGGGCAGCTTGGCTAAGGCCTCTGCCCTAATGAAGTTCCCGGAGGGATACGCCTGCATGAACCCAATGCACAGGATGGAGCAGCTTGTTGCTGAACTGAACACATATAACTATCACTACTATACATTGGATGATCCCCAGATCAGCGACAAAGAATATGATGTGCTTTATGACGAACTGGTAGCGCTTGAACAGACAAGCGGTCTTGTACTGCCGGATTCGCCAACACAGCGTGTGGGCGGGGAGATCCTCAAGGGCTTCACACCGCATCGCCATCTCGCTCCATTATGGAGCCTTGATAAAGCTCAGAATATGGAGCAGCTGCGTGCATGGAATGCGCGTGTCGTGAAGCTAGTCAATGATTATAATACCAAGAACCCAGAGCAACCTTTGCCATCCCCCGGCTATGCGATAGAACTAAAATTTGATGGACTGACGCTGAACCTGACATACACGGATGGACAACTGGTGCAGGCTTCCACACGTGGTAATGGTGTGGTAGGTGAGGGGATACTGGCACAGGTCAAGACGATTAAATCCGTTCCACTTACAATTCCTTTTCGAAATGGAACAATTGAAGTGCAGGGAGAAGGAATCATGAATCTTTCTGTACTGTCCAAATATAATGAGACTGCCGCGGACCCACTTAAAAATGCACGCAACGCCGCAGCTGGTGCTTTGCGCAACTTGAATCCCAAAGTGACAGCAGAACGCCGACTGAATGCATTTTTCTACAACGTGGGATATGCAGACGGTATCCAGTTTAACAGCCACCAGGAGATGATGACCTTCCTGCGTGAAAATCATTTCAAGGTAAACCCATACCTGACTTACTTTGATAATTTTGATGATGTAATGGAGCAACTGATTGAGATTGAGGAATCCCGTGCAGGATTGGACTATCTTATTGATGGGGCAGTATTGAAAATTACAGATATGCGCACACGTGAGGTTCTCGGATATACTGATAAATTCCCACGCTGGGCGGTGGCCTATAAGTTCGAAGCAGAGGAAACGACTACGGTCCTTAACTCGGTCGAGTGGAATGTAGGAAGAACCGGGAAGATCACTCCACTGGCTAGGGTAGAACCGGTAGAGCTGGCGGGAGTCACTGTACAAAATTGTACGCTGAACAATGCTGGTGACATCGAGCGTAAAAACCTGAAGTTTGCTTTGGGGGCACGTGTGTTTATTCGTCGCTCAAACGATGTTATTCCTGAGATTTTGGGAAAAGTAACATCTGAGAACGATGGAGGGGAAATTGTGGTTCCAGATCATTGTCCAGCTTGTGGGTTTCCGCTGCAGCAGCGAGGCGCTCATTTATTTTGTGACAATAAGCTAGGTTGTAAACCCCAAATTGTGGCCCGCATTTCTCATTTTGCTTCACGTGATGCTATGGACATTGAGACGTTCAGTGATAAAACAGCTATTCAACTGCATGATGAATTGGGAGTTCGTGAACCAGCGGATCTGTATACACTGCAATATGATGATTTTGTGAAGCTGGAGCGGTTTGGTGAGAAAAAGGCCAATAACCTCTTGGCGGCACTCGAAAAGAGTAAGGAGAGAGACTTGGCTTCTTTCCTTTATGCTTTGGGCATACCGAATACCGGTAAAGCGACGACACGCATGTTGGCTGAACACTATCGTGACTTGCACAAGACGATGTCCGCTACGGTGGATGAACTGATAGAACTCCCAGATGTAGGTGGGATTGTAGCTGAAAGCATTGTTGCATTCTTTGCCGATCCATTTACTCAAGCAGGGATTGAAAAGATGCTGTCTCTAGGGGTAAAAGCTCAGGCCCCCGAAGCTCCACAGGCGAAAAAGACAGACAGCTTTTTCAGTGGCAAAACGGTTGTGCTTACAGGTACCTTGCATCAGCTTACGCGTGATGAAGCTGCATCGAGGCTGGAGGCGCTGGGAGCCAAAGTTGCCGGATCTGTATCGAAAAAAACGGATCTAGTCATAGCTGGTGAAAAGGCTGGGAGCAAGCTGGCTAAGGCACAACAGCTCGGAATCGACACCATAGAAGATGAGGATGAATTTATCAGACTGTTAGAACAAGAATAATAGTTTTTGCAATGAGGGCAGTCATTCCGTTCCAAAGCGGAGTGGCTGCCTTATTATCTGTTATATAGTAAAGAACAAGAGTATAAAAAGGTGCTTGCTAAATAACTTCAGGCATGATATATTATTAGACGTTGCTTTGAGAATAATATTTCTTGAAGCAAAGTTGCTAAAAAGAAAATCGAAAAAAAAGATTTGACAAGAAAGCAACTAACATGATATGATGTAATTCCTGACTTGTTAAACAAACGAGGTCAGACAAGTTCTTTGAAAACTGAACAAATGGATGATGAAATAAAGATTACTTCTTTTATAAAGAAGAATCGCTAGCATTAAAAATGAGCTAATCGCTCTTTCTATAAACCAACTTCGGTTGGTCTTTAATGGAGAGTTTGATCCTGGCTCAGGACGAACGCTGGCGGCGTGCCTAATACATGC